>NZ_JBSFHC010000009.1:0-289550 GCF_053596835.1 Streptomyces sp. NPDC001606
CGCCACCCAGATCAAGTGGGGCCTGGACTACATGAACTCCCGCTACGGCAGCCCGGTCAAGGCCTGGTCCTTCTGGCAGGCCAACGGCTGGTACTGAGCCGTTCCCCGCGCGTCGACCGCGCCGATGTGAGCCACCGCACCCCCGCCCCTCCCGGGCGGGGGTGCGCGTGTATGCCCGCGCGTTCCCCGTCCCGCGCCGCCACGCGTGGTGGAGTGGAGCGGTGACGAGGACGCCCGCACCGCAGGAACCGCCGAAGGCCCCGGACCGGGAGGCGCGTGGAGTGCGCCTGGTGGCCGTGCTGCTGACGCTGACCGTGGTGAGCGGGCTGATCGACGCGGTCAGCTATCTGGGGCTGGGCCGGGTCTTCACCGCCAACATGACCGGCAACGTGGTCGTCCTGGGCTTCGCGGCCGCCGGGGCGCCGGGCTTCTCGGTGCCCCACACGGCCGCGTCGCTCGGCTGCTTCCTGACCGGCGCGGTGACGGGCGGCCGGGTGGCGGCCCGCTTCGCCGCGGTGTCGCGCAGAAGGTGGGCCCGGCTGGCGCTGGCGGCGGAGGCCGTGCTGGTGGGCGGGTCGGCGGCGGTGGCCTTCGTCCGGCCGGGCACGGTCGGCACGACGTACGCGCTCATCGCGCTGACCGCCCTGGCGATGGGCCTGCGCAACGCCACCGTCCGCAAACTGGGCGTCGCCGACCTGACCACCACGGTCCTGACCATGACCCTGACCGGCCTCGCCGCCGAGTCCCCGCTCGGCGACGCCACCGGCCACCGCTCCCGGCGCCGTACCGCCTCCGCGGCCGCCATGTTCGCCGGCGCCTGCCTGGGCGGCTGGCTGGTCCTGCACCACGGGCTTGCGCTCCCCCTGCTGATCGCGGCCCTCACCGCCGCGGCCCTGGCGGCGCTGGCCTCCGGCCGGGAGTGAGGGACGGACCGGGTCAGACCCGCACCATCAGCTCCTTCACCCCGTTGATCCAGGACGAGCGCAGCCGCCGGGGGGCCTCGGTCAGGGTCAGGGTGGGCATCGCGTCGGCGACGGCGTTGAAGATCAGGTCGATCTCCAGGACGGCCAGTGACTTACCCAGGCAGTAGTGCGGGCCGCCCCCGCCGAAGCCGAGGTGGGGGTTGGGATCGCGGGTGATGTCGAAGGCGTCGGGGTCGGTGAAGACCTCGGGGTCGTGGTTGGCGGAGGCGTAGAAGAGGCCGACCCGGTCGCCCTGGGCGATCCGGACCCCGCCCAGCTCGGTGTCCTGGGTGGCGGTCCGCTGGAAGGCGTTGACCGGGGTCGCCCAGCGCACGATCTCCTCGGCGGTGGTCGACGGGCGCTCGCGGCGGAACAGCTCCCACTGGTCGGGGTGGGTGAGGAAGGCGTGCATGCCGTGCGTGATGGCGTTGCGGGTGGTCTCGTTGCCCGCCACCGCCAGCATCAGCACGAAGAAGCCGAACTCGTCGGAGTTCAGGTTGCCCTCGTCCTCGGCCGCGACGAGCGTGCTGACGATGTCCTGCGCCGGGCACTGCTTGCGCGCCGCGGCCATGGCCATCGCGTAGGCGATGATCTCGGCGGCCGACCGCGCGCCGACCTCCTGGGTGATGGCGTACTCGGGGTCGTCGTAGGCGATCATCCTGTTCGACCAGTCGAAGATCCGGGACCGGTCCTGCTGGGGCACCCCGATCAGCTCGGCGATGGCCTGGAGCGGCAGTTCGCAGGCGACCTCGGTGACGAAGTCGAAGGGGCCGGTGCGGGCGCGGGCCGCCGCCACGATCGCCTCCGCGCGGGCGCGCAGCCGCCCCTCCAGGGCCCGGATCGAGCGTGGCGTGAAGCCGCGCTGCACGATCTGGCGCACGCGCGTATGTTCCGGGGGATCCATGTTGAGCAGGATGAGCCGCTGGGCGTCGATCGTCTCGCGCCGGATGTGCGCGTCGAACCGGATGACCGCGGTGTTGAGGGAGGAGGAGAAGAGTTCCGGGTGGGTGGAGACGTACTTGACGTCCGCGTGCCGGGTGACGGCCCAGTAGCCCGCGTCCGCGAAGCCGGCGACCTTGCCGGCCTGCGGGATCCAGCGGACCGGTTCGCTGCGGCGCAGCTCGGCGAACTCCGGCAGGGGCACGCGGTGGTGCAGCAGATCGGGGTCGGTGAAGTCGAACCCGTCGGGCAGCGCTGGACAGGGCATCGGCGGCTCCAGCCATCTGACGGTCCATCAGCGAGTGGGGCGAACGTAGTAACGGGTTCTACAACTGACAAGGGGTACGACAGCCCCAATCCGCCGCCCACGCACCCGTAATCCGCTGCAAGACTCTTGCGGTGATGCACGTCACGTCAGCAGACTGCACAACAGAACTAGAACGCGTACTAGTTCGGAGGAGAGCCCTCTCGGAGAGGACCCGCACCCATGGCCGCCGAACCCGTGATCGTCGAAGCCGTACGGACCCCGATCGGCAAGCGCGGCGGCGCGCTCGCCAATCTGCACCCCGCCTACCTCCTGGGCGAGACCTACCGGGAACTCCTCGGCCGCACCGGCATCCCCGCCGACGCGGTCGAACAGATCGTCGGCGGCACGGTCACCCACGCCGGCGAGCAGTCCATGAACCCCGCGCGCACCGCCTGGCTGGCCATGGGCCTGCCCTACGAGACGGCCGCGACGACGGTCGACTGCCAGTGCGGCTCCTCCCAGCAGGCCTCGCACCTGGTCGCCACCATGGTCGCGACCGGGGTGATCGACGTAGGGATCAGCTGTGGCGTGGAGGCCATGTCCCGGGTGCCGCTGGGCTCGGGGTCGAAGCACGGCCCCGGCAAGCCCTTCCCGGACGAGTGGAACGTGGACCTGCCCAACCAGTTCGAGGCGGCCGAGCGCATCGCCCGCCGCCGGGGGCTGACCCGCGAGGACGCGGACGCACTGGGCCTGCGCTCGCAGGAGCGGGCCGCCGTCGCCTGGTCCGAGGAGCGCTTCAAGCGGGAGACCTTCGCCGTGCAGGTGCCCACCACCGAGGAGGAGCAGCACGCCGGGCAGGGCATGTGGCGGCTCGTCGACAAGGACGAGGGGCTGCGCGACACCTCCATGGCGGCGCTGGCGGGCCTGAAGCCGGTGATGCCGACGGCGATCCACACGGCCGGGAACTCCTCCCAGATCTCGGACGGCGCGGCCGCGATCATGTGGGCGTCGAAGCGGATGGCGCGGGCGCTGAAACTGCGGCCCCGGGCCCGGATCGTGGCCCAGGCCCTGGTCGGCGCGGACCCCCACTTCCATCTGGACGGACCGGTGGATGCGACCCGCGCGGTGCTGGGCAAGGCGGGCATGTCCCTGAAGGACATCGACCTGGTCGAGATCAACGAGGCCTTCGCGTCCGTGGTCCTCAGCTGGGCCAGGGTCTTCGAGCAGGACCTGGACAAGGTCAACGTCAACGGCGGCGCGATCGCCCTGGGACACCCGGTCGGCGCGACGGGCGCCCGGCTGATCACCACCGCCCTGCACGAACTGGAGCGCACCGACAAGGAGTTCGCCCTCATCACCATGTGCGCGGGTGGCGCGCTGGCGACCGGGACGATCATCCAGCGGCTGTAGCCTCACGGCCGGCAAAGCGGCGCCGCACGTCGGCAGCTCAGCACCCCGCCCGGCGCAGGACGCCGTGCGGGCCGACCCAGGTCTCCAGGTCGGTGAGGCGTTCGCCGCTCGGGGCGGTCAGGGCGCGGGCCATCCGGCGGGCGGCGAGGAGGGCCACCACGGCCCACAGGGCGAGCCGGGCGGCGTGCAGTCCGGCACCCGGCGCGCCGCCGAAGGCGTCCCCGGGCCGCCCGCTGCGGTGCACGTTCGCGTTCGCCACGTCTCGCCGGCCTCCCGCCCCGTTCATCCGCGGCACCCTGTACGCCGGGGGGTTCCGCCGCGCACCCCATGAGGCGCGCCAGCCCCGGGAGGGAGGCCCGGGATACCCTCCGTTTCGCTTGACGTTCCTCCCTCTTTTGTCCGGAAAGACCATAATCTGTCCGGCCTCCGGACGCCCGCCGGGACGCGAGAAGGATCACAGTGAGCGCTCGGACCGGCACGGAGCGAGCGGCCGGAAACGCCTGGGTGCGGCGCATTAAATTGCACCATGCACTTATTTGCATACGCCACGTAAGGGCCCCGAGTCGCCCTATGGTCGATTCAGTGTTCTTCGGTCCCGGGCGTCACCGCCGCCGCCCGGACCGCGTCCCTGTCCCCGTCGAAAGGCAGGCGAGCCCCGTTTTGGCCAGCGCCACAGCCGTCATCCCGCAGACCCGGCCGGTCGTACCGGCCCGCGACCGTGACCGCGACCTCACCGTCACCGACCCCGCGCTCGTCCGGCGTGCCGTGAAGGCGGCCGCGCTCGGCAACGCGATGGAGTGGTTCGACTTCGGTGTCTACAGCTACATCGCGGTCACCCTGGGCAAGGTCTTCTTCCCGTCCGGCAACCCGACCACGCAGCTGCTGTCGACCTTCGGCGCCTTCGCGGCGGCCTTCCTGGTCCGCCCGCTCGGCGGCATGGTCTTCGGCCCGCTGGGCGACCGGGTGGGCCGGCAGAAGGTGCTCGCGCTCACGATGATCATGATGGCGGCGGGCACGTTCGCGATCGGCCTGATCCCGTCGTACGGGGCGATCGGCGTGGGGGCGCCGCTGCTCCTGCTGGCCGCCCGGCTGGTGCAGGGCTTCTCCACCGGCGGTGAGTACGCGGGCGCCTCGACCTTCATCGCCGAGTACGCCCCCGACAAGCGGCGCGGCTTCCTCGGCAGCTGGCTGGAGTTCGGCACGCTGGCCGGGTACATCGGCGGCGCGGGCCTGGTCACCCTGATGACGGCCCTGCTGTCCACGGACCAGCTGCTGGCCTGGGGCTGGCGGATCCCGTTCCTGATCGCGGGCCCGATGGGTCTGATCGGCCTCTACCTGCGGATGCGGCTGGAGGAGACCCCGGCGTTCGCGGCCGAGGTGGAGAAGGCGGAGGCGGCCCGGCCGAAGGTGCCGCTGCGCGAGATGGTGGCGGGCCAGTGGAAGGCGCTGCTGCTGTGCATGGGCCTGGTGCTGGTCTTCAACGTCACCGACTACATGCTGCTGTCGTACATGCCGAGCTATCTGACGAGCGAGCTGAAGTACGACGAGACGCACGGGCTGCTGGTCGTGTTGGGCGTGATGGCCCTGATGATGATCGTCCAGCCGTTCGCGGGGGCGCTCACCGACCGGGTGGGCCGCCGCCCGGTGATCGCGGCCGGCTGCGCGGGCTTCCTGTTCCTGTCGGTTCCGGCCCTGCTGCTGATCCGCCAGGGCAGCCTGCTCGCCGTCGCGCTGGGCATGGGCGCGCTGGGCCTGCTCCTGGTCTGCTTCACGGCGGCCATGCCGGCCGCGCTGCCCGCCCTCTTCCCGACCCGGGTGCGCTACGGCTCCCTGTCCATCGGCTTCAACGTGTCCGTGTCGCTGTTCGGCGGGACGACTCCGCTGGTGGTGACCGCGCTGATCGGCGCGACGGGCAACATGATGATGCCCGCGTACTACATGATGGCCGCGGCCGTGGTGGGCGGTTTCGCGGTCTGGCGGATGGCGGAGTCGGCGGGCCGCCCGCTCCCGGGTTCGGCGCCGTCGGTGGAGGGCCGCCCGGCCCCGGGCTGCTAGCGCCTTTCTTCCGGATCAGGTCGGCTGCGGGGCGCGTCGTGCGGGCACGGCCGCGCCCCTACCCGGACGGCAACGGCGCGCGGGGCTACGGAGCGGACGCCACCGAATCCCACAGGTTCACCGTGGCATCGTCCAGCTGGTCGAACCGCTGCGCGATCCGCTTCCGCACCGACGCCGCCGCCGTCGCCTCGTACCGCAGCGCCAGCACACCCATCGCCTCCCAGTGCCGCATCGCCTCCTCATGGAGTGCGAGGCTCCGCTCCGACGCCCCGGCCGCCCGCAGCGAACGCGCCATCAGCTTCAGGCTCGGCACCGCGTAGAGGACGGAGGCATGGTGGAACAGCCGGCGCGCGCCGAAAGCGGCACGCTCGGGCGGCCCGTCGAAACACTCCTCGCACAGCGCCTGGTAGCGGCGGACCGCGCCCCGGAACCGCTCCTCCGCGAAGAACCGCTCCGCCTGCCGGACCAGCGCACCGCTCAGCTCCGCCCCGTCCGGCCCGCGCCGTTCCCCGGCGGGGACCGCGTCCCCCTCGGACCCTGCGGAGCCGTCCGACACGGCGTAGAAGAAGCCCATCGCGTCATGCGCGTCGCTCTTGATCCGGTCGCCCGCCGACCGGACCAGGTCGTCGAAGGTCACCAGGGCCCGGCAGCCGAACGGCTGGGGGCCGACCACGAGGCAGTCGCGCACCTCGGCATGGCCGTGGTCGGCGGCGAGGCCCTGCACCACGACCGCGTGCAGATAAGGGCTGCTGTCCCGGTAGATGTCGGCGTAGCCGAGGTGGGCCGTGTTGACCCAGACGATGACCGCCCGGTGCCGCGCCAGCAGCGCCTCCAGTTGCGGACCGGGTGCGTCGAAGTCGATGGCCTCCTTGTGCACCGTGAACCCGGACCGGGTCATGCCGAGCGCCCCGGCCTCCTCGACCGGGAAGATGTACTCCGGGTACCCCGACTCGTCCAGGCCCGCCTGGAAGAGGTAACCGTCCCCCCGCTCGAAGACGGTCTGTTCGGGCACGGGACGGCCGGCGATCGTGGCGAGTATCGAGTAACTCCCGGTGAGACAGTTGACGGCGGCCTCGTCGTACCGCTCGACGATGTGGCTGTCCATCGGCGTCAGCCCCGCAGTTCCAGGGTGCAGCACTTGACGCTGCCACCGGCCTTGAGCAGTTCGGTCAGATCCACGCCGATCGGCTCGAAACCGCGCTCGGAGAGCCGCTCGGCGAGCCCGGTGGCCGCCCGGGGCAGCAGCACGTGCCTGCCGTCGGAGAGCATGTTCAGCCCGAACACCGCCGCGTCCTCGTCGGTCGCGAGGACGGCGTCCGGGAACATCTCCCGCAGCACCGCCTGGCTGCCCTCGCTGAACGCCTTCGGGTAGTAGGCCACCTCGTCCTCGGACAGCACCGCCAGCGCGGTGTCCAGGTGGTAGTACGACGGGTTCACCAACCGCAGGCTGGTGACGGGCAGCCCGAAGAACTCCTGCGCCTCGAAGTGCGAGCGCTGGTCGGTGCGGAAACCCGTACCGGCGAGCAGCCTGCGGCCGACCACCAGGTAGTCGCCCTCGCCCTCGTTGATGTGCTCCGGCCAGTACAGCTCGCCGAAGCCCTGCCGCTGGAACCACTCCAGGTACAGCGGGCCCTCGGCGGTGCGCTCGACGTGGCGGAAGCGGGCGCCGAACACCTTGCCGTCGACCACCGTCGCGCCGTTGGCCGCGAAGACCATGTCGGGCAGGCCCGGGGCCGGCTCTATCTCCAGCACGGTGTGCCCGAGGTCCCGGTAGAGATCGCGCAGCCCCTCCCACTGGCGGAGCGCGAGACCGCCGTCCACGGGCTTGCCCGGGTGCATCCACGGGTTGATGGAGTAGGTGACGTCGAAGTGGCGCGGGGGGCACATCAGAAACCGGCGCGGGGTCGCCGTCCGGGTCCGGTTGCCCGCCGGGGACTGGTTCGCAGTCATGCGTGTTGCTCTCCTGAATAGGCGAAACGAGAGGGAGTGAGGTCGCGGCCGCCGTCGAGGGCGGGTGTGGTGCGGGCGACGGCGGCGGCGATCAGGCGGCCGTCCGTGCTGCTCCAGTCGGCGAACCGCCAGCCGGCCGGTGTGCCGGACGCGGCGAGATCGGTGCCGCGCAGCGCGCCGAGCGTCGCCACGCCCACCTTCACCAGGGCCTCCTTGCGCACCCACAGCCGCAGGAAGGAGCGTGCGGGATCGGAGTCGGCGTGCACCGCGGCGAGTTCGGCCGGGGCCAGCACCCGGGCCGCCACCCGCGGGGAGAACACCGCGTCCGCGGCGTCCTCGACGTCCACGCCGACCGGGCCCGGGCCCGCGGCGGCGGCGACCGCGCCCCGGGCGTGGGAGAGGCTGACGCCCACCTCGGGCCACTCGCGCAGGAAGGGCCGGCCGTGGTCCTCGCCCCCGCAGTCGGCGCAGGACTGGCGCAGTGTCAGATCGGCGGGATCCACCCCGAGCAGACGCGCCGCGCACAGCCGTACCAGCACATGCGCGGCGAGGTAGTCGGCGCGGCGCTCCCCCGCCGGCAGCCGGGCGGCGCGGTCCCGCTCGTACGGGGCGAGCGCGACGGTGTCCAGCAGCGGCAGGACGTCCGCGGTGGCCCGTACCAGGGCGAGCGGCGTGGCCGGGCTCGGGGCGCGCGGCGGCCGGGTGGACACTGCCTGTTCCTCCTGAAGGTGGGTGGGTCCGGGCGGTTCGAACGGGCCGGTCAGTGGCCCATGCCGATCCCGCCGTCGACGCGCAGCACGGTGCCGGTGACATAGCCGGCGTCCTCGCCGGTGAGATAGCCGACCGCCGCGGCGATCTCGCCGGGGTCGGCCATCCGGCGCATCGGCACGGTCGCCAGCAGGCTCTGCCGCCTCTCCGCGGGCAGGGCGGCCACCATGTCGGTGTCCGTGTAGCCGGGGGCGACGACGTTGACGGTGATGCCGTGGCCGGCCACCTCCAGCGCCAGCGACCGGGCGAAGCCGATCAACCCGGCCTTGGAAGCGGCGTAGTTGGTCTGGCCGACCGCGCCGGACAGCGCGACGGTGGACGACATCAGCACGATCCGGCCCCAGCGGGCCCGCATCATCCCCCGCAGCACCGGCCTGATCCCGTGGAACGCGCCGAGCAGGTTGGTGTGCAGCGGCGCCTCGAAGTCCTCGGCGGTCATGGTGGCGAACGGCCGGTCCCGGGTGATGCCCGCGTTGTGGACGAGCACCTCCACCGGCCCGAGTTCGGTCCTGACCCGGGCGCATGCCTCGGTCACCGCCTCCGCGTCGGTGACGTCGCAGCGTACGCCGAACAGCCCGGCGGGCGGCTCGCCGGTGCGGTGGCTGACGGCGACGCGGTCACCGCGGGCGGCCAGGTGCCGGGCGACGGCCAGGCCGATCCCGCGGTTCCCGCCGAGAACGAGTGCGGTGCGGGCAGTGGTGGTGGGCATGGGTGCGAGCCCTTCTCCGTTTCGTGTCCGGTCGTACCGGGGGCCTTCACCGCTCGGCGGCGGTGTGGTCGAGCGTGTCCAGCGCCTTGGCCACCAGGTCGCCGATCTCCCGGGCGGGGCGGGCGTTCATCATCTCCATGTGGGTGCAGGCGATCCGGTGCTCCAGCACCCGCCCGTCGACGTACGGCAGCCACGGCTCGGCGAAGGACGGGGGCCGCCCGGGTTCCTGGGCGGCGACGAAGAACAGCACGTCGCCGCGGTAGCGCTCGGGACGGAACTGGTCGCGCACCCGGATCAGGTTCTCCACCACCGCGAGCAACCGCTTTTCGTCCGGTACGACCTGGCGTACGGCGGCCGTCTCGGCCTCGATCAGCTCCCAGACGTCCTCCGGGGTGTGCTCGTCACCGGTGACCATCACGGTGTCCAGCATCGCGACCAGCTCGACCGTCTCCCCCTCGGCCTGGAGCCGGGCGGCCAGCGAGTGGGCGACCAGGCCGCCGAAGGACCAGCCGAGCAGCCGGTACGGGCCGTGCGGGCGGACGGCCCGGATCTGGCCCAGATAGTCGTCGAGCAGCTCCGCATAGCTTCCGGCCATCTCGTCGGCCGCGGTGATGCCGCGGGCCTGGAGGGCGTAGACCGGCTGCGCGGGGTCCAGCCTGCGCATCAGTGCGGCGTAGCTCCAGCTGAGCCCGAACCCGGGATGGACGCAGAACAGCGGGGGGCGGTCGCCCTTGGTGCGCAGGGGCAGCAGCACCGCGAAGTCGTCGGCCGGGGCGGGCCGCGGGGCGGGTGCGGCGGGGTCCGGGCGCAGCCGCTGGGCAAGGCCCTGCACGGTCGGCGTCTCGAACAGGTCGCGCACGGTCAGTTCGGCGCCCAGCCGCGCGCGGATCCGGCGGACCAGCCGGATCCCCAGCAGCGAGTGTCCGCCGAGGTCGAAGAAGCTGTCGGTGGCCGACACCCGGGGCAGGCCGAGCGCCTCGGCGAACAGTTCGGCGAGGGCGGTCTCGTCCGGGGTGCGGGGCGGCCGCCCGGCGTGGGTGCCGAAGCCGGGATCGGGCAGCCGGCCGCGGTCCAGCTTGCCGGCGGGCGACAGCGGCAGCGCGTCGAGCGGGACGACGGCGGCCGGGACCATGTACTCGGGCAGCCGCCGGGCGACTGCGGCGCGCAGCCGGTCCGGGTCCGGTGTGCCGCCCGGGGCGGGGGTGACGTAACCGACCAGCCGGCGTTCGCCCCGGCGGTCCTCGTGCACGACGACGACGGCCTGGGCCACCTCGGGCTGCTCCCCGAGGACCGTCTCCACCTCGCTCAACTCGACCCGGAAACCGCGCAGTTTGACCTGGTCGTCGGCGCGTCCGACGTACGCGAGCTGTCCGTCCGGGCGGCGCAGCACGATGTCGCCGGAGCGGTACATACGGGCTCCGGGCTCCCCGTGGGGGTCGGGGACGAACCGTTCCTCGGTGAGGTCCGGCCGGTGCAGATAGCCGCGGCTGACGCCGGCGCCGGCGATGTACAGCTCGCCGGGTACGCCCACGGGCAGGGGCCGCATCCGGTCGTCGAGGACGTACAGCCGGGTGTTGCGCAGCGGGCGGCCGATCGGCGGCGTCCGCTCCTCCGTCCCGTCCGCCCGGGTGGCGGACGCGCTGGCGTACACGGTCGTCTCGGTGGGGCCGTACGCGTTGACCAGCCGGGCGCCGGGTACGGCCGCCCGCAGCCGGGCGGCGACCTGCGGGGACAGCGCCTCGCCCGCGAGGACGAGGTGGTCGGCGCGCAACTCGGGGGCGCCGTCGGCGATCAGCCGGTCCAGCACCGAGGGCACGCCGCTGACGAGTGTGCCCTGCCAGCCGCCGCGTTCGCCGATCTCCAGCAGGTCGCGGACGACCTCGATGCTGCCGCCGTTGAGCAGCGGCGCGAGGATCTCGAACACGGAGACGTCGAAGCTGAGGGAGGTCGCGGCGAGCACCCGTCCGAGCCCGTCGCCGAAGGCGTCGGCCGCCCAGGCGACGAGGTTGGCGATGTTGCGGTGGGTGACCGCCACGCCCTTGGGCCGGCCGGTGGAGCCGGAGGTGTAGATGACATAGGCGGTGTCGTCGGCGGTCACCGCGGACGCGAACGCGTCCTCGCCGGGCTCCTCCGGGCCCTCCGTCGGCCGCGGGTCGTCCAGCAGCAGGACGGGGGGTGCGCCGGGACCGGCCGGAAGGCTGCCGACGGCGGAGGTCTCGCTGATCACCAGGACGGGGGCGGCGTCCTCCAGCATGAACGCCAGCCGCCGGCGGGGGTAGACCGGGTCGAGCGGCACATAGGCGGCTCCGGCGCGCAGTACGGCGAGCAGGGCGACGACGGTGGCCGTGGAGCGGCCGGTCGCCAGGCCCACGAAGTCGCCCTCGCGGACGCCGCGCGCCCGCAGCGTCCGGGCCAGCCGGGCGGAGCGCAGGTCGAGGTCGCGGTAACTGAGCCGGTCTTGGCCGCAGACGACGGCGGTGGCGTCGCCGCGCCGGGCGGCCTGCCGGGCGAACAGGGCCGGGACGGTGTCGTCGGTGAGGTCGGCCGTGGTGTCGTTCCAGCGGTACAGGACGTTGTGCCGCCCCTCCTCGTCCATCAGGTCGACGTCGGCGAGGGGGGTGCCGGGGTCGGCGCAGACGCCGGCGAGCAGGTGTGCCAGGTGGTCGGCGAGGGCGCGGACGGCGCTCGCGTCGAAGCGTTCGGTGTCGTACTCGACGTAGAAGCCGATGTCGTCCCCCGACTCCACGAAGGTGATCATCAGCTCGAACGCCGCGGTGGCGTTGGCGATCGGCAGCGACTCCACGCGCAGCCCGGCCGCCGGCTCGGCCGCGGGGCCGGTGCGGACGTGGTTGAGTGCGAGCTGGAAGACCGGCTGACGGCCCGCGGACCGGGGCGGGTTGACGGCCTGGACCAGCTCGTGGAAGGCCACGCCCTGCTGGCGCAGCGCCTGGAAGGTACGGCCCTGCACCTGGCGCAGCAGCGGCGGGAAGTCCTGGCCGGCGTCGAACGTCACGCGCAGCGGCATGGTGTTGACGGTCAGCGCGACCAGTCCCTCGGAGCCCGGTTCCAGCCGGGTGGACACCGGAACGCCGAGTACCAGGTCGCGCTCGCCGGTGTAGCGGCCGAACAGGGCGAAGGCGCCGGAGGCCAGGACGGAGAAGAGGCTCGCGCGGTGTTCGGCGGCGAGTGCGCGCAGCCGGGCCGCCACCTCTCCCGTCAGATCCTGGCGGTGGGTGGCCGCGTGCCGCAGGGTGGTGCCGCCGAGCCGGGCCATCGGCAGGTCCAGGGTGGCGGGGGCGCCGTCGAGTGCGGCGCGCCAGTACTCCAGGGCGCGGTCCCGGCGCCGGTCGGAGGCGCTGAGGACGCGGGCGGTGACATGGTCGGCGTAGCCGAGGGCGGGCGGCGGCAGCGGATTCCCACGTCCCTGGGCGCAGGCGGCGTACAGCGGCGGGAACTCACGGGCGAGTACGTCGAGGGAGTCGCCGTCGGCGATGCTGTGGTGGGCCACGAGCAGCAGGACGTGCCGCCGCTCGCCGAGCCGGAACAGGGTGGCCCGCAGCAGCGGCGCCCGGTCCAGCCGGAACGGCCGGTCCTGGGCGTCGGTGAAACACCGTTCGAGGACGGCGTTCTCGTCTTCCGGTGTGCCGAGGTCGACCTCCTCGAAGGGCACGGTGACCGCGGCCGCGATGGTCTGCCGCGGCTCGCCCTCGTGCTCGGTGATGCTCACCCGCAACGCCTCGTGCCGCTCGGTCAGCGCGCGCAGCGCGCCCTCGACGGCGGCCCGGTCCAGCGGCCCGGTGAGTCGCAGCGCCAGCGCCAGACTGTGCGTACCCGGCCTGCCGTGCGCCGCCTCGGCGAACAGCACGCTCTCTTGGGTGGGGAGGAGGGGAAGGTTGCTGACCTCAGTGTTCATGTCCAGTCCCGTCGGCAGGGGGCGGGCGGTCCGGCGTCCGGGCAGCCCGGACGGAGCCCGGACCGCCCGGAGCGCGAGCCCTAGGCGGAGGTCACCCGCGGGGTGTTCGGATCGGTGGCGAGGAGGGCGACGGCCTGGGCCGCGAAGTCCTCCAGGGTGTCGTCCGGCGTCACGGCGGAGATGTACATCGGCTCCTCGATGTCCGGCGCGAGGTGGTAGCCGTTCTTCCGGATGCCCGCGTACAGCGTGGTGTACGGCGAGTGCGCCTGGGCCGCGACATCCGCCTTGCGGCGCACGGGGCTGCTGCGCGGGACGAAGATGAACGCGAAGATGCTGCCGACGCGCACGAAGTGGAAGTCGAGGCCGTGTTCGGCCCGGTGGCGCTCCACCGCGGCCTCCAGCAGCGCGCCCTTGCGCTCCAGCTCCTCGTAGAAACCGGGCTCCGCCAGCACGTCGAGGGTGGCCAGGCCGGCCGCCATGGTCAGCGGGTTGCCGGCCAGGGTGCCGCCCTGGAGCACCCGCTCCTCGTCCAGCAGCCGCATGATGTCACGGCGGCCGCCGAAGGCGCCGACCGGCGTGCCGCCGCCGATGATCTTGCCGAAGGCGGTGAGGTCGGGGGTGACCCCGAGCAGGTTGGAGGCCGGGCCGTAGGTGAGCCGGAAGCCGGTGATGACCTCGTCGAAGATCAGCACCGCGCCCTCGCGGTCGCAGATGCGGCGCAGGTCGGCGAGGAAGCCGTCCTCGGGCAGCACCAGGGACATGTTGCAGGCGATCGGCTCCACCACGACGGCGGCGATCTCGCCGGGGTGCTCGGCGAAGGCGCGCTCGACGCTCGCGGTGTCGTTGTACTCGGCGTAGACGTTGGACCGCATCGCGGCCGGGTCGAGACCGGCGTCGCGCATCCGGGACTCGTCCTTGTTCTGCACCAGGTCGAAGTGGCCGTGGTAGCCGCCGTTGAAGCGCAGCACCCCGGTGCGGCCGGTGTGGGCGCGGGCCAGCCGGAGCGTGGACATCACGGCCTCGGTGCCGCTGCACACGAAACGCAGCTGCTCCAGGTGGCCGGCGGTCGCGGTGATGCGTTCGGCCAGCTCGATCTCCTGCACGCAGTACGTGCCGAACAGGGAGCCGTTCGCGGCCTGGCGGGCGATGGCGGAGCTGACGGCCTGCGGTGCGTGACCGAGGATCAGCGGCCCGAAGCCGTACATGAAGTCGACGTAACGGGTGCCGTCGATGTCGTGCAGGTACTGTCCGTGGGCCTCGGCGACGACCAGCGGCTCGGTCTCCACGTTGCGGCAGGCGCGCAGCGGCGAGCTGGCACCGATCGGGATGGTGTGCAGGGCTCGCTTGATTTCCGGCCTCATGAGGACTTTTCCGTTTCGGTCTCGATGGTGCAGTCGGTCATCAGGACGTCCAGCAGCGCCTCGGCCTCTTCCCGGGTGTCCCGGGCGAAGTAGGCGGTCAGGACCGTCTCGAAGTTGAGCGGCGGGGCGAGCACGAACTGGCCGTCCGGGCGGTGCAGGTGCACGGTGGTGACGTCGTTCTCACGGCAGACCTCGACCGCGCGGGCGGTGTTCTTGAGGAAGCCGCTGCGCTCGATGGGGGCGTCGTACTCCAGGGCCACGCGGTGGTGCAGCGGCTTGGGGTCGAGGGTCTCCCGGCC
The DNA here is from genome assembly GCF_053596835.1 of Streptomyces sp. NPDC001606. Classification (NCBI taxonomy): domain Bacteria; kingdom Bacillati; phylum Actinomycetota; class Actinomycetes; order Kitasatosporales; family Streptomycetaceae; genus Streptomyces; species Streptomyces sp. NPDC001606. The sequence goes on from NZ_JBSFHC010000009.1 coordinate 14,614, forward strand.
CAGCCGGTGCAGCAGGTCGTAGGCGTCGAGCCCGGTGCAGATGCTCAGCTGCTGGTAGGTGGTGGTGCCGCCGCCGCACAGACGGGGGGCGAGTTCGAGGATGCGCAGCCGGCCCTGGCCGTCGAACCGGAACTCGGCGTGGAAGGGCGAGTCGTCCAGGCCGACGCCCGGGATCACGTCCGCCAGCAGGGCGGCGAAGTCCCGGCCCAGCTCCGGGTCGAACGGCTCGGTCAGATAGGCCACTTCGTGGAAGAGCGGGCCGACCAGGGGCGGCAGCTTGCGGTGCACCTGGAGCGGGATGATCCGGCCGTCGCTGACCATGCCGTCGATGGCGTACTCGTTGCCGTCGAGGTACTCCTCGGCGAGCATCCGGGACTGGCCGTTGCCCTCCCGCAGCACGGTGCAGACACGCTTGGTCTGGAGGAACGCCTTCGGGAACTCCTCCGGGGTCTCGGCCTTCACCACGCCCGCGCTGTAGAAGCCGTTGGACGGCTTGACCACGACGGGGAAGGACAGTTCCGCGGTGACGGCGGCGAGCGCCTGGGGCGCCTTGGCCGACGGGTCGAGTTCGATGTGGCGGGTGATGTGGTCGCGGACCGCGGGGTGCGCCTTGAACCGGGTCTTGTCGGCGAGGCAGAGGAGGGTGTCGATGTCCCGGGTCGGCATGCCCAGTTCGCCGCGGATCAGCTCCAGCTGGATCTGGTAGCTGTCGTGGAAGGAGATCACGTCGTCGAGGCCGGTGAGGTCGACGGCGGCGCGCGCGGCGTCGACGACGGTGCGCCGCCAGTTGTCGCGGTCGTCCGCGGCGAGCTGGGGCGGGGCGAAGAAGCGCACGGTGTAGCCGCGCTGTTCGGCGTAGTCGAGGTAGTCGCGGCAGTCTTCCTCGCGACCGAGGAGGAGTACGTTCACGGAAAAGGGCCACACTCTCTGTCTGGTGGGCGGGTCAGGCGGTCTGCTGGGCCGGGTCGGCGGTGTGGAGTCGGTTCTCCCCGCCCGCGACGGCGCGGCGCACGCGCCACAGGCAGATGGCCGCCATCGCCGCCTCGAAGCCGGAGAAGATCACCCACATGCCCGGCAGCATGTCCGCGTCACCGCGGTTGAGCAGGACGAACACGATGATCGTGGGGACACACAGCCCCCACATGAGGACGATCCGCGCCATGAATCCGAAGCGGGCGAGTCCGAGGCACTCGAGGACGCCGGAGCCGACCATGGAGAACATGAAGGCGGCGGAGTACGTCCACAGCACCCGTGAGGTCTGCACGGCGTGGCCGGTCACGTCGGGACCGGCTCCGTCGAGGCCGAAGGGGCTCAGCAGCAGGGTCGGGGTGACGATCTGGAGGACGGCGACGACGGCCACGTAGACGCCGGAGATCGTGAGGGTGACCCGCATCAGGTGCGGGATGTCACGGTGCCGTCCGGCGCCGACGGCCTTGCCGCACAGGATGTTGCAGCCCATGCCGAGGCCGATCAGCGGGATGACGGCGGCGTAGTTCAGGGCGAGTGCGACGTTGTTGGCGGCGAGCGCCACCGACCCGAGGACACCGGCCAGCCACACGAACGCCGTCTGCCCGAGTTCCTCCAGGCTGAGCGAGCCGCCCGCGGGGGCGCCGCGCCGCAGCCGCAGCCAGAGCACCCGGGCGGCCCGGCCGGCCCCTTGGCGCAGCAGCCGGCCGAAGCCCGCCGCGTAGCCGCGGGGCAGGCGGACGGCATAGCCGACGCACATGACAGACACGGCGCTGAGCGTGCCGAGCGCGGAGCCCCGCATGCCCAGCTCGGGCAGTCCGAAGCGGCCGAAGACCAGACCGATGGTCATCACGACGCCGACCGCCTGCCCGATGATGCCGACGACCATCGGCACCCGGGTCCGGCCCATCCCGTTGAAGTACGACGACAGCGCCATGTTGAGGGTCATGACGGAGCCGTAGAGGGTGGACAGGCCGAGGAACTGCCCCTCCAGCGCCTCGATGTGCGCGGGCTGGCCGCTCAGCCGCGGGACCAGGGTCAGCAGCGGGGTGGCGAGCAGCAGCAGGGCGGAGAGCGCCAGGGCGAGGACGAATCCGTTGGCGCCCTCGTCCAGCGCGGCCCGCTCGTCCCCGCGGCCGTGTGCCTGTGCCACGTACGAGCGGGTGATGCCGACCGCCCCCGTGGTCACCATGATCACCGTGGTGGCGGTGAAGACGGCGGGTCCGGACGCCTTGAGCGCGTCCTCCGAATAGCGGGCCAGACAGATCCGGTCGACCAGCATCAGCACCAGGTTGCCGACCATGCCGAACATCAGCGGCACCGAGACGCGTACGACCTCGCGCACCGCCCCCAGGTCGAGCAGCCGCGTCCGGGCGGTGCTCATCGCCTGTCACCGCCGCCGGACGCAGCGGTCACAGGTCGACCCCTGATTCCACGAGCAGTTCGTGGACGCTCTTGAGCAGCGCATCGCGGCCGGACAGGTCGAAGGGCAGCACATCGCCGACGTCGAGCATCGCGTCGAGCCGCTCCTCCAGGCCGACCAGGAAGCGCATCTGGTCGAGCGAGCTGATGATGATCTGCGACGGTTCCGCGTCGGCCGGTACGTCCCGGGCCTGGGCGAGCTGCTCCAGCAGGTCGTCGACGACCTTCTTCAGGTCTTCCATGGAACTCGTTTCCTCTATGAGTCGGGTTTCGGTGGGCCGGCGGGTCAGGCCGGGGTACCGAGCAGGCCGTACGACAGCAGGGCGTAGGTGAGCCGGTCCAGGCCGATTCCGGCGCAGCAGGTGGCGTCGGCGCCGAGGCCGCGCAGTGCGAAGGCGTCGGCGAACACCTCGCCGTGCGCGTTGACGCTGGCCACGGAGAGTTCGCCGGTGCCGAGCGGGACCCGCACCTCGAACTTGCTCTTGTTGAGCAGCTGGGCCTCGCGGGTCATGGTCGGCGCGTCTCCGAAGAAGGCGTCGGAGGCGCTGACCACGCGGTGCGGCACGCCGAGTTCGGCGAAGAACTCCGTGAACGCCTTCAGCATGCGCGCGAAGTCGTCCGCGACCTCCTCGGCGCTGCCCATCCTGACGAGTTCGAACATCCGGAACTCGCCCAGCCGGGTCGGGCTGTGGTTGTGCGACTCGTGCCGGAAGACCGGTCCCTCGATGCCGAACAGCCCGGTGCCGTAGCGGTCTTTCAGCTCGGCCGCGTTGGCGTAGACGTGGTAACAGGTCACCGGGGTGAGGACGGTCTCGGCCGGCTGGTAGAAGGAGTCCCGGGCCGCTGTCTGGCCGGGCCGCAGCTGGGCGACGGTGACCCCGTCCCAGTAGTGGTCGCGGATCCGGGCGACCGCGTTCACCAGGTTCGGGAACTTCTGGTAGTAGCCGGCCCGGACGAGTACCTCGCGGGCGAGCTGCGCCGGTCCCGCGAGCAGCGGTGCGCCGAACGGCTCGGCGAGCCGCTCCCGGCACAGCCGGCGCACCCGGTCCATCGCCGCGGTCCACTCCGGGCCCTGGAGGTAGGCGCCCCGGGCGACGGCGATCCGGTGGTCCTCGGGCACCGTGCAGGTCAGTCCGGGGCGGCCGGGGTGCTCGGCGACGACGGTGACCGGGACCTCGCGGTGGCCGCGCAGGAAGTGGCGGACCATCTCACCGAGTTCCGGCTCGGTCACCCCGGCCGTGACCACGACCTCGACACCCTTGTCCAGCGGTGTCACGGTGACGTCGTCGCCGTAGTGGAACGCGAGTGCCTTGCGCAGTTCGTCGGCGGCCTCGGCACCCACCGGGCGCTCATGGCGGTAACGCACGCCGTTCATGTGCCGCTCCCTCAGATGCGGTGACGCATGGGCACCCAGTCGGCCAGCAGGATGGCCCGCTCGCCGGGCCGGTCGGCCGCGCCCTTGCGGATGGGGCCGACGTAGTGGCTGACGAGGTGGTCGGTGATGGCGTACGCCTCCAGGGGGCGCTCCATCTGGAACTCGGCGAGGCGGTCGGCGGGCGGCACGTCCTCGGGCTGCTTGCCCCGGTACTCGGGGGTGGCGACCAGGTTGGCGCCGCCCTCGGCGTTGTCCCGGTAGATCAGGTGGGCGAACACGTAGGGCTCGCCGTCCTGGTGCAGCTCGTTCGGGGAGGAGACGGCTTCCCGGCCGTCCTCCTCGATGTGCAGCTTGATCAGGTGGACGCCGACGTAGAGCGGCCAGACGGCGTCGTCCTCGCTCCACCGGGTCTGGGAGAAGTCGAACTGGATGATGTCCAGCAGCAGCTTGTTGTTGCAGATCTCGTCGCTGATGGCCGGCAGATTCCGGGTGACGTTCACGTATTCCGGGTTGTTGTCACCCTGGTAGTAGCCGTTCATGCCCTCCCGGGCCTGGCTTTCCGTGGCCGGCATCCAGAAGAATTCCCGGGACCACGGAAGAAAGACGCCCCGGGCATAACGGCGGTATCGGCCCGAGCCGACCGCGTAAGGGTCTTCCGGAAGGTCTTCGTAGGCGGCCCGGAGCGCCTGATAGTCGCCGTCCGTCTCATCGATCCCGAATTCGGTGCCGAGATTCCAGCGATCCCAACCCTGACGCGAGAGAGTCGAAGGGTTTGCAGACATGACGAAATGCCCCCCGTTTCGAATGTCACCAACAAGCACCAGAATTTAGTGCCGAGCGATACACACCTGCAACGTGACGTGAGTCACCAAAAGTTCCACCAGTCGGACCAGTTGGCCGAAAAAAGACCCTGCATCACGGGCCTGAGCAGCCATTTTTACAGAACTTCTCGCGGCCGATGTGGCTTGTTTCCGTCAAGGCCAACTTTTCGACCGCATCGCATCACATACAATCCGGCGCGCTTTACATCATCCCGAAGAGCGCAAAGTTCGCCCGACGTTCATTGACAAGCAGCTCGGCGCCTGGTTAGTGTCCGTAACCGTCAAGCGTCACTTTAAAAAATGGGGGAAAGATGTCGGACAACGTCATCGACGGCCGTATTTCCGAGGTGCTGAGGCAGATCGCGGAACTCCCGGAATCCTTTGAAATCACGGCCGATCAGGATCTCAAGGCCGACCTGAACATCGATTCCCTCAAGCTGATCGATGTCGTCGTCCAGGTGGAGGCGGTCCTGGACATCGAACTCGGCGACGAGTTCTCCCGCGAGCTGGTCACGGTGGGGGACCTCCAGCGGCATGTGAGCGAGCAGGTCAGCGGCTGACCGACCGCTCCTCCCCGCCCACCCGAGCATCGCCATGGAGAGTTGTGTTGTTTGAGTTCTCCCTGGGCCCGGTCACGCTGTGCGCGCCAGGCCCGACGAACGGCACGGACGACAGCGAGGGCCTGCCGCCCGACTGGCAGGAGGTGATCGGCACCGCCGGCGACCAGTTCCGCGACGCGTTCACCCGGACCTGCCTCTATCTCGTCCTCAGCGCGCAGGACACCACCGGAGCGCGCCCGGACGGCGGCACCCGCGGCGACGACACCGTGGTGATCGGCACGGAGTACGGCAACACCGCGGCTCTGGCCCGGCTCCAGCGGCACGCCGCGGAGAAGGGCAGGCTGCTGTCCGCCCAGTACTTCCCCAACGCCACCTCCAGTTCCGCGTCGGCGTTCGTCAACCTCCGCATCGGCGCGACCGGGCGCAACATGACGATCAACGCGGGCGTGCTCACCCCGGTCCTCGCCCTGTGGCAGGTGCTGTCCACCCTGGAGCAGGGGCGGTCCGAGGTCGGCCGGCTCCTCGTCGGTGACGTCTACGCGCCGGAGGCGGTCGCCGACGCCGGGCTCGACACTCCCGGCGTACCCTGCCGGGACGGTGTCGCCCACGCGTTCCTGCGCACCGGCACCCAGCTCACCGCCGAGTTCGGCTTCGGTGCCGCCGCAACACCGCGGCCGGGTCCGATGCGTACCGTCTGCAAGGCCGTCCCACGGCAGGCCGGCGGCGACGCGGCACCGGTCGCCTTCGCGGAACGCAACAGCGCCTTCGCCACCCGCGCGTTCCTGGACCTCGTGCACACCCTGGAACCCGATGAGCGGGCCGTCCTCGAATGCCACGCCCCGGACGGCCGGTACGCCACGGTGACCGTGACCCGGCAACACGCGGACCACGAAGACCGCACGGACAGCACGGACAGCACGGACGAGGGGGCCCAGTGAACCGGAACGCGGCAAGGACGGACCGGGCGGCAGCGAGCAGGGTCTTCATCACCGGGCTCGGCATCATCTCGCCGGCCGGCGCCGGCGTCGCGCCGTTCTGGGACGACGTGTGCGCGGGCCGCAGCCGCTTCGTGGAACTGCCCCCGCTCTACGCCGGCATGAAGCCCGGCATCCTCGGCGGCCGGGTGCCGAGGGCGGCCCGTGAGACCGCCCTCGCCGAGGTGGACGCGGTCACCCGGGAGCGCCCGCGCGACGCCTCCCTGTTCGCGGAGTTCGCCGCGCTGGAGGCGCTGCGGGACGCCGGACTGGCCCCCGGGGACGCGGCGCTGCGCGACGCCGTCGTCTGTGTCGGCAGCAGCGACGGCCAGGCCGGGGCACTGGAGGATCTGGTCGCCGGGCGCCGCGGCCTCGCCGAGACCGGCGGTTTCGCCAGCTACTCCATCGCCCAGGGCGTGGCCCGCACCGTGGGCGCCGCGGGCCCCGCCTATCTGCTCCAGAGCACCTGCGCCTCCGCGAACGTGGCGCTTTCCTGCGCCCTGGAGATGCTGCGCGCGGGCGTCGCCGACACGGCGGTCGTCGGTGGCTGCGACCCCTACTCGGAGAAGAACATCATCGGGTTCAACACCCTCCAGGCCATCGGCCCCACCCCGTGCAGGCCCTTCACCAGGAGCCGGCGCTATGTGACGCCGTCGGAGGGCGCCGGCATGTTCGTGCTCCAGACCGAGCGCGCCCTGCGCCCGGACGCCACCCCCTACGCCGAGGTGCTGGCCACCGCCGTCAGCAACGACGCGAGCCACCCCACCGCACCCGACCGCGAGGGCGTCGCCGCCTGCCACCGCAGGTCGCTGGAGGAGGCCGGGCTGAAGGCCGACGACATCGACGTGATCTTCGCGCACGGCACCGGCAGCCGGGCCAACGACACCATCGAGGGCGGCATCTTCGCGGAGCAGTACCCACGGGCGGCGGTCACCGCGATCAAGAGCACCATCGGGCATCTGATGGGCGCGGCCGGCGCGGCCGGAGCCGTGGCGGCCTGTCTGGCGCTGCGGCACCGCCTGGTGCCACCGACCGCGGTCGACCCCGCCGACGTGGAGCTGGACCTCAACCTGGTCACCGGCGCCGCGCTGGCCATGCCGAACCTGCGGCACGTCCAGAACAACGCCTTCGGCTTCGGCGGCAACAACGCGATCAGCATCTTCCGGAGCGTGGCATGACGCTTCCGGCCTCCCTCACGGGCGAGCAGGCCGTACTCCGGCTGGAGGCGGACGGCCCGCTCGCCGTCCTCACCCTGCACAGTCCGCCGATGAACCTGTTCGACAGGGCGATGTGGGACGCGTGGGCGGACGCGCTGGCCTGGCTGACCGCCCATCCGCCGCGGGCGCTGTTGGTGCGGGCGCAGGGGCGGGTCGTGAGCGCGGGGGTCGACGTGCGCGTCTTCGCCGAGCTGGACGCGAAGGACGCCGAGGACTTCTGGCGGACCCGGCTCGGCCTCACCCGGGCGCTGGAGGCGCTGCCCTGCCCCACCGTGTTCGCCGCGCACTCGCTGACCCTCACCGCGGCCTTCGAACTGGCCCTGGCGTGCGATCTCCTGGTCGCCACCCCGCAGGCACGGTTCGGTCTGGTCGAGCGGAAGGTGGCGTTCACCCCGGCGATGGGCGGCACCCAGCGGCTGGCCGAGCGCGCCGGTCCGGGCCGGGCCCGCGAACTCGTCATGACCGGCGACCTGTACCGCGGGTCGGTGCTGGCCGACTGGGGCGTGGTCAACGCGCTCTTCCCGCCCGAGTCGTTCGACGCCGACGCGCGGAACTACGCGCTGCGTCTGGCCACCGGGCCCACCCGGGCGCACCGCGCCACCAAGGAGGTCGTACGCCGCCTGCTGGACGGCGGTGTCGCGGCGGCCGACGCCGCCCTGCCCGCGCTCGCCGCGGCGGTGGCCGACACCGACGACCACCGTCGTGCCGTCGCCGCGTTCCTGACGGACGGCCCCGAGCACACCACGGCATACGAGGGCCGCTGAACCCGGAACCGTCCGCGCGTGCGTACCGTCTGTAGCCCTGGCGACGATCAACAGGGGGGCGGCACTTCATGCGCGGACGACTCGTACGAGGACAGCGGGCCCATGCCGGGGCCGAGCGCAGAGCCCGTGTCCTCGCGGTCGTCCTCGCCCTGCTCGGCATCCAGCTCGGCTGGCTGATCTCACCCGCCTACGCGTGCGGGTGCGGCGCCATGGTGCCGGACCCGTCGACCCGGATCGCCGTCTCCAGCGAACAGTCCGTGCTCCGCTGGGACGGCCGGCAGGAACAGATCGTGATGCGGCTGACGGTGAACGGGGACGCACGGCACGCCGCCTGGATCATGCCCGTCCCGCACCGGGCCGAGGTCCGGCTCGGTGACGCGGCCCTCTTCGACCAGCTGTCGAAGGCCATCGCCCCCGTGCACCGCACCCGCTACCACTTCTGGCCGCAGACCGGCGACTGGCCCTTCGACAGCCCTCTGAACGGCGACGGCGCCCTGCCCGCACAAGCCGCCCCCGGGGTCGGCGTGGTCGACCGGCAGCGGCTCGGCCCCTTCGACGTGGCCCGCCTCACCGCCACCGACCCGGCCGGCCTCGCCGACTGGCTGCACCGCAACGGCTTCGGCTTCCCCGACCGGCTCCGCACCGCCCTGAAGCCGTACGTCGACCAGCACTGGGAGTACGTGGCGGTACGCCTCGCCCCGAAGAGCGAGGGCACCGCCCTGCGCGGCGCCCTGGACCCGCTGCGGCTCACCTTCGCCAGCGACCGGCCGATCTACCCGATGCGGCTGTCCCGGCTGGCCACCACCCCGCAGTCGCTCGGTCTGTATGTGCTGGCCGCGCACCGCATGGAGACCAGCGGCACCATCGGCGGCCCGACGCCCGAGGTGGTCTTCGCGGGCCGGCTGCGCACCGGCTCCGCCGACGCCCTGGGCAGGCTGGCCCGGGGAACGCCCTACCTGACCGCCCTGACCCAGTCCTTCCCCTACCCGGAGCAGATCACCGGCGACCACGAGCTGCGCCGGGCAGCCGCCGACACCCCGGTCCAGCAGGTGATCTACGACGACGAGCTGCGCCGGGTCGCCGGGATCCCGGCCTGGGTGCTGACCGCCGGCGGCGGCCTGCTGGCCGTCGTGGCGGTGGTCGCCCTGATCGTCGTACGACGCTCCCGGCGGCCGGTGATCCCGCCGCCGCCCGTGCAGGCGCCGCCGCCGGTCACCCCGCAGGCGCCCCTGGGCTGAGACGATGGGACCGCACCATGCGCAGCCACACAGCCACCACCGAACTCTCTTCCACCGGTCACTCGGGAAAGGCAGCAGGAGCATGAACGGGTCGCAGGTCTGGGACGACGTCGACGACTACTTCATCACCCGTCTCTCCCCGGACGACGAGGTGTTGCAGGCCGCGCTGCGGGAGAGCGAGGCGGCCGGGCTGCCGCCCATCGCCGTCACGGCCGCCCAGGGCAAACTGCTGCATCTGCTCGCCCAGGTGCAGGGCGCGCGCTGCATTCTGGAGATCGGCACGCTCGGCGGGTACAGCACCATCTGGATGGCCCGCGCCCTGCCCGAGGACGGCAGGCTGATCTCACTGGAGTACAGCGCCAAGCACGCCGAGGTGGCGACCCGGAACCTCGCCCGGGCCGGCCTGGACCGGATCACCGAGGTGCGGGTGGGCCCGGCCCTGGAGTCGCTGCCCAAGCTCGCGGACGAGAACCCGGCCCCCTTCGACCTGGTCTTCATCGACGCCGACAAGGTCAACAACCCGCACTACGTGGAGTGGGCGCTGCGGCTGACCCGGGCGGGCAGCCTGATCGTCCTGGACAACGTGGCGCGCGGCGGCCGGGTCGCCGACCCGGACAACACCGACCCGGACGTGGTCGGCACCCGGGCCGCCCTGGAGCTGATCGCCACCCATCCCCGGCTGACCGGCACGGCCATCCAGACCGTGGGCCACAAGGGCTACGACGGCTTCGCCCTGGCCCGGGTGCTGGGCTGAGCCCGGCCCGGTCTCACCCCTCGTGGTAGAAGCCGACGTTGACGCTGCGCGGCGCGGTGCGGTCCTGGACGATGATCTCGCCGGACGCCCCCCGCGGCAGCGCGACGCTGGTGCCGTAGGCCACCGTCTGCGCGTACTCCCCGACGACCAGCCGCACCTCGGAGGCCGGGTCGGCCTGGGAACCGCGCAGCCAGGTCAGCTGCCAGCCGCCGTCGGGGCCGCAGCGGAACTCCAGATGGACGCGGGAGACGAACAGCCAGTCCTCCGGGGTGACCAGCCGGCACACCGCCCCGTCCCGGCCGACCCGCAGCACGGCGTCCGGCTCGCTCGGCGCGTCGGCCATCGTCATACCGGCCGTGGCGCCCGTGTCGTCGCCGGACACGGTGGCCATGGTGAGTTCGAGCACGCGTTTTCCCCCTGAAACGTCCCTGAGCGGCGGGCGGTTCGCCGTTCGTACCCGCCGCCGCATGATAAAACGCCCGGCGGGGTGGCGTCCGGCACAATGGGTTCATGACCGAGCGAAAGCCACCGGGCGTGTCGTTCGAGACCTGGGTCGACAAGCAGATCCGGGACGCGCAGGCGCGCGGGGAGTTCGAGCATCTGGCCGGGGCGGGGGCGCCGCTGCCCGCCGAGGTCGACTCGACCTATGACGAACTGTGGTGGGTCAAACGCAAGATGGTCCGCGAGGGGCTGTCCGTGCTGCCGCCCGCGCTGGCGCTGCGCAAGGAGGCCGAGGACGCGCTCGCGGCGGCGTACGCGGCCCCCTCGGAGCGGATCGCGCGGAAGATCATCGAGGACGTGAACGTCAAGATCAAGGACATGATGTTCAAGCCTCCGCCCGGGCCGCCGCTCGGCAGGAAGCCGTACGACGTGGAGGAGGTCCTCCGCGAGCGCCGTCGCCGCAGAGGACCGTCCCCGTCGCCCGGGGCGTCAGAGGTGTAGCAGCCGTCCGGCCAGCTCCCGGTAGTCGCGCAGCGCGAGCCGCAGCTGCTCGGTGTCGTTCTCGGAGTCCTGCCAGGACATGCGCAGGGTACGGCGCCGGCGGCTGACGGCCTCGCCGAACTGCTGTGCGATGTCCTCCAGTGCCCGGTCGGCCTGCGCGACGGCCTCCCCGGGCTGCTCCACGAAACCCGCGGCCAGCTCCCGCAGGCGCTGCTCCCAGCGTTCGGTCTCCTCGTGCGGGAGCAGCGGGGCACCGGTGCCGGCGGGTGCGGGGCCGCCGCCCGGCCAGGCGTCCCGGTCCGGGGCCTCGGAGCTGCGGGCCTCCCGTCCGCTGGCCGGCTGCGCCGCGGGCGCGCCCAGCCCGTCCTCGGGCATCGCCCCCTCCTCGCCGCCGCTCGCCAGCTCCTCGGTCCCGGGCCGCAGCCCCTCTCCCCCGGACCACGCGTCCTCCCGGGACCCGGCAGGGCCCCGGTCGTCCCCGGTCAGCCCGTCCCTGCCGGGTCCGGCGGCGCCGGGCAGCCGGGAAGGCGGCTCGTCGGGAGCGGGTGCGGCCCCGCCGGGCGCCGACCGGGCGCCGGGCTCACCGGGTAGCCGCTCCTCCGGCCGCGCCGCCCGCGCCGCCCGCCGCCCCGGGGTCGCGTCCCCCGGGGCCCACTCGTCCCCGGTGTCCGCCCACTCGTTCCCGGTGTCCGCGTAGCGGTCCTGTCCGCTCGCCTCGACGCCGTTGCCGCCGCGGTCCTCGAAACGGTCCGAGCGGGGCTCGGCGAAGTCGTCCGGTGGCCTGTCCCTCCGGTCCGGCATGGCTATACCCCCTCTTGCGATCGGCCCCTGGTGGAGGAGCCGGCTGCGGTGGTCAGGTCGTCGAAGAGGGCGCGGGCGCCGACGAGGGCCCGGCGCATCTCCTCGGTCCCGGCACCGTTCCCGCCCGTGGCACCGGCACCGCCGGCCCCGCCCGACGCCACCCGGTGCACCTGCCGGTAGCCGTCGACGTGGTCGGGGTGGTGGACGGAGAGCGCGGCGAGCTGCTCCTCGTAGCGCGCGCCGTCCGGGTAGCCGCGGGCGGCGGCCAGTTCCGCGAGCAGCCGGTCGGCCTCGGCGACCGCCTCGCGCGGTGCCTCGACGAAGTGTTCCTGGACGGTCGCCCAGCGGTCCGTGTACTGCCGCAGCGCCGCCTCGTCCAGTGGACGTTCGCGCAGGTCGCCGTGGTGTTCCAGGCGGTCGGCCAGCTCCCGCTCGGCGGCTCCCGCGTCCCCGTCGTGCCGGGCGACCGCCCGGTCGTACTCGGGCCCGAAGCGCTGCTCCAGGCTGGGCCCGTGGCGCCGTGCCCGGCCGCGCAGCGCCATGGCGACGGTGCCGACGACCACGACTGCCGCGATCACGATCAGAGCGATGATCAAGCCTGTGGACATGTCCTCCGGGTGACCCGGAAGGGGACCGGCAAACAGCGGCGCGCAGGAGTCGGCCGACAATGGCCCCATGACATGGACCATCGCCCCGGAGCCGTACGACTCGCCCACGGCCGCCGCCCTGTGGCGGGCGTACTACACGGAGGTCAGCGACCGCTGGTACCTGCTGCACGAGGGGCGCCGCACCGACCCCGCGGAGCTGGAGCGGGAGATCGCGGCGGAGACCGGCGCCCATCTCGCGCCGCCCGGCGGGCAGTTGCTCGTCGGCCGGTACGACGGCATCCCGGCCGGCTCGGCGGGCGTACGGCTGCTGACCCCGGACACCGCCGAGCTGACCCGGGTCTTCGTGGCCGAGGACAGGCGCGGCACGGGCGGTGCCGCGCTGCTAGTCGCCGCCGCCGAGGAGGCCGCGCGCGCCCTGGGCGCCCGGCGGATCGTCCTCGACACCCGCTCCGACCTGCGCGAGGCCCGCGCCCTGTACGCCCGGCTCGGCTACACGGAGACCGCACCGCACAACGCGGAGCCGTACGCCGAGCACTGGTTCTGCAAGGAGCTGCGAGCGGTCAGCTGACCTCGGCCCGCGGGCCGTGGTGCACCGGCTGCCCCTCCTCCGGTCCCTCCCGCGACGAGCCGCACAGCTCCCCGGTCAGCTCCTTCACCAGCTGCACCAGGTCGGTCGAGCGGCCCGGCTGCCACCAGTCGCCGAGCAGTTCGGCCAGGGACTCCTCGCGGGCCGCCGCCAGCCGCTCGGCGACCTCGCGGCCGGACGCGGTCAAGTACAGCTCCACGCCCCGGCGTTCGGCCAGCCGCCGCTCCTCGACCTGGCGGGCGGCGGCGAGGACGGCCTCCAGCGGCACGGGACCGCGCTCGGCGAGCTGGGCCGGTTCGACGCAGCCGTGCTTGCGGATGCGCAGCAGCACCCAGCTCGCGGCGGGCAGCAGGTCGTAGCCGGCCCGCTCGGTGATCTTCCGGTAGACCTGCCGGCGGCCCTCCCGGGTGCCGAGCACGGACAGCGCCCGGCAGACCTCGTCGTACGAGGACCGCTCGACCGGGTTGGGCGCGATCGTCTCGGAGACGTCCGGCGCGGTGACCGAGCCGCGCAGCGGGTCCTCCTTCAGGAACCACGCCAGCACGAAGCCGAGGAGGGCGACGGGGGCGGCGTAGAGGAAGACGTCGGTGATGGCGGACGCGAAGGCGTGCAGGGCCGCCGGGCGCAGCGCGGGCGGCAGGGCGGCGATGCCGCGCGGGTCGGCCTTGAGGGCGTTCGGGTCGGCCCCGGGCGGCAGCCGCACGCCCGCGAAGGCCGCGGTGAGCTTGTCGGCGAGGCGGCCGGCGAAGATCGTGCCGAAGATGGCGACGCCGAAGGAGGCGCCGATGGAGCGGAAGAAGGTGGCTCCGGAGGTGGCGACGCCCAGGTCCTCGTAGGCCACCGCGTTCTGCACGATCAGCACCAGGACCTGCATGACCAGGCCGAGACCGAGGCCGAAGACGAGGAAGTACGCGCTCATCTCCGCGGTGCCGCTGTGCTCGTCGAGCCGGTGCAGGAGCAGCAGGCCGAGGGCGGTGACGGCGGTGCCGGTGACGGGGAAGACCTTCCACCGGCCGGTGCGGCTGACGATCTGCCCGGAGACGGTGGACGACAGCAGCAGGCCGAAGACCATCGGCAGCATGTACACCCCGGACATGGTGGGGCTGACCCCGTGCACGACCTGGAGGAAGGTCGGCAGATAGGTCATCGCGCCGAACATCGCGAAGCCGACGATGAAGCTGATGACGGCGGCGAGGACGAAGGTGCGGATCCGGAACAGCTTCAGCGGCAGGACGGGTTCCGCGGCCCGGCGCTCGACGGCGACGAACGCCACGGCCAGCAGCACGCCCAGCACGGCCAGCCCGATGATCTGCGCCGAGTCCCACGCCCAGGTGGTGCCGCCGAGCGAGGCGTCGAGGACCAGGCAGGTGGCGACCGCCGCGATCAGGAACGTACCGAGGTAGTCGATGGCGTGCCGCTCGGTGCGGCGCGGGATGTGCAGGGTGGTGGCGATGACGGCGAGCGCGACGACACCGACGGGCAGGTTGACGTAGAACACCCAGCGCCAGCTCAGATGCTCGGTGAACAGGCCGCCGAGCAGCGGCCCGAGCACACTCGTCGCGCCGAACACGGCTCCGAACAGCCCCTGGTAGCGGCCGCGGTCGCGCGGCGGGACGACGTCCCCGACGATCGCCATCGACAGCACCATCAGCCCGCCGCCGCCCAGGCCCTGCACCGCCCGGAACGCGATCAGCTGGGGCATGTCCTGGGCGGCCCCGCACAGCGCCGAGCCGATCAGGAAGATCACGATCGCGGTCTGGAACAGCCGCTTGCGCCCGAACTGGTCGCCGAGCTTGCCCCACAGCGGGGTGGCGGCGGTCGAGGCGAGCAGATAGGCGGTGACCACCCAGGACAGGTGCTCCAGACCGCCGAGGTCGCTGACGATGGTGGGCAGCGCGGTCGACACGATCGTCTGGTCGAGTGCGGCGAGCAGCAGCCCGAGCAGCAGGGCGCCGATCGAGACGAGCACATTGCCGGGGACGTGTTCGCCGTCCTTCACGTCCTTCGCCGTTCCGTGCGTGTCCAGGGCCATGGAGACCTCCCGGGGCTCGGTGCGCCTCTTCCATCGTGGTGTGTGTCACCGTTTATGGCCTGTTGAGTCCTGTGTCGCGGCGGGAGATGCGGAGAAGGTCTGCATAGTCTCTGAAGGCCGCGAGGGGGAGGGGCGAACACATGAGCGAGCACGGCAACGAGCACATAGGCGCGCGCAGCGCCGCCGTCTGCCCGGAGTGCGGGGCGCCGCGGGGAGCGGACCGCAGCCCGTCGTGCGACTGCACCGCGCGGGCCGCAAAGGTGCTGCGCGAGACGCGGACGGCCGAGGCAGCGGCGGCGGAGGACTTCGATCCGCTGCGGATCCGGCCGTACGTCGAGATGCCCGACCAGGACCCGGGACCGCCGGCCACCGCGTCGTTACCGGCGGCCGTCGGGACCACGCTGCCGCCGGGCCCGGACCGTGCAGACCCGCCGGTGTTGCAGAGGGACGGCGGTCCGGCCGCGCAGGAGACCGGCCGGGGCCGGCGCCGTACGGTTCTGCTGTCGGTCGCGGGCGCGGGGGCCGTGGTCCTGGCGGTGGCCGGTTTCGCGCTGTTCTCCTATCACGCGCCGTCCCGGGACCGGGACCGGGCGGCGGCCGAGGAGGTCAGGGCGAGCGTCCCGGACGTCACCGCGCAGCGGTCCGCCTCGCCGACGGCCCGGGCGTCGGCCGCGACACCCCCGCCGCCCCGGCAGGCCCCGCCGGCCGCGTCGACCCCCTCGTCTTCGGCCACCCCCAGCGCGTCCCCTTCCCCGACGCCCTCGCCGACACACAGCGCGACCGCCTCCCCCTCCCGCACCCCGTCGGCGACGGCCACTGCCGCTCCGGCCGCCACACCGGCCGCCGGCCCGGTGCTACGGACCGGCGACTCGGGCCCGCAGGTCGTCGAACTCCAGGAGCGGCTGCGGCAGTTGAACCTGTACGACGACCCGGTCGACGGCGTCTACGACCGCTCGGTGGGGGACGCCGTACGCACCTACCAGCTGGCGCGCGGCATCCAGGGCGACACGCTCGGCGAGTACGGCCCGGCGACCCGGGCGAGCCTGGAGGCGGAGACGTCGAAGCCGTGAGGGCGGGGGCCGTCAGCCGATGTGCAGCCGGATGGCGCCGTCCGCCGCGGGTTCGACGCGGACCCGGGTGAGGTCGGGCACGGTCACGTCGGGGTGGTGCGCGGCGGCGCGCGGGCCGATGCCGACCACCCGCATACCGGCGGCGCGCCCCGCCGCGATACCGGCGCCGGAGTCCTCGAAGACGACGCAGTCGGCCGGGTCGACGCCCAGCTCGGCGGCGCCCTTCAGAAAGCCCTCGGGGTCGGGCTTGCTCGCGCCGACCGACTCGGCGGTGACCCGGACCTCGGGCAGCGGCAGCCCGGCGGCGTTCATGCGCGCGGTGGACAGCGGCACGTCGGCGGAGGTCACCAGCGCGTGCGGCAGGCCGTGCAGGGCGGCGAGGAAGGCGCTCGCGCCGGGGATCTCCACCACGCCGTCGGTGTCGGCGGTCTCCTCGGCCAGCAGGCGCGCGTTGTCGGCGAGGTTCTCCGCCACGGGCCGGTCGGGCAGGAGGACGGCCATGGAGGCGTGCCCCTGACGGCCGTGCACGACCCGCATCACCGCGTCGCCGTCCAGCCCGTGCCGCCGGGCCCAGCGCCGCCAGACGCGTTCGACCACGGCGTCCGAGTTGACGAGGGTGCCGTCCATGTCGAGCAGGAGGGCGCGGGCGGTCAGGACGACGGGCGTGGCGGTGGCCGGCATCGGCAGCTCCAGGAACGGACGAGCCCCCGGGGAGACGCCGGGGCGCGGGACAAGGCGGCCCCGCCCGCCGGTCAGGGAGAACGGACGGGAGCCACTTTGTTTCTCCACGGTACAAAACCGGGGGGCGTTTCCGCCACCGGCTTTCCCGGGTGCGCCGCCCGGCGGGCTCAGCCCGCCACCGCCTCCCACAGGGTCCACACGCCGAGCGCCAGCATCAGCAGCGCCGCGATCCGCGTGATCAGCCGCAGCGGCACCTTCCTCATCAGGGCCTTTCCGCCCACGATGCCGACCCCGGCGACGGCCCACAGGCCGAGCGTCGCGCCGAGGCCGACGGAGAGCGGGTCGTCGTAGCGGGCGGCGAGGTTGGCGGTCATGATCTGGGTGAGATCGCCGAACTCGGCGACCAGGATCAGCATGAAGCCGGTGCCGGCGACCTTCCAGAAGGACTGGTCGGCGGGCTTCCTGATCTCCTCCTCGCCGTCGTCGTGCTTCAGCAGCAGCATCGCGGCGCCGCCGAGGAAGAGGACGCCGGTGACGGCGTGCACGAGCCACTGCGGCAGCAGGGTCAGCACGCTGCCGGCCGCGACGGCGAGCACGACATGCAGCAGGAAGGCCGCGGCGACACCGACGAAGACATGACTCGCCCGGTAGCGGGTGCCGAGGACCAGGCCGGCGAGCGCGGTCTTGTCCGGCAGCTCGGCGAGGAAGATGACGCCGAAGACGAGCGCCGTCACGGTGATGCTGATCAAGGTTCCTCAATCGGTCGGGGCTGCCCGCCGAGAGTGTGGTGCGTCCCACGATGACACCTCGGCACGGCAGCGCACTGGGCGCCCGCGCCGGGGCACGGGCCTGCACTGCTTGCCGAAGGTCTCGCTGGCGGCCCGCACGAGGTCCGCCTCCGGGCGCCGGCTCAGCCTGGCTGAGCAGTATGTCGACGGTCCGGCGAAGAGCTACTCCCCTTCTGCGCTCCCCATCGTACGGGATGTGAAGGTTTCCCCGTAAACCTTGGCGTGGCATGAACACGCCATTACCTTCTTACCGAGCGCTCACCTCCCGGCAACACAGCGCGGCGAGCATTCCCTCGCCCGCACCCCAATCCCCCACACTCCACAGGGAGTTCGCATGCCGAAGAGCTACGCGCGTCGACGCTGGAGCATAGTCGGGGTCCTTACCGGACTCATAGCCTCCGCAGCCCTGTTCAACAGCCCGAGCGCCGCCGCCGCCCTGCCCACCCCGGTCAGCGCCGCCACCGCCCGCACCTACCTCGCCGAGCTGACCGTCGCCGCCGAGAACCGCACCGGCTACGACCGGAACCTGTTCCCGCACTGGATCACCATCAGCGGCACCTGCAACACCCGCGAGACGGTCCTCAAGCGGGACGGCTCGAACGTCGTCACCGACTCCTCCTGCGCGGCCACCGGCGGCAGCTGGTACTCGCCGTACGACGGCGCCACCTGGACCGCCGCCTCGGACCTGGACATCGACCACCTGGTCCCGCTGGCCGAGGCCTGGGACTCCGGGGCGAGCGCATGGACCACCGCCCGGCGCCAGGCCTTCGCCAACGACCTGACCCGGCCCCAGCTCATCGCCGTCACCGACAACGTCAACCAGGCCAAGGGCGACCAGGACCCGGCCACCTGGGTGCCGTCCCGCTCCGCCTACGTGTGCACCTATGTCCGCGCCTGGGTGCAGGTGAAGTACTACTACGACCTCTCGGTCGACCCGGCGGAGAAGACGGCGCTCACCCGCTACCTGGGCGGCTGCTGAACCGGCGCCGCCCGGCGCGTCAGGAGACCGGGCGGCGGCGCACCAGGAAGCCCGCGACCGCCCCGACCCCGAACAGCGCGGCCACCGACACCCCCGTCGCCACCCAGGTGGCACCCAGCCACCGGGCGCCGTAGTAGCCGAGGGCGACGCTGTAGCCGGCCCAGGACAGACCGGCCAGGGCGGACCAGGGCACGAAGTCGCGGGCGCGGCGGTGCGCGGCGCCCGCGCAGAAGGAGACCACCGAGCGGCCGGCCGGGGCGAACCGGGCCAGCACCACCAGCGCGCCACCGCCCCGGGCGAGGGCCTCGCCGAGCCGCTCCTGGGCGCTGGTCAGCCGCCGGGAACGGGCTATCGCCCGGTCCAGCCGCTCACCGCCGCGCCAGGCGAGGCGGTAGGCCACCAGGTCGCCGAGGACGGAGGCGGTCGTCGCGCAGAGGATCAGCGCGAGGATGTCCGGCACATCGTGCGGCACGCGTCCGGTCGCCGCGCCCGAACCGGCCGCGGCGGCCGTGGCCGCCGTGATGACGAGCACCCCGCTCGGCAGCACCGGCAGAAAGACGTCGAGCAGCACGGACAGCGCCACCACGGCATAGATCCACGGCCCGGCCGCCAGCGACCCCAGGCTCTCCCACACGACGACTCCCGTTGCTCCCCCGTTGACAGCCATACAGCGTACGCGGGGGGTGTGACACCGGGGGCCCGGGGGCCTCGGGAGGCTGATGTGGCAAAGCCGCACGCACACGCATCGGCGCCCTCCCCGAAGACCGGGAAGGGCGCCGTGGCACGGGTGACGCGGGATCAGGCCGCTATCGGGGCACGGTCGGTGGCGCGGCCGCCCTCGGCGGCGGTGCGGCGGCCGAACAGGCGGTCCAGGCCGAAGGCGCCGGAACCGGTGAAGACGAGCAGGAGGAACGCCCAGCAGAACAGGACGGACAGCTCACCGCCGTTCTGGATGGGCCACAGCGCGACCTTCTGGTGCACGTCGAAGTACGCGTACGCCATCGAGCCGGAGGCGACCAGCGCGGCCCCGCGGGTGCCGAGACCGAGGAGCACCAGGGCGCCGGCGACCAGCTGGATCACCGCCGCGTACCAGCCGGGCCAGGCGCCGGCCGGGACGGTGGCGCCGGTGCCCATGGCGCCGCCGAGGACGCCGAAGAGCGAGGTGACGCCGTGCACGGCGAAGAGCAGACCGATCACGATGCGGAAGAGCCCGAGGACGTAAGGCTGAGCGGAGTCGAGACGTGCGGACATGGGGGGTTCTCCTCTTCGGTGTCTTACGGGCCGGCCCGCCGGGGACGGACGGGACGGATGGGGAGCGGGTACCGAACGGAGAACTCAGGTTAGGCCGACCTAAGCAGTACTTGCAACTTCAACATTCAGCCGATTTTCCGCTTCCGCTTGCGGACACGCTGAAGGCCCGCACCGCAACGTAGAGCCAATTCCGGGGCGAGGGAAGGAGATTGACGGTCAGTCAGCGAACGGGGTGCCCCCGCACCTCGAGGCGGCCCAGCAGCTCCGCTGTGGCCCGGGCCACAGCGTCCACCGCCTGGTCGAAGACCTCGCGGTTGTGGGCGGCCGGGGCCCGGAAGCCCGAGACCTTCCGTACGTACTGAAGGGCGGCGGCGCGAATGTCGTCCTCCGTGGCCTCACCGGGCAGCACGGGCGGACGCAGCGTCTTGATACTCCGGCACATACCCGAAGTCTCCCGCGCGCCCCGCGTTCCTGCGATGATCACGTGCGAAGGCGGCCACCGATCCCCGGGGCCGACCGTCGAAGGGAACAACTCCATGACCAACCAGCGCTCCCCACAGCCGGCCCGGACGCCGTACAGCGTGGCGGTGCTCGGGCCCGGCGGCACGGGCGGTCTGCTCGCCGCCCTGCTGTCCCGGGCCGGCCACCGTGTCGTCTGCCTGGCCCAGGAGGCCACCGCGGACACCCTGCGGCGCGACGGAATCACCGTCCGCAGCGCCCAGTTCGGGAACTTCACCGCACCCGTCGAGGCGGACACCGAGCTGCGCACCCCGGTGGACGCCTGCCTGATCACCGTCAAGCACACCGCGCTCGACGCCGCCCTGACCCGCGTCCCGCCCGCCGCACTCGGCGACGCCCTCGTCGTACCGCTGCTGAACGGCGTCGAGCACCCGGACACGCTGCGCGCCCGCTACGGCGCCGGCCGGGTCGCGCCGGCCGTGATCCGGGTGGAGTCCACCCGGGTGGCACCGGGCGTGATCGAACACGGCAGCCCGTTCACCGAGATCGACCTCGCCGGGCAGGCGGTGCCCGGGCCGCGGCCGGCCGCGCTCGCCGCCGCTCTCACCGCCGCCGGTACGACGGCCCGGCTGGTCGAGGACGAGACGGCGGCGCTGTGGGCCAAGATGGCCTTCCTCGCCCCGTTCGCCCTCCTCACCACCCGCTACGCCCTCCCCCTCGGCGAGGCCCGCACCCGCCACCGGGAGGAACTGGAGGCGCTGGTCGCGGAGACCGCCGCGGTCAGCCGTGCCTGCGGCGCCCCCGCCGACCCGGCCCAGGCCCTCGCCCGGTACGCCGCCTTCCCGCCCGCCACCAGGTCGTCCATGCAGCGCGACGCCGAGGCGGGCCGCCCGCTGGAGCTGGACGCCATCGGCGGCGCCCTGCTGCGGGCGGCCGAGCGGCACGGCGTGCCGGTACCGGTGACGGCCAGGCTGGTCGCCGAGGTGGCGGCGGCGGCCGGGGCCGCCCGCTGACGGAGCTGACCCGGGAACGACAAAGCCCCCGGCCGTGGTCGGCCGGGGGCTCTTCGTCGGTGGGCGCGGACGGTTTCGAACCGCCGACATCCTGCTTGTAAGGCAGGCGCTCTACCCCTGAGCTACGCACCCGCACCCCGGGCCATGCGCCCAGGACGAGTCGACAGCCTACCTTGCCCGGCCGGGTGCACCGCAAACCCGTACCGCGGGGCCACAGGCTCGTAGGGGGGTTATCCCCACCATGGGCCGGGAGCAGGCCGGAGTCCCTTCCCGGGCTTGATCGTCTACGGTCGTGGCAGACCATCTCAGGGGGAGTTCTCGCATGACCCGTTCCGTTCCCGTCCGCGCCGCCGTCACGGCCGTACTCGCCGGTGCGCTCGTCGCCGGGCTGAGCGCCTGCGGCGCGTCCGCCGACGACGACAAGCACCCGGACCACCGGTCCTTCGCGCTGCACGGCCGCACCCTCACCGTCGACGCCGACGACGCGGCCCTCGACATCGTCCCCGCCCGGGACGGCGGCACGGCGGGCACGGTCGCGGTCACCCGCTGGTTCCAGGGCTCCGTGACCGTCGGCAGCGGGCCCTCGCTGAAGTGGTCGCTGGACGGCGACCGGCTGGTGCTGCGCACGGACTGCTCCGGGCTGATCGCCGACTGCTCGACCCGCTACCGCGTCGAGGTGCCGGCCGGGGTCGGCGTCAAGGTCGACGACGGCAACGGCAGCGTGCGGGCGCACGGCTTCACGACCGCGCTCGGGATCCACACCAGCAACGGCGAGGTCCACGTCACCGACTCCACCGGCCCGCTGGACCTGCGCTCGGACAACGGCACGGTGCAGGCCGCCGTCTCCTCGCGGCGGGTGCACGCCGAGTCCAGCAACGGCACGGTGGACCTGGAACTGAAGGCCGTACCCGACTCCGTGGACGCCCAGAACGACAACGGCGCGGTGACCGTCACCCTGCCCCGCGCCGAGTACCACGTGCGGGCCGACTCGGACAACGGGGCGGTCTCGGTGGGGGTGCAGCAGCGCGACCGCAGCCCGCACCGGGTGACCGCGAACTCCTCCAACGGCTCGGTCACGGTACGGAACGCGAACTGACCGGCCCGTGTCTTCGTCCGCACCGGGTGGGAGAATGACTCCACGTCCGCCACCCAGGGCGAAGCACAGCACGGGAGAGGGATGTGACGGCGACACCCGGCACGCCATCGACACCGCCGTACCCGCCGCCGTCCGCCGCACCGGCCCGGCGCGGGCCGGGCCCGGCCACGGCCGTGCGGGACACCCTCACCCTGCTGGGACTGCCGGTGCTGCTCGCGCTGGCGCTGCCCGGCGCGTTCGCCGGGGGCGGTACCCGGCGCTGGTTCGGCGGCCGGGCGGAGAGCATGCGCGCCGAGGCGCAGGCCGCGAAGGACGCGGCGGCGGCCGCGTTCTACGAACTCGACACCGCCCAGCGGGATCTGCGGATCTCCGTGGAGACCATCACGGCGGTGGACGACTCCCCCGCCGCCCGCCGTACCGTCACCGACTTCGAGGCGCTCGGACAGCGCATCGACGAGGTCAGCCGGCGCTACATCCAGGCCGTCGACGCGCACGACCTGGACCGGGACGACCTGGAGGCCGCCGCCGCCACCCGGGCGCGGTCGGAGCTGACCGCGGCCCGCGACGAACTGGTGCGGGTCAAGCAGGAGCTGGACCGGTTCGGCAGCTCGCTCGGGCCGCTGCTCGACAAGGCCGAGACCCAGCTGGCCCGGGTCGCGCCCGCCGTGGAGCGGGCCCGGCAGGCACTGCTGGCCGCGAGCAACGCCCTGGACGCGGTGCGGGAGCAGGGGCTGCGGGCCGACGACCTCGCCGCCCGGCTGGCCGCCCTCTCGCCCGAGCTGACCCGGCTGAACCAGGGGGCGGGGCAGCACGGGGTGCAGCAGACGCTGGAGCGGGCCGAGCGGGTGCAGCGGGAGGCCGGGGCGATCCGGGCGGAGGCCGAGCGGCTGCCGGAGCGGGCGGCCGAGATCGACCACCGGCTGGTCTCGCTGCGCACCCGGGCCCAGGCGCTGACCACCCGGGCCGGTCAGGTCGACCCGGTCCTCAGCGAACTGCGCCGGCGGTTCTCGGCCGCCTGCTGGCAGGACCTCCAGCAGGTGCCGGAGCGGGCCGCGGAGGCGGTACGGCAGGCCGAGGAGAAGCTGCGCGAGGCGCAGACGGCGCGGGACGCGCAGCGCTGGGCGGACGCGGCCTCCCTGCTGTCGACCGTGCGGGCGCTGCTGAACAGCACGGACGAGGCCGTCTCGGCCGCCGGGGAGCGGCTGAACCGGCTGAACGCCGTACAGAAGGACCCGCGGGCGGAGGTCGAGCGGACCCGGTTCGCGATCCGGGACGCGCAGCGGCTGGCCATGGCGGGGCGTACGACACCGGATCCCCGGCACGCCGGTCCGCTGGACGAGGCGGTGGCCCGGCTGGAGCGGGCGGCCGCGGCCGTGCAGGAGGGCCGGCACCCGGACTACTGGCACTTCCTGGGCGAGACGGAGGCCGTGCGGCGGGTCGCGGCGGCGGTGGTGGCGCGGATCCGGGAGGAGCGGGGCGGCCACTGAGCGCGGCGGCCGCCGGGTGCCGCCGGTTGCAGGGCTCCGGGCGGCGGGCGGATATTGGGGGGAACGGACGTATGGCCTCCGCTAGGGCTTTCTTTCGGATCAGGTCGGCTGCGGTGGCGGTGCCGTTCGGCCGACGCGAGCGGGGTCTGGTGCGTGCAGATGCAAGGCGGAGGACCGAGTCGACGCGGAGCGTCGGCGAGGGACGACAACGCAGCAGATGTGCGTGCCAGGGCCCGCGACGCCGGCAAGATCCGAAAGAGAGGCCTTAGCGCCCGAGGGAGGCGGACATGGCCACACATGCAGCTCACCCGGAGCCGCGACAGCAGCGGATCCGGTTCGACGAGCACCTTCCCGTCGACCACCGGCTGAACACCGTCTACCGGATCGGTGCGGGCCTGATCGGCGTGTTTCTGCTGGTCTTCGGCATCCTCGGGGTGCTCGACCACATCGGCTTCTTCAGCACCGGCGGTGACACGGTCGCCGGGCTGAACACCAACGGCGCGCTGAGCTGGCTGTCGATCGTCGTCGGGGCGATCCTGCTGGCCGGCATGGTGGTCGGCGGAAACGTGGCGTCCACGCTGAACATGGTGTTCGGCGTGCTGTTCCTGCTGAACGGCTTCCTCAACCTCGCCCTGCTGGACACGCCCCACAACTTCCTGGCGTTCAAGATCCAGAACGTGTTCTTCAGCTTCATCGTGGGCCTGCTGCTGATGACCTTCGGCATGTACGGCCGGGTCGGCTCGGCCCTGCCGCACGACAACCCGTACTGGCGGGCCCGCCACCCCGATGCGGAGGAGCGGGCACGCCGGCTGACGCGGCAGGGCGAGCTGGACGGACCGGACCGGGGTCCGGGCCCGGGTCAGGTGCGGTAGGCGTAGAAGTACGCGTTCGGGTACGACGCGACGAGGCTCGCCACCGACCGGTTGTAGGTGTTGGTGGAGTGGTACGTCACGTACGGCACGCCCCAGCGGTCGCGGTAGGTGACGATCATCGAGTGGTCCTTGGACCCGTCCCGGTTGAAGTCCATCTGGATCACGTCGCCGAGGTCCGCCTGGTAGACGTTGGCGAGCGGCGTGACCCGCTTGGAGGACAGGGCGAACCAGGAGAACTCGTTGACGCCGACGAAGGAGTCCGACTGGATGTCGGCGTTGCCGAACCACTTGTGGAAGTCGTTCGTGTAGCCGGGCACGTGCTTCCAGCCGCCCGCCTTCAGGGACTGGCTGACGAAGTTGGTGCAGTCACCGCCATCGGCCTCGCCGTTGAAGTCCGGGTAGTCCGGGTTGTAGTTGCGCCAGTACTTGGTCGCGTACGCCACCATCGCCTGGTAGTCGTAGGCGCCGCCGGTGAGGGTCTTGCGGTTGGCGGGCGCGGGCCAGCTGGTGGCCGCGCGGGGCGCGTCCGGCGGGCCGTCGTCCGCGGGGGTGGTCCGCGACTTGGCGACGGAGGGCGTGGCGACCTGGTTCACGGCCAGGTAGCCGTCGTCGGTGTCGCGGATCCCGGTCAGCTGCCAGTCGCCGCTCGCGTCGGCCTTGAAGCTCAGCTCGTGGTGGGCCTGGAATCCCGTGGTCTTCGGGCCCTTGGCCGCCGGCTTCTCGTAGGTCAGCGTGGTGGTCTCGGTGACGGCGACCTTGGCGCGCCGTCCGTGCACCTCGGTCGCGTCCAGGGTGACCCGGGTGCTGCCCGCGCTGTACTTCTCGCCGAGCTTGGCGAGCCGGGACTTGCGGGCACGCAGCTGGCCCACGGCGGCCGCCTGCTGGTCCTGCTGACCGCCGGACATCCGCACCGAGCCGGTGAACCCGGCGGCGTGCTTGGTCCCGGCGCTGCCGGCGCCGTCCACCAGGGCCTGGGTGCGGTCGGTGAACACCGCGTCGGCCAGCTTCTGGAAGGTCGCCTTCGTGGCCGCGTCCACCGTCGGGTCATTGGTGACGGCGGCGCCCGCGCTCCAGTTGGGGACGAGGGCCACCGCGGCGACCACGGCGGCGGCCGAGGCCGTGACTATGGCCGTACGGCTGCGCTTACGGCTCAGTTTTCTTGATCTCAATGATGTTCCCCTCTACGCCGGTACACCTACCGGGCGAGGGGCATCTTCGCATGTATCGAGCGTCGGTTGTGAAGGGGGTTGCACAAGTGGAATCTCCTGTGCCCCAAGGCTATTTGACGACCGATGACCAGTCCGGTGACTGTGCGGGATCAAGACTGCGCAGAGCGGTGAGCGTTTCCGGCTTCTGCACGTCCAGCCAGTCGGCGAGTTCCTTGAACGACACGCACTTGACGCCCTTTTTGGTGCAGATCTTCGGAATGATCTGGTCGATGGCCTTCATGTAGATGCCGCCGTTCCAGTCCTCGAAGTGGTTGCCGATGAACAGCGGCGCGCGGCTGCCGTAGTAGGCGCGGTTGAAGCCGTCCATGTAGGAGGAGACGGTCTGCTGTTCCCACTCGGGGTACTTGGCCGGATCGCCGTGGGTCTCGCCGTTGGACTGGTTGTAGAGGAAGTTGAAGTCCATCGACAGGCCCTGGAACTTGCCGTTCTCGTACGGCAGCATCTGGAGCGGGAAGTCCCAGACGCCGTTCTTCTTGGTCGGCCATATCTGGAAATCGCCCGGGGAGCTGGCGTCATAGCGCCAGCCGTAGCTCTTGATCGCTTTCAGCAGATTGGGCTGGCCCTCCAGACAGGGCGCGCGGCCGCCGGTGACCTCCTGCTTGAAGTCGAAAGGCAGGGCGGGAACGTCCGTGAAGCCGGTGTTGGTCTTCCATTTCTCCACGAACGAGTAGAACTGGTCGATCTCGCTCTTCCACTGGTCCACACTCCAGTCGCCGCCGCCCTTGGCGCCGCAGAAGTGGCCGTTGAAGTGGGTGCCGATCTCGTTGCCCTGGTCGTAGGCGAGGCGCAGCTGTTCCAGGGTGCTGCGGATGTGGTCGTCGGTGGCGTAGTCGATCGCGGCGTCGCCGGGCGCGTGCATCGGGCCCTGGTACAGGGACTTCTTGCTCTTGGGCAGCAGGTAGATGCCGGTGAGGAAGAAGGTCATGTGGGCGTCGTACTGCTTGGCCATCTCCCGGTAGTGCGAGAAGAGATGGTCGCTGCCCTCCAGCGCGCCGTCCCAGGAGAAGACCACGAACTGCGGCGGCTTCTCGCCGGGCTTGAGCGGCACCGGCTTCAGCTCGCCCTTCTGCGGGCCGGTGTAGGAGGTGGAGCCGTCCCCGAGGACCTTGGTCCTGCCGTCCCAGGAGGGGCTCGGCGAGGCCTTCGGAGCGGCCTTGCCGCCATGGGCTCCGCCGGAGGCCGCGGTCGGCGCGGTGTCGTCCGGGCGGGACAGGGCGAGATAGCCGGCGACGAGCGAGGCCACGACGAGGAAGGCGGCCAGCGTCAGCACCTGCGGGCGGGTGGCGGCGGGGACACGGCGCCGGCGGCCGGCGGCCCGGCGGCGGCCGTTCGGTGACTTCTTGCGGGACATGCGCGGCTCATTCTCCGAGAGGGGCGAGTGGGGTACGGGTCTTGCTGTCAGCCAAGACCCATCGCGGCCGACCAGAGGTTGTACGGAACGCTGTCGGATGTTCCGGCCAGCCCTTCCAGCGGGAGGGGCTCCAGGGACTTGGCCAGATCCATCCGGTAGACCACGACCGCCGTCGAGACCGAGCCGGCGGTGCCGGCGTACCAGGAGGCGGTGGCCTTGCCGGAGCCGTCGGTCTTCCCGACGGCGATCCCGGTGTCGGCGCTGCCCGCCTTTCCGGCCACCCCGTCCTGGGCGGCCGCCGTGGCCGGGTGGGTCAGACGGAAGGACTCGGTGAGGGCCTCGGTGACGTCGTGGGCCACCTGCGCGCTCACCGCCGGGCGGGGGCGCGGGGTGTTGAGGGCGACGGGTGCGCCGTTGCGGGTGATGCGGCTCACCGAGTAGGGCTCGGTGTGGCTGCCGCCGGCGGCGAAGGTGGCGTACCCGCTCGCCATCCGGATGGCGCTGGGCGTGGAGGTGCCCAGGGACAGGGCGGGCACCTGGCTGCCGATGCTGGAGGACAGCAGTCCGGACGACACCGCGGTCTGCCGCACCTGGTCCAGGCCGGTGTCCATGCCGAGCTGCATGAAGGGCGTGTTGACGGACTTGGCGAGGGCCTCGCCCAGAGCGATCTTGCCGTAGGACCTGCGGCCGTCGTTGTGCGCGGCGACCTTCTTGCCGCTGCGGTCCCAGTAGGGCCCCTCCGGCGTGGTGACCGGGATGCCGTCGTCGCCGTCGTAGACGCTCTCGGGGGTGACCGGGGTGGCGGCTCCGTCGCGCGTCTTGTGCACGCCGTGCTCGAGCCCCGCCGCGTAGACGAACGGCAGGAACGCGGTGCCGGCCGGGACGGTGGCCGCGTTGGACTCGTTGTAGCCCTGCGTACGGTGGTCCGGGCCGCCGTAGACCGCGAGGATCCGGCCGTCGGTGGCGACCGAGGCGGCGCCGTAGTGCCCGTCCTTCGCCGCCCCCGGATGATCCCTCCTGGCCTGCTTGCGGGCCTTGGTGACGGCGTCGGTGAGGGCCTGCTCCCGCTTGCGGTCGAAGGTCGTGTAGATCTGGTAGCCGCCGAGGTCGAACTGCTTGTCGGTGAGGTGCCCGGCCTTCTTGGCGTACTGCGCCGCCAGCTCCACCAGATAGTCGCTCTGCGCGCCGGTGTTGTAGAGCGGGTTGCTCTTCAGCGGCTCGGGGAAGGTGGTGTACCGGGCGCGCTCCTGCGGCGACAGCCGGTGGATCTTGACCATCCGGTCCAGGATCCACTTCCAGCGCTCCTCGGCCCGGTGGTGGTTGGCCTTGCCGAGCGTCGGGTCGTACAGGCCCGCGCCCTTGAGCAGGCCGGCCAGCATGGCCGCCTCGGAGGCGTTGAGCTTGCTGACGTCCTTGCCGTAGTAGGCCTGGGCGGCGCGCTGGATGCCGTAGCTGCCGCGGCCGAACCAGCTGGTGTTGAGATAGCCCTCCAGGATCTGGTCCTTGCTCATCTTGTTGTCGAGCTTGAGGGCGATCATCGCTTCGGTGAACTTGCGGCTGACCGTCTGGTTCTGGGTCAGATAGACGTTCTTGACGTACTGCTGGGTGATGGTGGAACCACCCTCGGTGTCCCCCTGGCCCACCGTGCGGTACAGCGCCCGGGTGAGGCCTCTGACGGATATGCCCGGGTCCGAGTAGAAGCTCTCGTTCTCCGCGGCCAGCACCGCCCAGCGGACGTCCTCGGGTATGTCCTTCAGCGGCATCGCCTGCCGCTGCACCCAGCCCGTCCGGGCCATCGGGGTCCCGTCGGACCAGAAGTACACATTGTCCTGTTGCGTGGCGTACGAGTTGAGGTTGCTGGGTATGTCGGTAAGGGCGTACGCGGTCACCAGGAAGGCGCTGAGCAGCCCGAAGGAGGTCAGGACGCCGCCCACCCACTGCCGCCAGGACGGCATCCAGCGGCGCCAGCCGGTCCGGCCGGGACGCGGATAGCGGGGCCTGAGGCGGCGTATGTACGGCGCGAGGCGGCGCGCGTAGGGCGCCAGCGGCCCGAGCAGGCGTGCCACGGCGCCCGTGAGGCGCTCCCGCGCGGCCGGGCGCGCACTGCGCCGCCGCTCGGCCCGGCCGCCGCCGGCGGGCCGCTGGGCGGGCCCGCCCGGAGGCGGTGGCACGCGCAGCTGCATGGTCTCGTCCGCCCTGAGAGCGTCCACTCTCAGATGCAGGGTCTCGTCGGCGGCGACCGGCTTGTCCGCACGGCCGCCGTCCCCCCGGGGGCGACCCTCCCCCTGCGACGCATCGGTCACGCCTGCGTCTCCCTCCGCACTCGCTGTTGCTCGCGCGGGGCTGAGCGTCCTCGCAACGGCGTTCACAAGTTATCAGCGATGTTTTCGAAACCCCCGCACAACTGTCGGGTGGCAAGGAACACTCATCAAAGATTGAGACACCGTTGTCGGCGGCTCCGTACAGCTACTCTGGCCCCATGCCTCGCTATGAGTACCGCTGCCGGAGCTGCGGCGACACCTTCGAACTGAGCCGGCCCATGGCCGAGTCGGCCGCCCCCGCGAGCTGCCCCGCGGGCCACGACGACACGGTGAAGCTCCTGTCCACCGTGGCCGTGGGCGGAAAGGCCTCCGCGGCCCCCGCTCCCGCCCCGCGGGCCGGCGGCGGGGGCGGCTGCTGCGGCGGCGGCTGCTGCGGCTAGGGGCTCCGCCCCGCTCAGCCCGGTTGCCCCGCTCAGCCCGGTTGCCCCGCTCAGCCCGGTTGCCCCGCTCGGCCCGGCCGTCCGGCTCAGCCCGGCTGTCTGGAGGCCCGCAGGAACTCCCGCAGGATCCGCTCGCCCGCCAGCACGCCCCGCTCCGGCAGGGCGGCGATCCGGGGGGCCGTCCACATCGTGTCCGCCAGCTCACCGTGGCCGGGGCGCCAGCCCCGGTCCGCGACCAGCAGCAGATCGGCGTCCAGCAGGGAGTCCCCGGCCGCCAGCGTCAGCTCCGCGCCGGTCCTGCGGGCCACCTCCCGGACCGCCGCGCTCTTGGTGAGCGGCCGCGGTACGGCGTAGATCTTGCGGCCCTGGAGCGAGACGGTCCAGCCCCGGTCCTCGGCCCACACCGCCAGCTCCTTCACCCACTCCTCGGGCAGCAGCTCGCGCTCGACGACGAGGTAGGTGAACAGGTCCTCGGCGACGCGGTGCTTGCGCACCCAGACCGGGTCGGCGGAGCGCACCAGATGCTCGTGGACCTCGCTCAGCGGCGCGCACTGCTCGGCGAGCCGGGCCTGCACGGCCGCGTGCCAGCCGGCGTCGGTGACCCCGTCGACCAGCAGATGGCCGCCGTTCGCGCAGATCGCGTACTTCGGCGGCGGGCCGGGCAGGTTGATGCGCTGGTACTGCTTGCGGGTCCGGGTCGTCGTGGGCACGAAGACGGCCGCGTCCCCGAGATCGGTCAGCAGCTGCCCGGCCGTCTCGGTCATGTACGACAGCGGCCTGCTCTCGTGCACCTCCACGCACAGCAGCCGGGGCGCCCGCGCGTCCGGCATGGTCAGCGCGAGGGCCGCCGAGGAGTAGATCAGCGTGCGGTCGAGGTCGCTCGCCACCAGCACCGGCATCAGACGTTCACCGCCTTGCCGTCGGCGCCCGTGGCGCCCCGCGTGTACTTCGGGTGGATCAGCCCGACACAGGTGTACGGCAGTCCGCCGACCTCCTCGACGGGGACGCCCCGCTGCTCGGCGAGCAGGCGCACATGGTCCAGGTCGGCGCCGGCGCCCTCGCGGGCCAGGATCTTCCAGGGCACCCGGCGCAGCAGCACCCGGGTGGTCTCGCCGACGCCCGGCTTGACCAGGTTCACGTCGTGGATGCCGTACTCCTCGCTGATCCGCTCCACCGCCCGCCAGCCCTCCCAGGTCGGGGTGCGGTCCTCGGCGAGCAGCTCCTTCACCGCCATGTCCACGCCGTCGGCGACCTCCGGGAAGCGGGCCGCGACGGCGTCGAGGAAGGCCCCGGAGACATCGGCCGCGGCCAGCTCGCGGTAGAACTTCGCGCCGTGGAAGTCGTCCGGGCCGACCAGGTCGGCCCGCAGGACGGTGCGCGAGATCAGGCCCGAGACGGTGGAGTTGAGGCAGGCCGACGGGATGAGGAAGTCCTCGCGGGTGCCGTAGGTGCGCACGCAGGAGCCCGGGTCGGCGAGCACCGCGATCTCCGGGTCGAACCCGGTGATGCCCTCGGCCGCCTCGAACTCCGCTATGGCCTGGGCGAGTTCACGGGTGATGGCGCCCTTGCCGGTCCAGCCGTCGACGAAGACGATGTCCCGTGGGTCGTGCCGGTCGGCGAGCCAGCGCAGCGCGTTGGCGTCGATCCCGCGGCCGCGCACGATCGACACCGCGTAGTGCGGCAGCTCGAGCCCGTGCCGGAACTGCGCCCAGCGGCGCATCAGCACGCCGACCGGGGTCCCGGCGCGGGCCAGCGAGACCAGCACCGGGCGGGGGGTGGGGGTCCCCCCGCTCGAGCGAAGCCGAGAGTGGGGGAGTTCGGCGATGACGGTGTCGGTCACCACGCCGACCGCCTGGGCGATCCGGGCCGCCGAGGCGTCCAGGGCGGTGTGGAACAGCTCCTGGTACTGCGCGCTGGGCTGGTACTCCACCGGCAGCGACTCGGCGTAGTGCGCGCCGCCGCTCTGGATGGCCTCCTCCCGCTCCTCGGTCGGGGCCTCCAGGGTGACGTCGGAGAGGTCCTGGAGCAGCCAGCCGACCTCCTCCGGCGCGTACGAGGAGAAAGCGGGGCCGCGGAGGGGCTCGGGCAGCATGGCCGGCCTTTCGGGAGCGTGCGGTTCGTACGACGGGACGACCGCGAGCAGGACGTGCGGAACATGGGCGGCGAGTCGGGCCAGCAGGCCGTCGGGCGCGTGCAGGGCCGGGGTGTCGGCGACGGAGTCGACGACGGCCACGACGGCGTCGAAGCCGGCCCCGGCGACGTTGTAGGCGTAGCGCTCGCCGGGCCCGTCGGCCGGGTCGTCATGGGCGGGGAAGGCCAGCCGGGTACGGATCGCGTACCCGGGGTCGTCCACCGCGAGGACGGGCGAGCGGGTGGTGGTGGAGAACCGCACCTCGGCAGCGGTGCCCCGCTCCAGCTCCCGGGCGAGGCGCAGCGGGGCGTACATCAGCTCCTCGAAGCCGAGCACGAGCACCTGGCGGGCGCCGGCGGGCAGGGCCTCGGCGACGCGCGCGGCCATGGCGGGCAGCGCGGCTTCGAGACGGGCCCGGTGGGCGGGCGTGAAGCCGTGCCGCCCACCGTCGGGGAGACCCTGCGGCCAGTGCAGATCGACCCGGCTGACCTGGGGCGCCCCTGCTGCCGCCGGGTGGGCGCGCTCCGCCGCCTCGTGGTCGGCCACCAGCCGCTGCCCCTTCTCCAGCACGTCCGACGGCAGCCGTACGACCCCGGACGCGGCGGCGACCAGATCCACCCGCGCCCCGATCTCGGCGGCGAACCGCTCCAGCCGCCCGGCGTCCTCGGCCGACCGCATGTCGACGAGCGCGACCACCACGTACCGCTGCCGCGGATACCGCTCATGCAGGTCACGGATGGTGTTCAGCACGGTGTTGCCGGTGGAGAACTCGTCGTCGACCAGCACCAGCGGGCCCTGTCCCGCCAGCAGACCGGGGTCCTCCGGCAGCAGCAGGTGGGACGTGGCGTGCGAGTGCGCCTCCTCGAAGCCGCCCGCGCGGGCGACCCCGGCCACCGGCCGCCGGGTGGAGTGCAGATACGGCGCCGTGCCGAGCCCGTCGGCGACCGCGTGGCCCAGGCCGGTCGCGGTCTCCGCGTAGCCCAGGACCACCGCCGCGGCCGCCTCGGCCGGGGAGAGCAGCTCGGCGACCTTGCGGCCGAGCCGGACGCCATGGCCGTACACCACCGTCGGCGACTGCGGCACATGCTTGCCGAGGACGTGGGACACCAGCAGATGGGCCCGCTTGGGATTACGGCGCAGGGCGAGGCCCAGCAGGGCGCGCAGCCCGTCGTCCCCCTCGAGTTCGACGCCGAGCCGCTCCGCGACCCAGCTGCCGGACCAGATGCCGTCGTGCACTGCCTGATTCATGCATTCCTTGGACATGTCGAAGGCTCAGCCGGGTATGCCCGCGGCGAGCAGCTCCACGAAACCGACGTCCTCGTTGGCCACGCCGAACACCTCGGCGCGCAGCAGGGTCCGCTCGGCCCAGGCGCGGTGCGGCTTCACCTCGTTCATCTTGTTGGTGTAGGCCGAGCGAAGTACACCCCCGCCGCCGCGTTCCGGCCGCAGGATGTCCTGGGCGTCGCTGAACTCCTCGTGGCTGACCACGGACAGCGCGTGCACGGGGAGCACATGGGAGGGGTGGATGCAGGTCTTGCCGAGCAGGCCGTTGGCCTGGTCGAGGGAGATCTCGCGCAGCAGTCCGTCCATGGCGTGCTCGATCAGCCTCTCGCGCAGCTCGACGGCCTGCACCTCCAGGAAGGGGCTCTGCCGCAGCTGCGGCTTGAACATGCGCTCGGAGACCCGGAAGTACTCCCAGACCGGTCCGGTGACGGTGAAGCCGGTGCCGTCGGCGCGGCCCAGCATGTTCACCACGTCGGCGATCACCGAGGCGACGATCTGGACGTCGTAGGCGGTCATGTCGGGGGCGCGGCGCAGGCCGTAGGAGGAGCAGAAGTCGGTCACGCCGAGGCGGAGGGCGAGGACCCGGTCGCGGAACTTGTCGACGGCGCGGAAGATCCCCTCCAGGGTCTCCACCCGGCTCTCGCGATAGAGCAGCTCGGGGGATTCCAGCACCGGCATGGCGAACAGCCGGCGGCCGCTCTCGGCCTCGGCGGTGGCCAGGGCCTCCAGGAAGGGCAGCCCGCGCTCCTCGGTGAACTTCGGCAGCACGAACCCGGACAGCAGCCGCACGGACCCCCCGAGGCGGCGTACCAGACCGGGTATCTGCTCGGGGGTGCGGACCCGGATGAACAGCAGCGGCGGTTCCGCGCCCGCCCGGGCGTCCAGCTCGGCGAACTGCCGGACCAGGTTGTCCTCGCCCGCCGGCACGTCCGCGTCGTCGATCGAGTCCTCCAGGCAGAGCACCATCGACACCACGCCGTTCCCGGCCTGCTTGAGGATGTCCTCGGCGAGCCGGGGCCGGGTGGCCGGGCTGTACAGCGTGGCGCCCAGGGCGGCGGCGAGCAGCCGGGCCGGGGAGTCGGCGGTGAACGCGCACGGCTCCTGGTGGAAGAGGCGCTCTCGCACCTGTGGGGCGATGTGCCCGAAATGACGCATTGGACTCCCCAGGGCTGCGAGCCGAGTCTCTGAGTTCGGTAAAGGGTGGCCGGTAATAGTACGTACGGGGTCGTGTCGGGGGTTCCCGCCGGGCATGAACTTCCGGTAACTCCCCCATGTCCGCCGCAACACCCCGCATTGTCGTGACCAGGACCGAGAGGGCAGGATGACCGCATGACGCACGCGATGCTGAAGGGGTCGAACGTCCCGCTCGAGGCCACCACGGTGCGCGCGGTGCTGCGCTGGACCCCCGGAACGGGGGTCCCGGACGTGGACGCCTCCGCGCTGCTGCTGGGCCCCGACGGCCGTGTGCGCTCCGACGAGGACTTCGTCTTCTACAACCAGCCCCGGCACCCCTCCGGGAAGGTGTGGCGGCTGGGCAAGAAACGGGTCACCGACGGGCTGACCGACACGATCCAGACGGATCTCTCCGGTGTCGAGCCGAGCGTCGGCCGGATCGTGCTGGTCGCCTCCGCGGACGGCGACCGGTTCGACCGGGTGCCCGGCCTGAGCATCCGGCTGTACGACGCCTCGGTGGCCGACGCCGAGCCGCTGGCCGTGTTCGAGATCAAGCCGGAGACCGGCGCGGAGACGGCGCTGATCTGCGGCGAGCTGTACCGGCGCGGGGAGGGCTGGAAGTTCCGCGCGCTGGGCGAGGGCTACTCCAACGGGCTGAAGGGGCTCGCCACGGACTTCGGCATCTCGGTGGACGAGTCGGAGGCGGACCCGGCCGCCTCCCAGCCGCTGCCTCCGGAACAGCCGACCTCGGCGGTGCCGCAGCAGCCGCCCGCGTACGGCTACCCGCAGCCGATGAGCCCGCCGGCCGGCCCCCCGGCGTACGCCGGAGCCTTCCGGCTGCCGCCGCAGGGGCCGCAGTTCATCGGACGGTGACCGGCCCCGTCCGCGGGGCCTGTGCCTTCGGGGGCTAGACCTTGCTCTTGTAGCCCCGCCCCCACTGGAGTCCCCAGCCGTACAGCCGGTCCAGCTCGCCCTGGAAGCCGTACACGAACTTCACCTCGCGCCGGACGATCAGCTCGTCCTTCACGTTCTCGATCATCACCACCGCGCAGGAACGGGCCTGGGGGTGGCGTTCGTCGAGGCTTATCTCGATGCGGGGGCCGTTGCTGGGGTACAGGGTGACGATGGCGTGGGTACGGTCGAACGCCGGCGTCTGGTCGTAGATGTAGACGAAGACCAGCAGCCGCTTGATGGCGTCCCGGTGGTCGAGATTGACGTACATCGTCTCACCGGACGCCGAGCCGAACCGGTCGTCCCCGCTGAGCTTGATGTACGGCGGTGCGTTGACGTCGCCGAGGTAGTTGCCCAGCGGCTGGACGACCCCCTTGGTGCCGTCCGTCAGCTCGTACAGACAGCCCAGGTCGAGGTCGACGTCGACCATGCTCTGGCCGTGTCCCTGCACCTCCGGCGGCCGCAGGGCCCGGAAGGGGTGCCGCAGCAGGCTGGTGCCGCCCTGGGTGTCGAAGTCGGAGGTGCGCATCCGCCAGGTGAGGTTGACGCGCAGGTTGCCGGTGGCCGCGCCCTGCTTGTTCAGGGACACCGCCGGGTGCCGTTTGCTCAGCTCGATCGCGTTGGTCGCCGCGCTGCCGGAGTCGAAGTCGGCGGCGCGCCCGCCCAGCAGTCCGTCGAAGAAACCCATTCCCGCCCCCAGGTATGCAGCTGTGCACAGACGCCGTCGGGGCGGCCGACCACGTCGGCCGCCCCGCTCAGAGCGTTCCTCACCGGCCGGGGTGTCACACCCCGGAGGAGAGGGCCGCCTTGTCGTCGGAGTCGCCGGAGCCCTCTCCCGCGGCCGCGAGGGCGCGGTTGCGGCGGACGGACGACCAGAACGACCAGGCGATCAGGACCACACCGATCAGGCCGGTGACGACCTCGTTGATCTCGTACTGGATGGTGACCATGAGGATCACGGCCAGAGCGCCGATCGCGTAGTGGGCGCCGTGCTCCAGGTAGACGTAGTCGTCGAGGGTGCCCTGGCGGACCAGGTAGACCGTCAGCGACCGCACGTACATCGCGCCGATACCGAGGCCCAGGGCCATCATCACGATGTCGTTGGTGATGGCGAAGGCGCCGATCACCCCGTCGAAGGAGAAGGACGCGTCCAGGACCTCCAGGTAGAGGAACATGAAGAACGCGGCCTGGCCGGCCAGCAGCACCGCCGACTTCTGCTTGCCGGTGCGGGCGGCCTCTTCCTCCTCCTCGTGCTCGCGCTCCTCCTCTTCCTCCAGCTTGTCCTCGAAGTAGCCGGAGAGACCGCCGACGATCATGTAGGTGATCAGGCCGGCGATGCCGGAGATCAGGACCGTCTGCCCCTTGTCGACGTGCACGCCGCCGTGCTGGTGGGCGTGGGTGGCGAAGGTGAAGGAGGTGATCAGCAGGACGATCAGGGCGATGCAGACCGCCAGCATGTCGACCTTGCCGAGCTTGGCCAGGGGCCGCTCGATCCAGCGCAACCACTGGATGTCCCGGTCCTCGAAGATGAAGTCGAGGAAGATCATCAGCAGGAACATTCCGCCGAACGCGGCGATCGCCGGGTGGGCGTCGGTGACCAGCTGCTGGTAGCGGTCCTTGTCGGTCAGGGCGAGGTGGACCGCGTCGTACGGGTTGAGCTTGGCGGTGATCGCGACGATGACGACCGGGAAGACCAGCCGCATGCCGAAGACCGCGATGAGAACGCCGACCGTGAGGAAGATCTTCTGCCAGAAGGCGTTCATCTTCTTCAGGATGCCGGCGTTGACCACCGCGTTGTCGAAGGACAGCGAGATCTCCAGGACGGCCAGGATCGCGACGACCCCGAAGGCCTCCCACCCCCCGTAGAAGACCGCGGCGACCAGGCCGAGCGCGGTGACCGCGAACGACCAGCCGAAGGTTTTCAGAAGCACTGGCTACCCAATCGTGTGCGTACGGGGCTCCCCCGCGCCGTACTCGGCTTTGCTAAACGTTGACCTGAGTCTAGAGGGGCACCCTACCCGTGACAGTGACCAGGGCAACCCTCACGGAAAAGCCACAGCACGCAACCGGACCGGGACCGGCCGGCTACGAGACGTTCACACCGAAGTCGAGAGCGATGCCCCGCAGGCCCGACGCGTACCCCTGGCCGACCGCTCGGAACTTCCATTCGCCCTGGTAACGGTAGAGCTCGCCGAAGATCATGGCGGTCTCGGTGGAGGCGTCCTCACTGAGGTCGTACCGCGCCAGCTCCTGCCCGTCCGCCTGGTTCACCACGCGGATGAAGGCGTTGGAAACCTGGCCGAACGTCTGACCCCGCTCCTCCGCCATGTGGATGGAGACCGGGAAGACGATCTTCTCGCAGTGCGGGGGCACCTTGGCCAGGTCAACCAGGATGGACTCGTCGTCGCCCTCGCCCTCGCCGGTGAGGTTGTCACCGGTGTGCTCCACCGAGCCCTCGGGGCTCTTCAGCTGGTTGTAGAACACGAACCACTCGTCGCCGAGCACCCGGTTGTCCGCGCCGCACAGCAGCGCGCTGGCGTCCAGGTCGAAGGGTGCGCCGGTGGTGGAGCGCGCGTCCCAGCCGAGTCCGATCATGACGTTGGTGAGGTTCGGTGCGGCCTTGGAGAGGGAGACATTGCCCCCCTTGGCGAGCGTGACGCCCATGCTGTTGGTCCTCCCCTGCTGCTGCTTGTCTGGTTGTCCTGCACGTCCGGCGCCGACCGTAAACGGTGCGGCGCC
The DNA here is from genome assembly GCF_053596835.1 of Streptomyces sp. NPDC001606. Lineage (NCBI taxonomy): Bacteria > Bacillati > Actinomycetota > Actinomycetes > Kitasatosporales > Streptomycetaceae > Streptomyces > Streptomyces sp. NPDC001606. Next base: position 52,929 of record NZ_JBSFHC010000009.1, read on the forward strand.
GGATCGGGAGCGGCTCGGCGTCAGACGTTGACGCCGAAGTCCTGGGCGATGCCGCGCAGCCCGGAGGCGTAGCCCTGGCCGATGGCGCGGAACTTCCACTCCGAGCCGTGCCGGTACAGCTCGCCGAAGACCATGGCGGTCTCGGTGGAGGCGTCCTCGCTGAGGTCGTAGCGGGCGATCTCCTGCTGGTTGGCCTGGTTCACGACGCGGATGAAGGCGTTGCGGACCTGGCCGAAGGACTGCTGGCGGTTCTCGGCGTCGTAGATCGACACCGGGAAGACGATCTTGTCGACGTCGGCCGGGACACCGGCCAGGTTGACCTTGATCATCTCGTCGTCGCCCTCGCCCTCACCGGTGAGGTTGTCACCGGTGTGCTCCACCGAGCCGTCGGGGCTCTTGAGGTTGTTGAAGAAGACGAAGTGCTGGTCGCTGATGACCTTGCCGGAGGTGTTCAGCAGCAGCGCGCTCGCGTCGAGGTCGAAGTCGGCGCCGGTCGTGGTGCGCACGTCCCAGCCCAGACCGACGTTGACCGCGGTCAGGCCCGGGGCCTCCTTCGTCAGCGATACGTTGCCGCCCTTGCTGAGGCTGACTCCCACGAGTCCTCCATGTGGTGTCCAGGGGCGGGGAGCCCCGTCGTGCTTCGGATATGGGATCAACGTGCCGATCCTAGTGACGGGTTCCCGCCCCCCGCAGACCCTGGACCCCGACTTTCGAAGGTGTCGGACCGGGGGTCCGCCGGATCAGAGGGTGTCGAGCGCCTTCACGTAGTCGTTCAGGTCACGGGCGTCCGGCAGGCCGTTGACCACGGTCCACCGCACGACGCCCTCCTTGTCGATGATGAAGGTGCCCCGGACGGCACAGCCCTTGTCCTCGTCGAAGACGCCGTAGGCGCGCGAGACGTTGCCGTGCGGCCAGAAGTCGCTCAGCAGCGGGTACTCCAGGCCCTCCTGCTCGGCGAAGACCCGCAGGGTGTGGATGGAGTCGTTGGAGACGGCGAGCACCTGGGTGTCGCGGTCGGAGAACTTCGGGAGGTTGTCACGCAGCTCGCACAGCTCACCGGTGCACACACCGGTGAAGGCGAACGGGTAGAAGAGCAGGACGACGTTCTTCTCGCCACGCAGCTCCGAGAGCTTCACGGTGCGGCCGTGGTTGTCCTTGAGCTCGAAATCGGGCGCCTTGTCGCCGACCTGGATCGCCATCGTCGTACATCCCTTCGGTGAGCTGTTCGGGTGAGCACAGCGGACGCTCGGGTCCACCCTACGCAGCGATCACCGGGGGCTCCGGACGGGCCGGGGCGAGATCCGGCCCGTCCGGGGTGACCTCAGGTCACTTCTTGGACTTGGCCGCCTTCGGCGTCGCGAGCCGCGAGCCGCTCCAGTCCTTGCCCACACTGACGCTCTTGGCCGCCGTCAGGCCGGCCGTCGAGGCGGCGTCCTGGATGTCGCTCGGCTCCACATACCCCGATCGGCCGGTCTTCGGCGTCAGGAGCAGGATGGCGCCGCCTTCTTCGATGTACGTGGTGGCATCCACCAGCGCATCCGTCAGGTCGCCGTCGTCGTCACGGAACCACAGCACAACGGCGTCGGCCACGTCGTCGTAGTCCTCGTCCATCAGGTCGCCCTGAATGGCTTCCTCAATGGCCTTGCGGAACTCCTGATCGACGTCGTCGTCGTAGCCGAGCTCCTGGACCACCTGCTCGGGCTGGAACCCCAGCCTGGCGGCAGGGTTCGTCCGCTCCTCCGCGTGGTCCGCGGTCGCGCTCACGGGTTGCCTCCTGATCATGTCTTGGGAATAACTCAGCCACGCGCGTGCGCGAAGCATTGGCCGTAGTCCACACGGGCGGGACGGATCGCGCAAGTACCCGGCCGCCGGGACCGCCGAAACGGTGACGATCCGGGCCGTGTCGACGCAACCTCTGGCAGCGTATCCCGCCTCCACGTGAGCCACACCACACCGATGTGCCCGGTTTGCGAGGTTCGGAATCATCCATCGGCGCCCCCCTCGAACAACTTTGCCGATCAGATCACACCCCGGGCGTATCGTTGCGTTTTGACCGGTGGAGATGACGTACGCCTCCCCGAGGTACACGATGGGGACGGTGCAGGCACGAGTGACATATCGGCCCTCTGACAGGTAAGGAACAGCGTGGCTTCCGGATCCGATCGCAACCCGATCATCATTGGCGGCCTTCCGAGTCAGGTTCCTGACTTCGATCCCGAGGAAACCCAGGAGTGGCTCGACTCCCTCGACGCCGCGGTCGACGAGCGCGGCCGGGCGCGGGCCCGTTACCTCATGCTCCGGCTGATCGAGCGGGCCCGCGAGAAGCGCGTGGCCGTGCCGGAGATGCGCAGCACGGACTACGTCAACACGATCGCCACCAAGGACGAGCCGTTCTTCCCGGGCAACGAGGAGATCGAGCGCAAGATCCTCAACGCGACCCGCTGGAACGCGGCCGTGATGGTCTCCCGCGCCCAGCGCCCCGGCATCGGCGTCGGCGGCCACATCGCCACCTTCGCCTCCTCCGCCTCGCTCTACGACGTCGGCTTCAACCACTTCTTCCGCGGCAAGGACGACGGCCGCGGCGGCGACCAGATCTTCTTCCAGGGCCACGCCTCCCCGGGCATCTACGCGCGCGCGTACCTGCTCGACCGGCTCAGCGAGCGGCAGCTCGACGGCTTCCGGCAGGAGAAGTCGAAGTACCCGGACGGCCTGTCCAGCTACCCGCACCCGCGCTCGATGCCGGACTTCTGGGAGTTCCCGACGGTCTCCATGGGCCTCGGCCCGCTCGGCGCGATCTACCAGGCGCGGATGAACCGCTATATGCACGCGCGCGGGATCGCGGACACCTCCGCGTCGCACGTGTGGGCGTTCCTCGGCGACGGCGAGATGGACGAGCCGGAGTCGCTCGGCCAGCTGTCCATCGCCGCCCGGGAGGGGCTGGACAACCTGACCTTCGTGGTCAACTGCAACCTCCAGCGGCTGGACGGCCCGGTGCGCGGCAACGGCAAGATCATCCAGGAGCTGGAGTCGGTCTTCCGCGGCGCCGGCTGGAACGTGATCAAGCTGATCTGGGACCGCACCTGGGACCCGCTGCTCGCGCAGGACCGCGACGGGGTGCTGGTCAACCGGATGAACACCACCCCGGACGGCCAGTTCCAGACGTACGCCACCGAGTCCGGCGCGTACATCCGCGAGCACTTCTTCGGTGACGACCTGCGGCTGCGCGCCATGGTCGACAACATGACCGACCACCAGATCCTGATGCTGGGCCGCGGCGGTCACGACCACCGCAAGATCTACGCGGCGTACAAGGCGGCCCTGGAGCACCAGGGCCAGCCGACGGTCATCCTCGCCAAGACCGTCAAGGGCTGGACGCTGGGTCCGAACTTCGAGGGCCGCAACGCGACCCACCAGATGAAGAAGCTGACGGTCGACGACCTCAAGCGCTTCCGCGACCGGCTGCACCTGCCGATCTCCGACAAGGAGCTGGAGTCCGGCCCGCCGCCGTACTACCACCCGGGCCGGGACTCGGAGGAGATCCAGTACATGCACGACCGCCGCCGGGAGTGCGGCGGCTATGTGCCGACCCGGGTCGTCCGCTCCAAGCCGCTCCCGCTGCCGGACGACAAGGCGTACGCGACCGTGAAGAAGGGCACGGGCCAGCAGTCCATCGCGACGACCATGGCCTTTGTGCGCCTGCTCAAGGACCTCATGCGGGACAAGGAGATCGGCAAGCGGTTCGTGCTGATCGCGCCGGACGAGTACCGCACGTTCGGCATGGACTCCTTCTTCCCGAGCGCGAAGATCTACAACCCGCTGGGCCAGCAGTACGAGTCGGTGGACCGCGAGCTGCTGCTCGCCTACAAGGAGTCCCCGACCGGCCAGATGCTGCACGACGGCATCTCCGAGGCGGGCTGCACGGCCTCCCTGATCGCGGCGGGCTCGGCCTACGCCACGCACGGCGAGCCGCTCATCCCGGTCTACGTCTTCTACTCGATGTTCGGCTTCCAGCGCACCGGCGACCAGTTCTGGCAGATGGCCGACCAGCTGGCGCGCGGCTTCGTCCTGGGCGCGACCGCCGGCCGTACGACACTGACCGGTGAGGGGCTCCAGCACGCGGACGGGCACTCTCAGCTGCTCGCCTCGACCAACCCGGCGTGCGTGGCGTACGACCCGGCGTACGCCTACGAGATCGCGCACATCGTGAAGGACGGCCTGCGCCGGATGTACGGCGGCGACGAGGAGCATCCGCACGGCGAGGACGTCTTCTACTACCTGACCGTCTACAACGAGCCCATCCAGCACCCGGCCGAGCCGGCCGACGTGGACGTCGAGGGCATCATCAAGGGCGTCCACCGGATCAGCGCGGGCACGGACGGCTCGATCCCGGCGCAGATCATGGCGTCCGGTGTGGCGGTGCCGTGGGCGCTCGAGGCCCAGCGGCTCCTCGCCGAGGAGTGGAACGTCAGGGCGGACGTCTGGTCGGCGACCTCCTGGAACGAGCTGCGGCGCGAGGCCGTGGAGTGCGAGGAGCACAATCTGCTGCATCCGGAGGAGGAGCAGCGGGTGCCGTATGTGACCCGGAAGCTCAGCGGCGCCGAGGGTCCGTTCGTGGCCGTGTCCGACTGGATGCGGTCGGTTCCGGACCAGATCGCGCGGTGGGTGCCGGGCACGTACCAGTCGCTCGGCGCGGACGGCTTCGGCTTCGCGGACACCCGGGGCGCTGCGCGCCGCTTCTTCCACATCGACGCCCAGTCGATCGTGGTCGCGGTGCTGACCGAGCTGGCCCGCGAGGGCAAGGTGGACCGGTCCGTGCTGAAGCAGGCCATCGACCGGTACCAGCTGCTGGACGTCTCGGCGGCGGACCCGGGAGCGGCGGGCGGCGACGCGTGACGCTGCGCTGAGCGTCGGCGATTCGGCCAAGGGCGGTGGAGTTCGATTCTCCACCGCCCTTACCTTTTCTTTACGATGCGGTCATGGAGCAACGGGCGGCAGCGGCACGGCTTTCTGCGCAGGCGCGGTGGGAGAGGCGCACCGAACGGCCCTTGCTGGCGCTCGCGGTGGCCTTCGCCGTCGCGTACGCGGTGCCGATCGTGGACGGTTCCGCGGGCTACTCGCTGACCTCCGTGTGCACGGCCGTGGAGTGGGTGGTGTGGGCGGCGTTCGCCACCGACTACCTGGTGCGGCTGGCCCTCGCCCCGCGGCGGCGGGAGTTCGTCCGGCGGCACTGGCCCGACCTGGGCGCGGTGATACTCCCGATGCTGCAACCGCTGCGGTTGCTGCGGCTGGTGGCGACGCTGCTGCTGGTGGGGCGGCGGGCGCGGATGGCTCCGCAGATCCGGCTGACGACGTATGTCGTGGGCTCGGTGATCGGGCTGCTGATGTTCGGGTCGCTGGCGGTGCTGTCGGTGGAGCGGGACTCGCCGCACGGGAACATCAAGACGCTGGGTGACGCGGTGTGGTGGTCGTTCACGACGATGACGACCGTGGGGTACGGGGACCACGCGCCGACGACGGGCCTCGGGCGGATGATCGCGGTGGGGCTGATGCTGTCCGGGATCGCGTTGCTGGGTGTGGTCACGGCGAACATCGCGGCGTGGTTCATCTCGCGGTTCGAGAAGGACGACGTGGAGGAGCGGCGCCAGCGGGAGGCGCTGGCCGCGCTGACCGAGGAGGTGCGGTTGCTGCGGCTGGAGGTGGCGCGGCTGAGCTCGGAGCGGAGAGAAGAACAGCGGCGCTGAGCTGGGGTAAGGAGCGCGGAGAACTGCGCGACGGGCCCCGTAAGGGGCGCGGGGAACTGCGCGACCGGCCAGGCACGGACCTGCACCCGGCGACGGTGAAGCACCCCCATGGCGGGAGGCCGAAACGGACCCGCCCCCGGCGACGGTGAAGCACCCCCACGGCGGGGTGCGGTTGCGGCGGCTGGAGGTGGCGCGGCTGCGGTAAGGAGCGCCGGGAACTGCGCGACCGGCCACGACGGGCCCCGTAAGGGGCGCGGGGAACTGCGCGACCGGCCAGGCACGGACCTGCACCCGGCGACGGTGAAGCAGCCCAATGGCGGGAGGCCGAAACGGACCCGCACCCGGCGAGGGCGAGACGCACCCTTCGCCAAGCCGGCGGCAGCCCAGCGCGCGCAGCCCCCTCCGCAGCGCGCGCCACGGCCCGCCGTCCTCCCATGCCCTGCGGAGGACGTGACCCACTGTGACCTGTGGCGCGCACCCAGAGCGAGCGATCTTTAGCGGAGTCACCCTGATAGGGGAACTCCGCCGCGGACTCCCCCGCCGCAAGCACGTCAGATGTGTCCCACGCCCCCGCCGGCCTCCGCGTTCGCGCCCCCCTTGGTGAGCAGCGCGACCAGCACGGCGACCGCCGCCACCCCGGCCGCGACCAGGGAGGCCAGGCTCATCCCGGAGATGAAGGTGTGATGGGCGACCTCGGCGATCTTCGCGGCGACCGGTGCCGGGGTGCCCTTGGGCACCGGGGCGACGCCCTGCTGGACGGCCTGGGCCACCTGGTCCAGCTGCCGCTGCGGCAGCTTCGGCAGGCCCGCGCCCGCCCAGTTCCCGGCGAGGGTGCTGTCCACCTTGGAGGCCATCACGGCGCCCAGCACGGCCGTACCGAGACTGCCGCCGACCTGCATCGCGGCCTGCTGGAGGCCACCGGCGACACCGGCCAGCTCCAGGGGCGCGTTGCCGACGATGACCTCGGTGGCGCCCACCATGACCGGTGCCAGTCCGAGGCCGAGCAGCACGAACCAGAGGGCCAGCGGTCCGTTGCCGGTGTTCTCCTTCAGCGTGGAGACGCCGTACATGGCGAACGCGGTGATCGCCATGCCGCCGGCCAGCGGGATCCGCGGCCCGAACCTGCTGATCATGGCTCCGGCGAGCGGCGAGCCGACGATCATCATGCCGGTCAGCGGCAGCAGGTGCAGACCCGCGTCGATCGGGCTCATGCCGTGCACGTTCTGGAGATAGAAGGTGACGAAGAACAGGCCGCCCATGAACGCGATGGCCATCAGCATCATCAGCACGACACCGGCGGACAGCGGCACCGAGCGGAACAGCGCCGGCGGGATCAGCGGCTCGGACACCCGCTTCTCCCAGACGGCGAACAGCGCGAACCCGACGACCGCGACGAGGATGAACAGCCAGGTCCGGCCGGCGCCCCAGCCCCAGGACGGCGCCTTGATGAGCGCCCAGACCAGGCAGAACATGGCGCCGGAGAGCAGCGCGATGCCGGGCAGGTCGAAGGAGCGGGGAGCGTTCTCGGCGCGGTGGTCCCGCAGGATCAGCAGGCCGAGGAGGAGGGCGAGCGCGCCGATCGGCAGGTTGATGAAGAACACCGACTGCCAGTTGACGTGCTCGACGAGGACACCGCCGAGGATCGGGGCGCCCGCGGTGGACGCGCCGACCACCGACCCCCAGATACCGATGGCCATGTTGAGCTTCTCGGCCGGGAAAACGGCCCGCAGCAGGCCGAACGCGGCCGGCATCAGCAGCGCGCCGAACAGTCCCTGGAAGACCCGGAAGGTCACCACGGCGCCGATGCTGTCCGACAGGCCGATGGCGGCCGAGGCGGCGGCGAATCCGGCCACGCCGATCAGGAAGGTGAGCCGGTGGCCGAAGCGGTCGCCCAGCTTTCCAGCGGTGATCAGGGAGACCGCGAGCGCCAGGAAGTAGGCGTTGGTGACCCATTGCAGCTGGGCCCAGCTCGCGTCCAGGTGCTTGCCGATCGCGGGGTTGGCGATGGCCACGATGGTGCCGTCGAGGGCCACCATCATGACCCCCACGGCGACGGTCATCAGGGTGAACCAGGGATGGCCGCGCAGGCCCGCGGGCGGCGCCGGCTCCGCCGGGGCTGCCGGGGCGCCGCCCCCCGGCCCGGGCGCGTCGATGGTGGTCCGACTAGTCATACCGACGAGGTTAGTGACAGTCGCTGACAATTGACAATCGGGTTCACTAGTCGGTAGCTGACATGTCGCCGCCGCATAGGCTGAGCTCGACGGACGTTCACCGAGGAAGGCCAGATGGAGACCCTGCGCGAGCGAAAGAAGCGGCGGACCCGGGAGGCGCTGCTGCGAGCGGCTCTCGAACTGTTCACCACGCAGGGTTACGAGCGCACCACCGTGGACGAGATCGCCGAGGCCTGCGAGGTCTCCCAGCGGACCTTCTTCCGCTACTTCGCCGGCAAGGAGGACGCGGCCTTCGCGGTGCAGGAGATGGCGGAGGCGCGCTTCGCCGACGCCGTCCGCGCCCGCCCGCCGCACGAGGCGCCGCTGGAGGCGCTGCGCCAGGCGGTCCTGGAGGGCTGGGACGGGATCCGGGAGACGGTCGAGTCGGCCGTACCGGTGGAGCTGTATCTGCGCATGTACCGCACGATCGACTCGACCCCGGCGCTGCTCGCCGCGCATCTGGCGCGCTCGGCGGCGACCGAGGAGACCATCGCGCGGATCCTGGCCGACCGGGAGGGCGTGGACGTGGACGCCGACCCGCGGCCGCGGCTGGCGGTGGCGGTGTTCGGTGCGGTGATGAGGGTCACGGACCGGCAGTGGTGTGCCGGCGACGACTTCAGCCTGGAGTCGATCCGCGCGCTGACCTCGTCGTATCTCGATCAGGTGGGCCCGGCGCTCACCGGGAACTGGCGCGCCCCGCAGGGCGGTTGACGGCCGGTGCGGCGAAGGGGAGATCATCCGCGCGGCGGCCCGGAGATCATCGGCACGGGAATGCCCTGATCATCGGCGCGGCGGGCCTCAACTGTTCGACTCCTGCCGAAACGTGAGACCTGTCACTCGGTTACCCCGAGACCCTCTCGTTCTCCTAGTGTGTCCTCCCAGTGACTTCCTTCGACACCTCCCCGCCCCTCAACGTCTGGCGCGCCCTGCTCGCGCTGGCCGTGGTGTTCGTGATGCTCGCGACCACCGGCTGGACCGCTTTGCACAGCCACCGGGCGCCGTCCGCGCTCCAGGCCTCGCGCACCGCGTGGCAGCACGGCCGGCTGCACGGCGCCCGGCTGCCGGACCCCGAGGCCGGGCCCGCGCCGCTCGCCCGGTTCTTCGCCTCCGTCGACGCCGCGGACCGCGACCGCCTCGCCCACCGCTACCCGCTCGCGGTCGGCAACATGAACGGCGCCCCGGTGGACCTGCGTTACCGCGCCAACCGCATCGCGCTGGAGCAGGCCCGCAGGGCCGAGAAGAAGCGGATGCACGACAGCCGGCTCAGCACGGCCGGGCAGCAGGACGCGGGCCGCCGGATGCACCGCTACGAGTCCCTGCTGGAGCCCGGCCGGCACATCCTCGCCTTCGACCCCGAGGGCTCGGGCCGGATCGCCGAGGTGTTCGGCGACCTCGACCACGCCCAGCGGATCTCGGTGGTCGTCCCCGGCGTCGACACCGACCTGCTCACCTTCCAGAAGACGTACCGCCCCTACAGCGCCCCGGTCGGCATGGCCACGGCGCTGTACGCGGCGGAGCGCGCGGCGAGCCCCGCGACGCGTACGGCCGTGATCGCCTGGGCCGACTACACCGCCCCCGACGGCCTCGGCATGGACGCGGCCACCGGGCGGCGCGCCGCCGAGGGCGCCGTGCGCCTGAACGCCCTGCTGCGCGCCCTGCCCGGCCGGGCCCCGGTGGCGATGTTCTGCCACAGCTACGGCTCGGTGGTGTGCGGGGTGGCCGCCCATGAGATGCCCGGCCGGGTGTCCGACATAGCGGTGGCCGCGAGCCCCGGCATGCGGGTCACCGGCGCCTCCCACCTGGGCACCGAGGCCCGGATCTGGGCCATGCGGGACGCCACCGACTGGATCCAGGACGTGCCGTACCTGGAGCTGGGCGGACTCGGGCACGGCGCCGACCCGGTCTCCGCCGGCTTCGGCGCCCGGGTGCTGTCCGCCCGGGACGCCCAGGGACACGCCGGCTACTTCCAGCCCGGCACCGACAGCCTGCGCAATCTCGCCGCGGTGGGGGTGGCCGCGTACCCGGCGCTGACCTGCGCACAGGACGACGACATGTGCCGGGCCGGGTTGCCCGGCACGACGACCGCCGGACGCGCGTAGAGACAGCAGGAAGTGCGGTCTGCGCGGGTGGCGACGGAGGAGCACGTGCCGCATACGATGAGCCGCATGGGTGACGTACTGGCGGGTTTTCATGCCGTCTGGGAGTTCGAGTCCGACTCCGTGCTCATCCGTTACGAACGGGGGATTCGGACTCCGAAGCTGTTCCAGGCCCTCGGCGAGCGGCGGATCCCGCTCGCCGCGGTCGAGGATGTGACGCTCGCACCGGGCAGACGCGGCACCGTCGTGCTGCGCCTGGTGCCGCGCCCCGGCGCCGATCCGCTGATGGAGGCGGCCGACGGGCAGTTGAAGGAGGGGGCCGATCCGTACCGGCTGGTGCTGCCGGCCGCCCGGGAGACCCTCGCCGAGTCCTACGCCGACGAGCTGAAGGGGCTGCTGACCGGGTCCGGGCCCGCCGACCGCCATCTGGTCGCCGCGCCCGAGGCGCCGCTGCACTTCAAGGCGTACGACGCGAAGGCGTCCTTCGACGGGACGTCCGTGCAGTTCCGGTGGTCGTGGGCGGGCGCGTCCTCGGCGAAGTGGAAGGCCGGCGACCAGAGCTTTCCGGTGACCGGAATCAGCGGGGTGGAGTGGCGGTCGCCGGAGGCGTTGGAGGGCTATCTGCGGCTGCGCACCGCGGGCTCCACCGATCCGGTGCAGCCCGACCAGGACCCGGCCGCGGTGGTCTTCGGGCGGGGCTACGGCCCCGTGCACGAGTCGTTGCCGTTCGCCGCGGCGGTGCTGGCGGCGATCCGCTCGCGCGGGGCGGCGGCGGCAGTCGCCGCCACCACCGCGCGGCCGGACCCGGCGGACATCGCCGAGCGGATCCGGCATCTCGGCGAGCTGCACCGGGCCGGACTGGTCACCGACGAGGAATTCGCCGGCAAGAAAGCCGAGTTGCTGGCCGAGCTGTAGCTACTCCCGGCCCGCGGAGGCGAAGGACATGTCCGGGTAGCGGTCGCCCGCGACCTTGCCCGCGATCGGCTCCAACCGGGCCAGTTCCTCGTCGGTCAGGACGATCGAGACGGCCGCCACGTTCTCCTCGACCCTGCCCGGCTTGCGGGTGCCCGGGATGGGGACGACGGGCATGCCCCAGGCCGTGGCGCGCTGCTGGACCCAGGCCAGGGCGATCTGGGCGGGGGTGGCTCCGCGGGCGTCGGCGATGGCGCGCAGCGGGTGCAGCAGCGCGGCGTTGGCGGAGGCGTTGGCCCCGGTGAAGCGGGGCTGCCGGCGGCGGAAGTCGTCGGGCGTGAGGTCCTGGTCGGCGTCGGTGAAGGCGCCGCTCAGGAAGCCGCGGCCGAGCGGGGAGTACGGCACCAGGGTGACGCCCAGCTCGCGGGCGGCCGGTACCACCTTCGCCTCGATGTCCCGGCTGAACAGGGACCACTCGGACTGCACGGCCGCGATCGGGTGGACGGCGTGTGCGGCGCGCAGCTCGCCGGCGGTGACCTCGCTGAGGCCGAGATGCTTGACCTTGCCCTCGCGGACCAGCTCCGCCATGGTGCCGACGGTCTCCTCGATGGGGACGTCCACATCGCGGCGGTGCATGTAGTAGAGGTCGATCACATCGGTGCCGAGCCGCTTCAGGCTGCCCTCGACGGCCTCGCGGATGTACGGCGCGTCGTTGCGGATGATCCGCCGGGCCGGGTCGTCCGGCGGGATGGTCAGGGCGAACTTGGTGGCGATGACCACCTCGTCGCGGTGGTCCCGGAGGAACGGCGCGAGGAAGCGCTCGTTCTCACCGGCGCCGTAGACGTCGGCGGTGTCGTAGAGCGTGACGCCGAGTTCCAGCGCCCGCTCCAGCGTCGCCCGTGCCTGTTCGGTGTCGGTGGGGCCGTATCCGAAGCTCATGCCCATGCAGCCGAGCCCCTGGACGCCCACCTCCGGCCCCTGCGCGCCGAGCCGTGTCGTCGGAATCCTGGCGTCGGTCATCGAGTGGTCCCCTCCGTGGCATAGAAGCTGATCTTGCGGTCGAGTACCGCGAGTGTGTCGTGCAGTTCGGTGATCCGGTTGAGCACGTCCTGGCGGGTCGCCTCCAGCAGCGCCTGCCGCTCCGCATAGGTGCCCTCGCCCTCGCGCACCAGTTCCGCGTACCTGACCATGTCCGCGACCGGCATGCCGGTCAGCCGCAGCTTGGTCACGAAGTCCAGCCAGTCCAGGTCGCGGTTGCTGTAGCGGCGCTGGCCGGTGTGGGAGCGGTCGACGTGCGGCATCAGGCCGATCCGCTCGTACCAGCGCAGGGTGTGCGCGGTCAGGCCGGTGAACTCGGCGACCTCGCTGATCGTGTAGCGGTCCTGGCCGTCGGGCCGGGGGTGGCGCCGTGGCGGGGCGGAGCAGATGTCGGCGTGGGGGGCGCGCTGGGGGGCCGCTGGCGCGGTCTGCATCACCGTCATGGCCCCCACGCTATGACCTTGGAGTGCGCTCGAAGCAAGCGGCTCCGGTGAGAAATCCCCAGGACACGATCACCGCTCGTTGATTAGCGTGCGCGCCATGAGTCTCGTACGGCGGGCCGGGCCCGAGGACGCCACGGAAGTGCTGCGGCTGCGGCAGGTGATGATCGACTCGATGTTCGAGGCCGGCGGCGGGCCGACCGGCTGGCACGCCGCGTCCCTTCCGGTCCTGCACAGCCGGCTGGCCGAGCGGGACGGGGAGTTCGCCGCCTTCGTCGTGGACCACCCGGACCGGCCGGCGGCGCTGGCCGCGCTGGCGTGCGGGACGGTGGAGTACCGCATCGGACGCTCCGGGAACCCGCACGGCCGGGTCGGGCACGTGTTCAGCGTCGCGACCGATCCGGACGCGAGGCGGCGCGGGTACGCGCGCGCGTGCATGGAGGAGCTGCTGGAGTGGTTCCGGTCCCGGGAGGTGCGGCAGGTGGATCTGAACGCGTCCGCGCAGGCCGAGCCGCTCTACGCGGCGCTCGGTTTCGTCCGCAAGCCCGACCCCTCGATGCGGCTGGAGCTGTGAGCGGCATAGGCTCGCCGGCATGTCGTTGCAGAGCCTGGCACTGATCGAGAACTGGCCCGTCCCGACCGCGGCGGCGGGGGTCGTACGAGCCGACGGGACCGTCCTCGGGACGTACGGCCCCGAAGCGCACCGCTTCCCGCTGGCCTCGGTCACCAAGCCGCTGGCGGCCTACGCGGTGCTCGTGGCGTACGAGGAGGGCGCGATCGAGCTGGACGAGCCGGCCGGGCCGCCCGGGTCGACCGTCCGCCATCTCCTCGCCCACACCTCCGGGCTGGCCTTCGACGAGCACCGGGTGATGGCGCCCCCCGGCGACCGGCGTCTGTACTCCAACGCCGGCTTCGAGCAGCTCGGGGACCATGTCGCCAAGGCGACGGAGATCCCCTTCGCCGAGTATCTGCGCCAGGCCGTGCTGGAGCCGCTGGGCATGGCGTCGACGACGCTGGAGGGCTCTCCGGCGAAGGACGGCGTGTCCACCGTCGGGGACCTGCTGCGCTTCGCCGCGGAGGTGCAGGCGCCGCGGCTGCTGGACCCGCGCACGGTCGCCGAGGCGATGAGTGTGCAGTACCCGGGGACGAAGGGGGTGCTGCCGGGCTACGGCCACCAGAACCCCAACGACTGGGGTCTCGGCTTCGAGATCCGCGACGCCAAGTCCCCGCACTGGACGGGCGCTTCCTCCTCGCCGCGCACCTTCGGGCACTTCGGCCAGGCGGGCACGTTCCTGTGGATCGACCCCGCGGCCGGGGTGGCGTGCACCGCGCTGGCCGACCGGCCCTTCGGCCCCTGGGCGGTCGAGGCCTGGCCGGCGTTCACGGACGCGGTCCTGGCGGAGCTGCGCGGCGCCTGACCGTCAGTCGGCCAGCTCCCACACCAGCAGCTCGGCCCGGACCCCGGCGAGTGCCTCCAGGTTCTCCGCCCGCGTGATCCGGGCCGAGTCGCCGGCGCGCAGGGTCTCCCCCGCCAGCGTCACCTCGCCGCGTACGACATGGACGTACACCTGCGCGGCGTCCGGTACGGCCGTCCGCCCGCCCGGCTCCAGCCGCCGCACGTGCAGCATCGCGCCCGCGGCCGGGACCGCGTAGGGCGTGGCGTCGGCGATGCCGGGGACGACCCGGTAGGAGGGCTCGCCGCCCGGCTCCCGGGGGCTCAGCCACATCTGGACGAAGGTCAGCGGGCGGTCGGTGTCGTTGCGTTCCACATGGCGGACGCCCGCCGCCGCGCTGAGGTGCTGGACGTCGCCGGGGCGGACCGTCGTCCGGTGGCCCGTGGAGTCGCGGTGGGTCAGCTCGCCCTCGACCACCCAGGTGACGATCTCGGTGTGGCTGTGCGGATGCTCGTCGAAGCCGGCGCCGGGGGCGAGCCGCTCCTCGTTGCAGGCGACGAGCGGGCCGAAGCGCAGGTTGTCGGGGTCGTAGTGCGGGCCGAAGGAGAAGGCGTGGCGGGAGTCGATCCCGGCCTTTACGTCTCCGCCGCGGTAGCGCTCGGCGGCGCGCCGTACGTCCATCACGCCCCTCACGGTAGCCCCCGGCACGGCCCTCCCGGAGGCCCACCCTGACCCGGCGGCGCACGTCCACGTCCGGATAAGGCAGTCTTGTCCCCGTGCCCGAACCCGAATCCCACCGCAGCGACCCTGCCGCACACGCCGTCCACCAGCACTCCGCGACCCTGAAGCGACTGGAGAAGTCCTCCGGGAGTCTCGCCGCGCAGGCCATCGCGCGGATGGACGAGACCCTGCCGTGGTACCGGGCCATGCCCCCGGAGAACCGTTCCTGGATCGGACTGGTGGCCCAGGCGGGCATCGCGGCCTTCACCGAGTGGTTCCGGCACCCGGACGCCCCGCAGGCCATCTCGACCGATGTGTTCGGCACCGCCCCGCGCGAGCTGACCCGGGCCATCACGCTGCGGCAGACCGTGGAGATGGTGCGCACCACCATCGAGGTCATGGAGTCGGCCATCGACGAGGTGGCGGCCCCGGGGGACGAGAGCGTGCTGCGGGAGGCGCTGCTCGTGTACGCGCGGGAGATCGCCTTCGCGACCGCCCAGGTGTACGCCCAGGCCGCCGAGGCACGCGGTGCCTGGGACGCGCGGCTGGAGTCCCTGGTCGTCAACGCCGTACTGAGCGGGGAGGCCGACGAGGGGGCCGTCAGCCGGGCCGCCGCGCTCGG
The DNA here is from genome assembly GCF_053596835.1 of Streptomyces sp. NPDC001606. Lineage (NCBI taxonomy): Bacteria > Bacillati > Actinomycetota > Actinomycetes > Kitasatosporales > Streptomycetaceae > Streptomyces > Streptomyces sp. NPDC001606. Next base: position 68,102 of record NZ_JBSFHC010000009.1, read on the forward strand.
CTGGAACTCCCCGGAGCATGTGTGCGTGGTGCTCGGCACGGCGCCCGACGGGGACAGCGAGCTGACCGTCGAGGCCATCCGGCGGGCGGCGCGGCACGCCAAGCTCCAGGTGCTCACGGGTGTCCTCGGGGACCGGCTGGTGGTGATCGCGGGCGGCAGCCCCCATCCGCTCGCCGTCGCCAAGTCGCTGATCGGGCCGTACGCGGCCGGGCCGGTGGTGGCCGGGCCCGTGGTGCCGGACCTGCTGGCCGCGACCCGGTCCGCGCAGGCCGCCGCCGCGGGGCTGAAGGCCTGTTCCGCCTGGCAGGACGCGCCGCGGCCGGTGCTGGCCGACGACCTGCTGCCGGAGCGCGCGATCGCTGGTGATCCCAGCGCCCGCGAGCAGTTGGTGGAGGAGATCTACAGACCTCTGGAGGAGGCCGGTTCCGCGCTCCTGGAGACCCTGAGCGTCTATCTGGAGCAGGCGAGCAGCCTGGAGGGCGCTGCCCGGATGCTCTTCGTTCACCCGAACACCGTGCGCTACCGGCTTCGACGTGTGACTGACGTCACCGGTTGGTCGCCTTCCGATGTACGATCCGCGTTCACGCTGCGGATCGCGCTCATCCTCGGGCGTCTGGCCGATGGCGAACCTCAGTCATAGGGTTTTGTCGGGGGCCCACAAAAGCCCTTCGTGTTCTTCGTCCCTGTCCCCACGGGCGGCCGTGCCCGTCCCCAAGAGAGAGTGTGAGAGTGCTCGTACTCGTCGCTCCCGGCCAGGGCGCCCAGACGCCCGGCTTCCTGACTCCCTGGCTCGAACTGCCCGGTGCCGCTGACCGCGTCGCCGCCTGGTCGGACGCCATCGGCCTGGACCTTGTGCACTACGGCACCCAGGCCGACGCCGACGCCATCCGGGACACCGCGGTGGCCCAGCCGCTGCTGGTCGCCGCCGGGCTGCTGTCCGCCGCGGCACTCGGTGACATCTCCGAGATCGCGCCGGGCGCGGTCGCCGGTCACAGCGTCGGCGAGATCACCGCCGCCGCCTTCGCGGGCGTCCTGGACGACGCCGCCGCGCTGGCCCTGGTCCGCAAGCGGGGTCTGGCCATGGCCGACGCCGCCGCGATCACCGAGACCGGTATGTCGGCGCTGCTCGGCGGCGACCCGGAGACGTCCGTCGCGCACCTGGAGAAGCTGGGCCTGACCCCGGCGAACATCAACGGCGCGGGCCAGATCGTCGCCGCGGGCACGCTGGAGCAGCTGGCCGCGCTGAACGAGGACAAGCCCGAGGGCGTCCGCAAGGTCGTCGCGCTGAAGGTCGCCGGCGCCTTCCACACGCACCACATGGCGCCCGCCGTGGAGACGCTGGCCAAGGCCGCCGCGCAGCTGTCCCCGGCGGACCCGAAGGTGCCCTACGTCTCCAACAAGGACGGGCGGACCGTCGCGGCCGGCGCCGAGGTGCTGGAGCGGCTGGTCGGCCAGGTCGCCAACCCGGTGCGCTGGGACCTGTGCATGGAGACCTTCAAGGAGCTGGGCGTCACCGCGCTCATCGAGGTCTGCCCGGGCGGCACGCTGACCGGCCTTGCCAAGCGTGCGCTGCCCGGCGTGAAGACGCTGGCCCTGAAGACCCCCGACGACCTCGACGCGGCCCGCGAGCTCATCTCCGAGCACGCAGGCACCGGCGCCTAAGGAGCCGTACATGGCGAAGATCAAGCCCAGCAAGGGCGCCCCGTACGCGCGCATCCTCGGTGTCGGCGGCTACCGGCCGACCCGGGTGGTGCCCAACGAGGTGATCCTCGAGACGATCGACTCGTCCGACGAGTGGATCCGCTCGCGCTCCGGCATCGAGACCCGGCACTGGGCGAGCCCCGAGGAGACCGTCGCCGCGATGGCGATCGAGGCCTCCGGCAAGGCGATCGCGGACTCCGGTATCGCCGCGCACCAGATCGGCGCCGTGGTGGTCTCGACCGTCTCGCACTTCAGCCAGACCCCGGCCATCGCCACCGAGATCGCCGACAAGCTCGGCACCGACAAGGCCGCCGCCTTCGACATCTCGGCCGGCTGCGCGGGCTTCGGTTACGGCCTGACGCTCGCCAAGGGCATGGTGGTGGAAGGTTCCGCCGAGTACGTCCTGGTGATCGGCGTGGAGCGGCTGAGCGACCTGACCGACCTGGAGGACCGCGCGACGGCCTTCCTCTTCGGCGACGGTGCCGGCGCGGTCGTCGTCGGCCCCTCCCAGGAGCCCGCGATCGGTCCGACCGTGTGGGGCTCCGAGGGCGACAAGGCCGGCACCATCAAGCAGACCGTCCCCTGGGACCGATTCCACATCGGTGACGTGTCGGAGCTGCCCCTGGACAGCGCGGGCAACATCAAGTTCCCCGCGATCACGCAGGAGGGCCAGGCGGTGTTCCGCTGGGCCGTGTTCGAGATGGCGAAGGTCGCCCAGCAGGCGCTGGACGCGGCCGGGATCAGCGCGGACGACCTGGACGTCTTCATCCCGCACCAGGCGAATGTGCGGATCATCGACTCGATGGTGAAGACTCTCAAGCTGCCGGAGCATGTCACGGTCGCCCGTGACATCCGCACCACCGGCAACACCTCGGCCGCCTCCATTCCGCTCGCTATGGAGCGGATGCTGGCGACCGGGGAGGCGAAGAGCGGCGACACCGCGCTCGTCATCGGATTCGGGGCGGGTCTCGTGTACGCCGCCACGGTCGTTACCCTCCCCTAGGCACTCCGTGCCGGATCTTGTGATCCGACTCGGGGACAACTGCCACAAACCGTCTGGATTATCGAAGAAGGAGCGCCCGACATGGCCGCCACTCAGGAAGAGATCGTCGAAGGTCTCGCCGAAATTGTGAACGAGATCGCCGGCATCCCGGTTGAGGACGTCAAGCTGGACAAGTCCTTCACCGACGACCTGGACGTCGACTCGCTGTCCATGGTCGAGGTCGTCGTCGCCGCCGAAGAGCGCTTCGACGTCAAGATCCCGGACGACGACGTCAAGAACCTCAAGACCGTCGGCGACGCTGCCGACTACATCCTCAAGCACCAGGCCTGAGTCACCTCTTAGGCAGTCAGGCTGCTGGCCCCGCCACCCGGCGGTGGCGCCGTCGAATCCCGTATCCGTTGGAGAAAGAATTCCCGTGAGCCCGACCAATCGCACCGTGGTCGTCACCGGTATCGGCGCAACCACACCGCTGGGTGGCGACGCAGCCTCGACATGGGAGGGCCTGATCGCCGGCAAGTCCGGCGTCAAGCCCCTGGAAGAAGACTGGGCGGCCGACCAGGCCGTCAAGATCGCGGCCCGGGTCGCCGTGGAGCCGACCGAGGTCATCCCCCGCCCGCAGGCCCGCAAGCTGGACCGCTCGGCGCAGTTCGCGCTGATCGCGGCTCAGGAGGCCTGGAAGGACGCGGGCTTCACCGCCAAGGCCGGTGAGGACGGAAGCGTCGACCCGGACCGGCTGGGCACCGTCATCGCCTCCGGCATCGGCGGTGTGACCACGCTCCTCGACCAGTACGACGTGCTGAAGGAGAAGGGCGTCCGCCGCGTCTCCCCGCACACCGTCCCCATGCTCATGCCGAACGGCCCCTCGGCCAACGTGGGCCTGCTCGTGGGCGCCCGCGCGGGCGTGCACACGCCGGTCTCCGCGTGCGCGTCGGGTGCCGAGGCCATCGGCTACGCCATCGAGATGATCCGCACCGGCCGGGCCGACGTCGTCGTCGCCGGTGGTACGGAGGCGGCCATCCACCCGCTGCCGATCGCCGCGTTCGGCAACATGATGGCGATGTCCAAGAACAACGACGACCCGCAGGGCGCCTCGCGTCCCTACGACGTCGCCCGCGACGGCTTCGTCCTCGGCGAGGGCGCCGGTGTGCTGGTCCTGGAGTCCGCCGAGCACGCGGCCAAGCGCGGGGCGCGGGTCTACGCGGAGGCGGTCGGCCAGGGCATCTCCGCCGACAGCCACGACATCGTGCAGCCGGAGCCCGAGGGCCGCGGCATCTCCGCCGCGCTCCAGCACCTGCTGGACAACACCGACCTGAACCCGGCCGAGATCGTGCACGTCAACGCGCACGCCACCTCGACGCCGGCCGGTGACATCGCCGAGCTGAAGGCGCTGCGGAAGGTGTTCGGCGACGACGCCGACCACATGGCCGTGTCCGCGACCAAGTCGATGACCGGTCACCTGCTGGGCGGCGCGGGCGGTATCGAGTCCGTCGCGACCGTGCTGGCGCTGTACCACCGGCTGGCGCCGCCGACGATCAACGTCGAGAACCTCGACCCCGAGGCCGAGGCCAACGCGGACGTCGTCCGCGGTGAGGCGCGCAAGCTTCCCGTCGAGGGGCGCATCGCCGCGCTGAACGACTCCTTCGGGTTCGGCGGTCACAACGTGGTGCTGGCGTTCCGTTCCGTGTGACGTCGCGTCAGCCGAAAGCGGCCCGGTCTCCGTGGGGAGACCGGGCCGCTCGCCGTTTCAAGGGGGGTGTCACACCACCTGGTGCAGCCAGCGCACCGGCGCGCCCTCTCCGGCGTACCGGAAGGGCTCCAGTTCGTCGTCCCAGGGCTTGCCGAGGAGCTTGGCGATCTCCGCCTCCAGGTCCGTCTCGCCGCGCTGGCTGCGCAGCAGGGCGGCGCGCAGCCGGTCCTCGGGGATGAGGATGTCTCCGTGGATGCCGGTGACGGCGTGGAAGATGCCGAGGTCGGGGGTGCAGCTGTAGCGCTCGCCCTCGGCGGTGGGGCAGGGCTCGGCGGTGACCTCGAAGCGGAGCAGGTGCCAGCCGCGCAGGGCCGACGCGAGCTTGGAGGCGGTACCGGCCTGGCCCTGCCAGGAGAACTCCGAGCGCCAGGTGCCGGGGGCGGCGGGCTGCCGGATCCAGTCGAGGTTGACGCGGGTGCCGAGCACCCCCGCGACCGCCCACTCGACGTGCGGGCACAGCGCGCGCGGCGCGGAGTGCACGTACAGAACTCCACGTGTCGTCACCGGAACCTCCGGGCAGAGCGGGACATCTTGCGGACTGGCTGGCGGCAGTGGCACGACGGCCGCGTTGATGGCGAGGCTACCCTGCGGCGGCGCAAGGAGTGTGACGTACCGTCGGTCCCGGTGCCAGGAAACCTCTGCCATTCACCCAGGGGGACGCTTGTACGGGTGCGGACCGTTCCAGGGGGCCCGGCCGGGAACCCACAGGCGTTGTTATGGGGGGAAGCACCGGGAAAGCACCGGATCCGACGACGAGGGGATCACCAGGGATGCGGAAGGGAAGCAGCCGTGCGCGGGCCGCTCTCGCCGTCGTGGCGGCCGCCGTGCTGGGGGTCGCCGGGTGCGATGCCGGGGGCGGGAGCGCGCCGGGGCCGGAGGTGACCAAGGCGCGTGCCGAGCCTCCGCGGTGGGACCGCAGCCCCGCGTCGATCGCCGCGGTCGGTGACTCCATCACCCGCGGTTTCGACGCGTGTACGGTGCTGTCGGACTGCCCGGAGGTGTCCTGGGCGACGGGCAGTGACGCGAAGGTGGGCAGCCTGGCGGTGCGGCTGCTCGGGGTGACCGGCGCGGCGGAGCGCAGCTGGAACTACGCGGTGACCGGTGCCCGGATGGCCGACCTGCCGGGGCAGATGGCCCAGGCGGCGGCGCGGGGCCCGGAGTTGGTGACGGTGATGGTGGGCGCGAACGACGCCTGCCGTGCGTCGGCGGCGGCGATGACCCCGGTGGCCGGCTTCCGGGCGAACTTCGAGAAGGCGCTGCGCACCCTGCGCGCGGCGCGGCCGAGGGCACAGGTGTACGTGGCGAGCGTGCCGAACCTGAAGCGGCTGTGGTCCGAGGGCCGCACCAGTGCGCTGGGCAGACAGGTGTGGCGGCTCGGCATCTGCCCGTCGATGCTGTCGGACGCGGACGACCTGGGCAGCGTGGCCGCCGCGCGCCGGGAGCGAGTGCAGCAGCGGGTGGTGGCGTACAACAAGGTGCTGAAGGAGGTGTGCGCCGCCGACCTGCGCTGCCGCTTCGACGACAACCAGGTGTACGACTACGACTTCGGCACCGGCCAGCTCAGCCACTGGGACTGGTTCCATCCCAGCAGGGACGGGCAGGCGCGGCTGGCCGAGATCGCCTACCGCACGATCACGGCCGTCACCTAGGGTTTCCCACATGAGTGAACTTTTCGGCACACTTTCCGACGGCACCCCCGTGCACCGCTGGACGCTGGAGCGCGGCGGAGTGCGGGTGCGGGTGTTGTCGTACGGCGGGATCGTGCAGTCGGTGGAGGTCCCGGACCGGGACGGGCGGACCACCGACGTGGTGCTCGGCTTCCCGGACCTGGACGGCTATCTGAGCCACCCGGGACCGTACCTCGGCGCGCTGGTGGGGCGGTACGCCAACCGTATCGGGGGCGCCCGCTTCCCGCTCGACGGCCGCACCTACACCCTGGCGCCGAACGACGCCCCGAACTCGCTGCACGGCGGTGAGCGCGGGTTCGACAAGCGGGTCTGGGAGGTGACGCCGGTTCAGCACGGCGTCCGGCTGAGCCGGGTCAGCCCGGACGGCGAGGAGGGCTTCCCCGGCCGGCTGGAGGTGACGGCGACGTACACGCTCGACGCGTCGGGCGCGCTGCACCTGGCCTACGAGGCGGTCACGGACGCGCCGACCGTCGTCAACCTCACCCATCACGGGTACTGGAACCTGGCCGGCTCGGGCCTTGCCGGCGGGCACGAACTGCGGCTGGCCGCGTCCCGGTTCACCCCGGTGGACGCCGGTCTGATCCCGACCGGGGCGTTCGAGGACGTCACCGGGTCCCGCTTCGACTTCCGCACCCCCCGCGAGATCGGTACGGGCTACGACCACAACTTCGTCCTGGACAAGGGCGTCACCGCCACCCCGCAGCAGGTCGCCGAGATGCACGACCCCGGCTCCGGCCGCACCCTGACCGTGGCGACGACCGAGCCCGGCCTCCAGCTCTACACCGCCGACCACCTTCCGGACCCGTTCGTCCCCTGCGCGGGCGTGGCGCTGGAGACCCAGCACTTCCCGGACTCCCCCAACCGCCCGGAGTTCCCGAGCACGGTGCTGCGCGTGGGGGAGGTCTACCGCTCGGAGACGGTGTACGGCTTCGGGGTGCGCTGAGCCGGATCCCGCCGGCCGGACGCGCAGGCGACGAGCCCCGGCCCAGGGGTCAGGTCCCGGGCCGGGGCTGCTCGTGGGGGACTTGTCCCGGATCAGACGTTAATCGGCGCGGTCGGCCCGCGGTCCGCGATCGGGCGTCCGGCGGGGATCTCGTACGAACCCTTCACATACGCCCACGACTTCGCCTCCTCGTCCCGGACCGCCGCCGGGCGTTCGCGGCGGCGCCGGCAGGCACCATGGCGTGGACCACTTCGGGCACGCGATACTTCCGCCGTCCACCGCACCACGCGCCGCTACAGCGACGGAAGGACCGACTCCCGTGCCCGCTCCGCCCTTTCAGCGCTTACGTCTCGGTGTTCTCGGCCTGGGTCTGGGGCTGGCCCTGACGGCCGGGCTGTCCGCCCCGGCCGCGGGTGCCTGCGCCGCGCCCGCCGCCCCCTCCCCCACCGTCGAGGAACAGCGGCTCGACCGGGCGGTCCCCCAGGAGATCCTCCGGCGGTCCGGATTCGACACGGTGGCGGAGGAGTTCGCCGGCGAGCTGGGGCGGGCCCGCTCGTACGCCGAGGCCCGTCGCGTCGTCGTCCGCGCGGGGTCCGCGCTGTGGCGGCGGGCCGTGGCGCGGGCGCAGGGGCGGGGGCCCGCGGGCGGGGACCTGGACCGCGCCGACGACCGGCCGCTGTACTGGGCGCGGCTGGGCATGACCCGTGCGCTGCGCCTCTGGGAGCCGGGCTTCGGGCTCGACGACGGCCGGCGGGCGGCCCTGCTCGACCGGCTGGAGCGCACCTCGCGGGGGCAGGACGACATCCGGTATCCCGGCGACCCGCGGCTCAGGCGGGTGCTGCTGACCGGCTTCGACCCCTTCACGCTGGACCGGGACATCCGTATCTCCAACCCGTCCGGGGCGACCGCGCTGGCGCTGGACGGCACGGTGATCGAGACGGCGGACGGCCCGGCACGGGTCGAGACGGCTCTCTTCCCGGTGCGCTGGCAGGACTTCACGGACGGCACGGTGGAGCGGACGCTGCGGCCGTATCTGCCGCGGGTCGACCTGTTCACCACCGTGAGTCAGGGCCGGGTGGGCCGGTTCGACATCGAGCGCACCAACGGGGCCTGGCGGGGCGGCTTCCCGGACAACGACGGCATCGGCCGCACGGAGACCGTCCCGGTCGCCGATCCGGCCGGCCGGCCGCAGTGGACGACGACGACCCTGCCGTACCGGGCGATCACGTCCGCGCACACCGGACGGTTCCCGGTGTACGACCACACGGAGGTGACCGAGATCCCGGCTGGCAGCACGGAGCCCGTCGTACGGCCGGACGGGCCGACGCCCGGGTCCACGGCCCGTGCCGGGGGCGGCGGGGACTACCTCTCCAACGAGATCGCCTACCGGGCCACCCTGCTGCGCGACCGGCTGGGCCTGCACGGCACACTGCCCGGCGGCCATGTGCACACGCCGGTCCTCCAGTTCGGGGCGGGCAACACCGACCCGGCCGGGGCGGTCACCGATCCGGAGTTCGAGCGCAACCGGGCGGACATCGTCGAGCAGGTGCGGTCGATCGTGCGGGTGGCGGTGGAGGCGGCGCCCCCGGTCAGGCGGTGACCTGCGCGCCCTGGGGGTCCTGAGGATCCTCGCGGTCGCCGGGGCGCTCCTCGGGGCCGTCCTCGGCGTTCTCCTCGCCGAGCAGGTCCCGGGCGAGCAGGGTGGCGCCCGCGACCGCGCCCGGCATCAGGAACACCGCGGCGAACGGGACCAGGAAGGCCAGACCGAGCGGGGTGCCGAAGCCCCAGACCAGCGCCTTGCGGGAGCGGAGCAGGGCGAGCCGGGCGCGCAGCTCCACACCGCGGCGCTGGAGGGCGACGGCGGTCAGCTCCTCGGTGAGGAAGAAGCCGGTGACGAAGAATCCGGCCACGGGTACGACGGTCTGCCCGACGAAGGGCAGCAGGCCGAGGGCGAAGAGCAGCACGCCCCACAGCCCGGCCCGGACGAGGATGCGCAGACTGTCACGGCCCGAGATCCACAGCTCCCGCCACAGGGGGAGCTCCGAGCGGGGGGCGGTGCCGTCGGGCGAGACGTCGGCGTCGACCCGCTCCGAGAGGGCCTCGTAGAAGGGCTGGCCGACGAGGAGGGTGACGGCGGTGAAGGTGAGGACCGCGAGGAGGAGGGCGAGGGCGAACAGGACGACGGTCAGGAAGCCGCGGAAGAGGCCCTGCCAGGGGCTGGACCAGTCGTCGGCGAAGGGGGTGGCCCAGCCGACGGCGTCCTCGCCCCACAGGGCCAGCGCGAGGAGCGCGGCCGCGTACAGCACCAGGGTGATGAGGCCGGGCAGCAGACCGAAGCCGTAGCTCCGCCGGTGCCGGCCCACCCAGCGCTGGCCCTCCCACAGATGGCCGAATCCCGCCCCCAGATCACGCATACACCCCACCCTACCGACCTCGCCGGGCCGCACCCGCGGGCTAGGCGTGCAGCATGCGGTGGAGCAGGTCGCGCAGTTTCAGGCGTTCCGTTTCCGAGAGGGCGGCCAGGGGTTCTCGGGCGAAGTGGAGTCCGTCCCGCAGTTCCCGGGCCACCCGCCGGCCCTCGTCCGTGGCCGCCGCGAGCTTGACCCGGCGGTCGCCCGGGTCCGGCCGGCGTTCGACCAGGCCGCGCGCCTCCAGGCGGTCCACGATCCCGGTGACGTTCGACGGCTCGCACTTCAGCTTGTGCGCCAGCTTCCGCATGGGCAGCGGCGCCAGCGCGAGCAGGCTGAGCAGCTTCGCCTGGGCGCCGGTCAGCGCATGGGCGGCGGCGGCCTCGTCGTAGTCCGCGTGGTAGCGGGCGACGACCTCGCCGATGAGATCCACGACGTCCAGGGTGACCTGGTCCGGGCGGGGTGTGTGCGGTGCGGGCATGGCTCCAGCCTACCCCTTTACTTGACAAGGTGAAATATTCAGCTGCACAGTTGTTTCAGTTCCTGAAGTAAATCCGGAAAGGCCCCCGTCATGATCAACCGCGAATGGCACCTGCTCAGCCGTCCCGTCGGCTGGCCGAAGCCCGAGGACTTCGCCCTGGTCGAGACCGAGGTCCCCACCCCCGGTGAGGGCCAGGTCCTCGTCCGGAACAAGTACCTCTCCGTCGACCCGTACATGCGCGGCCGAATGAGTGCCGCGAAGTCGTACGTCGCCCCCTTCGAGCTGGGCAAGGTCATGCAGGGCGGCGCGGTCGGCGAGGTGGTCGCCTCCCGCGCCGAGGGCCTCTCCGTCGGCGACCACGTCCTGCACTTCCTCGGCTGGCGCGAGTACGCCGTCGTCGACGCGCAGCACGCCGTCAAGGTGGGCCCGGCGGCCGTCCCGGCGGTCAAGGTCGACGCCGCGACCCCCGAGGTGCCGCTGTCGACGTACCTGGGCGTGCTCGGCATGACCGGTCTGACCGCCTACGCCGGTCTGCTGCGCACCGCCTCCTTCAAGGAGGGCGACACCGTGTTCGTCTCCGGTGCGGCGGGCGCGGTCGGCAGCCAGGTGGGCCAGATCGCCAAGCTCAAGGGCGCCTCCCGGGTCATCGGCTCGGCCGGCTCCGACGACAAGGTCAAGCTGCTGGTCGAGGAGTACGGCTTCGACGCCGCGTTCAACTACAAGAACGGCTCGGTGGCGGAGCAGCTGCGCGAGGCCGCGCCGGACGGTGTCGACGTCTACTTCGACAACGTCGGCGGGGACCACCTGGAGGCGGCCCTCGGCGCGCTGAACGAGGGCGGCCGGATCGCGATCTGCGGCATGATCTCGATCTACAACAACACCGAGGCGGCCCCCGGCCCGAAGAACCTCGCCCGGCTGATCCAGACCCGCGGCCGCATGGAGGGCTTCCTGGTCAGCGACCACTACGACCTCCAGCCGCAGTTCGTCCAGGAGGTCGGCCCCTGGGTCGCCTCGGGCGCGCTGAAGTACCGCGAGACGGTCGTCGAGGGCATCGAGAACACCCTGGAGGCGTTCCTCGGGGTCCTGCGGGGCGACAACATCGGCAAGATGGTCGTCAAGCTCTAGGGACTTCTTCACTGAGTTTCCGGCATGCGGTAGTTTCTTTCCGAAATCCGTCGTCGATCGTGGGCGCGAGTCACGGCGGACCGAGGAGGAAGACAACCGCATGCCCATTCAGCAGTCCGACGTCCTGTACACGGCTGTCGCCACCGCCGAGAACGGCCGCGACGGCCGCGTCGCCACCGACGACGGCAGGCTCGACGTGATCGTGAACCCGCCCAAGGAGATGGGCGGCAACGGTGCCGGCACCAACCCCGAGCAGCTCTTCGCCGCCGGGTACAGCGCCTGCTTCCAGGGCGCGCTCGGGGTCGTCGCCCGCCAGGAGGGCGCCGACGTCTCCGGTTCGACCGTCACCGCGAAGGTCGGCATCGGCAAGAACGACGACGGGTTCGGGATCATCGTGGAGATCTCCGCGAACATCCCGAACGTCGACGCGGCCACGGCCCGGGACCTGATCGAGAAGGCCCACCAGGTGTGCCCCTACTCCAAGGCGACCCGGGACAACATCAGCGTGACGCTGGTCTGAGGTCAGTCGTTTCCATCGAGGCAGCCGCACCCTTGGACGTGGGGTGCGGCTGCTCTCCTTTGCGGTCTCGTGCAGGCCTTCAGAGCGCCAGCGCCGCCCGGTGCAGCGCCGCCACCAGCCCGTTGTTCTCCGGTGCCGCTCCGGGCGTGAGGGACCTGCGGCGGCGGGTGTAGCCGTAGGCCAGGCCGGTGTGCGGGTCGGCGAAGGCCTGGACGCCGCCCGCGCCCTCGTGGCCGAAGGCGCCCGCGCCCAGGAACGGGTGAATGGTGTCCGAGGTCGCCTGGAAGCCGAGGGCGTACGCCTTGTGGGAGCGGAGCACCACGTCGTACCCGACGCAGTGGATCTGGGCCACCTCGGCGAGCGCGTCCGGCTTCAGCAGCGGTGAGCGGTCGTCCACCTCGCTGATCGCCGAGGCGTACATCCTCGCGAGGCCGCGCGCGGAGGCGACCCCGCCCCCCGACGCCGGCCCCTGGGCGCGCACCAGACGGGAGTTGATGTAGTCCTCCGGCGAGACCGGCTCCGGCACGTGCCGGTTGCCGGCGATCGCCATCAGGCTGCGCGGGGCGGGCGGCTGGGCCGCCACGAGCGCCTGCTGCTCCGGGGTGAGGATCATCGACTGCACCGAGCGGAAGCGCGGCTCCTCGGACTCGGGCAGGCCCAGATGGAAGTCCGTGCCGTACGGCGCCCGGATCCGCTCCTCGTAGACCTCCTGGAGCGTGCGGCCCAGGACCCGGCGGACCACCTCGCCGGTGAGCGCGCCGATCACCAGCCCGTGGTAGCCGAAGGCCTTCCCCGGCCGCCAGAACGGCCGCTGGTCCGCGAGCCGTTCGGCCATCGCCCGGTCGTCGGCCAGCTCGGCGAGAGAGAATCCGGCGTCGGTCCCGATCACTCCGGCCTGATGCGTGATCAGCTCCCGCAGGGTGACCGACTCCTTGCCCTCGCAGCCGAACTCGGGCCAGTAGTACGTCACTTTGCGGTCCAGCTCCAGCGTGCCGTCCTGCACCAGGAGCGCGACCACGAGGTGCGCGGCGCCCTTGGTGGCCGAGAACACGCCGTAGAGCGAGTCCGCCTCCCCGCCCGCCCAGAGGTCCACGACCCGCCGTCCGTGCACATAGGCGCACACCTGGCCCTCGTAGTCGGCGCGCTCCCCGGCGACGAAGCGGGCGAACTCCTCGCGCACCGCCTCGAACCCCTCGGCGACCGTGCCGTGGACGGTGATGTCCTGCGTCATCCGCTCTCCTCAACTAGGCCGCTGCCCGGCGCTCCTCCACGGCGGACGGTGTCACCGTTGCCCGGGACGGCGCAAGCGGGAAAGCGGGGCGGCTCAGGTGCACCACCACAGGAAGTGGTTGCAGGTCTTGGTGGGCGTGGGCTGCGGAGCGGGGGCTGAGGTCGTCGGGGCGGGGGTCGGGGTGGCCGGGGGCGTGGAGGCCGGCGCGGCGGAGGTCGTCGGGTCGGCGCCGGGGCCGGGGTTGGTGGTGGCCGACTGCACGGCCCGGTCGCTGACGGAGGCGGACGGGGAGGCGGACTCCTTGTCCTTCTTGGCCTTGGCGGCGGACGCGGAGGCGGAGGGGTCGGGAGAGGCCGAGACACGCGTGCCGTCGCGGGCCGTGCGGGCGCCGGGCGCGGCCGGGCCGCCCGTGTGGCCCTGGTCGGCGGGGGACGCGGAGCCGTCCGCCGAGGTGCCGTCGGGCGAGGAGGGCGCGTCGGGGGCGAAGGGCGAGAAGGGGGCGTCGGTGCCGAGCGAGGCGAGGCTGAGGCCGCCGGCGGCCAGCACGAACCCGGCGGCGACCAGCACGGTACGGCGCCGGCGCCGCCGGTGCGCGGCGGCCTTGCGGTCCCGCCGGCTGGAGTCGGCCTCGGCGGGGCCCACCGGGCCGGCCCCGCGCCCCCTGCGCCGCCCGGCCCGTCCGCCACCGCCCTCTTCGTCCTCTTCGGCCCCTTCGCCCTCGTAGCCGCCCTCGTGGTCGTCCTGGTACTCGTCCTCGCCCTGACCCTCGGATGCGGAATCGGGATCGGGGCCCAGATCGGGGCCCGGGCCGGGTTCCGGATCGGGATAAGCGTACGGCTGCGTCGCGTCGTACGGCTGCGCGGTGTCGTACGGCTGTGTCATGCCGTACTGCTGCTCGTACTGCTGCGGTGCGCCGTACGCCGGGTACTGCTGCGGGTACTCCTGCGCACCCGCGTACGCGGCCGACACGTCGGCGGGTACGGCGAGTCGGTCGGCCGGTGTGCCGCAGCCCGGGCAGGCCAGGGCGCCGTTGAGGTGCCGTTGGCACGGGTGGCAGTAGTCCATGACGCGGGAAGACTAGAGTCCGCGCGGGTCACGTTCCTAGGCGCCACTGTGAAGGTTTCGTAGGGGAGCGAAAACATTCTCGAAAGGCTTGTCGAAACCGTTACCTGTTCGACCCATTGACACCCCGACCGCACCGTCCTTACTGTCACGCCAGCATTTCGAACGTGTGACGAAATCTCGAACAGCTGAGGGGCAACTGCCGTGCGCATCACCGGAATCAGCACGCACGTGGTCGGCACGCCGTGGCGCAACCTGACCTACGTCCAGGTGCACACCGACGAGGGGATCACGGGAGTCGGCGAGACCCGGATGCTCGGACACACCGACGCGCTGATCGGCTACCTGAAGGAGGCCGAGGCCAACCACATTCTCGGATCGGACCCGTTCGCTGTCGAGGACCTGACCCGCCGGATGAAGTACGGCGACTACGGCCGCGCGGGCGAGATCGTGATGTCCGGCATCGCGGTCGTCGAGATGGCCTGCTGGGACATCAAGGGCAAGGCCCTGGGGGTGCCGGTGTGGCAGCTGCTCGGCGGCAAGGTCACGGACAAGGTGAAGGCCTACGCCAACGGCTGGTACACCACCGAGCGGACGCCGGAGGCGTACCACAAGGCCGCCCAGGGGGTCATGGAGCGCGGGTACAAGGCGCTGAAGATCGACCCGTTCGGCACCGGCCACTTCGAGCTGGACCACCAGGAGACCGTGTACGCCGTCTCCCTGATCGAGGCGGTCCGGGACGCCATCGGACCGGACGCCGAGCTGATGCTGGAGATGCACGGCCGCTTCTCCCCCGCCACCGCCGTGCGGCTGGCCAAGGAGATGGCCCCCTTCAAGCCGGCCTGGCTGGAGGAGCCGGTGCCGCCGGAGAACCTGAAGGCGCTGGAGAAGGTCGCCGCCAAGGTGGACATGCCGGTCGCCACCGGCGAGCGGATCCACGACCGGATCGAGTTCCGGGAGCTCTTCGAGAGCCAGGCCGTGGACATCATCCAGCCCGACCTCGGGCACATCGGCGGCATCTGGGAGACCCGGAAGCTCGCCGCGACCGCCGAGACCCACTACATGCTCATCGCGCCGCACAACGTCGGCGGGCCGGTGCTCACCGCCGCCTCGCTCCAGGTCGGCTTCACCTCCCCCAACTTCAAGATCCTGGAGCACTTCAACGACTTCGCGGACGCGGAGATCAAGAAGGTGGTCAAGGGCGCGCCGCAGGTCGTGGACGGCTACTTCCAGCTGTCCGACGCGCCGGGCCTCGGGGTCGAGCTGGACGTGGACGCGGCGGCGGAGTTCCCGCAGCAGCGGGCGCACTTCGACCTGTGGGCCGAGGGCTGGGAGAAGCGCAACCCGAAGGACGGCAAGTGAGTTCGCAGGTCGTCGTCGAGGCGCCGGGCACCCACCGGGTGGAGGCGCACACCCCGCGCGAGCCCGGCGCCGGGGAGGCGCTGGTGGCCGTGCACGCGGTGGGCATCTGCGGCAGCGACCGCGAGGTGTACCAGGGCAACCGGCCCGAGGGGTATGTGCGGTATCCGCTGACGCCCGGCCACGAGTGGTCCGGGACCGTGCGGGCGGTGGGTGCGGGGGTGCCCGAGGCGCTGGTCGGCCGGAAGGTCGTCGGCGAGGGCTTCCGCAACTGCCAGGTCTGCGACCGCTGCCACGCGGGCGAGACCACGCTGTGCACCTCCGGGTACGAGGAGACCGGGTTCACCCAGCCGGGTGCCATGGCCGCCACCGTGACCCTGCCGGCGCGGCTGCTGCACGTGCTGCCGGACGACGCCGACCTCGGCGCCGCCGCCCTGCTGGAGCCGGCCGCCTGTATCGCGGCCGCCGCGCTGAAGGCGGACGCGCAGCCGGGGCAGCGGGTCGCGGTGGTCGGCACCGGGACGCTCGGGATGTTCGCCGTGCAGTTCCTGAAGGCGATCTCGCCGGCGGAGCTGCTGGTGGTGGGCACCCGGCGGGACCGGGAGGCGCTGTCCCGGCAGTACGGGGCGACCGGCTTCCGGCTCCGGGACGAGGAGCTGCCCGACGACTTCGACGTGGTCATCGAGACCGCCGGGTCCGCCTCCGCCGCCCGCACCGCCGCCGGACTGCTCCGGCGCGGCGGACGGCTGGTGCTCACCGGGATCCCGGCGCCGGGCGCGGACGGGCTCGACCCGACCGATCTGGTCGTACGGCAGCTGGAGGTGCACACCGTCTTCGGGGCGCCGCCGGACGCCTGGGCGCACACCGTGCGGGTGTTCGCGGCCGGACTGCTCGACCCGCTGCCGCTGGTCACGCACGAGCTGCCGCTGACCGAGTTCTCGCAGGCCATCGAGCTGGTCGGGGCCGGTGACCCGAAGGTGGGCAAGGTGCTGCTCCGCCCCTAGCCGTACGCCGGTCAGGGTGAGACCTGACGGCGCCCTGACCGGCGTACCTCCATCGCCCTTCCCCCGCCTTTTTCGTACCCAGAGCCGCGAACCCTGTCCGACATATCGAACATCGCGCACGTCTCGTACCCCGCGTACGTCTCGAACGCCTCACCCGAAGGACACCTTGTGACCGACGCTTCCGCCCCGGCAGCCCGCAGGCCCGGCGAGCAGGTGCTCGCCGCACTCGGCCTGGGCGCGCCCGCCCTCGACCCCGCCGACGCCTCCGCCCACAGCTTCCCGGGCGGCGGCCGCTGGCGCACCGAGATTCCCTCGTGCGAGGGTCCCGAGGCGCTGGCGGTCGTGCTGAAGGAAGCCTCCCGGCTCGATGTGCCGATCCACCGGATCAGCCAGGGCAGCGGCGTGTGGATGCTCACCGACGCCGAGATCACCGAGATGGTGGACGCGACCCGGGAACGCGACATCGAGCTGTGCCTGTTCACCGGCCCGCGCGGCACCTGGGACATCGGCGGCTCGGTGCGGTCCGACTCGCGGGGGGCCGGACTGCGCGCCCGGGGCCACGACGCCGTCGCCGGCTGCCTGGAGGACGCCGTCCGCGCCACCGAGCTGGGCGTCAAGTGCCTGCTCGTCGCCGACGAGGGGGTGCTGTGGGCGCTGCACCAGGCGCGGCAGCGGGGCATCATCCCGGCCGACACCACGCTGAAGGTCTCGGCGCTGATCGGCCCGGTCAACCCGGCTTCGTACGCCGTGTACGAGCGGCTCGGCGGCGACTCCATCAACGTGCCCAGCGATCTGACGCTGGATCACCTGACCGAGATCCGCCGGGTGTCCGGCGCCCCGATGGACATGTACATCGAGGCCCCCGACGACCTCGGCGGCTATGTGCGGATGTACGAGGTCGCCGAGCTGATCCGGCGCGGTGCACCGCTCTACCTCAAGTTCGGTCTGTCCAAGGCTCCCGGCATCTACCCGTGGGGCACCCACCTGCGGGACGTGACCCTGGACACCGCCCGGGAGCGGGTGCGGCGCGGCCGCCTCGCCCTGGACCTGCTCGCCCGGCACGGCGCGGACGGCGACATGGCGCCGCTCGGCTCGCGGCTGCCCGGCACCCTCAACCGCTTCCCGAGCGAATAGCCCGCCGTATCCCGACGGCTGCATCTCAACGACGAGAAGACCAAGGACTGATCACCATGCGCAACCGCAGAGCCGCCATCGCCGCGATAGCCGGAGCCGCCTCGCTCGCCCTGACCCTGACCGCCTGCGGGCAGAGCGGCTCGGGCGGCAGCAAGGAGAAGACCGGCGACGTCAAGGGCGCCACCATCGGCATCGCCATGCCGACGAAGTCCTCCGAGCGGTGGATCAACGACGGCAACGACATGGTCAAGAACCTCCAGGCCAAGGGGTACAAGACCAAGCTGGTCTACGGCGAGGACGACCCGAGCACCCAGGTCTCGCAGATCGAGAACATGATCACTCAGGGCGTCAAGGGCCTGATCGTCGCGGCCATCGACAACAAGTCCCTGAACAACGTGCTCCAGGAGGCCAAGCAGGCCAACATCCCGGTCATCGCCTACGACCGGCTGATCCTCGGCACCAAGAACGTCGACTACTACGCCTCGTTCGACAACGAGAAGGTCGGCACCCTCCAGGGCACCTACATCGTGCACAAGCTCGGCCTGGACAGCGGCAAGAAGGGCCCGTTCAACATCGAGCTGTTCGCCGGTTCGAACGACGACAACAACACCCAGTACTTCTTCGACGGCGCGATGAAGGTGCTCCAGCCCTACATCGACAAGAAGCAGCTGGTGGTCAAGTCCGGCCAGACCAAGCTCAACCAGGTCACCACGCTGCGCTGGGACGGCACCACCGCGCAGAAGCGCATGGAGGACATCCTCACCTCCTCCTACAAGAGCGGCCGGGTCGACGCGGTGCTCTCGCCGTACGACGGCATCTCCATCGGCATCATCTCCGCGCTGAAGTCGGACGGTTACGGCTCCGGCAGCAACCCGCTGCCCGTCATCACCGGCCAGGACGCCGAGCTGGCCTCGGTGAAGTCGATCATCGCGGGCCAGCAGTCGCAGACCGTCTTCAAGGACAGCCGCAAGGAGACCGCGGTCGCGGTGTCCATGGTCGACGATGTGCTGCACGGAAAGAAGCCGCAGGTCAACGACACCAAGACCTACACCAACGGCGCCAAGGTCGTCCCCTCCTACCTGCTCCAGCCGGTGAGCGTGGACAAGACCAACTACGAGGACGTCCTGGTCAAGGGCGGCTACTACACCGACTCCCAGCTCAAGTAACCGGCCCTGACTCCCTACGGATTGAAAGGCACGACCATGGCGGGACCCGTCCTGGAAATGCGCTCGATCGTCAAGACCTTTCCCGGTGTCAAAGCGCTGTCGGACGTCTCACTGACCGTCCGTCAGGGCGAGGTCCACGCCATCTGCGGAGAGAACGGCGCCGGCAAGTCGACCCTGATGAAGGTCCTCTCCGGCGTCCACCCGCACGGCACCTACGAGGGCGAGATCCTCTTCGAGGGGGAACTCTGCCGCTTCAAGGACATCCGGGCGAGCGAGCAGCACGGCATCGTCATCATCCACCAGGAGCTGGCGCTGGTGCCGTACCTCTCCATCGCGGAGAACATCTTCCTCGGCAACGAGCACGCCACGCGCGGGCTCATCAACTGGCGGGAGACCCTGCGGCACGCCACCGAGCTGCTGCGCCGGGTCGGACTCGACGAGCACCCGGAGACCCGCGTCGCCGACATCGGCGTGGGCAAACAGCAGCTCGTGGAGATCGCCAAGGCGCTGTCGAAGGAGGTGAAGCTGCTCATCCTCGACGAGCCGACGGCGGCGCTGAACGACGAGGACAGCGGCAAGCTCCTCGATCTGATCCTGGAGCTGAAGAACCAGGGCATCACCTCGATCATCATCTCCCACAAGCTCAACGAGATCCGCCGGGTCGCCGACTCGGTGACGATCATCCGCGACGGGCGTTCCATCGAGACGCTCGACGTGCGGGCCGAGGGCACGACCGAGGACCGGATCATCAGCGGCATGGTGGGCCGCGACCTGGACCACCGCTTCCCCGAGCGCACCCCGCACGAGCCCGAGGAGGGCGCCGCGCCGGCGCTGGAGATCCGCAACTGGACCGTCCACCACCCCATCGACCAGCAGCGCAAGGTCGTGGACGACGTCTCGCTCAGCGTCCGCAGGGGTGAGATCGTCGGCATCGCGGGGCTGATGGGCGCCGGCCGCACCGAACTCGCGATGAGCGTCTTCGGCCGCACCTACGGCCGGTACGCGGGCGGCACGGTCCTCAAGGACGGCGTCGAGATCCGTACCAAGACCGTCGCGGAGGCGGTGGAGCACGGCATCGCGTACGTCACCGAGGACCGCAAGCACTACGGCCTCAACCTCATCGACACCATCAACCGGAACATCTCGCTGACCGCGCTGCGGAAGGTCGCCAAGCGGGGCGTGGTGGACGAGCAGGCGGAGCGGCGGGTCTCCGAGGGCTTCCGGAAGTCGATGAACATCAAGGCGCCGACCGTCTTCGAACCGGTGGGCAAGCTCTCCGGCGGCAACCAGCAGAAGGTCGTCCTCAGCAAGTGGATCTTCGCCGGCCCGGACGTGCTCATCCTGGACGAACCCACGCGCGGCATCGACGTGGGCGCCAAGTACGAGATCTACACGGTCATCGACCAGCTGGCGGCCCAGGGCAAGGCGGTCGTCTTCATCTCCTCCGAGCTGCCGGAGCTGCTCGGCATGTGCGACCGCATCTACACGATGGCCGCGGGACGGCTGACCGGCGAGGTGCCCCGCTCCGAGGCCACGCAGGAAGTGCTGATGCGCCATATGACGAAAGACAAGGCGCCCACGGACAACGCAAAGGACGAAGAGGTAACGCGATGAGCACGGACGTCACCGACAAGACCCCGGCCGCCGCGCCGCCGGGCAAGGGCGGATCGGCCGCCGACGAGAGCCTGTTGCAGCTGGTGCTCGGCGGCCTGCGCCGCAACATGCGCCAGTACGGCATGCTGATCGCGCTCGGTCTGATCGTCGTCCTCTTCCAGTTCTGGACCGGCGGCGACCTGCTGCTGCCCCGCAACGTCTCCAACCTGGTGCTCCAGAACAGCTACATCCTGATCCTCGCGATCGGCATGATGCTGGTGATCATCGCCGGGCACATCGACCTGTCGGTCGGCTCGATCACGGCGTTCGTGGGCGCGTTCGCGGCCGTGCTGACCGTGCAGCACCATGTGGCCTGGCCGCTCGCCGTGGTGCTGTGCCTGCTGGTGGGCGCCGCGGCGGGCTCCGTACAAGGCTTCCTGATCGCGTATCTCGGCATACCATCGTTCATCGTCACCCTCGCCGGGATGCTGCTCTTCCGCGGTCTGACGGAGATCCTCCTCAAGGGCCAGACCCTCGGCCCCTTCCCGGACGGCCTCCAGAAGATCGGCAACGGCTTCCTGCCCGCGGTCGGCCCGAACACCAACTACCACAACCTCACCCTGCTCCTCGGCCTCGTCCTGGTCGCCGCCGTGGTCTGGCAGGAGGTCCGGGACCGGCGCCGGCAGCAGGAGTTCGCCCTCGACGTGGTGCCGCGCAACCTCTTCCTGCTCAAGCTGGTCGCCCTGGTCGCCGCGATCGTCGCCCTCACCATGCTGCTCGCCAGCTACGACGGTGCGCCGATCGTGCTGATCATCCTCGGTGTGCTGGTGGGCGGCTACGGCTACGTCATGCGCAACTCGGTCTTCGGCCGGCACATCTACGCCATCGGCGGCAATCTGCCGGCGGCCAAGCTGTCCGGCGTGAAGGACAAGCGCATCACCTTCCAGGTGTTCCTGAACATGGGCGTGCTCGCGGCCCTGGCGGGTCTGGTGGTCGCCGCCCGTCTGAACGCGGCCTCGCCGAAGGCGGGCGACGGCTTCGAACTGGAGGCCATCGCCTCCTCGTTCATCGGCGGCGCCTCCATGAGCGGCGGTGTCGGCACCGTGCTCGGTGCCATCATCGGCGGTCTCGTCCTCGGCGTGCTGAACAACGGCATGAACCTCCTCAGCGTCGGCACCGACTGGCAGCAGGTCATCAAGGGCCTGGCCCTGCTGGCCGCGGTCGGGTTCGACGTGTGGAACAAGCGCAAGTCCGGTTCGTAAGTCAGATCGGGCCCCGCCGGAGGAACCGGCGGGGCCCCTCCTTTTACAGGAGCCGCAGTGATGGAACTGAACAGACGCACGGTCATCGCGGGCGCGGCGGCGGCGGGAATCGCCGCCACCTCCCTCGGCCAGGGCACCGCCCAGGCCGCAAGCCGTCCGCAGGGCGGCAAGCCGCGGAAGGAGCTCTTCGGCACGCTCGCCGACGGCACCAAGGTCTACCGCTGGTCGCTGGAGAACGGCGGAACCCGGCTGAAGGTCCTCTCCTACGGCGGCATCATCCAGTCCCTGGAGATCCCCGACCGGCACGGCCGGCACGTCAACGTCTCCCTCGGGTACGACAACCTCGACGCGTACGTCAAGGGAACGACCTTCTTCGGCGCCACCATCGGCCGTTACGGCAACCGCATCGCCAAGGGCCGGTTCACCCTGGACGGCACCACCTACCAGCTGTCCGTCAACGACGGCGAGAACAGCCTGCACGGCGGCGCCAAGGGCTTCAACACCAAGGTGTTCGACGTCGAGCCGTTCGTCTCCGGCTCCGACGTCGGCCTGCACCTGTACTACACCAGCGTCGACGGGGAGATGGGCTACCCCGGCACGCTGCGCACGAAGGTCACCTTCACGCTGAACCGGCACGGCGACTGGCGCATCGACTACAAGGCCACCACCGACAAGCCGACCGTCGTCAACCTCACCAACCACACGTACTACAACCTCGCCGGTGAGGGCAGCGGCAGCATCTACGGCCACGAACTCTGGCTGGCCGCGCACCGGTACACCCCGACCGACAAGGGGCTCATCCCCACCGGCGAGCTGGCGAAGGTCAAGGGCACCCCCTTCGACTTCACCCACCCCAAGCCGGTCGGCCGGGACATCCGCACCGGCCACCCGCAGCTGGTCACCGCCAAGGGCTTCGACCACAACTTCGTGCTCGACAAGGGTGTCACCGCCCACCCCGAGCACGTGGCGACGCTGCGCGACCCCGGGTCCGGCCGCACCCTGAAGATCTACACCGACCAGCCGGGTGTGCAGTTCTACTCGGGCAACTTCCTCGACGGCACCCTGGTCGGCCCCTCGGGTCACACCTACCGGCAGGGCGACGGGCTGTGCCTGGAGACCCAGCACTTCCCGGACTCGCCGAACGAGCCGTCGTTCCCGTCGACCGTGCTGCGGCCGGGGCAGACGTACCGGACGACGACGATCCACCGGTTCAGCGCCTGAAAGCGGCCTCTTCGCGGCTGAGTTGAACAGCTCCGCCGCGGCCCGCGTATCCAAGGGCGGCCCGTGCTCCCCCGCACGGGCCGCCCTTGGACGGAGGTTCCCTTGGCCGGCAACGTCACCTCGTTGTTCCGCGGCACCGGCCCGGTGGACTTCCTTGTGCCGTGCAACCCGTACTTCCCCACCCCGGCCATGTTCGAGGAACTCTCGGCCCGGCTGCACGAGATCCTGGCCTCCGCCCCGAGCGGCGCCGACACGGTCACGGCCGAGCTGTGCGCCCTGCTCCAGCTGCCGCCCGCCTGCGTGGCGATGGGCAACGGCGGCACGGAACTGATCACCTGGATCGATCACCTGCTGGTCCGCGAGTCCCTGGCGGTGCCGGTCCCCGCCCTCGGCCGCTGGACCGAGCAGCCGATGGAGACGGGCAAGCGGGTCGACATGTTCCCGCTCCAGGAGGCGAACGGCTTCGCCCTGGACCTCGCGCAGTACGCCGAGTTCATCCGGGCGCGCCGGACCCGGGTGGCGGTGATCTGCAACCCCGGCAACCCCGACGGCGGCGCCGTGTCCAGGCAGTCGCTGGTGCGGTTCATGGACGCGATGGCGGACCTCGACCTGGTGGTCGTGGACGAGTCCTTCCTGGAGTTCGCCGACGCGGAGGCCGAGCCGAGCGTGGTCCAGGACGCCATGCTGCGGCCCAACGTCATCGTGCTGCGCAGCCTCGGCAAGAGCGTCGGCCTGCCCGGCGCCCGCCTCGGCTACCTGGTGGCGAACCCGGCACTGGCCGGCCGCGTCCGCGCCATGCTCCCCAAGTGGAACCTCAACTCCCTCGCCGAGCACCTGGTGTTCATGCTGCGGGAGTACGGCACCGAGTACGCGCACGCCCTCCAGCAGATCCGCCGCGACCGGCTGGAGATGGCCGGCCTGCTCGCCGCGCTGCCGGGCCTGACCGTCTACCCGTCCCAGGGCAACTTCCTCTTCGTGCGCCTCCCGGTCGGCGCCGAGGGCACGGTCGTCCGGGACCGCATGCTCGCCGAACACCGGATCCTGGTCCGCGAGTGCGGCGACACCATCGGATCCTCCAGCCGCTTCCTGAGACTCGTGGTGCGCCCCCAGGCCGACGTGCGTCGCCTGGTGTCCGGCCTGGAACAGGTGCTCTACGGGTCCGGGAGGGGAGCCGCCGTACCCGGGCCAAGCACCGGGACCAGCTACAGCTCGGGTACGGCGGCGGTGGACCGGCTGGTCGGCTCGACCAACGGGGCCGGCATCCCGGGAGCGGCCGCACCGGCCCGCCCGCTTCCGCCCGCCGCACCCCTTCCGGCCGCCGGCACCGGCATGCCGCTCCCCGCCGCCACCCCACTGGCCGACGGGATGCCGGTGCCTGCGGCGCCTCAGCCGGAGCTGGTACCGGGGATGCCGATGGCTCCGGCGCCTGCGAGCCCCGAGCCGGTGCCGATGCCTGCGGCAGCCCAGCCGGTGCCGGTGTCAGCGGCGCCCCAGCCAGTGGGGGTGTCGGGGGCCATGCAGCCGGTGCCGGGGCCGGGGGCCATCCAGCCGGTGGGGATGCCAGGGGCGCCTCAGCCGGTGCCGGTGGCAGCCGCTTCCCAGCCGGTGGGGGTGCCAGGGGCCTCCCCGTCGATGCCGGCGCCTGCGGCCCCCCAGCCGGTTCCGGTGCCTGCGGCCTCCTCATTCGCACCGGCGCCCGCGGCCTCCCAGCTGATGCCGGTCCCCACGGCCTCGCAGCAGGCGGGGGTGGCGGCAGCCTCCCAGCCGGTGCCCGCGGCCCTGGCCGCCCCGGGGCCGCAGTCACCGGGGCAGCAGCCCCTGATGCCCGTCCAGCAGCCCATGCCCCCGGCTCCACCCTCCCGGGCGCCCGCCGCACAGCCCGCGGCCTCCGCCACCCTGATGGCCCCGCCGGCCGCGTCCGCACCCGCACCGTTCGCCCCCGCCCCCGCCACGCCCACCCCGCCCGGGGTCCCCGCCCGTGGGGGGCTCACCGCGGCTCAGGTGCGCGGTATGACGGCGCCGGCCCCCCTCTCCGCCCAGGGGCTGACCCCGGCTCCGGCCACCGGCTGGCCGAACGCGCAGAGCTGGCCGGACGCCGCGGAGCTGGACCAGGCCGCCGGATAGCCACGCACCCGGCCCGCGAGGATCGCCCCCGCGGGCCGGGGCCTCGGTCGGTGCCTCGGTCAGCCGGACGGGCACTGCTTCCAGGCCAGGTGGTACACCGTGCTGATGTCGCCGTCGGTCGAGTCCATCGTCATGAAACTGACCTTGCCGGGGGCCGTACCGCCCGCGTTCACCCGCAGCTCCGTGTTGATGTTGAAGTTGCGGAGCACCCCGCAGGGCGCCCAGACGAGCTGGGCCCAGTCCGTGCTGTCGGTGGCCTGCCAGTCGTCGTTGTAGGGGCCGGTGAAGGGGTGGGTCCTCGGCACCGTGCTGGAGGAGCCCTGGAAGTAGTACGAGGCCCGCTGCGCGGCGCTCGCGCCGGGCTGGAGGGAGAGGAAGCCCCGGTAGTCCGCGCTGGCGACCGCGTAGGTGAAGCCCTGCGGGACATGGACCACCAGGTTGAGCTGGCAGTTCTTGCGGAAGGCCGTGGGGTCCGAATTGCCGCCGGCCTGCGCGAGATAGGAGCTGTAGGTGACCGTGAAGGCCGTGTTGTCCGGGGACACGGCGACCGCGGCCGTGCCCGCCGGACAGCCGGAGCCGTTCACCGTGGCCACATCGATGACGATCTTGTCCGGGGGCGGGTCGTCGACCACGGGGGACGAGGCGCGCGCGGGGCCTGCGAGGGCGAGGGTGGTGAGCAGCGCGGCGAACGCGCCGCTCACCAGGGGTCTGCCGGTCATGGCTCTCCCTTTCCGGGTGGGGGGTGGCTGTCGCCCCCGGCCTGTGGAGAATCCATGGACGTGCCGTGAAGGCCGGGAGCGGTCCGCAGCGTACGAGCCGCCGCGGCGAGCCGACAGGCCGCTCCCCGGCCATTCACAGCCCCCTTTTCACACCCGCTCCCTCGCCCGTTACCCGCTCCGTCACAGCTCCTCGAGGAGGCTCGTCACCGAGCCGTTCTCGAAGATCTCCCGGATCGCCTGGGCGATCAGCGGGGCCACGGACAGCACCTCCACCTTGTCCAGGCCGGTCGCGGCCGCGGTCGGCAGGGTGTCGGTGAAGACGAACCGGCTGACCCTGCTGTTCTTGACCCGGTCGTCGGCCGGGCCGGACAGGATGCCGTGCGTGGCGGCGACGATGACGTCCTCGGCGCCCCCGGCGTACAGGGCGTCCGCGGCCGCGCAGATCGTGCCGGCCGTGTCGACCATGTCGTCCACCAGGACGCACACCCGGCCCTCGACGTCGCCGACCACCTCGTGCACGCTCACCTGGTGGGCGACGTCCTTGTCCCGTTTCTTGTGCACGATCGCCAGCGGCACCCCGAGCCGGTCGCACCACCGGTCGGCGACGCGGACCCGCCCGGCGTCCGGGGATACCACGGTCAGCCGGTCGCGATCGGTGAGCTTGGCGATGTGGTCGGCGAGCGTCGGCAGCGCGAACAGATGGTCCACCGGCCCGTCGAAGAAGCCCACGATCTGGTCGGTGTGCAGATCGATGGTGATGATCCGGTCCGCCCCGGCCGCGGTGAGCAGGTCCGCCACCAGCCGGGCCGAGATCGGCTCGCGGCCCTTGTGCTTCTTGTCCTGGCGCGCGTAGCCGTAGAACGGGGCGACCACGGTGATGCTGCGCGCGGAGGCCCGCTTCAGCGCGTCGATCATGATGAGCTGTTCCATGATCCACGTGTTGATCGGGGCGGTGTGCGACTGGACGACGAAGCAGTCCGCGCCGCGCACCGACTCCTCGTGCCGGACGTAGATCTCGCCGTTGGCGAAGTCCCGCGCCTGGGTGGGGATCAGGGCCGTGCCCAGCTCGGCGGCGATGCGTTCGGCGAGGGCGGGGTGGGCCCGCCCGGTGAACAGCTGGAGCCTGCGCTCGGCGGTCCGGACGACCGGTCTCGGCTTCACCGGCCGCTGCCCTGGGCGAGCACCGGGTAGTCGGTGTAACCGCGGTGGTCGCCGCCGTAGTACGTCGACTCGTCGGCGGTGTTGAAGGGGCCGCCGGCCTGGATGCGGGCGGGCAGGTCGGGGTTGGCGAGGAACAGCGCGCCGAGCGAGACGGCGTCCGCGAGGCCGTCGTCGAGGACCGCCTGGGCGCTCTGCACACCGGCGGGGAAGGAGTCCGGGGTGGCGTGCGGGTTGACGACGAGACCGCCCTGCCACAGGTCGCGGATCGCCCGGGTCACCGGGCGGCTGACGATCTCGCAGACCTCCAGGAAGGCCAGCTCCGGCAGGGCCGGGACCAGGGCCGCGTAGAGCGCCTCGGTGTCGCCCTCGGCGATGTCGTTGTAGGTGTTGGCGGGCGAGACGCGCACGCTGGTGCGCTCGTTGCCGATCGCCGCGGTGACGGCCTCGGTGACCTCCACGGTGAAACGGATGCGGTTCGCGAGGGAGCCGCCGTAGGCGTCGGTGCGGTGGTTGGTGTTCTCGGCGAGGAACTGGTGCAGCAGGAAGCCGTTGCCGGCGTGGATCTGCACCCCGTCGAAGCCGGCCTCGATCGCGTTGCGGGAGGCGGTGACGAAGTCCTCGACGGTGGCGGCGATCTCCTCCACCGTCAGCTCGCTCGGGACCGGGTAGTCCTGCATGCCGTCCGGGGTGAAGCACTGGCCCGCGGCGGCCACCGGGGAGGGCGCGACGGACTGGTGGGCGCTCTCGTACAGGGAGGGATGGCCGATGCGGCCGGAGTGCATCAGCTGGACGACGATCTTGCCGCCCTTGGCGTGCACCGCGTCGGTGACGGTGCGCCAGGACTTCACGTGCTCCGGGTGGTGCAGGCCGGGGGTGTTGAGGAAGCCCTGGCCGACCTGGGAGGGCTGGGTGCCCTCGGTGATGATCAGGCCGGCGCCGGCGCGCTGGGCGTAGTACTCGGCCATCAGCTCGGTGGCGCCGCCGCAGGGCTTGGCCCGGTTGCGGGTCATGGGCGCCATGACGAGCCGGTTGGCGAGGGTGATCTTGCCGAAGGAGACGGAGTCGAACAGCGAGGTCATGATCTTCCTTTTCCGGTTCAGGAGGTGGCGGTCAGGTGGCGGGCGTGGGCGGCGGCCAGACGGCCCCCGACCTCCGCCGTGGAGATGAGGACGGCCATGTTGGCCTGGGCGGTGCGGCCCCCGGTGGCCCGGTCGACGGCGTGCATCAGGTACTTGGTGAGGCCCTGCCCGGTGACGCCGTCCCACTCGGCCTGGGCGAGCGCGTCGGTGATCGCGGCCTCGGCGACGGCGGGGTCGACGGCGTCCTCGGCGCGCGGCGGGGTGGTGACGACGACTCCGCCGGGGTGACCGGTGGCCCAGTGGGTGGTGACGACCCGGGCGATGAGGTCCTCGTCGTCGATGCGGTGCGGGGCCTTCACACCGCTGGAGGCGCAGTAGAACGCCGGGAAGTCGTCGGAGCGGTAGGAGATGACCGGGACGCACTGCGTCTCCAGGTACTCCATGGTCAGCTTGAGGTCGAGGATCATCTTCGCGCCGGCGCAGACCACGGCGACCTTGGAGCGGGTCAGCTGGATCAGGTCGGAGGAGATGTCCATGGTGGTCTCGGCGCCGCGGTGCACCCCGCCGAGGCCGGCCGAGGAGAAGAACGGGATCCCGGCCAGTTCGGCGGCGACCAGCGAGGAGGCGACGGTGGTGGCGCCCCGGCCGCCGCGGGCGAGCACCACCGGCAGGTCCCGGCTGGAGACCTTCGGGATGCCGGACCCGGAGGCGAAGCGCTCGATGTCCCGCTCAGTCATCCCGACCCGGATCGCGCCGTCCTCGACGCAGATGGTCGCCGGGACCGAGCCGCCCTTGCGGACCGCGGCCTCGACCTGCCGGGCGGTCTCGGCGTTGTGCGGGTACGTCAGTCCGTGCGTGATGACGTTGGACTCCAGCGCGACGACCGGGCGGCCCTCGTGCAGGGCCTCGCGCACCTCTTCGGTGTGGACGAGCGGGATCGCGGGGCTGGTGGGGCTCATCGGTTTCCTTCGGTCGGGACGGGCTCGGAGTAGTGCGGCTGCTTCCACAGCAGGTGGGCCTTGGCCTCGATCTCCGGGGTGTGGACCTCGGTCGTCCACACGGCGGGCTCGACGGGCTCCACGGCGATCGACACCGCGCCCGGTTCGACGCCGAACACCCGGGTGACGGTCTGGGTCAGCGCGGCGGTCAGGTCGGCCTTCTCGGCCTCGGTGAACGTGCGCGGGAAGTGTTTGATGCTGACGTGCGGCACGGCAGCGGACCTTTCGAGTGCGAGGGGGACCCCGCCCCGCGCCGGGGGAAGTCGCGCGGGGCGAGGAGCTGGGGTCGGGATCGTCGGTCGGATCGCGTCAGGATCCGTGCGGGATCACCCGTGGAACGTCACGTGCCGGATGCGGCCGATGAGTTCGTCCACGCCGTGCTGCTTGAGCACGCTGTAGTGGTCGCCGTCGAGGTCGATCACCCGGGGCGGGCGGGCGGAGTAGCCGGAGCTGTTCTCCAGGAAGGAGTAGTCGTCGCCGCGCGCCTTGAAGATCGTCACCGGTGCGTCGATCCGGCGCTCCCGCAGCTCGCGGAAGCTGTACTCGAACTCGTACGTCTCCGCGACGATCCGGGTGATGCGGCGGATCGTGCCCTCGTCGAGGGCGGGCATCCGGTCGTGGACGAAAGAGACGAAGGAGTCCTCGTCCGTGACCCGGCGCAGGCAGGCGTCGACGGCGGGGCCGTGGGCGGTGCCGGCGAAGACGGAGAACAGGATGGTGAGGTAGGCGGGGTTGGCGAAGGAGGCCTCCCGGCCCCAGCGTTCGGCGCCCTTCACCCGTACCTCGGGGTTGCCGGGGCAGATCAGCAGCAGGTTCTCCACCTTCTCGCCGAACTGCTCCAGCTGCCAGGCCGCCTCGAAGGCCACCCGGGCGCCGAAGGAGTAGCCCCACAGGGTGTACGGCCCGGACGGCCGGCTGCGGCGGATCTCCGCCACGTCGGCCATCGCCATCTCCCGGATGGTGGGGTACGGCACCTCGCCCGGGTTGATGCCCTGCGCCTGGATGCCGGTGATGGGGCGGTCCAGGCCGACGCCCTGGGCGAGCAGCCGCAGGTTCATCGGGTAGCCGCCGAGGCCGGGCCAGACGAACACGGGGCTGCCGGAGCCCTCCT
Source organism: Streptomyces sp. NPDC001606 (assembly GCF_053596835.1). Classification (NCBI taxonomy): domain Bacteria; kingdom Bacillati; phylum Actinomycetota; class Actinomycetes; order Kitasatosporales; family Streptomycetaceae; genus Streptomyces; species Streptomyces sp. NPDC001606. The sequence goes on from NZ_JBSFHC010000009.1 coordinate 97,942, forward strand.
GGTGCAGCGGCACCAGCCGGGAGCTGCGGGCCGGGGCGCCGCCGTCGATGCGGGCGGCGAGGTCGGCCAGCTTCGGCGTCTCGAAGATCACCTGGAGCGGCAGTGCGGCACCGAACTCCTTGTTGATCCGGTTCACCAGCGCCACGGCGTGCAGGGAGTTGCCGCCCGAGCCGAAGAACTCGTCCTCGGTGGAGACGCTGTCGTACTTCAGCATCCGGCCCCACTCGGCCGCCAGCCACTGCTCGGTCGGCGTCGCGGGGGCGACGTACACGGCCGAGCCGCGGGCCGTGACGACCTCCGGGAGGGCGGCGGCGGCCTTGGCGTCGATCTTGCCGTTGGCGGTGAGCGGCAGCTCGTTCACCACCACGACCCGCGCCGGGATCATGTAGTCCGGCAGGAACTGCGCGAGATCGTCGCGGATCATCTCGGCCGGTCCCTTGGTGTGCACCGCGTCCTCGGCCATGCCCTCGTGCGCGGCCTGCTCGGGGGTGATGCGGCCGCCGACGAAGAAGTACGAGGCGGGGGCCGCCGGGATCCCGGCCGCGGCGAGCAGGTCGTCCAGCCGCCGGGAGGCCGGCAGCGGGTTGCCGGTCTTCGAGGAGTAGCCGGAGGACATGAAGCCCATGCCGGGGGTGCGCTGGAGGCGGTGCAGCAGGGTGCCGAGCACGATGTAGTGCCGCCAGTCGTCGCTCGCCCGGGAGACCGCGCTGATGCCGATCGACGACCGCTCGTAGACGCCCTGGTTGATGGCGATGACATGGCGCTGTTCCACCACCTGCTCGCCGAGCGGCTCCAGTTCGCCGTCCCGGTGCCGGTACAGGCCCGCCGGGAGCCCCGCGACGCGGTCGCCGTGCGCCTGCACGAACAGCTCCACCTCGTCGGGCCGGGGCCGGTCATGGTACGGGGTGACGGCGAAGGTGCCGAGGTAGTGGTCGTCGGCGTCGGCGTCGAGCCGGGCGGCGACCGCGGCGTCGAAGCCCTCCGGTTCGATGGTCAGGCCGTGCCGGGGCAGTACCTCTTCGAAGACGCCGAGCATGTGCCCGGTCTCGAACTCCAGCACCTCCACGATGTTGTTCTTGTAGACGGGCTCGATGGCCTGCCGCCTGCCCAGGAAGTGCACCTTCAGGGGCGAGCCGCCGCTGCCGGCCGCGTCGCCGACCCGGACCAGGGTGTGGTCGACGGGGTGGTGGTAGTAGACGCCGGACAGGCCGAACAGGCCGTCGGTCTCCAGGTACAGCTGGGTGGCGTACAGGGCGCCCGGCGAGGCGTAGACGTACTTGGGCAGCAGCCGCTCGGCGCTGCGGAACGGGCCGAACCAGCGCAGGAGCGTGCCGAGTTCGCCGAGCGTGAGGTCGCCGGGGGTGCGCGGGGCGGCGGCCTCGGCGGGGCGCGGGGCCAGCAGGGCGCGCACGTCGTCGACGGTCGTCGGGCCGCCGTCGTAGAAGCGGTAGGTCTTGCGGGCGAAGGCCGTGCGGCGCTGCTCCTCGGTGCCCTCGGCGCCGGGCAGCGCGGTGACGGGCCGGCCGGCCAGCCGCTCCGGCGGGCGCAGGCCCGGGTTGGACAGCTGGGCCTTGACCTGGAGCTTGGACGCCTTCGACTGGTGGTGGGCGGCGTCGTCGCGGCCCTGGTCCATCACCGCGGCCGTACGCTCGTTCAGCTCCACCGCGGCGACCAGGGTCCGGCCGCCGGTGCGGGGGTCGTCGGTGACGACCGCGGCGGCCCGGCGCACCCAGGTGTGCTCCTCGATCCGGGAGGCGACCTCCTCCAGCTCCACCCGGTAGCCGCGCAGCTTGACCTGGTTGTCGGTGCGGCCCATGAACTGGATGGTGCCGTCCGGGTTCCACTGGGCGAGGTCACCGGTGCGGTAGAGGCGCTCGGTGGGGTTGAACGGCGAGACGAGGAAGCGTTCCCGGGTCACCTCGGGCAGCCCGATGTAGCCGCGGGCCACCTGGACGCCGCCGATGAACAGCTCGCCGCTCTCGCCGATGTCCACCGGCTGCCGGTTCTCGTCCAGGATGTAGCAGGTGACGTTGTCTGCGGGGACGCCGACGGGGAGGATCGCGGGGGACGACTCGTCCAGCGCGTCCGGGTCCACCCAGTGGGAGGTGGCGTTGATGGTCGTCTCGGTGGGGCCGTAGAGGTTGACCAGGGAGACGCCGGGCAGCGCCTGGAAGAGTTCCTGGGCGAGGGCCCGGGTCAGCGCCTCGCCGCCGGAGAAGACCCGGGTCAGGGAGGTGCAGGCGCCCAGCTCCTCGGTGTCCACCAGGGCCTGGAGCAGCGTCGGCACGCCCTGGAGGGCGGTCACCCGGTGCTCGCAGATCATGGTGATGATGCCCTCGGGGTCGCGGTACAGGCCGGGGCCGCCCATCACGACCCGGGAGCCGACCGCGCAGGCGAGGATCTCCCACTGGGCGGCGTCGAAGCTCATCGGGGTCTTCTGGAGGATGGACACCTCGGGGCCGAGGTGTCCGCAGTTGTCCAGCCAGCGCAGCTGGGAGACGATGCTGCGCTGCTCGATCATCACGCCCTTGGGTTTGCCGGTGCTGCCGGAGGTGTAGATGACGTAGGCGAGCTGGTCGCCCTGCGGTAAGGCATCGGGGGCCGGGGCGCCGGCGGCGGGGCAGTCGTCCAGGGTGACGACGGTGGTGCCCTCGGGGACCAGCCGGCCGAGCCGCTCGCGCAGATGCGGCTGGGTGACGACGACCCGGGTGCCGGAGTTCTCGAGCATGTACCGCAGCCGGGCCTCGGGGTAGTCGGGCGACAGCGGCAGATAGGCGGCGCCGGCGGTGAGGATGCCCCACACACCGGTGACCAGCTCGGCGGAGGGTTCGGTGTAGAGGCCGACGCAGGTGTCCGGTACGACGCCGAGCTCGGTCAGGCGGGAGCCGAGACGGTCGGCCTGGGTGGTGAGTTCACGGAAGGTGAGGTCGCCGCCGGCCGCGGTGACCGCGATGTCGTCGGGGCGCAGCCGGGCCTGGTGGTCCAGCAGGCTGCGCAACGACGCGTGCTTGAAGAACACGCCGGATATAGGTGCCTGGGTGTTCATGTTCTGTGTGTCCCCCCGAACGGTTTTGGTGGCCTAGACCCGGCTCGTGGCACGGGTCGTAGGCGCCTTTGATGTGGTGTCTCTCTTACGGGTGCGGGTGCGGGGCTGGGCGAGGACGACGGCACCGATCACGGCGGCGCCGCCGAGGAGCTGGAGCGGGCGCAGGGTCTGATCGAGGAAGAGGTAGCCGAGGACGGTCGCGCACAGCGGCGAGGCGAAGGACAGGAAGGACGCGGCGAGCGCGGGCAGCTTGGACAGTCCGCGGAACCACAGCACGTAGGCGATGAGCGCGCCGATGATGCAGAGGTAGGCGAAGCCGCCGATGTTGCGCCAGGTGAGGTGGTCCGGCAGGTCCTCGCTGGCGAGGGTGACGGGCAGCAGGGCCAGTCCGCCGACGGTGAGCTGCCAGCCGGTGAAGGTCAGCAGGCTGACGCCCTCGGGGCGTCCCCACTTCTTGGTCAGCACGATGCCGGAGGCCATGCACAGGGCGCCGAGCAGGCCCGCCAGGACGCCGATGCCGTCGAGGCCGGCGTGCGGCTGGAGCACGAGCAGGGCGACACCGGCGGCGGCCAGCAGACAGGAGGCGATGTGCAGCGGCCGGATGCGGTCCTTCAGCAGGACGGCGCCGAGCAGGAGCACGATCATCGGCTGGATGGACATCACCAGCGCGGCCACTCCGCCGGGCAGGTGGTAGGCGGCGAGGAAGAGGAAGTAGAAGAACGCGCCGATGTTCAGCACGCCGAGCACGACGGCCCGCCACCACCAGATGCCCTGGGGCAGTTTCCGGGTGATCAGCAGCAGGATCAGGCCGGCCGGCAGCGCCCGCAGGGTGGAGGCCAGCAGCGGCCGGTCGGGGGGCAGGAACTCGGTGGTGACGAGGTAGGTGGAGCCCCAGACGGCGGGGGCGAGGGCGGTGACCGCGGAGGTCGCCGCGAGGCGTTGACTGCTCACTTCTTGGCTCCGGAATCGGTGGTCCCGAAGAAGCGGTCGCCGAAGTCGCCGATGCCGGGGATCATGAACGCGTGCTCGTTGAGCCGGTCCTCGATCGCGCTGGTGACGATCTTCATGCGGGGCCGTTCCTGGGCGACCCTGCGCAGTCCTTCGGGGGAGGACAGGAAATTGACCATGACGATGTGCTCCTCGCGCACCCCGGCGTCGATCAGCACGTCGACGGCGGCGAGCGCGGATCCGGCGGTGGCCAGCATCGGTTCGAGCAGCAGCACATGGCGCTCGGCGATGTCGTCGGGCAGGTGCTTGTAGTACAGGTGCGGCAGCTTGGTCTGCTTGTCGCGCTGGATGAGGATCTTGCCGATGCGGATGCCGGGGTGGATGTCGCGGAGTTCGCTCTCCATGGCCTCGCCGGCGCGGATGACGGGCACCGCGCAGATCTTCGAGGCGAACTCGAGTCCGTGGTAGGTGGCGCCGACCGGGGTGGTGACCTCCTTCTTGGTGAACGGCAGGAGGTCGAGGCCGTGTTCGAGCAGCAGGCGGATGACCCGGCGCGCGTAGAAGACGAACTCGGCGCGGGGGCAGTCCCGGTCCCGGATGATGGTGTGGATGGCGCGCAGCTGGTCGGTCTGCGGGATGAGATGCACGTTGTGGCCCGTGGTCACGTCGGACTCCTCGGGGTCGGCTGTCGACGGGTACGCGGGGGACGGGGGACGCCCGGGTCGTGTCGCCTGCGCGGCCGGGCGCCCACCCGGCGGGATACTCAGCCGATCTCGTCGAAGGCCCGGCGGGCCTCGGCGACGAACTTCGCGACCTTGGCGCGGTCCTTGCGGCCGTCCGGGCCCTCCAGGCCGGTGTGCGCGTCGACCGCGGCGGGCCGGACCGCGCGGATGGCGTCGCCGACGTTCTCCGGGTTGAGACCGCCCGCCATCATCAGCGGCTTGGGCGAGCGGCGGACCAGTTCGGCGGAGACGTTCCAGTCGTGGGTGAGTCCGGTGGCGCCCTTGGCTCCGGTCCTCGGGTCGAAGGTGTCCGTGATGTACATGTCGACGTACGGGTGGGTGTCGTCGACCAGCTTCAGCAGCTCCTCGGCGTTGTCCTGCTTGACCACGAGGGACTTGAGCACGAACAGGTCGGGCCGCAGCTCCTTCAGCCGGCGCAGCTGGCCGGTCTCCACGTCTCCGTGCAACTGGACGGCGACGACGCCGAGTTCGGTGCAGAACTCGCTGATCTCGTCGGCCTCGGTGAGGTAGCTGATGAGCACGCCGGCGTGCGGGGCCTTCAGGCCCTTGATGATGGCGGCGGCGTCCTGCTCGGGGATGTCGTCCTTGCCGGACGGCAGGCGCAGCGCGAAGCCGAGCCAGTCCGCGCCCTCCCCGATGATCAGGTCGGCTTCGTCGGCGTCGATGACACCGGCGACCTGGACGAGCTTGTTGACAGTGGTCACTGGACCATTCCCCCCTGTGGGACGCGCGGGTGCGCGTGATGTGCGGATGTACCGTGCCGGTCCCCTACCGGCCGTACGTCTCCTACCGGCCGTACGTCTCCTGGTGGACCGTCAGCTCCGTGCTGCGGCGGCCGGGGTGGAGCCGGGCCTCGGCCGGGCGGCCGAGCGGCATGAGCAGGGCGATGTGCAGGTCGTCGCGGTCCGGGATGCCGATGGCCCGCTTGACCTCGGCCTCGTCCCAGCCGCCCAGCGGGCTGGTGGCCAGCCCGGCGGCGTGCGCGGCGATCATCAGGAAGGACGCGGCGATCATGGCGTCCTTGACGGCGTACTCGCGTTCGAGGCCGCGCCGGCGCGGGTCCTCGTAGAAGGCGCGCACGTCGTCCGGCGAGGCCGCGGCGAACCGCTCCGACCACGCACCGCTACGCCGCGCCTGCTCCCAGATGTCGCCGCGGTCCTCGCGCCAGGAGCCGGACTCGGCCACGAAGACCAGGGTCACCGGGGCCTCCTGCGGGTGCGGCTGGCCGCCGGTGGCCGCGGTGAGCGCCTTGCGGCCCTCCTCGCCGGCCACGACCACGATGGACCGGGACTGGAGATTGAAGCTCGACGGCGCTTCCAGGGCGAGTTCCACCAGTTCCCGCAGCAGCTCGGCGGGCACGGGATCCGGCAGGTAGTGACGGATGCTGCGCCGGGAGCGGATGATTCGGGACACGGTGGCGTGGTCCGCGGAAGGGATACCCACAGCAAGACCCCCCATCTTTCGACGTCGAACTATCTGACATCGAAAAGGTATGACATCCTCTAGCCTGAGGTCAAACAGTTCCACGTCGAATTAATCTCGATGAAGCAAAGTGAAGGTGAGGTGACCAACATGCGCGACAGCGTCGACGAGTTCCTCGACCAGTGGGCCGCCCAGCGCAAGGACCTGGATCTCGATGCGATGGGCGCGATCGGCCGGGTGCTGCGTCTGTCCCGGGTGGTCAGCACACGGCTGAAGGACTACTTCGCGCAGTACGGCATGGAGACCTGGGAGTTCGATGTGCTCGCCACGCTCCGCCGCAACGGCCGGCCGCTCACGGCCAAGGAGCTGGCCGCCAGCGTCATGATCGGCTCGGCCGCGCTGACCAACCGCATCGACCGCCTCGTCGGCCGCGGCCTGGTCACCCGCGAGGCCGTCCCCGGGGACCGGCGCAGCCTGCACATCGCCCTGACCGACGAGGGCCGCGAGCTGGTCGACACGACCGTGCAGGGACATGTGCGCAACCAGCGCAGAATCCTCTCCGGCCTGGACGACCAGGAGGCCGAGGAGTTCAACCGGCTGCTGCGCACCCTGCTGGTCTCCCTCGGCGACGTCCGCTGAGCCGAGCGGCACCGCACAGCGGGTGATCATCCCGCGCCGAGCTCCTCCCGCGTCCGCCGCGGGGCGCCCCCATGTGGACAATGACCTGAGCCGCGCCCCGTAAGATCGCCCGGGAGGATCCACCTTGGCGCTCAGCAGACGTACCTTCAGTGCCCTTGCCGGCTCGGCCGCGCTGGGGCTCGTCCTCGACGGCAGCGGCGGCACCGGTATGCCCACGGCGTACGCGGCGCACAGTGTGCCGACCGGCCCGGCGCCCGCACCGCCGAGGGCCGACGGAGCACGGCACACCATCGGTTACGACCGCTACTCGCTGCTCGTGGACGGGCGGCGGCTGGTGGTGTGGTCCGGTGAACTGCACCCCTTCCGGCTGCCGAGCCCCTCGCTGTGGCGGGACGTGCTCCAGAAGATGCGCGCGCACGGCTACAACGCCGTCAGCATCTACGTGGCCTGGAACTACCACTCCCCCGCTCCCGGGAGGTACGACTTCACCGGCGTCCGGGACCTCGACCTGTTCCTGCGCACGGCCGCCGAGACCGGGCTGTACGTCATCCTGCGGCCGGGGCCGTACATCAACGCCGAGGTGGACGGCGGCGGCTTCCCCGGCTGGCTCACCGCGACCCCGGGCACCGCCCGCACCGACGACCCGGAGTACCTGGCGCACGCCGACGAGTGGCTGACCCAGGTCAACCGCATCGCCCGCAGGCACCTGTTCACCCAGGGCACCGGCACCATCCTGCTCTACCAGCTGGAGAACGAGTACGACGCCCACGTCCAGGACGGCGTCGGCGCCCGCTACCTGTCCCACCTGTACCGGAAGGTGCGGGCGGACGGCATCGACGTCCCCCTCTTCCACAACGACAAGGGGCGCAACGGCTACTGGACGCCCGGCTCCTTCGACACCGGCGGCGAGCGGGGCGGCTGGCTGTACGGCTTCGACGGCTACCCCTCGCCCGAGCGGACCCCGCCCGACTGGGGGCTGTTCGGGCCCGGCGGGCAGAAGGGCGGGGCCAGCGCCTCCCCGCACACCCCCGGCTTCGTGCCCGAGTTCGGCGGCGGCTGGTTCGACCCGTGGGGCGGGGCCTGGTTCGACGGCAAGGGGTACGCCGAGGCGCGGCGCACCCGGGACGCCGCCTACGAGCGCCGCTTCTACCTGACCAACCTCGCCAACGGCCTCACCCTGCACAACGTCTACATGACCTTCGGCGGCACCTCCTGGGGCTGGCTGCCCGCGCCGGTGGTCTACACGTCGTACGACTACGGCGCCGCGATCGACGAGGCGCGCACGGTGACCGACAAGATCGCGCCGATGCACCAGATCGGTCATCTGCTCCAGCGCGTGCCCGACTTCGCCAAGCTGGACCGGGCGGCGGACGTGACGGCCGAGGGCCTGAAGGTCTACCACCTGGCCAACCCGGACACCGGCGCCCATGTGTACGTCGCCCGCAACGACGGCACCGACCCGGTCACCACCGATCTGCCCACCGTCGAGGGCAGGCTGCGGATCACCGTGCCCGGCCGGGACGCCAAGCTGATCACCACCGGCCTCGCGCTGGGCGGACGGACGCTGAAGTACGCCAATGTCTCGCCGGTGTTCTGTGTGCGGGCGGGCCGGCAGAACATCGCCCTGTTCGCCGGGCGGAGCGGCGAGATGGCCGAGGTGGTGCTGAAGGCCCCGGTCGAACCGGACGCCCTGCGGATGGACCCGGAGGCCGCCTGGGGCTACGACGGCGAGGCGCTCCATGTGAACGCGCCGCTCGGCAAGGACGGACTGACCCGGGTGCTGGTGCGGCACGGCGAGACCGAGACCCCGCTGCTGGTCCTCTTCGCCGACGACGCCACCTCCGTCCGGGTGTTCCCGTACGACACCCCGTCCGGCACCCTGCTGGTGTACGGCCCGACGCTGCTGCGGCACGCCGAGATCAGGGGCGGGGAGGTCCGTCTGACCGGTGACCTCACCGGCCCGACGGCCATCGAGGTGTGGGGCCCGCGCGGGATCGGCAGCGTGGTGTGGAACGGCCGCCCCCTGGCCACCCGGGCCACCGCCTCCGGCAGCCTGATGACCGACGGTCTGCTGCCGGGCGTCCCGGAGCTGCGGCTGCCGGAGCTGGGCGCCTGGCGGATGCGCCGGGAGAACCCGGAGGCCGGCCCCGGCTTCGACGACTCCGGCTGGCGGGCCGCCGACCGGAAGACGTCGTACAGCACCACCCCCGTCCCGGCCGGGCAGCCGGTGCTCTTCGCCGACGACTACGGCTTCCACTACGGCGACGTCTGGTACCGGGGCACCTTCACCGACTCCACCGGCCTGGAGGAGATCTCGCTCGCCTACAGCACCGGCACCCAGGGCCTGCTGATGGCATGGCTGGACGGCGAACCGCTGGGCACGCACCGGATGCCCGTGCCGGACAAGGACACCACGATCCGCAAGGGCACCTGGACGGCGACCGCCGTCCTCCCGGTCCGCGCGGCGCTGCGCTCCCCCGGCCGGCACGTGCTGTCGGTGCTGGTCCGGCCGATGCAGCACGACGAGGACGGCAAGGCGCTCGACACCCACAAGGCGGCCCGCGGACTCACCGCGGCCACCTTCAAGGGCGCCGCACCGGAGGTCGACTGGCGCATCCAGGGCGCGGCCGCGCCCGACCCGGTGCGCGGGCCGCTGAACAACGGCGGCCTGTACGGCGAGCGGGAGGGCTGGCACCTGCCCGGCTTCCGGGACCACGACTGGGAGCCGGTGACCTTCCCGCGGGCCGCCCGCTACCAGGGGGTGACCTGGTACCGCACCAGGTTCCGCCTCTCGGTGCCGGGCGACGTCGACGCGTCGGTCGGGCTGACCCTGGACGACGACCCGTACCGGGCCTACCGCGCCCAGATCTTCCTCAACGGCTGGAACCTGGGCCAGTACATCAACAACGTCGGCCCCCAGCACACCTTCGTGCTGCCGAACGGCATCCTGCGCACCCGGGGCTCCAACACCCTCGCGCTGGCGGTCCTCTCGGAGTTCACCACGCTGTCGGGCCCCGGGTCCGTGCGGCTGACGCTGCTCGGCAGCGCGAGCGGCGGCCTGCCGGTCACGCCAGTCTGATCACGTTCCAGGACAGCGGCTCCAGCACGGCGGTGAGGGTGCCGTCCCGCAGGGCGGTGCCCTCGACGGGGTGCGGGGTGACCCGCTCCGGGTCGTCCAGGGTGTTGCGGGCGTCGGGGTCGGCGTCCGCCAGAGCGCTGTGCTCGGTGACGGCCGTCAGGTCCAGCCCGCTGAGCGCGACCTCCAGCGGCATCGCCTCGGTGCGGCTGCGGTTGACGGCGAACACGGTGACCGTGCCGTCGGCCGCGCGGACGGCGGTGGCGTGCAGCAGGTCCGTCTCGCCGTACTTCTTCGTCTCGTACGTCGGCGAGTCGACCCGGACGTCCAGCACCTGGCCCCGGCCGTACTTCGAGGCCTGGGCGAACGGGTAGAACGTGGTCTGCCGCCAGGCCGCGCCGCCCGGCTCGGTCATGATCGGGGCGATCACGTTGACCAGCTGGGCCAGGCACGCGACGGTGACCCGGTCGGCGTGCCGGAGCAGGGCGATGAGGAGCGAGCCGAGCACGACCGCGTCCGTGACGCTGTAGTTGTCCTCCAGCAGGCGGGGCGCCTCGGGCCAGTCGTCCTGCCCGAGGGTCTGGGAGTACTCCACCCAGCGGGAGAGGTACCAGACGTTCCACTCGTCGAAGGAGAGGTTGATCCTCTTCTTCGACTTCAGCCTGGCGCCGACGTGGTCGACGGTGGCCACCACGTTCTCGATGAAGGACTCCATGTCGACGGCCGAGGCCAGGAAGGAGTCCACATCGCCGTCGACGGGCTCGTAGTAGGCGTGCAGCGAGATGTAGTCGACCAGGTCGTACGCCTCCTGAAGGACGGTCGCCTCCCACTCGGCGAAGGTGGACATGGCCTGGCTGGAGGAGCCGCAGGCGACCAGCTCGACCCCGGGGTCGGCCTGCCGCATGGCGCGGGCGGTCTCGGCGGCGAGCCGGCCGTACTCGGCGGCGGTCTTGTGACCGGTCTGCCAGGGGCCGTCCATCTCGTTGCCCAGGCACCACAGCCGGATGCCGAAGGGGTCCTTGTCGCCGTGGGCCGCACGCAGGTCGGACAGGGCGGTGCCGGAGGGGTGGTTGGCGTACTCCTGGAGCTCCAGGGCCTCGGCGACGCCCCGGGTGCCCAGGTTCACGGCCATCATCGGCTCGGCCTCGGGGCCGAGCTTCTTCAGGAAGGCGATGTACTCGGAGAGACCGAACCGGTTCGTCTCCGTCGAGTGCCAGGCGAGGTCCAGGCGGCGGGGGCGGTCCTCGACCGGGCCGACGGAGTCCTCCCACTTGTAGCCGGAGACGAAGTTGCCTCCGGGGTAGCGGATCGCGGTCACGCCGAGTTCGCGGACCAGCTCCAGCACGTCGGTGCGGAGGCCTTCGGCGTCGGCCGAGGGGTGGCCGGGTTCGAAGATACCGGTGTAGACGCAGCGGCCGAGGTGTTCGACGAAGGAGCCGAAGAGACGCGGGTTGACGTCGCCGATCGTGAAAGCGGGGTTCAGGGTGAAGCGGGCGGTGCGCAAGGTTCGCCTCCCGGGCTGGGTGTCGTGTGATTCGTCGGCGGGTGCGGGTCGTTGAGGCACGGTTGTTCGGGATTTCGGCGGCCGCTCGTCACTTCGAACGGGACCGTAGATTCCCACCGGCCGTCCGTCAATGGGGTGAACACAGGCTCACAGCCGGTGCAGTTGCGGAACCGCAGGTCGTTCCCCGTTGAACCACGTCGGTGGGATCGCATGACGCGGGCACATCCGCGCGCGTACTCTCGGACGAGCCGCAGACCGGCGGCGAGAAGGGGGAACAGGGACCCATGGGCATCGCGGGCGCGCGCCGGCGAACGGCACGCCTGGCCGCACGGCTGCGCCGCTCCCGCCCGGGCTCGGCGATGCGCTCCCTGGCCGCCGACCTCGCCGCCGCCGTCCAGGCCCGGCCCGGACAGCCGAAGGACGTACGGGAGCTGTGCCGGGCGCTGTGCGCGGAGATGGGCGCGCTGCGCGGCGGCCGCCCGGTGGAGCTACGCTTCGAACGGTTCCCGGACGAGATCGAGGTCACCGGCCTGTGGGTGGAGTTCGCCGACTTCGACCTGGTCATCGTGGAGGAGCGGGCCGAGGCGGTGCAGCAACTGGTCATCCTGGGCCATGAGCTGTGGCATCTGCACGCCGGGCACCGGCACCATCACCTGGCCGGTGCCGGGGCCGCGGCGGCCCGGGCCCTCGCCGACGCGCCCGGCTGGCGGGACGCGCTGACGGTGGCCGCCCGCAACGGCTCCCGGGAGGCCGAGGAGGCCGAGGCCGACGACTTCGGCCATCGCCTCGCCGCCCGGTTCCGTGCCCTCCTCGCCCCGCCCGGGGGCCCGCCCCTGGACCCGGTGCAGCGCTCTCTGGGCTATCGCGGGCGCGAGACGGCGAGCGAGCCGAAGGGGCGCGCCGGTACGGAGGGGGCGGACCGGGCGCCCGGGAAAAGGGCGGGCCGGCTGCGGTGACCGGGCCGGCGTCGGACCCCGCGGGGCTCCTCCGCGAGCTGTACATCTCCTTCTGGATCCCCGCCGCCGTGCTCACCGCCGCGCTGGTGATCAGGCTGCCCACGATCATCCGGCTGTGGCGGGACCCGCTGCTGCGCGCGGTCGGCGGACTGCTGCTGCTGGCCTGCGCGGTCTTCGTCTTCTGCACCCCGGCCACGGTGGCCGCCGTCAACCGGCTGACCGGCGTGCCCAACATCTCGGCGCCCTGGTGCTATTCGCTGATCACCGCGTTCTGCGGGTCCTGTCTGCTGCTCCTCGTCACCTGGCGGGGCGGCCTGGGCAACGGATGCGCCACCGTCCGCCGGGCCGTGCGCTGGGTCGTCGCGGTCTACTCCGGGGTGATCGTCGCGCTGTGGGTGCTGTTCCTGCTCGCCGACGCCCCCGTGGAGCGGGTGCGCGACCTGGACACCTACTACGCCAACACGCCGTTCATGCGCGAGGAGATCCTGCTCTACCTCGTCGCCCACGCGGTGGCCGTGCTGATCACCAACGGGCTGATCTGGAACTGGGTGCGCACCGGGGGCCTGGACGCCTGGCTGCGCGGGGCGCTGAGCCTGCTGGGCGCCGGATACGTGCTGAACCTGACCTTCGACGTGGTCAAGCTGACCGCCGTCACGGCCCGCTGGATGGGCCGCGACCTGGACTGGCTGAGCACCGACCTGGCCCCGCCGGTCGCGGCGGTGTCCGCGATCCTCATCGCGGCCGGATTCATCCTGCCGCACGCCGGCCAGTATCTGCACGACCGCTGGCGGGTCCGGCTCGCGCACCGCGAACTGGGGCCGCTCTACCGGCTGCTGCGCACCGCGAGCGGCGAGGGCGTGCCGTTCCGGCTGCGCGCCACGCCCGAACTCCGGCTGACCCGGCGCGAGACGTTCATCCGGGACGCGCTGCTGCCGCTGGCCCGGTATCTGGAGCCCGGCATGTGCGGCCGCGCGTACGACGCGGCCCGCGCCCTCGGCCATCCCCCGGACCGGGCCCGCGCGCTGGCCGCCGCGGCGGCCGTCCTCGACGCCCTGGAGGCGAGGGGCCGTGCGCCGAGGGCGTCCGGGCCGGCCGAGGAACCCGACACGACGAGTCTGCTCCGGGAGATCGGGGCGGTGTCCCGGGCGCTGCGCCGGCCGGCCGAGATCGAGGCGGTGCGCCGCCGTGCGGCCGCCCCGGCACGGACCGTCGCCGTGCCCGAGTGACGCACGGCATGGGCCGCGCCCGGCCTGCTTGTTAGCCTCCCGCAGTCGAACCGTCGTACGACAGGGAGTCCGCCCGTGCCCCGCATCGCCCTCGCCACCTACGACCCCCAGGGCAGCGCCCACAAGGACCGGGACCTGCCGGTGCTGGTGGCCGCGCTCACCGGCGCCGGAGCCGAGGCGGAGGCCCGGCACTGGGACGACCCCACGGTGGAGTGGGGCGCCTACGACCTGGTCCTCATACGCTCCACCTGGGACTACAGCTGGCGCGCCGGGGAGTTCGGGGACTGGGTGACACGGGTCGAGGCGGTGACCCGGCTCGCCAACCCGGCCGAGATCGTGCGGTGGAACGCCGACAAGCGCTACCTCGGCGAGCTGGCGGCGGCCGGGATCCCCACCGTCCCCACCCGCTACATCGCCCCGGGCGAGCCGGCCGAGCTGCCCGCCGGGCACGAGTACGTGATCAAGCCGACCTCGGGTGCGGGCGCCCGCTTCGCCGCCCGGTACACGCCGGACGACCACGACACGGCGGTACGGCACCTCGCGCGGATGCACGCGGAGGGCTTCACCGCGATGGTGCAGCCGTATCTGCGCGGCATCGACGTCACCGGTGAGCGGGCGCTCCAGTTCTTCGGCGGCCGGCTGCTGCACGCCAGCCGCAAGGGTGCCGTCCTCGCCCCGGGCACCCCCTACGACGCGGAGAAGACCGCCCACCCGGACCTCACCCCCTGGCAACCCACCGACGCCGAACTCGCCGTCGCCGAGAAGGCGCTGGCGGCCGTACCCGGCACCGCGGAGCTGCTGTACGCGCGCGTGGACCTGGTGGACGGCGAGGACGGCCGGCCGTGCCTGATGGAACTGGAACTGGTCGAGCCGAACCTGTTCCTCTTCCTCCACCCGGACTCCCTGCCCCGGGTGACCGAGGCGGTCCTCGCCGCTGCGGCCTGACCCTCGAAGGTCTCAGCGGCGCCCACCGACCGCGGCCCGGCACGCCTCGGCGTAGTCCCGGACCAGCGGGCGGGTGCCGTCCTCCCGGCGCCAGGCCAGCACATAGCGGCTGGGGGCGAGACCGCGCACCGGGCGGGTGACGACGCCGCCCAGGGTGATCAGCGGGGCGTTGCCGACGGCGACCAGGCAGACGCCGAGGCCGGCGAGGAGCGCCTCGTACGTCTCCTCCGCCCCGGCGATCTCCGCGCCGATCCGGGGTGGCCGGCCGCCCCGGGCGTCCAGGGCGAGCCAGTGGTCGCGCAGCACACCGGCGCTGCGCGGCAGGGCCAGGAACGGCTCGTCCAGCAGGTCGGCGAAGTCGATCTCGGTGCGGGCGGCGAGCGGATGGGTCTCGGGCAGGGCGAGCAGCCGGGGCTCCTCGGCGACCACCGTCCAGTCGTAGCGCTCCTGCTCCGGCAGCGGCAGCCAGACGAAGGCGACGTCCGCGCCGCCGTCCGCCAGGCCGGCCGTGGGATCGTCCCAGCTCATCTGGCGCAGCCGGACGGTGACCTGGGGATGCGCGGCGGTGAAGCGGGAGCGGACGGCCGGCAGCAGCCCGCCCCGGCCGGGGCTGGTGCTCATGCCCACCACGAGCGTGCTGCGCTGCGCCGCCTTGGCCGCCTCCACCGCCGCCGCGCCCGCCGTCCACGCGGCCAGCACCTCCCGGGCGTGCGGCAGCAGCGCCTCACCGGCCGCCGTGAGGCCCACCCCGTGCCGGTCGCGCCGGAACAGCTCCGCCCCCAGGTGCCGCTCCAGCGCCCGGATCTGCTTGCTCAGCGCGGGCTGGGAGACATACAGCCGCTCGGCGGCCCGGGTGAAGTGGAGTTCCTCGGCGACGGTGACGAAGTACCGCAGGTCCCGGACATGCACATCGGTGGTCATAGCCGATGGTTATCACCAGAAATCTTGGACGGGCAACGATCACGTGCCGCAGGCTTGATCCTGTCGAAGAGAGCACGAGGCACAGGGAGTTGCCGTGAACAAGGTGTGGCTGGTGACCGGGGCGAGCAGCGGTTTCGGACGGGCGATCACCGAGGCGGCCGTCGCCGCCGGTGACGTGGTGGTCGGCGCGGCCCGGCGCCCCGAGGCCCTGGACGGCCTGGTGGCCGCCCATCCGGACCAGGTGGAGGCGGTGCGGCTGGACGTGACCGACGCGGCCGCGGTCGAGGCGGTGGTCGGGGATGTGGTGGCCCGGCACGGCCGGATCGACGTGCTGGTCAACAACGCGGGCCGGACCCATGTCGGGGCCGTCGAGGAGACCACCGACGCCGAGCTGCGGGAACTGTTCGACCTGCATGTCTTCGGGCCGACGGCGCTGGTCCGGGCGGTGCTGCCGCACATGCGCGAGCGGCGCTCGGGCGCGATCGTGCAGATGAGCAGCATGGGCGGGCAGATGTCCTTCGCGGGCTTCGGGGCGTACAGCGGGACCAAGTTCGCCCTGGAGGGCATCTCGGAGGCGCTGGCGGACGAGGTGGCCGAGTTCGGGATCAAGGTGCTGATCGTGGAGCCGGGCGCCTTCCGGACCTCGCTCTTCGGCTCGGGGGCCGGGGTCAGCGCGGACAGCGGGGTGTACGCCAAGGTGAGCGAGACGCGCGGCTTCGTGTCCGGCGGCGACGGCACCCAGCCCGGCGACCCGGCCAAGGCGGCCGCCGTCATCCTGGCCGCTCTGGAGGCGGAGCACACCCCGCTGCGGCTGCCGCTCGGCGACGACGGGGTGAGCGCGGTCCTGGGCCACCTGGACCAGGTCCGCGACGAGATCATCGCCTGGGAGAAGCAGACGAGGGCCACCGCGTTCGACGCGTGAGGCCCGGCTCCGGCGGCCGGCGCCCCGGGTGGCTCAGCCCGCGCGGCCGGTGAGGGCCGTGCGCTGGAGGAGGCCCCAGGTGAACTCGGCGACCAGGTCGTGGCGGGTGCCGGTGCGGTCCGGGGCGGTGAAAGCCAGGGCCCAGCGGGTGGGGGCCGTGCCCTGGAGCGGGCGGGCCGGGGGGAAGGCGCGGGCGGCCTCGTCCACCGTGCAGGACCAGGGGGTGAGGTCCTCCAGGGTCTCCAGCCTGGGGGCGGGGGCGCCGGGCGCGCGCACCAGCCACTCGTTCCACACCGCGCCGTCGGGCCCGGCCAGCACCTCGAAGCGCAGGGAGGGCCAGAGGGGCAGGGCCCAGCGGCGGGCCTCGCAGTCGAGGTCGCCCAGGCGGCGCGGGACCACGGACTCGGGCGCGCCGAGGACCGCGCGGTACCGGCCCGCGGCGGACCGGGCCCGCCGGGAGTGGACCATCGCCTGCCACCGCTTGTTGGCCTCCCGCATGTCCGCGGCCGAGGCGCCGAGCGCGCGGCGGGCGTCCTCCACCAGCCCCGGGTTGTGGTCGGCCATGCGGCGCAGCAGCACCAGCTGGAAGTCGAGATCCATGCCCCCATGGTGCCCGTGACCACGGCCGTCGCCCCCGACCCATTGCCGGGGCCAGCACTCCCTGTTTAGCCTGTGTTCGTCATGCCGATCGCCTGTTGATATATCGAACGCGATGACGCTCGAACGCCGGTATCTCGAACAGGCTGAACCAAAGGAGGGGGCCGGACGTGGGACGCCTCGTGCCTGCCGTGACCCGGGCTCTCGACATTCTTGAGCTGTTCCTCGACGGGGACGGGACGCTCTCCGCCCCCGACATCGTGCGCAGGCTCCAGCTGCCGCGCACCACCGTGCACGAGCTGGTGACCACCCTGGCGGCGCGGTCGTACATCGTGCCCGTACCCGGACAGCCCGGACGGTACCGGCTCGGGGTGCGCCCGTACCAGCTCGGCAGCCGCTACGCCGAGCAGCTCGACCTCGCCGCCGAGGGTCAGCAGGTGGCCCGCTCGGTCGCCGAGACCTGTGACGAGACGGTCCACGTGGCCATCCTCGAGGGCACCGACGTCATCTACATCGCCAAGGTCGACTCCACGCACGCGGTGCGCATGGTCTCGGCCGCCGGCCGCCGGCTGCCCGCCCACTGCACCTCCGTCGGCAAGATGCTGCTGGCCGCGCTGCCCGAGCAGGAACTGGCCGCGCGGCTCCCGGACGACGCCGAGCTGGCCGCGATGACCCCCAACAGCATCACGGATCCGGCCGCGCTGCGCGAGGCCCTGGCCCGGATCCGGGAGCGGGGCGTCGCGGTGGAGAACCGCGAGTCCAACCCGGACGTGTCCTGCGTGGCCGCGCCGGTCCGCGACCGCACCGGCCAGGTGGTCGCCGCCCTGTCCATCTCCGTGCCGATGATCCGCTGGAGCGAGGAGCGCCGGGACGAGCTGACGGAGCTGGCCGTCAAGGGCGCCGCCGAGCTGTCGGAGCGGCTGGGCCACCGGAGCGTGGCATGACGGCGGCGTACGAGGTCGCGGTGCGGGCCGAGGCCCGGCTCGGCGAGGGCCCGACCTGGGACGCGGCGGCCGGCCGGCTGCTCTGGCTGGACATCCTGGGCATGCGCATCCACACGTACGACCCGGTCACCGGCCGGCGCACCAGCCGTACGACGGAACAGCACGTCGGCGCGGCCAAGCCCCGGGCGGGCGGCGGGCTGGTGCTGAACCTGCGGGACGGCGTGGGACTCCTCGACCCCGACGACACCTTCCGCTGGCTGCACCACGAGCCGGTGCCGGGCCGGCGGGCGAACGACGCCGCCGTGGCGCCCGACGGCTCCCTGTGGGCGGGCACCATGCGCTACGACGAGACCGCCGGCGGCGGCACGCTGAGGCGGGTGACCGGCGCGGGAGAGGTGCGGACGGTCCTTCCGGACGTCGCCGTCAGCAACGGCACCGGCTGGAGCCCGGACGGCCGGCTGATGTACTACATCGACAGCCCGACCCGCCGGATCGACGTGTTCGCCTACGACGGCGAACGCGTCCACGACCGCCGCCCGCTGGTGGAGATCGAGGAGGGTGCGGGCTTCCCGGACGGCCTCACCGTCGACGCGGCGGGCTGTGTGTGGGTGGCGCTGTGGGACGGGAGCGCGGTACGGCGCTACACCCCGGCCGGCGAGCTGGACCGGGTGATCACCCTGCCCACGCCCCGGACGACGGCCTGTGCGTTCGGCGGCCCGGGCCTGACCGACCTGTACGTCACCACGGCGCGCACCGGCCTCACGGCGCCGCACCCGCTGTCCGGCTCCCTGCTGGTGATCCCGGACGCGGGCGAGGGCCTGCCCCAGCCGGCCTTCACGGGCTGACCGCCGCATCCGCCCGCCCCTTCCCGGCCAGGTTCTCCGGGAGGGGCGGGCCGGTGCGGGCGTCAGTGCACCATGCCCACCTCGTAGTGGCCGGCGGGCTGGCGGGTGATGACGTTGCCGCGGTTGAAGGCGTTGATGATGACGATCTGGGCCACCAGGGCGGCGAGCTGCTCCTCGTCGTAGTGCTTGGCGGCGTTGGCCCACACCTCGTCGCTGACCCCGCCGGCCGCGTCGGCGATCCGGGTGCCCTCCTCGGCCAGCTCCAGCGCGGCCCGCTCCGCCTCGGTGAAGACGGTGGCCTCGCGCCAGGCGGCGACCAGGAACAGCCGGGTCGGGTCCTCCCCGGCGGCCAGGGCCTCCTTGGTGTGCATGTCGACGCAGCCGGAGCAGCCGTTGATCTGGCTGGCGCGGAGCATGACCAGCTCCCGGGTGCTGGCGGGCAGCGTCGAGTCCGCCAGGCTGTGGTGGGCGGCGATGATGTGCTTGAAGACCTTCGACATGACCGGGCTGGCCATCACGTTCAACCGGGCTTCCATGGCGGGCTCCTGTGACTCTTGTCGATCGTCTGCCGATCGGTTCGTTGCCTACGCTCTTTGGACGAGACAGCCCCGCGCTCTGTGACACCGGCGGCTGTGACCTGCCTCACGGACTGATCGTCCCGGGTGGCGGTGTAGGAAGGAGGGTGTCCCCGACAGCCGGTCACGGGCCGGCAGTAAGGAGTGCGCCGCGTGTCCTCCCTCTTCCCCGCACTGGCGGACGGACCGGCCGAGCACAGCGAGATGGGGGTCCCCCCGGACGAAGTCCGGGGGATGGTCGCCCTGCGGTTCGGCGATCGGTCGCTGACCTACGGAGAGCTCGCACAGGCCGCCGGCGCGGTCGCCGCGCGGGTCCGGGAGGCGGGCCGGGTCGCCGTGTGGGCCACCCCGGAGCTGGAGACCGCCGTCGCCGTGACGGGCACGCTGCTCGCCGGGGCGGCCGCGGTGCCGCTGAACCCGAAGTCGGGCGAGAAGGAGCTGGCGCACATCCTGGCCGACAGCGCGCCGTCCCTGCTGCTGGCCGCCCCCGGCACCGAACTCCCCGCCGCGCTGCATCACTTGACGCGGGTGGACGTCGACGCCTCGGCGTCCGGAGCCCGGTTCGAGGAGCAGGGCGCGGAGGAGGACCCCGCGCTGGTCGTCTACACCTCCGGTACGACCGGACCGCCGAAGGGCGCGGTGCTGCCCCGGCGGGCCCTCGCCACCACCCTGGACGCCCTCGCCGACGCCTGGCAGTGGACCGGGGACGACGTGCTGGTGCACGGGCTGCCGCTGTTCCATGTGCACGGGCTGGTGCTGGGCATCCTCGGCCCGCTGCGGCGCGGCGGCTCGGTGCGGCACCTGGGGCGCTTCTCCCCGGAGGGCGTGGCCCGCGAGCTGGGCTCCGGCGCGACCATGCTGTTCGGGGTGCCGACGATGTACCACCGGATCGCGGAGGCGCTGCCCGGCGACCCCTCTCTGGCCAAGGCGCTGGCCGGCGCCCGGCTGCTGGTGTCGGGCTCGGCCGCGCTGCCGGTGCACGACCACGAGCGGATCGCGGCGGCGACCGGCCGCCGGGTGATCGAGCGGTACGGCATGACCGAGACCCTGATGAACACCAGCGTGCGGGCCGACGGCGAGCCCCGGGCCGGGACGGTCGGGGTGCCGCTGCCGGGCGTCGAGCTGCGGCTGGTGGAGGAGGACGGCAGCGAGATCGCCGGGTACGACGGGGAGACCGTCGGCGAGATCCAGGTGCGCGGCCCGAACCTGTTCACCGAGTATCTGAACCGGCCCGACGCCACCGCGGCCGCGTTCACCGCCGACGGCTGGTTCCGGACCGGCGACATGGCCGTACGGGAGCCGGACGGATATGTGCGGATCGTCGGCCGGAAGGCCACCGATCTGATCAAGAGCGGCGGGTACAAGATCGGGGCCGGGGAGATCGAGAACGCGCTGCTGGAGCATCCGGGGGTGCGGGAGGCGGCGGTCACCGGGGAACCGGACGCGGACCTGGGCGAGCGGATCGTGGCCTGGGTCGTGCCCGCCGACCCGCAGACGCCGCCCGCGGCCGAGGAGCTGGCCGATCACGTGGCCCGGCGGCTCGCCCCGCACAAGCGTCCGCGGGTGGTGCGGTACCGGGACTCGCTGCCCCGCAACGACCTGGGCAAGCTCATGAAGCGGGCGCTCACCGATGCCTGAGCGGCTCTCCGCGCGAGAAGTGCTGGGGTGCGTCGCCGACCCCGGCACCTTCACCGAACTCCCCAGCTCCGAAAGGCAGTCCGCTCCGGACGGCCCGCTCGACTGGCAGGGCTACGACGCCTCGCGCGCCCGGGCCGCCGAGCGCACCGGCGAGCAGGAGTCGGTCGTCTGCGGCACCGCCCGCGTGGCGGGCACCCGGGCCGTGCTGATCGCCTTCGAGTTCGGCTTCCTGGGCGGCTCGCTGGGCGAGCACACCGGCGACCGGCTGGTGGCCGCCTACGCCCATGCCCGGCACCACCGGCTGCCGGTGGTGCCGTTGATCGCGACCGGCGGCAGCCGGATGCAGGAGGGCATGATCGCCCTCACCCAGCTCCAGCGGGTGGCGCGCGAGTCGGTGCTCACCCGGGAGGCCGGGCTGGCGCAGATCGCCGTCCTGCGCGACCCCACCACCGGCGGCGGCTGGGCCACGCTGGGCGCCGGGGCGGACATCGTGCTGGCGCTGCCCGGAGCCCAGGTGGGCTTCGCCGGTTCCCGGGTCCGGCCGCCCGACGCCGACCCGGCCGCGTACACGGCCGAGGCGCAGCTGGCGGCGGGCGTGGCGGACGCGGTGGTGCCGCCCGCCGAGCTGAAGGAGGTGCTCGGGGCCTGGCTGCGGCTGCTGACGAGTCCGGCCGCCGAGGTCCCCCCGCCCGCGGCACTGGGCGGCGCCGCGCTCCCGCGCACCGGCGCGGACGCGGTCCGGCGCGCCCGCGCCGCCGAACGCCCCCGCGCCCGGGCCTACCTGGACGCCTACTTCGGCCACCGGCTCGCCATCGGCGGCGACCGGTGCGGGGGCGCCGACCCCGAGGGGATGCTGTGCGGGTTCGGCGCGCGGGACGGCCGTACGGTGGCGTACGCGGCGCAGACCGGTACGGCGACCCGACCGGCCGGCTACCGCACCGCGGCCCGGCTGATCCGGCTGGCGGACCGGCTCGGCATCCCGGTGCTGACCCTGGTGGACACCCCGGGTGCCGCCAATGACGCGGAGGCGGAGCGGCAGGGCGCCGGGGCGGCCATCGCCGAGGTGTTCGGGGCGGTGGCGGCCGCCCGGGTGCCGGTCACCACGCTGGTGGTCGGGGAGGGCGGTTCGGGCGGCGCGCTGGCGCTGGCCGCGCCCGGCAACACCTGGGTCACGCCGGACAGCTACTTCTCGGTGATCGCGCCGGAGCTGGCCGCGGCGATCCTCAAGCGCCCGCCCGAGGAGGTGGAGGCGACCGCCGGTCAGCTGTGCATCCGGCCGCAGGACCTGGTGGCGCTGGGCGTGGTCCGGGGCATCGTGGACCACCACGGGTCCTGAGACGAGCGCCATGTGCCGTTGTCCGCCCGCGTGTTGAACGATTCCGACAGGATGGTGCCCGGGATGTGACACCCGGGACACCGTCCGTAGCATGGGAGTTGGCCGACGAGTGGGTGTGCCGGGGAGACCCGGGGAACGGGGAGCGGGCGTCGTCATGGACAAGCTGGTGCAGTTCGAGACCGAGGACGGCGCACAGGTCGTGGTGGAGGGCGTCAGCGTCCTGCCCGGAGCGCGCCTCGTCTCGCGCGGCGACGGACCGGTGCAGGCGGCGCGCACCTTCGAGGGGGCGCTGGACGGCGTACGCGGGGCGGCCGCGGCGGCGCTGCGGGTCTTCCGGGACGGCAGCCTGCGCCCCGACGCGGTGGAGATCGAGTTCGGCGTGCGGCTGTCCGCGGAGGCCGGTGCCGTCATCGCCAAGGGCTCGACCGAGGGCCATCTGGTGGTCAAGCTCAGCTGGTCCCCCGGTCAGTCGCCGGCGCACGGCACCCCCGCCGCGGCCCTGCCGGGGCAGACCGCGGCGGACCCGGAGCCCGCCGAGCGGTGAGACACAGCGCCGCCTGGCACGCCCGGATCGTCTGCGGTCACGAGGTGGGCGCCGGCTTCCTCGTCACCGGCCGCCGCGTGCTCACCTGCGCCCATGTCGTCCGCTGGAGCGACAGCGCGCCGGTGACGGTCAGCTTCCCGCACGCCCGGGAGCTGGGCGAGCTGCCCGCGTCCGTGGTGTTCCAGGGCGGCTGGGCGGGCGCGGCCACCGACCCCGGCGATGTCGCCGTACTCGAACTGGACCGTGACGTCCCGCTCGCCCCGGCCGGTTTCGCGCCGCCCGACGCCGCCTACCGGGAGCCGTACCCCCGGCTGATCGCCTACGGCTTCCCCGCGGGCTACGACGAGGGCACGCTCGCCGAGTACCAGGCGGTCTCCGGGCAGTTGATCGCGGACGAGTGGCTGGAGCTGGTCGCCTGGCACGGGCACGGGCAGCCGCTCGTGGCCGGGTTCAGCGGGGCGGCCGCGACGCTGCCGGACGGCAGGGTGGCCGGCATGATCACCGCCGCCTCGGAGCTGCCGGAGGTGCGCAAGGGCCGGATGCTGCCGCTGGACGTCATGGCCCGGTACTGGCCCGAGCTGGGCGAGCTGGTGCCCACCCCGGGCCACCGGGACGACGCCCGCCGCCGGCTGTACGCCCTGCTGCGGCGGGCGGCGGACGGCGGCCGGGCGGTGTGCGACCCGCACCGGCTGTACGTGGACGTGGTGGGCCCCTTCGGGCCGCCCCTGCCGCCCGGCGGCTTCACCTCCCTGTGGGCGGCCGCCGCCTATGTGCAGTGGGAGGTGCCGGACCCGGACGCGGTGCACCGGCTCGCCGACCGGCTCCAGGACCTGCTGGACCCGGGGCAGCCGCGGCCCCCGGCGGCCGCCCCCGCTGCCGCCGCCCCGGCCGCTCCCTCCTGGTCGCCGGTCGTGGTGGAGATCGACCACAGCGGCGCCGGTCCCGACCAGGTGACCGTGGAGGTGTCCGCGTACCGCGACGGACAGCGCCGCCCGGTGGGCGCGCGCCGGCTGCCGCGCTCCGGGGTGCGGGCCTTCGTGCAGCACCGCATCGACGAGGCCCTCGCGCATCTCGCCCCGGACGCGGAGGAGCTGGTGACGTTCGTGCTGCCGCGCGAGTGGCTCAACGAGGCGGTGGCGCACTGGGAGTGCGGCGCGGACGACAGCACCCCGCTCGGCTGCGCCTACCCCCTCGTGGTCACCGACCGCGCCCGCCACCACAGCAACCGGCTGCGCCGCCAGCTGAGCCGGAAGTGGCAGAAGCTGGACTCCCGGCGCTCCGTCGGGCTGTACCGCGTCGCGTGCGACACCCAGGAGCGCCCCGCGGGCCTGCGCAAACGGCTGTGGGACGGCGACGCCGGGCTCGCCGGGTTCGCGGCCCCGCCCGCGGCGGCCCAGGAGCACTTCGAGGTCGGCCTCACCGTGCCCGTCCCGGTCCTGCTGTGGCCCCGCACCGGCTGCCCGCCCGAGGCCCACACCCCGCCGGCGCAGCCGGAGTGCGCCCCGGACGCGCCCGGCCCCGCGGACCCGCCCTGCCCCGGCACCGCGTTCCTGGACGCGCTCACCGACTCCGTCGCGGACGTCCCACCGGCCGAACTCCCGCGCCATGTGCTGTCGTTACGGATGACCGCGGCCGCCGCCGACGAGCCGGACGCGCACTGGGCGAGAGACCTGCAACTGCTCTGGGACGATCCGCGCTGCTTCCCGGAGACCACCGCCAGCCTGCACTCGCCCGTCGCCTGACCGACCGTACGACCGCCCGCCCCGCCCCCACGGAGAAGAAGAGCCCATGCCCCTGTGGCCCGTCTACACCGGTACGAACGAGCCGCACGACGGCATCACCCAGCTGCCCCCGCCACCGCCCTGGCGCGCCTTCGACGGCGGCCCCGTGCTCCCGGCGCCGGACGCGTCCGCCGACGCCTCGGCCGTCTCCCCGGACCGTATGCACCGCGCGGCGACCTACCAGGCCACCGAGGAGACGGTCCAGCTGGTCAACGCGGCCCTGTATCTGCGCCGGCCGCTGCTGGTCACCGGCCCGCCCGGCACCGGCAAGTCCTCGCTGGTGTACGCGGTCGCCCGCGAGCTGCGGCTCGGCCCGGTGCTGCGCTGGAACATCACCAGCCGCAGCACCCTCCACGACGGCCTCTACCAGTACGACCCGCTGTCCCGGCTGTACGCGGCCCGGCAGCAGGCGGCCGCGGAGCAGCAGGGGGATGCGGCCGGCGTCGAGCACCATCTGCGCCTGGGCCCCCTCGGCACCGCCCTGCTGCCGTACGGCCGGCCCCGCGCGCTGCTCATCGACGAGATCGACAAGAGCGACCTCGATCTGCCCAACGACCTGCTGAACGTGCTGGAGGAGGGCCAGTACGAGATCCCCGAGCTGGTGCGTGCCGCCCGGCTCACCCCGGACGGCGTCGCCGAGGTGCTGGTCGACGGCACCGACGACCGGGTCCCGGTGGCGCGCGGCCGGGTCCGCTGCCGCGCCTTCCCCTTCGTCGTGCTCACCAGCAACGGCGAGCGCGAGTTCCCGCCCGCCTTTCTGCGCCGCTGTGTCACCCTGCATCTGCGGCAGCCCGACGACCGGCACCTCGCCGAGATCGTCCGCGCCCACCTGGGCGAGCCCGACGGCCCCGCGCAGGCCCTGATCGACCGCTTCCTGGCCCGGTCCGGCGCCGGCGACCTGGCCACCGACCAGCTGCTCAACGCGATCTACCTGGCCCGCTCCACCGACCTGGACGCCACCTCCCTCGACCGGCTGGCCGAACAGCTGATGCCGTACCTGGGGCAGACCACGCAGTCCGATGTCTTCTGAACCCGCCGCCCCAGCCGCCCCGGCCGGCCCGGACGGCCCCGCCGGCCCCCTGGTCCGGCTGGCCGACGTGCTGGCCGCGGCCTCGCGCGGGGTCCGCCCGACCCCGCGCGAACTGGCCGAACTGCTCTGGCTGGCCCGGCACATGAGCCCGGACCCCGCCACCGCCACGCCCACCCCACCCACCGCACCCGAGCGGGAGACCCCCGCACCCCCGCACCGGCCGGCACCGGCCGACGCACCCGCGCCGCCCCCGCACCCCGCGGCGGACCCCGCCCCCGCCCGCACCCCCCGAATCCCCCTCCACCTGCCCACCCGCGGCCCCGCGGCCGCGGCGGAGCACCGGCGGCACACCACCCTGCTCGCCCCGGCGCCCCCGATGCTGCGCCACCCGCTCGCGCTGCAACGCGCGCTGCGCCCGCTGGGGCGGCGGGTCGACGCACCCGTCGGCCGGGAACTGGACGAGCGGGCCACCGCCGACCGCATCGCCCGCCTGGGCGCCGCCCCCGAGTGGTGGCTGCCGGTGCTCCGCCCCGCCCGGGAGCGCTGGCTGCGGCTGAACCTGGTGTACGACGCCGGGCCCACCATGCCGGTCTGGCGCCCCCTGGTCCGCGAACTGCACACCGCCCTGGCCCAGTCCGGCGCCTTCCGCACGGTCGCCCTGTACCGCGCCGCCGCCGACGGCACCGTGCGCGGCCCGGACCCGCAGCCGCCCGCCGACGGCCGCAGCGCCACCCTCCTCATCAGCGACTGCATGGGCCCGCAGTGGCGGGAGGGCCCCGCCGGCACCCGGTGGTACGCCACCCTGCACCGCTGGGCGCGCCGGATGCCGCTGGCCGTCGTACAGCCGCTGCCGGAGCACCTGTGGCGGGACACGGCGCTGCCCACCACCGCGGGCCGGCTGTCCGCCCCGCACCCCGCGGCGGCCCCGGCACAGCTCACGTTCACGCCGTACGAGCAGCACGAGTCCCCGCTGTCCCCCGGTGCCGTGCCGCTGCCGGTGCTGGAGCCGGAGCCGGGCTGGCTGGGGAACTGGGCGGCCCTGCTCGCCGGCCCGGGCGGGGCGGAGTTCCCCGGCGCCGTGGCCGCGCTGGACCGTCCGCTGCCGGCGGACTCCGAGGACCGTACGGACGTGGGGCTGCTGTCCGCCGAGGAGCTGGTGCTGCGGTTCCGGGCGACGGCCTCGCCCGAGGCGTTCCGGCTGGCCGGGCATCTCGCGGTGGGGCGGGCCGACCTGCCGGTGATGCGGCTGGTGCAGGCCGCCGTGGAACCGGACCCGCGTCCGCAGCACCTGGCCGAGGTCGTGCTCAGCGGCATGCTCACCGCCGTACCGGACGGCCCGCCCGGCGCCTACGCGTTCCGGGACGGCGTACGCGAGCTGCTGCTGCTCGGGCTGCCGCGCACGGCCCGCAACAGCACGACCGAACTGCTCGCGCGCGTCGGCGAGTTCATCGACCGCCGGGCCGGGCGGGCACCCGGCGAGTTCCGCGCGTCGGTGCCGTCCGAGGAGGGGACCGGGACGGCCGTGGAGGGCGATCCGTTCGCCACGGTCAGCGAGGAGAGCGTGCGCCGGCTGTCGCAGCCGGCGGCCGGGAAGCTGTTCGCGGGGCGGTACCGGCTGGTGCGGGAGACGGGCGCCTCGGGGGTCGGCTGGCTCGCCGAGGACACCCGGGACGGGGACACGCCCGTGGTGGTGTGCGTGTACCCGCGGGAGCTGCGCACCGACTTCACGGACCTGTGCGCGCGGCTGCGCAGGGTGCACCACCCCGGGATCGCCCGGGTCCGCTCCTACGGTTTCGCGGGCCCCACGCCCTATCTGGTACGCGACGTCACCCCCGGGCCCACGCTGCGCGAACGCCTCGACGGCGTCCCGGACGAGCTGTCCCCCGCCGAGATCGGCGCCCTGCTCCCGCCGCTCGCCGACGCGGTCCTCGCCCTGCACGCCGAGGACGGGCCGCGCGGCGTGCTGAACCCGCGCTCCGTCGCCCTCACCCCGGGCGGGCCGGTCCTGACGTGTCTGGACTCCGCGCCCCTGGTGAGCGGAGGCCGCGCGAAGTCGCTCTGGGCCCTGGGGAACATGGTCAAGGCCCTGTCCCGCAGCAGCCTCGCCCACGAGACGGCCGAACTCCTCGCGGCGGCCGACGAGTTGCTCGACGACGACTCCGAAGCCCAGCAGCGCGGTGTCCGTCGGCTGCTCCGGCGTCCCGCGCTCGCCACACCGCCCCCGCAGCCCCCCGCCGACGGCCCCGAGATCCACTTCACGGCCGGTGAGCTGAAGGGGCGGCCGGAAGCGCGGATCACCCTGGAGGCCACCGTGCACGAGATCCTCGCGCGCGGCTCGCTCGGCCCCCGCCAGTACCGGGTGGAGGTGCGCCCCGACGGCTACCTGGTGCGCGTCGAGCCGGGCGCCTTCCTGCTGCCCGTGCTGGTCGCCGTACTCCGCGAACTGCCGCACTCCCTCGACCGGCTGAAGAACCCGCCGCGGCTGCGCGTCACCTTCGGCGCACCGCCCGTCCAGCCGCCGCAGGCGGCCGCGGACGTGCTGGTCGTCGTGGAGCCCGCGCTGTACGACGACTTCGCCGCCAGCTCCGCCGCACAGGGCTCGCGACGCTTCTGGCCGCTGTACCGCAACAACGCCCCGGACGCCCCGCCGGCCGCCTGGTACTGCCCGCTCGGGCCGCCCGGCTCGCCGAGGGCGCCCGAGCCCGCCGAGGACGACCTGGTGCAGGGCCCGTTCATCACCGACGACCTGCGCCGGCTGGGCATCCCCACCCCGGGCCGTACCGCCGTCGTGCACACGCGGCCCGACGGTCCGCTCACCCTGCTCGACCCGATCCGCCCGTACGGCGACCGCCCGCCCCGCCCGGAGACCTACTACTGGGTCGACCTCAGCGTGCACCGGGACCGGCACACCGTGTCCCTGCCGAGTTCCGGCCCGGGCTCGTTCACCGCCTCGGTGCAGCTGTCCTGGTACGTCGTCGACCCGGTCGCCTTCGTCCGCGGGGAGACCACCGACGTCCCGGGGACCCTGCTGGCGCATGCCCGGACTTCCGCCGCCCGCTACACGCGCCGGCATCCGCTGCGCCGGGTGGACGCGGCCGAGCAGCAGGTCAACCAGGCGCTGCGCGGCGACTGGCCGGTGCCGGGGCTGACGGTGTCGTGCACCGTGCGGCTGACGACGGAGGGAAAGCCGCTGCCGGAGCCGGTGCGGCCGGTTCCGGCGCGCCGTCGGCTGTCGGGCCTGCTGTCCGCCGCCCGGGCCGTGCTGATCGGCTTCGACGGGCCGCTCGTGCGGCTGTACACGGCACGCACGGCACGCGAGAACGCGCTGTACCTGCTGTCCCTGGTGGCCGAGGGCCGCGATCCGCGGGACGCGCTGGCGGGCCGTCCGCTGCCGGTCGCGGACACCGCCGGCCGGGACGGGCTGACGCACCCGCTCGACGTCGTACGGGCCTTCGCCCAGGACCGGCTCGGCCCGAGGCTGCTGACCACCCTGGACGAGCTGGAACTGCGCGCCGTCCGCGAGGCGCCGATGACCCACCTCGCGCTGCCGCTCGTCCGGGCCCTGCACCGGTCCGGCCGCCCGGTCAGTGTGGCGACGGACGTGAGCAGCCAGGCCGTGCACCACGCCCTGACCATCCATCAGCCGCCGTTCGCGGGCATCCACGGCCGCCGCCACGACCCCGGTCGGCTCACCCCTCACCCGGACTGTCTGCGGCGCGCCCTGGCCGCCCTGGGCACCGAGCCGGAGACGGCCGTCCTGATCGGCTCCTCGGTCTGCGAACTGACCGCCGCCCAGCAGCTCGGGCTGCGCTTCATCGGTTACTCCCCCACCGCCACCGGGCGCGCGCGGCTGCGGGAGGCGGGCGGCGACGCCGCCGTCTCCTCCCTCGAACCGCTGCTGGAGGCCGCCGGTCACCTCTGACGGGCCGACACACCGGTACGCCGCCCGCAAACCCCCCATTCAGCGGCGCCCCGCCCGGCCCTCTCCAGAAGGCGCCCGGCCCCCGGCGCCGCGGAGGATGCAGGAAGAGGAAGCGGCCCGCCGGACCGGACGGGCGCACCCACGCCCGCGCACTCGGGAGGTTTTGCCGTGACCGTCAGTCTGGAGCAGTTGCGCCGCTGCCACTTCGCCGTGGACCTGGGGGCGGCCCGCACCCGGGTGTATGTGAAGGGCGCCGGTCTCGTGGTCGACCAGCCGTCCGTCGCGGCCGTGAACACGAAGACCGGCGCGCTCATCGCGGTGGGCGAGTTCGCGGAGAAGATGACGGGACGGACACCGAGCTACATCAGGGTGGTCCGGCCGATCTCCGGCGGCACGGTGGTCGACATCGAGATGGCCCAGCGGATGCTGCGGCACCTCCTCGGCGACAAGATGCGCCGCACGCTGCGCCGCAACCTCCGGCTGCGGGCGGCGGCCTGCACCCCGCACGACGCCGATCCGCTGGCCCAGCGCGCGGTGATCGAGACGCTGGTCGGGCTGGGGGCGCGGCGGGTCGAGCTGGTGGACACGCTGATCGCGGCGGCGGTCGGCTGCGGGCTGCCGGTGGAACGCCCCGAGGCCACCATGATCATGGTGTGCGGTGCGGCCGCCACCCAGGTGGCGGTCCTCTCGCTCAGCTCCATCGTCACCGCCGAGCGGATCCCGGTGGGCGGTGACGCGGTGGACCACGCGATCGTGCAGCATCTGCGGCACGAGCACGAGCTGATGCTGCCCAGCCAGTCGGTACGGCCGCTGCAACTGGCCCTGTCCGGCAACGGTCTCACCCCGCACGGCCCGGCCCGCACCGAGATCCACGGCCGCGACGTGGCCACCGGGCTCGCGCGCAGCGTGCAGGTGGACACCGCCGCGGTACGCGACGCGATCCAGACCCCGCTGACCGCCGTGCTGGACGGCATCGGCAAGGTGCTGCGGCACTGCCCGCCCGACCTGGTCGCCGATCTCGCCGACCGCGGGATCACCATGGTCGGCGGTTCGGCGCTGCTGCCCGGCTTCGACCAGATGCTGCGGCAGGCCACCGGGATGCCGGTGCACATCGCCGAGCGGCCCGACATCTGCGCGGCGCAGGGCCTGGGCGCGATGCTGGAGGGCCGGATCGAGCCGCTGGTGCTGAACCCGCTGGCCGCCTGAGCGGTACGGCCGAGAAGGGGTCTTCCCACCCAGCCCCCGGAGGCGTAGATTCCGCATACCCCGCGACGGCGCCCCCCTGGGCGTCGGCCCGCCGATCCCGGGATGGCAGGCCACGCGGGGGCCAACGTATCGCCGAGCGGGGTCTGTGGGTCGTGGCCGGTCAGACCTTGGCGAGCCGGTCCACCAGCAGCTCCAGCCTCGGCTCGGCGTCCTCGGGCAGCAGGCGGCCCGCGCGGGTGAGGGTGGCGAGCCCGTGCAGGGACGCCCAGAACACCTCCGTGTACAGCCCCGGGTCGACCCCGTCGCCGGCGACCTCGGCCAGGGTCTCCAGCAGCGCGGCGAAGGCGTCCTTCAGCGGCTCCGGGGTGTCCTCCTGCGCGTACGGCAGGCCGCCGTCGAGCTGGAAGATGGCGTCGTACACCGCGGGGTTGCGCTCGGCGAAGTCGAGGTAGGCGCGGGCCAGGGCGGCGACCCGCTCGCGCGGCCCGGCCACGCCGGCGGTCGCGGCCCGCACCGCCACGGCCAGCTCGGTGGCGCCCTGGAGGGCGACGGCCCCGATGATCTCGCGCTTGCCGCGGAAGTGGCTGTACAGGACCGGCTGGCTGTACTCGATGCGCTCGGCGAGCCGGCGGGTGGTGACCGCGTCCCAGCCCTGCTGCTCGGCGAGTTCGCGGGCCGCCGCCACGATGAGGTGCTCACGGGCGGCCCGTTCGCGCTCCTTGCGTTCCTTTACCGACATGCCCCGATCCTAGCACTGCTAGACAATCGAGCGGCAGCAGTACTAGCGTTGACTCGACAGCTAGCAACGCTAGTTCATCGGAGGGATCGTCATGCTCGGCACTCTCGAAGTCGTCACCACCGTCCTCGTCGGCCTGATGGTGGGGGTGGAGTTCTCCGTCGCCTTCATCATGAACCGCATCCTGAACGCGCTGCCCGAGGACAGCGGCCAGCTCGGCCACGCCCACGGCGGCCGCATGCTCGGCACCCTGATGCCGTTCTGGTACATAGGCTCGCTCGTCCTCAGCGCGCTCTGGGCCGTCGCCGGATGGCACCACCACGGCGCCGGACTCGTCGTCACCGCCGCCGCTCTGCTGATCGTCAGCGTGGTGATGTCGGTGCTACTGCTGGTCCCGATCAACAACCGGAACCGGACCTGGACCCCGGAGACCCGGCCCGCCGACTGGAAACAGCAGCTGGACCGCTGGGAGCGCTACCACTACGCCCGCGTCGCCGTCATCATCGCCGCCTTCACCCTGCTCGTCACCGCCCTGGTCTGACCCAGCCGCAACCCCGGGAGAAGAGCCATGTCACTGAAGAAGACCAACACCGTCCTGACCGCCGCCTTCATCCTCTTCATCCTCTGGTTCGGGACGGAGTTCATCCTGATCCCCGAGACCCAGGCGCCCGGCTTCGGCCTGCCGAGCTGGCCGTCCGGCGACGGCGGCGGCTTCCTGATCGTCAAGGGAATCCGCGACGTCGTCCTGGCCCTGGTCCTGGCCGTCCTGCTGGTGACGGGCCAGCGCCGGGCGCTGGGCTGGGTGCTGACGGTGGAGGCCCTCGCCGCGTACGGCGACATGGCCACCGTGCTGGCCCACCACGGCTCGGTGGCCACCGCGCTCGGAGTCCACGGCCTGACCGCGACCCTGATGGTGGTCAACGGCCTGCTGACCCTGCTCGAGACCCGGCGCGCCGCGAAGCACACCCCCGAGCACGCCGGGTGTAGCCGTCGTTCCCCCGGGCAGGCGAGCGCCGAGGGACTTCGAGCAGCGAGCGAGGCGAGGACATGACCTCAGCGGCACGCGTACCGCACCGTGGACGGCCGGTCCCCCTGACCGTCGACCAGCGCACGGAGGGCGACCGGACGATCCTGACCGTACGCGGCGAGCTGGTGCACGGCTGTACGGAAGCCCTGGCCGCGGCCCTGGCCACGCTGCCCGCCGGCGTCACCCGGGTCGACGCGGACCTCGCCGGGGTGTCCTTCATGGACACGGCCGGGCTCGCGTTCCTGGACACGCTGAGCGCGTACGGCCGCCGGTACGGCGTCGCGGTGACCGCCACCGGCTGGCGGGGCCAGCCGCACCGCGTCCTGGAACTGGTCACCGGCGACCCCGCCGGCCCCCTGCACGCCGAGACCCCCGCCCGCCCCGCCTCCGCGGTGGCCCGGGAACGCGACGAGCAACTGGACGTACTGCGCCTGGAGATCGAACAGCTGCGCCACGCCCTCGACTCCCGCCCGGTGATCGACCAGGCCCGCGGCATCCTGATGGCCGCGCACTCCTGCACCCCGGAGCAGGCCTGGACGATCCTGCGGGAGGCCTCTCAGCGGTCCAACACCAAGCTGCGCCGGGTCGCGGCGGCGGTCACGGCGAGCGCGAGCCCCGACGGCCCGGCCCCGCCCGAACCGCTGCGCACCCAGCTGCGCTCGGCGGCGGCCCGGCTCACCCACTGAACGGTTCAGTACGGCAGGATGCGCCCCGAGGGCGTCCTGCGGTCGATCTCCTGCCCGCGCGGGGCGGCGGGCCGCCGGCTGACACGCACCCGGATCCGACGGTCCATGACGCCCTCCTCCTGCCGGTACGGCCCGGCGGGTGGACGCCGGTTAGGGGGTGCGTGCCCAGGACGCGGGCCGTTCAAGCATGGACGGGTCAACTCAGCTCCGGCCGGGACCGTACGGCGCGGCGGCCGGACGGTGACGCCGGATCAGCGCGTCGAAGCCGTCGTACAGGTCGCGGGCCCTGCCGGGCGGCGGCACGAAGGCGGTGACGAACCCGTCGGTGCGCTGGACGGTCACCACCTCGCCGGTGCGCGGGTCGGCCTGGTGCCACACCCCGGCGAGGGCCGCACCGGGCACCCAGCCTGGCTCGGTCTCCGGCCCGCCGCGCCGCCCTCGAAGCACCCTGCGCCGGTAGCCCGGGAACAGCAGCCCCGGCAGCGTCACCACGACGAACAGGACGAGCAGCAGGCTGGCGAGCGCGTCGGCCGCCCAGCGCAGCAGCGCGAGGAGGAGGGCGTAGCAGAGGGAGGCGACGAAGACCCACAGGCAGGCCGTGACGGCGGCGGGCGGCGCACCGGCCTTGCGCAGCAGGCCGAAGAGCACGGCCGAGGCCACCAGCACCAGGACCGTCACACACCCGGCCTCGTCGCCGAGCAGCCGCTCGGCGATCCGGCTGCCGCGCCGGTCCGTGCCGACGACGTATCCGTGCTCGTGGAAGCGGACGGCGACCCGGCCGCCCGGGGTGGCGCGCACGCCCGTGATCTCACGCATTCCGGTGCTCCGCATCCGACGTCCAGGCCCGCAGCGCCTCCGCGTGTTCCCGGATCAGGGACATCCGGGCCTCCCATTCCGACCCGCTCCGGTGGTCGGGGTGGGCGGTGATCTGCCCCGCGTGCTTGCGGTAGGTGAGCCCGGTCTCGCCGATGAACCACCCGTCCGCCAGCGCGTCCAGACCGAGCAGCAGACCGGTGTCGCCCGAGGCGGGCAGGGCCATCCAGCCGCCCAGCAGCGCCAGCAGGGAGCGCCGTACGCACAGCGTGGCGGGGTGGACCCGGGGGCGGCGGTGCTCGGCCCAGAAACCGAAGGCGCTGCCCCGCGGGAGCCGGCCCGGCTCCGGATCGCTCAGCTCGAACGACACGGTGCTGCCGTCCTCGAGGAGATCGACGACCCGGGACGTGGTCCAGCCCACCTCGGGATGCCGCTCCAGCACGGCGAGGTCGCGGGCGAGCGCGCCGGGGGCGAGCCGGTCGTCGGAGTCCAGGGTCTTGACGTAACGCCCGGTCGAGCGGGCGAACGCCATGGTGCGCGCCACATGGGGACCGCCGGCCCGGGAGGCCGAGATCCGGATCCGGGGATCGTCCGCCGGAAGATGCTCCCGCGCCCGGACGTCGCCGCCGTCCTCCTGCACGCACCACTCCCATGACCAGCTGTCGGGAAGCTCCTGCGCGCGCAGGGACTCGTACGCCTCGGGCAGGAACCCCACGGCGCCGCCGTGCACCGGAGTCACGACCGAGACGATGTTCATGTGACCTTTCATGGTCAGATCATCGCTGGCGGATCTCCGTGAGGATGGCGCGGGCCCAGTCGGCGGGGGCGGGGTTGTCCAGCCGGGCGGCCAGCCGGGCGGTGTGGCTGCGGCGCTCCGGGCGCGTCATCGTCACCGCGCGGTGCAGGGTGTCGGCCAGGTCCTGGAGCGAGGCGGGGTCGGTGAGAAGGGCGGCGTCGCGGAGCTGGTCGGCCACTCCGGCGTGCCGGGACAGCACGAGGACCCCGCTGCGGCCGGTCGCGGCGAGCGCGGTGACGTACTCCTGCGCGGTGAGGTTCATGCCGTCGGCGAAGGAGGTCACCCAGAACACGTCCGCCGCCAGGTACTCCTCGACGATCCGGGCGAACGGCAGGGCGCGCGGGATGTAGTCGACCGGCTGCCAGCCGGCCGTCGACCAGCGGGAGTTGAGCGCCGTGACGGCTCTTTCCAGTTCGGTGCGGGTGCCGTCGTAGGCGCGGATGCCGGGCTCCGGCGGAGGGCAGACCAGCCGGAAGCGGAGCCGTCCGCGCAGCGCCGGCTCGCGGTCGAGGAGGGCGGCCAGGGCGCGGATCTTGTGGACGGGTGCCTTCGCGTAGTCGAGGCGTTCGACCGAGAGGACGTCGATGCCGTCGCCGTCCGGGCGGGGTTGGGCGCGGCGCGCGCATCTCTCGACGGCCTGGCGGTCGATGCCCAGGGGGTGCACCCCCGTGCGGGGTGTCCGCGCGGCCCCGGCCAGCAGCCGCCGGAAGTTGCCGGCATGGGCGGCGGTGTGGAATCCGGCCCAGTCGAGCTGGGCGAGGGACGTGCGGAGCTGTTCCCAGGCCGGCAGCGCGCGGAAGGTCTCGGGCGCGGGGAACGGAGTGTGATGGAAGAGGCCGATCCGCAGGTCGGGACGGCGCGCTCGGAGCAGGCCCGGCACCAGCCAGAGGTTGTAGTCGTGCAGCCAGACCGTCGCCTCGTCAGCGGCGTGGTCGTCGATGTGGTCGGCGAAGGCGGCGTTGACCGCCTCGAAGTCGGCCCAGTGGTCCGGGTCGTGGCGGACGAGCCACGGCATGGACATCAGGACGGGCCACAGCGTCTCCTTGCAGGCGCCGTGGAAGTAGCCGCTCCAGGTCTCCCTCGACACGGGCAGCAGGGCGAGCGGCAGCGTCCCGGGCGGCTCGGGAGGGGCACCGACCGGGCCGGAGTGGTCCGGGCCTGCGGCTGTGCGGGTCTCCCGGGGCGTGACGATCGCGGCCGTCCACAGGGCGTGCCGTGGTCCTTCCGCGCCGGGTCCCAGGGCGGAGGTGAGGGTGGGCAGGATGCCGTTCGGGCTGGCCGGCGGCCGCCAGCGCCCGTTGGACCAGTGGAAGGGCGGACGGTGGTAGCCGACCACCACGGGCGCGGGCCTCGGGATCCAGCCGAGGCGTTCCAGGGCGGAGAGGATCGCCGCCGCGCCCTCGAGCGCGGGACGGTGCACCCGGGTGCTGACCGGCACGGCGGCGGACAGCGCGGGCTCCGCGTTGCCCATGATCACCCCGTGCGCCCCCAGCGTGAACAAGGAGAGGTCGTTCAGCGTGTCGCCGGCCACGAGCAGGGACGAGGTGGGCCAGCCGAGCATGCCGGCGAGCGCCCGTACCGCCGGCCCCTTGCCCGCCCCTTCGGGCAGGACGTCGAAGTAGCGGTCCGCCGAGTACGTCCAGGAGCACCCCAGTTCCGCCACGGCGGCCCGGAGTTCGGCCGTCAGATGCTCGGGGCGCAGAAAGAAGGAGCACCGGCCGTCCTGGACGACGCCCTCCTGGTAGACCAGGGCCGGGAACCGGCGGAGCGCCGCACGCACCAGGTCGGCGCCGGGCCAGCCCTTGCGCAGCCGGTCCTCGAGGTCTTGGAGATGACGCATGCCGGCGGCGTCGGCGACGCTCGCTCCCACGTCGGCGACGATCCAGCGGGGGGCGGGCACCCAGGGATCGCGTTCCAGCACGGCACGGACCGACGGCACCGAACGGCCGGTGGCGAACACCACGGTGATCCCGGGGTGCTGCGCCAGGACGCGGTGCAGTCGCCGGCGGGCGCGGTCGTCGCCGCCCAGCAGCGTGCCGTCGAGGTCGGTGATCAGCACGCGGGGGGCCGCGGCCGGGGGCTCGGCAACGGCCGGCCGGTGGCGGGCGGCGGTGGGTGGCGTGTCGGCCATGGGTGTTCCTCTCCGTACAACAGAAGGGGATCGCCGGCGGGCGGCTCGCGGGCCCGCAGGGCGGAGCGCAGGACGCCGGGGAACCCGCCCCTGGTGCCTGGATGTGCCCGAGGCCTGCGCCGATTCCGGGCTAAGGGGCCGTCAGATGAGGTACGTCCCCCTCGTACGCACTGTCGTCCGCCGCCGGCCCCCGGCCGTCGAGCCATGCCCTCAGCCCGTGCGCGTCGAGCGCGGCGCTGGATCCCGGCGCGGTGACCGAGGCCGTCCCGCAGGCGATGCCCGCGGACAGGCAGTCGGCGAGCGGGGCGTCGTCCAGCCACCGGTGCAGGAAGCCGACGTTGAAGCAGTCACCGGCCCCGGTGGTGTCGATGACGTGCACCTCCGGTGCCCCGCGCGCCACCCGGACACCTCCGGACGCGGCGACGGCGCCGGCTGCGCCCCGCTTTACGACCACCGTGGGCACCAGTCCGGCCAGCACATCGAGCGCCTCGCTCACCCCGGCCGCCCCGGTGATCCGCAGCGCCTCCGGCTCGTTGGGCGCGAAGACGTCCACCCTCGCCAGCACCTCGCGCACCGCCGGCATACCCACGTGCCCGGCGTAGTCCTGACAGTCCATGAAGACCCGCGTGCCATGGCGGGAGGCCGCGTCGAGGGCCGCGCCGACCTCGGGTCCGTACTGGAGGAACGGCAGCACCAGCAGGGCCGGGCGGAACGTGTCCACCAGCTCGGCCAGCGACCGCCGGGCCACCGGATCCTCGTAGGCGATCATCGCTCTGTCCTGCGGCTGCGACAGCGCCACGGTCACGTTCCGGACCGGTCCCGCATGGTGCCGGAAGCCGCGTTCGTCGATGCCCTCGGCACGAGCGGCGGCGAGCACCTCCCGGCTGAAGACATCGGTGCCGAAGTCGGCGGCCCACACCACCTCGCGCCCCAGCCGCCGCATGCCCATGGCCGGGGTGAACGCACCACCGGGCACCATGCCCAGTCCACCGGCCCACACCTCGGAGCCGGACGCGACCGGCCCGGTCAGTTCCCGGAAGACCAGATCGACGGAGTACGCCCCCACCACCAGGACCGACTCCCCCGCAGCCGCGGGCCGACGGTGTGTCAGATCCGGCTCATAGGTCATGACTCGAACCCTGGACACTTGCAACCAGTAGTAAACTAGTGACTAATAGTGATGACCCAATGGGACCCATCAATGGCTCAAGGTCGACGAGCGAGCAGCCACCGGAGGCCCTATGCCCCAGACCGATCCGGCCCTCCACGAGCTGCTGGCGACGGTGCGCAGCACACCCCAGGAGGCGGTCGACCATCTGCTGCGGAGCGACGACCCTCATGTGCGCAGGCTCGCGCGCGCCATCGAGGACGTCCGGCGGGACCCAGCGAGCCGGGACACGCCCACGCCGCCGGACGAACCACTTCTCCACATCGACCCGGTGACCCACGACCCGGCCTGGTGACCCCGGCACGTCCGAGGGAGTGAAGGAGGGCCGCCACGCTGGCGTGGCGGCCCTCCTTGTTACGTGTCCGCAGCTAGAAACGCTTCTGCGTCTCCCGTGCGCGGTGGGGCGGGTGGGACTCGAACCCACGGCCGACGGATTATGAGTCCGCTGCTCTAACCGGCTGAGCTACCGCCCCATAGCGGCGTGTCGCGTACATGTGTACGCGCCGTCTGCCGCAGCATAGCCGCTCATACGATCTCCTGCTTCGGATGGTCGGCTTCTGCGCTGCTCATGACCTGGGACTCCGGTGGCGGCCGCCGCAGTTCCCGCGGACATGAAAAAGGACCCCAGCGGGGTCCTCGTTCAGCGTGCTCCCCCGACTGGACTCGAACCAGTAACCTGCCGGTTAACAGCCGGCTGCTCTGCCAATTGAGCTACGGAGGACCGAAGCTCCCCCGACTGGACTCGAACCAGTAACCTGCCGGTTAACAGCCGGCTGCTCTGCCAATTGAGCTACGGAGGATCGCCTCGATTGCATCGAACGTACCTCCCTGGGTATTCGCCAGGGGGCGGGCGCTCGCTGCGACACATACATTAGCGCAAGCAGGGGGGTGCTCCGCCAATCGGTACCCCCGGCGCCCACGTCGCACCTCAGACCAAGGCATAGGGAAGGGTGGCAGCCATGCGCTACCGGCTCACGTTCGTCGCCGGACTGGCCCTCGGTTACGTACTCGGCACAAGGGCCGGACGCGAGCGCTACGAGCAGCTGAAGAAGTCCGCACAGCGGATCGCGCAGAACCCCGCCGTGCGCAACACCGCCGAGACCGCCGCCCACCAGGGCCGGCAGTACGCGGGCAAGGCCTTCCACACGGTCAGCCACAAGGTCGGCGACCGCGTCCCGGAGACCGTGGCCCAGCGTGTCCGCTCGCTGCGCGAGCGCAACATGAACGGCACCCCGGAGGACGACTGGGGAACCAGCAACACGTAAGGGGAGTTCCCGGTACCGGTCGGCGGCAACAGGCGGCCCGCGGATGCTGCAAAATTCTCCGCATGGGGATAGTCGCCGGGTTGGACAGCTCGCCCGATTTCACTCGCATCGTGGTCTGTGACACGGACAGCGGAGCCGTGCTCAGGCAGGGATACGCCCCGCATCCGACGGAGGGCCGCCCCAGCGATGTCGACCCGCAGGCCTGGCTGCTCTCCCTCGGTGAGGCCGCCGGCGGCGGACTGCTGGAGGGCGTGCAGGCCATCGGCGTGTCGGCGCAGCAGCACGCGGTGGTCCCGCTGGACGCCCAGGGCAACACCGTGCGCCCGGCGATGGTCGGCGGTGACAAGCGGGCCCAGGTCGCGGCGGCCGACCTCGTGGACGCGCTCGGCGGCCGGGAGGCCTGGGCACAGGCGGTGGGCAGCGTTCCGCAGGCCGCCCTGCCGGTGACCAAGCTGCGCTGGCTCGCCAAGAACGAACCGGAGAACGCCCGGCGCACCGCCGTACTGCTCCAGGCCCACGACTGGCTGGTGTGGCAGCTGCTCGGGCGGCCGGTGCGGCGGACCACCGACCGGGGCGGGGCCTCCTCCACCGGCTACTGGTCCGCGGCCACCGGCGGCTACCGGCCCGACCTGGTCGAGCTGGCCCTCGGTCACCAGGCGATGCTGCCGGAGGTGATCGGCCCCTCCGAGGCGGCCGGTACCACCCCGGAGGGGCTGTTGATCTCCGCCGGGACCGGGGAGACCATGGCGGCCGCGTTCGGGCTGGGGATCGGGCTCGGCGACGCCGTGGTGTCGCTCGGTGCCTCCGGGTCCGTGATGGCGGTGCACCCGGAGGCGCTCGCCGACCAGTCCGGGATGATCACCTCCCTCGCCGACGCGACGGGCATGCATCTGCCGGTCGTCACCACGCTGAACGCCGTACGCACCCTGCGCGGCACCGCGGAACTGCTCGGGCTGCCGGACCTGGAGACCCTGTCCGACCTGGCGGGGAAGTCCACGCCGGGGGCGCACGGGCTGGTGCTGCTGCCCTATCTGGAGGGCGAGCGGACCCCGCATCTGCCGCACACCGCGGGCACCCTCGCCGGGCTGCGGCGGGAGTCGATGAAGCCGGAGCATCTGGCGCGGGCCGCGTTCGAGGGCATGCTGTGCGGGCTCGGCGACGCGCTGGACGTGCTGCGCGGCCGGGGGGTGGAGGTGCGGCGGGTCTTCCTGCTCGGCGCGGCGGCCGGGCTGCCCGCCGTCCAGGCCTCGGCGCCCTCGCTGTTCGGCGCACAGGTCGTCGTACCGCAGCCCGCGGACTACGCGGCGATCGGCGCGGCCCGGCAGGCGGCCTGGGCGCTCGGTGTGTCGCAGGGCACCCTCGACCCGCGGACCCCGCCGGCCTGGCAGGGCGCGGCGGCGCAGGTGCTGGAACCGGGCGAGGAGCTGGCGGTGGGGCAGGCGGTACGGCAGCAGTTCACGGCCGTACGGGAACAGACGCATCCGGGGGCGTTCCAGGCGTGAACGGCGGGAAGGCGCGCGACAGCGCACAACCACCGGACCGGAGCCGCTCCACTGTTGGCTTAATCGGTTGAGGTAACGCGGGTGGAGTGAACGACGATAGGGGCCAGGGGACACCGACCAGCCCCTGTCGCCGACACCGAGAGACCTAGCGTGCTCATACGACTTCTGCGGGCCTATCTCAGGCCTTACAAGAAACCCATCGTCCTACTGGTGCTGCTCCAGTTCCTCCAGACCTGCGCCACCCTCTACCTGCCCACCCTCAACGCGCACATCATCGACAACGGTGTCGTGAAGGGTGACACGGGCTACATCCTGTCCTTCGGCGCCCTGATGATCGGCATCTCGCTGGTCCAGGTCGGCTGCAACATCGGCGCCGTGTACTTCGGCGCCCGGACCGCCTCCGCCCTGGGCCGGGACGTGCGCGGTGCCGTCTTCGACCGGGTGCAGTCCTTCTCCTCCCGTGAGGTCGGTCACTTCGGCGCCCCCTCGCTCATCACCCGTACGACGAACGACGTACAGCAGGTCCAGATGCTGGCCCTGATGTCGTTCACCCTGATGGTGTCGGCGCCCATCATGTGCGTCGGCGGCATCGTGATGGCGCTCGGGCTGGATGTGCCGCTGTCGGCGGTGCTGGTCGCGGTCGTGCCCGTGCTCGCGGTGTGCGTGACCCTGATCGTGCGGCGGCTGCGGCCGCTGTTCCGGTCCATGCAGGTCCGCCTGGACACGGTGAACCGGGTGCTGCGCGAGCAGATCACCGGCAACCGGGTGATCCGCGCCTTCGTCCGCGACGAGTACGAGCAGGGACGGTTCGGCAAGGCCAACGCCGACCTCACCGAGATGCAGCTCGCCACCGGCCGGATGCTGGCGCTGATGTTCCCCATGGTCATGACCGTGGTGAACCTGTCGTCGATCGCGGTGGTGTGGTTCGGCGCCCACCGCATCGCCGACAACCAGATGCAGATCGGCGACCTGACCGCGTTCCTCGCCTATCTGATGCAGATCGTCATGTCCGTGATGATGGCCACCTTCATGTTCATGATGGTGCCGCGCGCGGAGGTGTGCGCCGAGCGCATCCAGGAGGTCCTCGGCACCGAATCCAGCGTGGTGCCGCCGGCCGCCCCGGTCGCCGAGCTGCGCTCCCACGGCCACCTGGAGATACGGGCGGCCGGCTTCCGCTACCCGGGTGCCGAGGAACCGGTGCTGAAGTCCGTCGACCTGGTGGCCCGGCCCGGCGAGACGACCGCCGTGATCGGTTCCACCGGCAGCGGCAAGTCGACCCTGCTCGGGCTGGTCCCCCGGCTGTTCGACGCCACCGAGGGCGAGGTCCTCGTCAACGGCGTGAACGTCCAGGAGATCGAGCCCCGGCTGCTGGCGCGGACGGTCGGACTGGTGCCGCAGAAGCCGTACCTGTTCGCGGGCACGGTCGCCACCAACCTGCGGTACGGCAACCCGGACGCCACCGACGAGGACCTCTGGCACGCGCTGGAGGTGGCGCAGGCCAAGGACTTCGTGTCCCGGCTGGAGGGCGGGCTGAACGCGCCCATCGCCCAGGGCGGCACCAATGTCTCCGGCGGCCAGCGGCAGCGGCTCGCCATCGCCCGCACCCTGGTCCAGCGCCCGGAGATCTACCTCTTCGACGACTCCTTCTCCGCCCTCGACTACGCCACCGACGCCGCCCTGCGCGCCGCGCTGGGCCGGGAGACCGCCGAGGCGACCGTGGTGATCGTCGCCCAGCGGGTGGCGACCATCCGGGACGCCGACCGGATCATCGTGCTGGACGAGGGCCGGGTCGTCGGCTCCGGCCGGCACGCGGAGCTGATGGCGGCCAACGAGACCTACCGGGAGATCGTGCTCTCCCAGCTGACGGAAGCGGAGGCTGCCTGATGGCCGGGCCCATGGGACGCATGATGGCCGGAGGCGGCCCCGACCAGCGCTCGATGGATTTCAAGGGCTCGGGCAAACGGCTCCTGTCCCTGTTCAGACCGGAACGGCTCACCATCTGCGGCCTGCTGCTGTGCGTGGTCGTCAGCGTGACCCTGAACGTGATCGGCCCGAAGATCCTCGGCAAGGCCACCGACCTGGTGTTCGCCGGCATCATCGGCCGGCAGATGCCCGCCGGGGCCACCAAGGAGCAGGTCCTGGACCAGATGCGGGCCCACGGCCGGGGCTCCATCGCGGACATGCTGAAGAGCACCGACTTCACCCCGGGCAAGGGCATCGACTTCGGCGCGGTGGGGGACGTCCTGCTGCTCGCCCTGGCCACCTTCATGGTCGCCGGTCTGCTGATGGCGGTGGCGACCCGGCTGGTCAACCGG
The DNA here is from genome assembly GCF_053596835.1 of Streptomyces sp. NPDC001606. Lineage (NCBI taxonomy): Bacteria > Bacillati > Actinomycetota > Actinomycetes > Kitasatosporales > Streptomycetaceae > Streptomyces > Streptomyces sp. NPDC001606. Next base: position 141,147 of record NZ_JBSFHC010000009.1, read on the forward strand.
TCCGTGAACCGCACGATGTACCGGCTGCGCGAGTCCGTGCAGACGAAGCTGTCCCGGCTGCCGCTGTCGTACTTCGACAAGCGGCAGCGCGGCGAGGTCCTCTCCCGCGCCACCAACGACATCGACAACATCGGCCAGACGCTCCAGCAGTCGATGGGGCAGCTGATCAACTCGCTGCTGACCATCATCGGCGTGCTCGCGATGATGTTCTACGTCTCGTGGATCCTGGCGCTGGTCGCCCTGGTCACCGTGCCGCTGTCGTTCTTCGTGGCCACCCGGGTCGGCAAGCGGTCGCAGCCGCACTTCGTGCAGCAGTGGCGCTCCACCGGCAAGCTCAACGCCCACGTCGAGGAGATGTACACCGGGCACACCCTGGTGAAGGTGTTCGGGCGGCAGGACGAGTCGGCGCAGGCGTTCGCCGAGCAGAACGAGGCCCTGTACCAGGCGGCGTTCAAGGCGCAGTTCAACAGCGGTGTCATGCAGCCGCTGATGATGTTCGTGTCGAACCTGAACTACGTCCTGGTGGCGGTGGTCGGCGGTCTGCGGGTGGCGTCCGGCGCCCTGTCCATCGGTGATGTGCAGGCCTTCATCCAGTACTCCCGGCAGTTCTCGATGCCGCTGACCCAGGTCGCGTCGATGGCGAACCTGGTGCAGTCCGGTGTCGCCTCGGCCGAGCGGATCTTCGAACTCCTGGACGCGGAGGAGCAGGAGGCGGATCCGGTGCCGGGCCGGCGGCCGGCGGAGCTGCGCGGACGGGTCGCGCTGGAGCAGGTGTCGTTCCGGTACGACCCCGACAAGCCGCTGATCGAGGACCTGTCGCTGAAGGTCGAGCCCGGGCAGACGGTGGCGATCGTCGGCCCGACCGGCGCGGGCAAGACCACCCTGGTCAACCTGCTGATGCGGTTCTACGACGTGTCGGGCGGCCGGATCACCCTGGACGGCGTGGACATCCGGGACATGACCCGGGACGAGCTGCGCTCCGGCATCGGCATGGTGCTCCAGGACACCTGGCTGTTCGGCGGCACCATCGCGGAGAACATCGCGTACGGCGCGGCCGGGGAAGTCACCCGCGGGGAGATCGAGGAGGCCGCGCGGGCCGCGCACGCCGACCGGTTCATCCGCACCCTCCCCGACGGCTACGACACCGTCATCGACGACGAGGGCACCGGGGTCAGCGCGGGTGAGAAGCAGCTCATCACCATCGCGCGGGCGTTCCTGTCCGACCCGGTGATCCTGGTGCTGGACGAGGCGACCAGCTCCGTCGACACCCGTACCGAGGTGCTGATCCAGAAGGCGATGGCCAAGCTGGCGCACGGGCGTACGTCGTTCGTCATCGCGCACCGGCTGTCGACGATCCGGGACGCCGACACGATCCTGGTGATGGAGAACGGCTCCATCGTGGAACAGGGCGCGCACACGGACCTGTTGGCCGCGGACGGGGCGTACGCCCGGCTGTACAAGGCCCAGTTCGCGCAGGCCGTCGCCGAGGTGGACTGAGGGACGGAAAGCGGGGCGCTCACCGCCGGGTGAGCGCCCCGCTTCAGTCCAGATAGCCGCGCAGCTGGTCCGCGAAGGCGTGGTCGCGGAGCTTGTTGAGGGTCTTGGACTCGATCTGCCGTATCCGCTCCCGGGTCACCCCGAAGAGCCGCCCGATCTCCTCCAGGGTGCGGGGGCGGCCGTCGATGAGGCCGTAGCGGAGTTGCACGACCTTGCGCTCGCGCTCGCCCAGCGTGGACAGGACCGCTTCCAGGTGCTCCCTGAGCAGCAGGAACGCGGCCGACTCCACGGGGCTCGCGGCGTCGCCGTCCTCGATCAGGTCGCCGAGGGCGACATCGTCCTCCTCGCCGACGGGGGCGTGCAGCGAGACCGGCTCCTGGGCGAGCCGCAGCACCTCCGACACCCGCTCGGGCGGCAGCTCGAGATGGGCGGCGACCTCGTCCGGGGTCGGCTCGTACCCCCGCTCCTGGAGCATGCGGCGCTGCACCCGGACGACCCGGTTGATCAGCTCCACGACATGGACCGGGACACGGATCGTGCGGGCCTGGTCGGCGAGGGCGCGGGACATGGCCTGGCGGATCCACCAGGTGGCGTAGGTGGAGAACTTGTAGCCGCGGGCGTAGTCGAACTTCTCCACGGCCCGGATGAGTCCGAGGTTGCCCTCCTGCACCAGGTCGAGCATGGTCAGCCCGCGCCCGACGTACCGCTTCGCCACGGAGACCACGAGCCGCAGGTTGGCCTCGATGAGGCGGCGCTTGGCCATCCGGCCCATGACCACCAGCCGGTCCAGGTCGCCCGCCAACTGGCTGTCCACATCGGGGGTGTTGCTCAGTTTCTCCTCGGCGAACAGCCCGGCCTCGACCCGGCGGGCGAGTTCGACCTCCTCGGCGGCGGTGAGCAGCGGGATGCGGCCGATCTCGCGCAGGTACTGGCGGAACAGGTCGGCGGAGGGGCCGCTGGAGTCGGCGCGGACGGCGACCCGCACCTCGACGGTCTCGCCGGGTGCCTCGGGCTCCTCCGGCTCGTCGGCGAGGGCCTCGGGGGAAGGCTCCGCGGGCTCTGCCGGCTCCGCGGGCTCTACGGGCTCCACGGGCACCGCCTCCGGATGCAGGGCGGCGCGGCTCTGCGGAGGGACGGCCACGAGCACGCCCTGCTCCGCGTCCGGCTCGTCCACTGGTGTGCGGGTACTGCTGTCGGACTGGGTGAGGGTCTGGGTCTGCACCGGGGCGACCTCCAGGATGATCGCTGCCGTCGGCTGCGGCAGCGGGTCGTCGGGAGCGGAGAGTCACGGCCTGCGCTCCGGGACTCGGGCACCGCACCCAGTGTGGAGTACGACACATCCCCGCCACGAGGGTCGTGCGGTGACTTTTTGCGTCCGCTCCGTGACCGGCTGGTGATCCGGCGGGTCAGAGGGCCGACGGGCCCTCGTCCTGGAGAGCCCTGTCGTACCTGGTGAGGATCATCATCTCGTTCTGTACGGCCGCCGACTGGGCCGGGTCCGAGTGCCCGAGCCGGGTCAGGGTGCCCTGGAGCTCGGTGAGCCGGCGGGCCACGGCCCGGCGACGGACGGTGACGAGCTGTTCGCCCGCGTAGGCCTCGTCGACCGTGCGCCGCAGGATCGCCTCGACCGCCAGCTCGGTGACCATCGCGCGCACGGTGTCGTCGGGCGCCGCCTCGCGGACCCGGACCAGGTACTCCTGCGCGTCCTGTGCGCCGTACGCGGCGCCGCCCGCCTCCGCGATGGCCTGGCGTACGGCCGCGTAGGGCGGGGCGGTGAACTCGTCGGTGCCGTACGCGTCGAACGCGGGCGACACCAGCTCGGGGCGTTGCAGGGCGAGTTTGAGGAGTTCGCGCTCGGTGGCGTAGACCGGGTTGCGCAGGGTGAGGGCCGGGCCGGAGGCGACGGTGCGGGGGGCGGCCGCCCACTGCTGTTCCGGGCCGCGCGGGCGCTCCGGCTGCGGGGCCTTTCCGCCGCGGTCCCGGGCCCAGCGGGCCAGCTGGGCCACCCGGCGGACGACGAACTGGGTGTCGAGGATGCCGAGCATGCCGGCCAGTTCGACGGCCACCTCGTGCTGGGCGCCGCTGTTCTTGATGCGGGCGACGACCGGCGCGGCCTCGTCCAGGGCGGCGGCGCGGCCGGCGGGGGTGTCCAGGTCGTACCGGGAGACGATCTGGCGCAGCGCGAACTCGAACAGCGGGGTGCGCGGTTCGACCAGGTCGGCGACCGCCTCGTCACCCTTGGCCAGGCGCAGGTCGCAGGGGTCCATGCCGTCGGGGGCGACCGCGATGTAGGTCTCGGCGGCGAACTTCTGGTCGTCCTCGAAGGCGCGCAGGGCGGCCTTCTGGCCGGCCGCGTCGCCGTCGAAGGTGAAGATGACGCGGGCGGAGCCGTTGTCCATCAGCAGCCGGCGGAGGATCTTGATGTGCTCGCCGCCGAAGGCCGTACCGCAGGTGGCGATGGCGGTGGTCACCCCGGCGAGGTGACAGGCCATGACGTCGGTGTAGCCCTCGACGACCACGGCGCGGCTGGTCTTGGCGATCTCCTTCTTCGCCAGGTCGATGCCGTAGAGGACCTGGGACTTGCGGTAGATCGCGGTCTCGGGGGTGTTCAGGTACTTCGGGCCGGTGTCCGCCTCGTACAGCTTGCGGGCGCCGAAGCCGACGACCTCCCCGCCGATGTCCCGGATGGGCCACATCAGCCGGCCCCGGAAGCGGTCGATGGGTCCGCGCCGGCCTTCCTGGGAGATCCCGGAGAGGATCAGCTCCTTGTCGGTGAAGCCCTTGCCGCGCAGATAGCGGGTGAGGTGGTCCCAGCCCTGGGGGCTGTAGCCGACGCCGAAGTGCACGGCGGCGGCCTGGTCGAAGCCGCGCTCGGCGAGGAAGATCCGGCCGGTCTCGGCCTCGGGGCTGGTGGCGAGCTGCTCGGCGTACCACTGGGCGGCGATCTTGTGTGCCTCGACCAGGCGGATGCGCTCGCCGCGCTGGTGGGCGGGGTTGTATCCGCCCTCCTCGTAGCGCAGCGTGATGCCGGCCTGGGCGGCGAGGCGTTCGACCGCCTCCGAGAAGGAGAGGTGGTCGACCTTCCTCACGAAGGTGATGGTGTCGCCGCCCTCCTGGCAGCCGAAGCAGTGGAAGAGTCCCTTGCTCGGGCTGACCTGGAAGGACGGCGACTTCTCGTCATGGAACGGGCAGAGACCCTTGAGGTTGCCGCCGCCCGCGTTGCGCAGCTGGAGGTACTCGGAGACCACGGCGTCGATCGGGACCGCGTCCCGTACCGCCTTCACGTCCTCGTCGTTGATCCGTCCTGCCACGCGTGAATTCTACGGGGGTGCTGTGACAGTCCCGGTGCCCTCGGGCGTCAGGGCAGGAGACTGTCCAGGGCCACATGGGGGTCGGAGAGGGCCTCGCTGTTCACCTGTGCCCGGGAGCGGATCAGCTTCTGGATGTGCTCTGTGACATCCCACACGTTCACGTTCATCCCGGCCAGCACCCTCCCCTCGCGCACCCAGAACGCGATGAACTCCCGCTTGCCCGCGTCGCCCCGGATCACCACCTCGTCGTACGAGCCCGGCGGCGCCCAGCCGCTGTACTCCATGCCCAGGTCGTACTGGTCGGTGAAGAAGTAGGGGACCCGGTCGTGGACCACGTCCTTGCCGAGCATCGAGCGGGCCGCCGCGGGGCCGCCGTTCAGCGCGTTCGCCCAGTGCTCGACCCGGATCCTGGTGCCGACCAGCTGGAGCGGGAAGGCGGCGACGTCACCGGCCGCATAGATATCGGGGTCGGAGGTGCGCAGCCGTTCGTCCACCGCGATGCCGCCGCCGTGCGCCCGGTCGGCCAGCTCCAGCCCCGCCGTCTCGGCCAGGCCGGTGCGGGGTACGGCGCCGATCGCCGCGAGGACGTCGTGCGCCGGGTGCTCCTCGCCGTCGTCCGTGCGGGCGGCGAGGACCACGCCGTCCTGGCCGACGATCTCGGTGAGCTGTCGCCCGAAGTGGAAGCGGACACCGTGCTCACGGTGCAGCTCGGCGAAGACGTTGCCCAGCTCGGGGCCGAGCACGCCGTGCAGCGGGGTGGGCGCCGGTTCGATCACGGTGACCTCGGCGCCGTACTCGCGGGCCGCCGCGGCGACCTCCAGGCCGATCCAGCCGGCGCCCGCGATCACCAGGTGCCCGTTGTCCCGGCCGAGGGCGCTGAGGACCCCCTTGAGGCGCTCGGCGTGGGCGAGGCGGCGCAGATGGTGCACGCCGGCCAGGTCGGTGCCGGGGATGTCGAGCCGGCGCGGTTCGGCGCCGGTGACCAGGAGCAGCTTGTCGTAGCGGACCAGGGTGCCGTCGTCGCCGAAGCGGACCGTCTTCGCGGTGCGGTCGATCGCGTCGACGGTCTGGCCGAGGTGCAGCTCGATGTCGTTCTGCGCGTACCAGGCGGGCTCGTGCACGAAGACGCTGTCGCGTTCCTTCTTGCCGAGGAGGTAGCCCTTGGAGAGCGGCGGGCGCTCGTAGGGGTGGTCGCGTTCGTCGCAGATCAGTATCACCCGGCCGGTGAAGCCCTCCGCACGGAGCGTCTCGGCCGCCTTCGCGCCGGCGAGGCCGCCTCCGACGATCACGAATGTCTGATCCGCGTCGACCACTTGATGCCTCCTCGTAAGGGTGCCGCCATCTGCGAGCCTCCCGCACACGGCGGCGTGCGGGAAGAGGGAGTGACCCGATCAGGCCAGCCGGGTCACGTTCCTCTCACATATGCCCCGTCAGTCTCGCGTGCAGCGACCGCGCGGAGGCGTCGGTGAGCGAGGCGATCTGGTCGACGATCACCCGCTTGCGCGTGTGGTCGTCGCCTGCCCCGTGGAACAGTGCCCGAAACTGCGGGTCCAGACCGTCCGGCGCGCGGGCGGTGAGCGCGTCCGCCAGCTCCGCCACGATCACCCGCTGGTCGGCGCGGAGCCGCTCCTGTTCGGCGCGCTGCATCACGTACCGGTCGGCGACGGCCTTGAGCACCGCGCACTCCATGCGGGTCTCGCGCGGTACGACCAGCTCGGCGCCGTAGCGGGTGAGCCGGCCGGTGCCGTACGCGGCGCGGGTGGCGCCCTCGGCGGCGAGGCAGAACCGGCCGATGAGCTGGCTGGTGGCGTCCTTCAGCCGGGCCTGGGCGACCGCGGTGCCGTCGTAGCCGTGCGGCCACCATTCCTCGTCCAGCAGACGGTCCAGGGCCGCGGCGAGTTCGGTCGGGTCGGTGTCCGCGGGTGCGTAGCGGCGGACGGCGACCTCGAACACCGCCTGCCGCTCGGGCTCGGCGTGCAGGCAGTTGGGGTCGATGTGGCCGGCGTGCAGTCCGTCCTCGACGTCGTGCACCGAGTACGCCACGTCGTCGGACCAGTCCATGACCTGCGCCTCGAAGCAGGTGCGGGTGCCGGGGGCGTGCGCCCTGACCCAGTCGAACACCGGCCGGTCGTCCTCGTACACGCCGAACTTGCCGGACCCCTGGTCGGTGGGGTGGGCGCCGCGCGGCCAGGGATATTTCGTGGCGGCGTCCAGGGTGGCGCGGGTGAGGTTGAGGCCGACGGACCCTTTCTCGGTGAACCGCTTGGGCTCGATGCGGGTGAGGATCCTGAGCGACTGGGCGTTGCCCTCGAAGCCGCCGCAGTCGTCCGCGAAGTCGTTCAGGGCCTGCTCGCCGTTGTGTCCGAAGGGCGGATGGCCGAGGTCGTGCGCGAGACAGGCCGCCTCCACCAGGTCCGGGTCACACCCGAGGGCCGCGCCCAGCTCCCGGCCGACCTGCGCGCATTCGAGGGAGTGGGTCAGCCGGGTGCGGGGGCTGGGGTCCCAGGTGTGGGTCCGCGCGCCGGGCGTGACCACCTGCGTCTTCCCGGCGAGCCGGCGCAGCGCGGCACTGTGCAGGATGCGGGCCCGATCCCGCTGGAAGGCGGTGCGCCCGGGCCGCTTGTCGGGCTCCTCGACCCAACGCTCGGCCGACGCCGGATCGTAACCGGTGGGGGATGCGGTGCCTTCCATGCCTCGACAGTAAGCGGCGCCGCTGACAATCGGGCGGTGCGGGGGGCGTGGGTGCGGGTGGGTTCTGTCGTTCGGGGGGGTGAGGTCAGGGACGGGCCTGTGCTCAGGGGGCCGTCGGGCGAGGTGGGGTGGCGCGTGGGGCGCGTGGCCAAGCGGCTTCCGCCGGGGGTGGAGTGAGGGTCGGGGTCGGGCGCGTTTGGGGGCCGCCGGGGTGAGGCCGGGTCGGGCCTGTGGCCGGACGGCTCCGCGGGGGCGGGGCGCGTAGGTAGGCGGGGCCGGCGGGGTGAGGCGCGGGGCAGACGGAGTCGCCGCTGGGTTGGGGCCGGCGGGGTCGGGTGGGGCGGCAGGGCTCCGCCGGGAGCGTGTGGAGACGGGGTTCGTCGGGGGCGAATGGGGAGGGAGGTCCGCCCGGGGGCGGGGTCAGGCGGCTTCTGTCCAGGGGGGCGCCAGGCATGCGTCGTACCGGTGGATGATCAGGCGGGCCAGTGCCGGGTGGGCGCCCAGGGGGGCCGATGCGATCCAGGGGGCCTGTTCGGCGCACTGGGTGGCGAAGCGGCCCGGGGCGGTGAAGTACGACGCGACGGCCACCCGGTGCCGGCCGCGGGCCGCGAGGGTGCGCAGCGCCATCGGGACGGTCGGGCTCGCCGCGGAAGCGTACGCGGGGACCACCGGGACGCCGAGCCGGTCGGCCAGGAGGCGGGCGGTGCGACGGGTGTCGGTCGCCGAGTCGGGGTCGCGGGAGCCGGCCGCGGCCAGGATCACCGCGCTGGTACGGCGGGCGGCGGACGGCATGTCGAGGTCCCAGCCGGCCTCGGCCAGACGCTCGTACAGGGTCTCGGCGAGGAGCGGGTGCGGGCCGAGCGGGGCCGCCACGCGCGTGCGTGCCGGTGCGGCGGCCGCCATCTCGGGGATGTCGTGCTTGACGTGGTAGCCCCGGCCGAGGAGCAGCGGGACGAGGACGGCGGAGGTGTCGCCGAGCCCGGCGAGGGTGTCCGGCAGCAGCGGCTCGTTCAGCTCGATGTGGCCCAGGTGGACGGGGAGGCCGGGGCGCACGTCGCGCACCCGCTCCATCAGGGCCCGCACGGTGCTCAGCGCGCGCGGGTCGCGGCTGCCGTGGGCGACCAGGACGAGCGCGGGCGGGGCCGGACGGCGGCCGCCCCGCAGCGGGGAGACGAGCCGCAGCCGGCCGGCGAGCCCGCTGCCGATGCGGTCCATGAGGTGCGCCGTGCTGTCGTGGAAGCCGCGGGCCTCGTCCGGGGAGCCGCCGGCAGGGTGGGACGCCGTCATGCGGAAATCCTCGCGGTGTCAGATTGCGCGGTCGTTGCCGGGCCGTCACGGGTGTTTGCCGCGGCTTCACGTCGTACACGCGCGCGATGTGAGGCGAACCGGAGCGCGCCCGTCGGCGTCCTCCATGGGCGGAACCGAATCATGGGGGCACTATGAAGATCCGCCGACCGCGGCTGCCGCGCACGCGCCAGGGGCAGCGCCGGCTGGTGCAGGCCGTGGTGGCCGGATGCGTGCTGGCGTTGCTGCCGGCGACCTGGCTGTTCGTGTCGACGGCGGACCGGCTGCGCACGACGGCCGACGCGCCGCAGGCACCCGTCGCGGTGGTGTTCGGCGCGGGGCTGTGGAACGGCGAGCCCTCGCCGTACCTGGCGCACCGGCTGGACGCGGCGGTGACGCTGTACCGGCAGGGGCGGGTCAAGGTCCTGCTGGTCACCGGGGACAACAGCCGCAAGGACTACGACGAGCCGGACGCCATGCGCGCCTACCTGCGCCGGCACGGGGTGCCGGACGGGCGGATCGTGCGGGACTACGCCGGGTTCGACACCTGGGACTCCTGTGTGCGGGCCAAGAAGATCTTCGGCGTGGACCGGGCGGTGCTGGTCAGCCAGGGTTTCCACATCCGGCGGGCGGTGGCGCTGTGCGAGGCGGCGGGCATCGACTCGTACGGCGTCGGGGTCGCCGCCACCCACGACGTGACCTGGTACTACGGCGGCACCCGCGAGGTGTTCGCGGCGGGCAAGGCGGCGCTGGACGCGGTGTTCCGGCCGGATCCGCAGTTCCTCGGCCCCAAGGAGCAGGGGGTGACCCGGGCGCTGGCCACCGAGCGGTGACGGCTACGGCTACGGCTACGGCTACGGCTACGGCCTCACGGTGCCCGGTCGCACGCGGGGAGGTCGCCGTGCCGGGGGTGTAACCGGGGGCGGGCACGGGCCGTAACACGCCGGAAGCACGCTGGGCACATGGAGAACACCTCGACGCCCACCCACTGCCCGTACTGCGCCTTGCAGTGCGGGATGAACATCACGCCCCTGCCCACGGGGGGCGTCGAGGTCACCGAACGGGTGGACTTCCCGGTGAACCGGGGCGCGCTGTGCGGCAAGGGGCGTACGGCGGCCGAGGTGCTGTCGCCCGCGGTCCGGCTGACCTCGCCGCTGGTGCGGTCGGGCGGCCGGCTGGTGGAGGCGAGCTGGACCGAGGCGCTGGACCGGATCGCCGGCCGGCTCGGGGCGACGCGCGAGCGGTACGGCGCCGACGCGCTGGGCGTGTTCGGCGGCGGCGGACTGACGAACGAGAAGGCGTACGCACTCGGCAAGTTCGCCCGGGTGGTGCTCGGCACCTCGCAGATCGACTACAACGGCCGCTTCTGCATGTCGTCGGCCGCGGCGGCGGGCACGAAGGCGTTCGGACTGGACCGGGGCCTGCCGTTCCCGCTGGAGGACATCCCGAAGAGCGGGTGTGTGATCCTCGTCGGTTCCAACCTCGCGGAGACGATGCCGCCCTCGCTGCGGTTCTTCTCGGAACTGCGGGAGAACGGCGGCACGCTGATCGTCGTCGACCCGCGCCGCACCCGGACCGCCGAACAGGCCGACCTGCATCTCGCACCGCGCCCGGGCACGGATCTCGCCCTCGCCCTCGGCCTGGTGCACCTGGTGGTGGCCGAGGGGCGGGCGGACGAGGAGTACATACGGGAGCGGACCAGCGGCTGGGAGGAGGCCCGGGCCGGGGCCATGGCGCACTGGCCGGAGTACGTGGAGCGGATCACGGGGGTGTCCGTTCCCGAACTGCGCCGGGCGGTCCGGATGTTCTGCGAGCCGGAGTCGGCGATGGTGCTCACCGCGCGCGGGCCGGAGCAGCAGGCCAAGGGCACGGACACGGTGGGCGCGTGGATCAACCTGTGCCTGGCGACGGGGCGCGCGGGGCGGCCGTACAGCGGTTACGGCTGTCTGACCGGGCAGGGCAACGGACAGGGCGGCCGGGAACACGGGCAGAAGGCCGACCAGTTGCCCGGCTACCGCAGGCTGGACGATCCGGCGGCACGCGCGCACGTGGCCGGCGTGTGGGGCGTGGACCCGGACAGCCTGCCGGGTCCGGGCCGCAGCGCGTACGAACTCCTCGACGCCCTCGGTACGGAGGTCCGGGCGCTGCTGCTGATGGGCTCCAACCCGGTGGTGTCGGCGCCGCGCGCGGCCCACGTCGAGGAGCGGCTGCGGTCGCTGGACTTCCTGGCGGTGGCCGACGTGGTGCTGTCGGAGACGGCGGAACTGGCCGATGTGGTGCTGCCGGTCACCCAGTGGGCGGAGGAGACGGGTACGACGACCAGCCTGGAGGGCAGGGTGCTGCTGCGCCGCCGGGCCGTCGCTCCCCCGCCCGGGGTCCACAGCGACCTGTACGTCCTGCACGAGCTGGCGGACCGGCTGGGGGTGGAGAAGGGCTTCCCGGCCGACCCGGAGGAGGTCTTCGAGGAGCTCCGCCGGGCGAGCGCGGGCGGCCCGGCGGACTACTCGGGGATCACCTACCGCAGGCTGGCGGAGGAGAACGGGGTCTTCTGGCCGTGCCCGCAGGGGGCGGCGGCGCCGGACACTGCCCCTGTTGTGCCGGCCGCGGCTGACGGGCCTGCCGCCGCCGAGGGCGGCTCCACGGCCGGTCCTGCACCTCGTCCCGGCACCCCCCGCCTCTTCCTCGACCGTTTCGCCACCCCCGACGGCCGGGCCCGGTTCGTGCCGGTGACGCACCGGCCGACGGCGGAGGAACCCGACGCCGCGTACCCGCTGCTGCTGACCACCGGGCGGGTCGTGGCGCAGTACCAGTCGGGCGCCCAGACCCGGCGGGTGGCGGAGCTGAACGCGGCCGCGCCGGGCCCCTTCGTGGAGCTGCACCCGCGGCTCGCCCGCCGCCTCGGCGCCGCGGAGGGCGACCGGCTGGCGGTGGTCTCCCGCCGCGGCCGGGCGGTGGCACCGGCCCGCATCACGACCGGGATCCGCCCCGACACGGTCTTCATGCCCTTCCACTGGCCGGGCGAGGGCCGCGCCAACACCCTCACCAACCCGGCCCTGGACCCGACGTCCCGGATGCCGGAGTTCAAGGTGTGCGCGGTGCGGGTGGAGGTCGTGGGCCCTGGGGCGTAGGGCGGGGGTGCGGCGGACGTCCACCCTGCGGTGCAGACGGCTTCCACCCGTGATCCACCCGTGATCCATCCGGGGGCCGAGGCGGGAAGGGGGCGGGTCCGCGTACGGTCCTGGTATGTCCGACAGCAAGCGATTCGATCTCGACGCCTATCTGGCCCGCATCGGGTGGGAGGGCGACCGGCGGCCCGGCCTCGGCACGCTGCGGGGCGTGCATCTGGCCCACGCCCGCTCCCTGCCCTTCGAGAACCTGGACGCGGTGTCCGGCAGAGTGCCGTCGCTGGCCCCCGCCGACCTGGTGGCCAAGATGGTGCACGGGCGGCGCGGCGGTTACTGCTACGAGCACAACACCCTGCTGCGGCTGGCGCTGGAGGCGCTCGGATTCCGGGTGACGCTGCTGGCCGGGCGGGTGGTGCTGGGCGCAAAGACGCCGGAGAGCCGGCCGCGGACGCACGCGATGCTGCGGGTGGAGGTGCCGGGCGAGCCGGAGCCGTATCTGGCGGACGTCGGTTTCGGTGCGGTGGGGGCGCTGCTGCTGCCGGTGCCGCTGGTGACCGGTGTGGAGTTCGAGGGAGCGGGGCGCCGGCACCGGCTGGCGGTGCTGCCGCACCAGGGGCCGCTGGAGCTGTGGGCGTTGCAGGTGTACGACGGCCGGGAGCGGGACTGGGTCGGGCAGTACGCGTTCACCGTGGAGCCCATCGCGCCCGTCGATCTGGAGATGTTCAACTGGTACATCGCCACCAGCCCCCGCTCGCCCTTCACGCGCCGCCCGTATCTCCAGCGCACCACGGCCGACCGCCATCTCGCCCTGGACGGTGCCCGGTTGACGGAGACGCGTGCCGACGGGGCGGTGCTCGGGAGACAGCTGGCCGGGGAGGCCGAGGCGCGCCGGGTGGTGGCGGAGGAGTTCGGGATCGAGGTGCCGGCGGAGGTGCAGCTGACGGCCGACTGAGCGTCCCCGCCCCGGCCCGTCGCCCCCCTCTCCCGGCAGGCCTCAGCCCCTCGCGCCCGGCCGGCCTCAGCCCCTCGCGCCCGGCCGGTCCCGGCCCCTCACATCCGGCCGGTCTCACCCCCTCGACAGCCAGTCCCCGCTGTCGATCCGTCGCCCCTCCGCGCGCAGCCGGGCGGCCACCGGCGGGGCTGCCAGGTAGACCCAGGCGCGGACCGGGGTGCCGTCGGGGCGCAGGGCGTCGCGGGTGACGCGCTCGTAGAGGTTGCGGGGGTCGCCCGGGGTGTACTCCTCCAGCCGGTCCAGCGCGGCGAGGAGTGCGTCGTAGGCCTCCGGGCGGGCGGTGACCAGGGCGCCGTGGACAAAGGTGCCGGGGTGGTCGACGGCGTAGGGGTAGCCGGGGCCGTCGTACAGGGCGGTGTCCGGGAGGCGCGCGGGTCCCTCGGCGGCGGTGCGTCCGCGCAGGAACAGATCGTGGTTCGGCTCGCCGGGGCGGAGCGTGCCGTAGACGAAGAAGGGCAGCTGCGCGCGCTGTTCGGGGTCCGGGGCGATCACGGAACCGATTCTGGACCCCCTCGGGCTCCCCACACATCTCCATGAAGGCGCTATGGACATGACATGTCGTGGCCTCTTAAATCTCACTCGGCATCAGCGCCACCCCCACGCCTTGACTGGCGCCTTCCCGAGGAGACAGATGAGCCGGATACGGCAGCACGTCCGAGGACCCCGTCGTCTCGCCACCGCCGGCGTCGCCGCCACCACCGCGACCCTGCTGGCCGTCGCCCTCTCCCCCGCCGCCCACGCCGACGCCAGACCCACCCGGGCGGCCGCGATCCAGAACGCCGCGTCGGCCCTCCTGAGCCACGCCGCGAGCCTGAACCTGACCGACGCCGAGCGCACCAGCGTCCGTGACGTGATCGTGGACAAGGACGGCACCCAGCACGTCCGCTACGACCGCACCTACCGCGGACTCCCGGTGCTCGGCGGCGACTTCGTCGTCCACCTGACCCCCAGCGGCGGCTTCCGCGGCGCCGACCGCGCCACCAAGCGCACCATATCCCTGCCCACCATCACCCCCGCGATCAGCGCCCCCAAGGCCTCCGACCTGGCCGTGAACGCCCTGCGCGCCGTCCACCTCGGCGAGTCGCTGCGGCAGGTCAAGGCCAAGCCCGAGCTGATCGTCGACGCCCTGCACGGCGCCCCCAGGCTGGCCTGGCGCACCAACGTGGCCGGCCTGGACTCGCTCGGCAACCCGGTCGCCCGCACCGTCCTGACCGACGCCCGCACCGGCGCCCGGATCGACGCCTGGGACAGCATCGAGACGGCGTCCGGGAACGGCCAGTCGCTGTACAGCGGCACCGTCCCGCTGGAGACCACCCCGTCCGGGTCGGCGTACCAGCTCACGGACCCCACCCGCGGCAACACCTACACCGGGGACGCGGCCAACAAGACCGACCTGTGCTTCCTCGGCATCTGCTTCAGCCGGGCCCCGTCGACCGTGTTCACGGACTCGGACAACCACTGGGGCACGGGCAGCAACGCCGACCGTTCCTCGGCCGCCGTCGACGCCCAGTACGGCACCAACATGACCTGGGACTTCTACAAGAACACCTTCGGGCGCAACGGCATCGCGGGCGACGGCAAGGGCTCGTACAACCGCGTCCACTACGGCAGCGGCTACAACAACGCCTTCTGGGACGACAGCTGCTTCTGCATGACCTACGGCGACGGCGACGGCAGCACCTTCGGGCCGCTGGTCGCGCTGGACGTCGCCGGGCACGAGATGACCCACGGGGTCACGTCGAAGACGGCGGCGCTCACGTACTCGGGCGAGTCGGGCGGGCTGAACGAGGCCACCTCGGACATCCTCGGCACGATGGTCGAGTGGTACGCCAACAACTCCTCCGACCCCGGTGACTACCTCATCGGCGAGAAGATCGTGAAGTCCGGCTTCGGCAAGCCCGCGCTGCGCTTCATGGACCAGCCCTCCAAGGACGGCAACTCGGCCGACTACTGGAGCAGTTCGGTCGGGAACCTGGACGTCCACTACTCCTCCGGCGTCGCCAACCACTTCGCCTATCTGCTCGCGGAGGGCAGCGGAGCGAAGACCATCAACGGCGTCAGCTACAACTCGCCGACGTACAACGGCTCGACCGTCACCGGCATCGGCCGGGACAAGGTGGCCCGCATCTGGTACCGGGCGCTGACCACCTACATGACGTCCTCGACCAACTACGCGGGCGCCCGCACGGCCACGCTGAACGCCGCCAAGGACCTGTACGGCGCGGGCAGCACCGAGTACAACGCGGTGGCCGCGGCCTGGAGCGCGGTCAACGTGAACTGACGGTTCCTCGGGTGACGGTTCCTCGGGTGACGGCGCGGGCCGTCTGCACGCCGTCACCCGTTCAACGGCATCCGTCGCTCCATTCGTGTGCTCTTCGTACAACCCTCTCGTCCACGACCCCCACACGCCCGTGACCTGCCCGGACTCCCGGCGGGCTAGGCCGTGTGGGGGTCGTCGGCGACACCCGTTCACCGCAGTGCCGCCCGCACGCCCGGCAAGCGGAACTCCCCGACTGCGACTTACCTCGGTAGCGAACGAGCCGACCGGACACGCCGGACGGACAAGCCGAACCGCGAGCCCTTGGGGAGCACCATGCGACGCCGACGCCTCGCCCGTCTGCTGACCGGCACCGCGCTCGCCGCGGCCGCGGCGGGACTCGCCGCGGCACCCGCGTACGGCGGCGCGCCCGGCCGCCTC
The DNA here is from genome assembly GCF_053596835.1 of Streptomyces sp. NPDC001606. Classification (NCBI taxonomy): domain Bacteria; kingdom Bacillati; phylum Actinomycetota; class Actinomycetes; order Kitasatosporales; family Streptomycetaceae; genus Streptomyces; species Streptomyces sp. NPDC001606. Next base: position 156,765 of record NZ_JBSFHC010000009.1, read on the forward strand.
GACGTGTACCCGTCCACGGTGGCGCCCGGCGGACAGGTCACGGTGAACACCGCGGTGTGCGGCGAGAAGGGCTCCGCGACCGGGGACGCGGGCGCGGTCGGTGCCGGGACGTTCACGCTGGCGCCCAGCACGCACGAGGGCGAGGCGATCGGCCAGTTCCGGGTGCCGTCGAGCGCGCAGCCGGGGACGTACGAGATCGTCGCCAAGTGCGCCGAGGGCGACCGCCAGGCGACGGGCGACCTGGTGGTCGCGCTGAGCGCGGCGCACGAGCAGGTGCAGCCGCGGGGCAGCCTGAAGACGGGGGTCGGCGGCGCACTCGGCCCCGACCCCGTGCAGACCGCGGCGGGCGTGGCGGCACTGGCCGTCGCCGCCGCGGGCGGTACCTGGCTCCTGCATCGCCGGGCGAGAGGCGACGGGATCTGACGGACACCCTCCGCTGTCCGTCCGCCGGTACCGCACGCCCCACCCCCTCCGGGTCCGATGCCCCTCGCGGCCCGGAGGGGGAGGGGCCCAGCCTCGGGGGTCCGCCGTCAGGGTTCGCCTCCACGAGAGGGGGTTCGCATGCGCAGGACCGCCAGAACCGCCAGGACTGTCAGGACCGCGAGAACGGCCGGGCCCGCCGGACCCGCCGGGACCGCCAGGCTCGGCGACACCGCGATAGCCGCCCTCACCGTCGTCGCCCTCTGCTCCGGCGTATGGCTGCTCGGCGGCGGCACCGGGACCCACGCCCCGCCGCCCCAGCCGCCGGCCGCCGAGGGCCGGGCCACCGGCCCGCACGGCGGCGAGCAGCCCGCCGCTCCCGCGCTGCCGCCCTCGCCTCCCCGGCGCATCCGCATCCCCGCGATCCACGTGGACGCGCCGCTCATGGGACTGGCCCTCACCCGCTCCGGCAGCCTGGACGTCCCGCCCGCCGACCGGAAGAACCTGGCCGGCTGGTACGAGGCCGGCACCACCCCCGGCGAGACGGGCACCGCGATCGTCGCCGGCCATGTCGACAACGCCGAGGGCCCGGCCGTCTTCTACGGCCTCGGCGCGCTCCGCCGGGGCGCGGTCGTCGAGGTGGACCGCAGCGACGGCACGGTGGCCGTGTTCACGGTGGACGCGGTCGAGGTCTACCCGGCCCGCGACTTCCCCGACGAGAAGGTCTACGGCGCCGCCCCCCGCCCCGAACTCCGGGTGATCACCTGCGGCGGCGGCTACTCACGGACCACCGGCTACCAGGGCAACGTGGTCGTCTTCGCCCATCTGACGGGGAGCCGGCCCCTGGCCGAGGAAAGCCCCGGCCGGCCCATCCCCGAGGAAGAACCCCCCGGAGAAACGTCCTAGGCGGCCGCGGTCGTCCGGCGGATCACGTCCAGGGTGTGCGCGACCGTGCGCGCCGTGCTGTCCCGCATCCGCTCGATCGCGGCGGCGTCCGGTCCGGCCGCTGCGGCCTCGCCGTGGAAGGTGATCTCGCTGGCGAAGCTCAGGGTGAGTCCGCCGTCCGCGTCCTGCCCGATCTCGTTGTGGATCACCCAGGTGGCCCGGTCGTCGTCACGGTGGAAGCTGACCCGCCGGCCCGGCCGGAAGACGACGTCCTCCCTGATCCGCTCGCCGCGTACGACCACCTCCCGCACCAGGCCGTCGGCCCGGCGCTCCAGCACCGTGCACTCGGACATGCCCTCGATGAAGGGGACGGCGTTCTCGGCCTTCCGCCGCAGCCCGTCCCACAGCTCGTCCCGGTCGAGTCGGTACTGCCCCTCCTCGGCGGGGTCGTTGACGGGCTGGGTGACCTCGATGCGTATCACGTCGATCACTGCGACTCCGGGAGACGGTCGGTCCGAAAGCTTCTCGATCCGTCAACCCGCCTGAGATCGCGGTCTATTCCGCGAGACTACGGCCATGGATCTGCTGTCGCTGCGCTACTTCCAGGCCGTGGCCCGCCACCAGCACATCAGCCGGGCCGCGGCCGAACTCCGGGTCGCCCAGCCGTCGGTGAGCCGGACCATCATCCGGCTGGAGGCGGAACTCGGCGTCCCGCTGTTCGACCGCCCGGGCCGCCGGGTCCGGCTGAACGAGCACGGGGCCGCCTTTCTGCGCCGGGTGGACCGGGCGCTGGCCGAACTCGACGACGCCCAGCGGGAGATGGCCGATGCCTCGGGTGCCGGTCCGGGCCGGATCGCCGTCGCCGCGGAGACCCTGCTCCAGCTGTCCGACGTGCTGTCCGCCTTCCGGGCGCTGCGCCCCGAGGCGAAGGTGCGCCTGTTCCAGGCCCCGGTGGACGCCATGGGACGCCATCTGGCCACCGGGGACGTGGACTTCGCGCTCGCCTCCCAGCCGCTGGCCGGCCCGGAACTGCGCTCGGTGGAGCTGGTACGGGAGGAGGTCCTGCTGGCGGTGCCGCCCGGGCACCGGCTGGCCGGACGACAACGCGTCACCGTCGCCGAGCTGGCCGCCGAGGAGTTCGTCAGCACCCGCCCCGGACACTGGCAACGGGTCTTGCTGGAGCGGCTCTTCGCCCGGGAGGGGCTGACCCCCCGGGTGGTCTGCGAGGGCGACGAAGCCGCCGCCACCCCGGGGCTGATCGGCGCCGGGCTGGGCATCGGTCTGATGCCGGCCGTCGCCCGGCGGGCCCTCGGCGACGACGGCCATGTCGGCTGGCTGCACCTGGACGCCCCGGACTGCCACCGCACGCTGACCCTGGTGTGGCGCCGGCACGCCTATCTCTCGCCCGCCGCACAGGACTTCCGCAGGCTGGCCACCGAGCGGTTCGCCCTGCCCGACGGGCGCTTCATACCCGATGCGCCATGAGCACATGACGGGATCGGTCGTGGAAGGCATGAGCGCCCGGCACTAGCGTCGTACACGCCCGCCCACCCGGTCCGACCAGGGAGAACACCCGCGATGAGCCAGCACCCCGGCACCGCCGAGGCCGGTTTCCGCAGCTATGTGGAGGCCGTCCTCGACACCCTGTCCGCCGACCCGTCCCGCGCCGCCGTCACCACCGCCGAGGGGCGGGTGATCAGCGCGGGGGAGTTCCGGGACCAGGTCCTCCGGCTCGGCGCGGAACTCGCCGCGCGCGGGGTGGGCCGCGGCACCACCGTCACCCTGCTCACCGGCAACACCGCCGAGGCACTGACCGCCCGCTACGCCGCCAATCTCGCCGGCGCCCGGGTGGTCGGCCTCTACGAGGGGATGAGCGCGCAGGTCATGGCCGCCCTGATGGCGAGCACGGACTGCGCCCTGCTCCTGGTGGACGGCCGGCAGCAGGGGCCCGCACGGGAACTGGCGGGCGTGCCCGGCACTCCCCCGATGCTCCGCCTCGGTCCCGGCGGCCTCACCGAGGACGGCCCGGGCGAAGGCGGCCTCGCCGAGGACACCCTGACCGCCGAGGACGTCCTCGCCGCGGCCGCCCGGCGCCCCGCACGGCCGATGACCGCTCCGGTCGGCCCGGACGACGACTGGTGCATCCGGCACACCGGCGGGACCACCGGCATCCCCAAGGGCATCCGGATGCGTCACGGCTCCTATCTCAGCACCCTGGACCGGGGGCTCGCGGGCGCCGGCGACCCGCCCCGCTTCCTGGCCTGCACCCCGCTCGCCCATCTCGCCGGCATCCTCGCCGACATGGCGCTGTACCAGGGCGGCTCGGTGGTCCTGCGGCACGGCTTCGAGCCCGGGGACGTGCTCGCCGCGATCGAGCGCGAGCGCGTCACCCACACCTGGCTGCTGCCGCCGCTGCTCTACCAGTTGCTGGACCACCCGGACCTGCCCGGCACCGACCTGTCCAGCCTGAGCCGGGTCACCTACGGCGGCACGGCTGCCTCACCGGCCCGGCTGCGCCAGGCGGCCAAGGCCCTGGGACCCGTGCTCTACGGCCTGTACGGGCAGGCCGAGACCCAGCACATCACGGAGGCGGGGCCCGGTGACGTGGAGCGGACCGGCCCGGGCGGACAGCTGACCGTCGGCCGGGCCCTGCCCGGAGTGGAGATCGCCGTCCGGGACGCCGACGGCACCACCCTGCCGCCCGGCGAACGCGGCGAGGTGCAGGTGCGCTCGCCGTATGTGATGAGCGGGTACTGGAAGCAGCCGGAGCTGACCGCTCAGGTGCTGCGGGACGGCTGGGTGCACACCGGCGACGTCGGCTGTGTCGACGAGGACGGCTTTCTCTACCTCGTGGACCGGATCAAGGAGATGATCGTGGTCGTCGGGGGCCATGTGTATCCGGCGGAGCTGGAGGAGCTGCTGCTCGGCCATCCGGGGGTGGCCCGGTGCGCGGTCTTCGGCGTGCGGGACGAGGAGTCGGTGGAGCATGTGCACGCGGCCGTGGTGCCCGCCGCCGGGCACCGGCCCTCGCTCGCGGAGATCCGGGACCATGTCACCGCCCGCAAGGGGCGCCTCTACGCCCCCGACGCCCTGCACCTGGTGCCGGACATCCCGCTGACGGCGGCCGGCAAGCCGGACAAGCGCCGGCTGCGGTCCACGCTGGCCGGACAGGACTGAGCGGGTCCTACGCCAGCCACTGCTCGTACGCCAGATTCGCCACCAGCGCGAACACCACCGTCAGCAGCACGCCCCGGACGAATCCGCTGCCCTTCTTCAGCGCGGTGCGGGCGCCGAGCATGCCGCCGGCGAGGTTGAACGCGGCGAGCAGCGCGGCCAGTTGCCACAGGACCGTGCCCTGCCAGGCGAACATCGCGAGGGCCCCGGCGTTGGTGCAGCAGTTGACGATCTTGGCGGTGGCGGAGGCGGTGACCAGGTCCAGCGGGAGCAGCGCGGTGAGCGTGAGGACCAGGAAGGTACCGGTGCCGGGGCCGATCAGGCCGTCGTAGCCGCCGATGCCGAGGCCGGCCAGGCCGATCGCGGCGAGCTTCTGCCGGCGGGTGGCCGGGCCCGCCGCCGGTGCCGTGCCGAAGGCCGGGCGCAGGATCACGAAGGCCGCGACCCCGAGCAGCACCACCATGATCACCGGCTTGAGCACCTCCGTACTCATCCCGGCGGCGAAGAAGGCCCCGGCGGAGGAACCGGCGAGCGCGGCCAGGCCGATGCGCACCGCCATGGCGACGTCCAGCGGCGCCCGGCGGGCGTAGGTCACGGCCGCTCCGCTCGTCCCCACGATCGCGACCGCCTTGTTGGTGCCGAGCACGGAGGCGGCCGGGGTCGCGGCGGGCAGGCCGAGCAGCAGGGCCGGCAGAAGCAGCAGCCCGCCCCCGCCGACCACCGCGTCGATCCATCCGGCCGCCAGCGCGGCCACACACAGCAGGGCTACGACGGTCACGGGTATGTCGGGCATGATCACGACCCTAGAGCAGCACGCGACCGCCCCGCCGCCCCTGCGGGCCCCTCACAGTCCTCCCCGCCGCCCGCGTGGGACCCTCACAGCCCTCCCCTCCGCCCGCGCGGGACCCTCACACCCCGCACGCGCCCCCGCTGAGGGCAGCGTTCCGCACGGGAAACAGAGGTGATGCTGCCGGGTAACGTCGGGGACGCACGCTCAGGGACATGACCTCGAATACGCGTGTGGTGGTGATCGGCGCCGGCCTCGCGGGCGTACGGCTCGCCCGGCGGCTCGGCGAGCTGGGCACACCCGCGCTGCTCGTCGGCGAGGAGGAACACCCGCCGTACAACCGGGTGCTGCTCGCCGAGGTGCTGGCCGGCCGGTACGCCCCCGAGGTGATCGGCCTCCCGGCCCCCGAGGGCCTGCTGCGTACCCGGGTCACCGGGATCGACCGGTCCGGACGGACCGTCGAGTGCGCCGACGGCACCTCGATCGCATACGGCACCCTGGTCCTCGCGACCGGCTCCAACCCGGTACTGCCGCCGCTGCGCGGTCTGTTCACCCCCGGCCACCAGCTACCCGAGGGCGTCCACGCGTTCCGCACCATGGACGACTGCCTGGGACTGGCCAAGGCGGTCCGGCCGGGGGTGCGCGCGGTCGTCGTCGGCGGCGGGCTGCTCGGGGTCTCCGCGGCCCGCGCGCTCGCCGTGCGCGGCGCCCAGGTGGTCCTCGCCCAGCAGGCCGAGCGGCTGCTGGAACGCCAGCTCGACCCGGACGCCTCCCGCCTGGTGCTGCGGCATCTGACGGACCTGGGCGTCGAGGTGCACACCGAGTGCCGGGTGCGCAACGTCCGCTCGGTCGCGGGCGCGGTCCGCTCGGTGGAGCTGGCCGACGGCTACGCGCTCGACGCCGACCTGGTGGTCCTCGCCTGCGGGGTGCGGCCGCGCACCGGTCTGGCGGAGCAGGCGGGACTCGCCGTGCACCAGGGCATCCTGGTGGACGACGAACTGCGCACCTCCGACCCGCACATCCGCGCCGTCGGCGACTGCGTCCAGCACCGCGGCACGGTCTACGGCCTGGCCGCCCCGGCGCTGGAACAGGCCGACGCGCTGGCCGGGCTGCTCGCCGGGGACCCGGACGCGCGCTACACCGGCACCCGTTCCCTGACCCGGCTCACCCTCACCGGACCCGACGCGCCGTTCGACCTCGCCGCCTTCGGCGAGCCGGAGGCGCGCCCCGGCGACGACGTGGTGCGGCTCGCCGACGCCACCCGGGGCACCTATCGCAAGGTCGTCGTCCGCGACGACCGCCTGGTCGGCGGGGTCCTCGTCGGCGAACTCGGCACCGTCGGCGCGCTCGCCCGCGCCTGGGAGGGAGCAGAGCCGCTCCCCGACGACGGCCCCCTGCTGCACCTGCTCACGAATGACGGAGGCTCCTGATGTCCACGACCGCACCTGCCGGGGACCGCCCCACGATCGTGCTCGTCGGCCATGGCATGGTCGGCCAGCGCTTCCTCGAAGCGCTCGGCGAACGCGGTCTGACCGCGACGCACCGCGTGGTCGTGCTGTGCGAGGAGCCGCGTCCGGCCTACGACCGGGTCCAGCTGACCTCCTACTTCGCCGGCCGCACCCCGGAGGACCTGTCCCTGACGGACCTCGACTTCATCGCGGAGCACGGCATCGAGCTGCACCTCGGCGACCCGGCGGAGACGATCGACCGGGCGGCGCGCACGGTGACCGCCCGCTCCGGGCTGACCGTCGGCTACGACGTGCTGGTCCTGGCCACCGGCTCCTACCCGTTCGTGCCGCCGGTGCCGAACAAGGACGCCGCGGGCTGCTTCGTCTACCGGACCATCGAGGACCTGCTGGCCATCGAGGAGTACGCCAAGTCGAGGGCGACGACGGGTGCCGTGGTCGGCGGCGGGCTGCTGGGCCTGGAGGCGGCCGGTGCGCTGAAGGGCCTCGGACTCGACACGCACATCGTGGAGTTCGCGCCGCGGCTGATGCCGGTGCAGGTGGACGAGGGCGGTGGCGCGGCGCTGCTGCGCACCATCGAGGGCATGGGCCTGACCGTGCACACGGGTACCGGCACCCAGGAGATCGTCGTCGGCGACGACGGCTCGGTCACCGGGATGAAGCTGTCCGACGGCTCGCGACTCGACGTCGACATGGTGGTGTTCAGCGCCGGTGTCCGGCCCCGCGACCAGCTGGCCCGGGAGTGCGGCCTCACGGTCGGCGAGCGCGGTGGCATCGCCGTGGACGAGCAGTGCCGTACGGTCGGCGACCCGCGGGTGTTCGCGATCGGCGAGTGCGCGCTGGCGGCGGACGGCCGGGTGTACGGCCTGGTGGCGCCCGGCTACGAGCAGGCGGAGACGGCCGCGGCCACCATCGCCGCCGACGAGGCGTCCTTCACCGGCGCCGACCTGTCCACCAAGCTGAAGCTGCTCGGCGTCGACGTCGCCTCCTTCGGCGACGCGCACGGCACCACCGAGGACTGCCTGGACGTCGTCTACTCCGACTCCCGCGCGGGCCTGTACAAGAAGCTGGTCATCGGCAAGGACGGCACGCTGCTCGGCGGCATCCTGGTCGGGGACGCGGAGGCGTACGGCACCCTGCGGGCCCTGACCGGTTCGGTGCCGCCCGTCTCCCCCGAGTCGCTCGTCCTGCCCGCGGGAGCGGACGCGGGGGCCGGGCTCGGCCCGTCGGCGCTGCCCGACGAGGCGATCATCTGCTCCTGCCACAACGTCAGCAAGGGCGCGATCCGCGGGGCGGTGACGGAGCACCGGTGCACCAGCGTGCCCGAGGTGAAGAAGTGCACCAGGGCGGGCACCGGCTGCGGCAGTTGCGTCAAGGTGCTGGGCCAGCTGGTGGACGCCGAGCTGGAGGCGTCCGGCATCGAGGTGGACAAGGGGCTGTGCGGCTGCTTCGGGCAGACCCGCGAGGAGCTGTACGAGATCGTCCTGGCGCTGCGGATCACGTCGTACCGGGACCTCCTCGACCGCTACGGCCGGGAGGGCGCCCGGGGCGGCGACGGCTGCGAGGTGTGCAAGCCGGCGGTGGCCTCGATCATCGCCTCCCTGGCCCCGACGATCGGCGCGAGCGGCTATGTCCTCGACGGCGAGCAGGCGGCGCTCCAGGACACCAACGACCACTTCCTCGCCAACCTCCAGAAGAACGGCTCGTACTCGGTCGTGCCGCGCATCCCCGGCGGGGAGATCGCCCCCGAGAAGCTGATCGTGATCGGGGAGATCGCCCGGGACTTCGGCCTCTACACGAAGATCACCGGCGGCCAGCGGATCGACATGTTCGGCGCGCGCGTCGAGCAGCTGCCGCTCATCTGGGCGCGGCTGGTGGACGCCGGCTTCGAGTCCGGGCACGCGTACGGCAAGTCGCTGCGCACGGTGAAGTCCTGCGTGGGCCGGACCTGGTGCCGCTACGGCGTCCAGGACTCCGTCCGCATGGCGATCGACCTGGAGCTGCGCTACCGCGGTCTGCGCTCCCCGCACAAGCTGAAGTCCGCGGTCTCGGGGTGCGCCCGCGAGTGCGCCGAGGCCCAGTCGAAGGACTTCGGCGTGATCGCCACCGCCAACGGCTGGAACCTCTACGTCGGCGGCAACGGCGGCGCGACCCCGCGCCACGCGGACCTGCTCGCCCAGGACCTGTCGGACGCCGAACTGGTCCGGCTGATCGACCGGTTCCTGATGTTCTACATCCGCACCGCCGACCGCCTGGAGCGCACCTCGACCTGGCTGGAGCGGATCCCGGGCGGCCTGGACCACGTCCGCGACGTGGTGGTGCACGACTCGCTCGGCATCTGCGACGAGCTGGAGAAGCTGATGCGGGCGCATGTCGCCCACTACCGCGACGAGTGGGCGGAGACCATCAACGACCCGGAGCGGCTCGCCCGGTTCGTGTCCTTCGTGAACGCCCCCGACACCCCCGACCCGGTGGTCGCCTTCGTCCCCGAGCGCGACCAGATCAAGCCCGACCTGCCGCTGCTGTCCATCGGCACGCGGCCCGCCGAAACCCCGGCCGACGTCCTGGAAGGAAGCGCCCAGCGATGACCCTGGCACTCGAGACCACCACCGACCTGAAGATCGAGCTTCGGCTGGCCGACGGCTGGCTCCCGGTCTGCGACCTGGACCGGCTGGTGCCGGGCCGCGGAGTGGCGGCCCTGCTGCCGGACGGCCGCCAGGTGGCGCTCTTCCGGGACCGTACCGACCGGGTGTACGCCATCGGCAACGTCGACCCGTTCACCGGCGCGGCCGTCCTCTCGCGCGGCCTGACCGGCACCCGCGAGGGCCGCCCGTTCGTCTCCTCCCCGCTGCTGAAGCAGCGCTTCGACCTGGCCAGCGGGGAGTGCCTGGACGACGAGTCGGTGCGGGTGCCGGTGTACGAGGTGCGCCGCGCCTGACCCGGCCGGTGCTCTCAGTCGATCCCCGACCGCTCCACCCCGGCCACGATCCACCGCTGGAAGCACAGGAACACCACCAGCAACGGCAGGACCGACACGACCGCCGCGAGGAACAGTTCGTGCAGCCGTACGACCTGGGAGGTGGTGAAGGCCGACAGCGCGACCTGCACCGTCCAGGCGTTCCGGTCCTGCCCGATCACCAGCGGCCAGAGGAAGGAGTTCCACGCTCCGAGGAACACGATCGTCCCGACGGCCGCGAACACCGGCCGCGCGTTCGGCACGACCACGAGCCAGTACGTGCGCCAGTACCCGAGCCCGTCCACCTGTGCCGCGTCCTCCAACTCCCTTGGGAAGCCCAGGAAGTACTGCCGGAAGACGAAGCAGGCGAAGGCGGAGAACAGCGTCGGCACGATCAGCCCGCGCAGCGTGGAGACCCAGCCCAGCGAGGACACCAGCACAAAGCTGGGGACGAAGGTGACGGCGGCCGGGACGAGCAGGGTGCCGAGGATGCCGTAGAAGACCTTGTTCGCGTGCCGGTACGGGATGCGCGCGAGGCCGTACCCCGCGAGGGAGGCCAGGAGCAGGGTGCCGGCCGTCGTCGCGACGGCGATCAGCGCGGAGTTGAGCAGGGACCGCGCGAACGGCACGGACGGGTCCTGGAACAGCTCCGCGACATTCCCCCACCGCACCTCACGGGGCAGGAAGGTCCACTGCGGCGAGGTGATGTCCTGCTCGCTGGAGAGCCCGTTGCGGAGCAGCAGATAGAAGGGGACGAGGAAGACGACGGCGAGCACGACGAGCAGCACCGTCCGCAACGCCCGCCCCGCCCGCACCAGAGAGTCACCCATCGGCGTCCGGCCTCCCCAGCCGCAGCCACCGCGCCTGTCCGACCGTGACGACCGCGATGATCAGCGCGAGGATCACCGCGCCGGCGCTGCCGAGCCCGAGATCCTGCCCCTGCCCCAGAGCGACGTAGTACAGATAGACCAACGGCGGCCGGGCATACGGCGGATAACCCCGCGCATCCGACAACAGATTGTAAAACTCGTCAAAAGCCTGAAAGGCGTTGACGACGAGCAGCAGCACCACCGCGACCGAGGTGGCGCGCAGCTGGGGCAGGGTGATGTGCCGCAGCACCGTCCAGCCGGGCCGGGCCCCGTCCACGGCGGCCGCCTCGTACAGCACCGGATCGATCCTCTGAAGCCCCGCGAGGAAGAGGATCATGTAGAACCCGGCCTGCAACCACAGCCGTACGGTCACGATGACGAGCCAGTACCAGGGCGGATCCGCACTCGCCAGCCAGGCGACGGGATCACCCCCGAACCAGCCCAGCACGGTGTTGACCAGCCCGAACCGCACCCCGCTGAAGAGCGACATCTTCCACACGAGGGCCGCGACCACATAACTGCACGCGGCCGGAAGGAAGAACACGGACCGGAAGAAGGCGCGCGCCCACCGCACCCGGTTGACCATCAGCGCGAGGGAGAGCGAGACAAGGTAGGTGACGGGCACAATAAAGGCAGCAAAAACAAGAAAAGTACCTAAACTGCCCCTGAACGCCCCATCCCCAGCCATTCTCAGGTAATTCTCGAGTCCGACGAAGTGGGTGGGCATGACGGTGTTGTGCGCGTCGAAGAAGCTCAGCGCGACGCTCCACAGCAACGGAACATAGGTGAAGAGAACCAGCCCGCCCACGAACGGCCCGACGAACACCCAGAACCACAGCGCCCGCCGCGCCCTCACGACGCACTCCCGCCCTTCTTCACCCGCCTCAATTCCTCCTCCGCCTTCCCTACGACCTTCCGCATTTCCCGCTCCGGATCGGCGCCGTCCCTGATGATCCGGCTGAGGGCGTCCTGATAGGCGGTCTGGGCGGCCGGGGTCCACAGCAGCGGCTGGGCGTAACCGTGGTCGGTGGTGAACCGGACGGCGTCGGCGGCGGCACCAGAGCGGAGCGCGGCGGCCTTCTTGGCGAGGGAGATCCGTGCCGGAATATGAAACCCATATCCCAGCGCGAAATCCTCCTGGTATTCCGTCTTCTCCACCCACAGCCACCGCACGAACTCCTTGGCGGCCTCCCGGTGCCGGCTGCGCGCGCTGACGGCGGCGGCGTAGGCGCCCACGGGCACGGCGGGCCGACCCGCACTGCCGTCCGCCGGGAAGGGCAGCACCCCGAAGTCGTCCCCCAGCTCCTTCTTCACCTGCGGCAGCGCCCACAGCCCGGACCACTGCATCGCGGTGAGCCCCTGCACGAAGGCCGACGGATCCGACCAGTCGGTGGGCGCGCCGAGCAGCAGCGACTTCTCGGCGTACAGCCGGTGCAGCTTGCCCAGGGTGCGGGCGGCGGCGGAATCGGCGAAGCCGACCTTCCCCTCCGCGGTGACCAGCTCGAGCCCGGCCGCGTAGAGCGGAGTCGCCCCCAGCGCCCCGGCACCCCCGTCGTTGCCGAGGAAGATCCCCTTCACCGCCCCCTTGGTGAGCTTCCGGGCCGCGTCCACGAGGGCGTCCACGGTGCGGGGCGGCTCGACCCCGGCCTCGCTCAGCAGGCTCTTGCGGTAGTAGAGCAGCTGCATGTCGACGACCTGCGGAATCCCGAAGACCCGCCCCTCGTACGTCTTCGGTCCCAGCACGGCCGGGTTGAAGTCGTCCCTGACCCCCTTGAGCAGATCGCTGAGATCGACCACCTGCCCGCCCTGGATCTGGTCCAGGGTGGGCCCGTTGACCTCGAACACATCGGGCCCGGAGTCGGTGAGCAGCGCGGCGGCGGTCTGCTGGTCGTAGTTCCCCGGCCGCCACTGCACCTCGACCCGGGCCTTCTTGTAGGCGGCGGCATACCGCTCGACGGCCTGCTCGGTACCGGATTCGCCGTACTGGTGATACCACTGCGACAGCGAGTCCCCCGCCCCTCCGCCGCGCCCGTTGTTCCCTCCGCAACCGGTCAGCACCCCGGCGGCTGTGGCCGCCAGCAGCGTCCTACGGCTGATGCTGGTCATCTTGTGCCCCCTGACGTCCGCCATCGATGCACGGCCCAACGATCAGCCATCCCCCCCGATTACGAAAGACCGCCTCCCCCACCCCCTCAATCCCGCCGAATCAACTCCGGATCAATCCGCCTCCCAAGCAACGGAAGCGACCCGAGGGCGGCGATGAGGAGGAGGGCGAGGGCGGAGATGAGAAGGAGGGGGAGGCCTTGGGAGTCCCAGAGGGGTGATCCCCCGCAGACGGCAAGGTAACTGGACTCGGCCAGCCTTCCGGTAGCCACAGCTAGCGCCAGCCCTGCCGCCAAAGGCACCACCACCTGCGCCACCTGCACAGCCCGGAGGGTGCGAACCCGGATGCCGAGCAGAGTGAGGGCAGTTACCTGGGAACGCTGGGTGATCATGCGGTCCACGGCGGCGACCAGGTACGCGGAGACACCGATGGCGAGACCCAGTCCCATAGCGACGACGAGGAGCGTCTTGACGATGGCATGCTCCTGGAGCACGTCGATATTCGTGCCTTGGGGCGTCACCTCGGCGGTCGGTGCGATGCGACCGATGCTGTCGAAGACGCTGCGCACGACGTTCGGGGCAGAGTCGCTGACCAGGGTCAGCGTTCCGTCCGCAGGAACCACTCCCCTAGGCAACATGGTCGGCGAGATCAGAATCGACTCGCTCTCGATCACCGAGGCACCGGGTTGGTCGCGGTACCGGATGGTCCGGGTCCGCTTCGGCTCGGTGAAGGTCACTTCATGACCTCCGCCCTCCAACCGGAAGGACAGCCTCCCTGGCTCATGGCTCATGTAGTCCGAGACGGGGTACTCAGGATCCCGGAGCCACAGAGGGGTTCCGTCACGGCACTGATCGACCCGAGACAGCACCGTACGAAGCTGTGCGCAGGTCGCCACGACCACCTCAGGTGACCCCTGGGCATCGGGATCACCCGCTCGTGATGATTCCACCGTCACGATATGCGCGACTCCTGGAAGCCGTTCCAGGGCCTTCCGGCTGGCTGGAGTGAGCTTGTCGATGGCCAGGTCGTACCGCTGAACCGGTGAGTGCGACTTGCCTGACTGCTCCAGTTGGATGAGGACCCCCTGGACAATCGAGGCCGCAAACACCAGTAGGACCAAGTTGCCGGCCACTCGGAGCGCACCGCCCGGCTCGGCCTCAGTGCGCCGCATGGCGAGTCCGAGCGCGAGCGAGCGGGTTGAGTCGGCGATTCTCCGCGCGATGAAGCCGAACAGAGCCGGCAGTGTCACCACGAGACCGATGCCGATGAGTACGGCCGCTGTCGGCAAGAGGAGGGAGTAGGTCATCGTCTCCCGAGGGACATACCCCATCGCTCCAGCTACGCAATAGGCAGCCGCGATGCCCACACCCGCGAGCAGTGGCAGGAAGCCGAGGGCCGATGGGGCCTTGGCCACCGCGTCCCTGCGGACGGCGAGCGGGTTGCGCACAGCCCTGCGGGCGCTGGCCCGACCGACGAGCCAAGCGAGCGCCGGGCAACCCACCAGGCACGTCACGATGGTCGAGCCGGACAGTGCGCCATCGCCTGCATACCAGGTGAATCCAGGCAGCCCCACCTGCGCGCCGAGTCGGTTCAGGATCCAGTACTCGCCAAGACCCAGGAGTGCGCCGAGCGTCGCTGCCACAACCGTCTCGGCGGCATTCACCCGGCGCACCTCCTCGGCCTTCATGCCGAGCAGTCGCAAGGCCGCCAGTCTGCGAGCCCGGTCGGCAGCGGAGAGACGGGCACACACGGAGAGGAACACGACGAGGGGCAACAGCACAGCGCCGGACATGACATACCGAACCATGTCGAGCGCCGGCGGCTCCACAACCGGAAATGGCGTCCAGTTGCGCCCGAACCCTCTCAGCTCCCAACCGTCACGGACTTCTTCCCGGCTCACCCCGACATAGGCGATGAGTTCCCCGGGACGAGCCAGCCCTTGGGGGCCGATGATCCCCCGCTCCCGCCCCGGTAGGCGTTGGGCGAGGGACGGGCTTCTACGCAGCAGTTCGTGCAACGGTGGTGACACGAAGACCTCTCCGCGGTCCGGAAAGTTCTTCAGCCCCGGCGGGGGCCCCACGGACTTCGTGCCCTTGGCCAGGAAGACCCGAGTCAGGACACGTGAGCCGTAGGGGTCAGTCCGCTCCAACCACAGGGGGAAATCAGCTGCTTGGGAAGCGGGTGCATCGATCGGTTGCCGGTCGGCTACACGCGCATCCTGTGCCGCCAGCATGCCGGGAATCGTGAGCACGATGGCCAAGCAGCACACACCGACCGAGCTGCCTACTGCCATCAGCACGAACCGCGCCCGGTTGCCACGCCCGCTACCAAGCAACAAACGCAATCCCAGGAGGAATGCCATCACCGGCCCTACCGCCCCTGCCGGGTGAGCACACCGTCGACCATGCGGTATCTGGTGTCCGCGCGGGCTGCCACATCCGCGTCATGGGTGACCAGGACGACGGCCGTGCCCAATGAACCGGCCAGCGTGAGGAACTCCTCCAAAACTGTTTGCGCGCTGCCACTGTCGAGTGAGCCGGTGGGCTCGTCTGCGAAGACGACCGCCGGCCTGTGCACCAGAGCGCGTGCCACAGCGACCCGCTGGCTCTGGCCTCCCGAGACCTGCGCGGGGCGCCGGTCCCGCAGTTCACTCAGTCCCAGCCTGCCGAGAACCTCTCCTGCTGTGGCGAGCGCCTGTTTCTTACGCTGCCCCGCCAGTCGCAGTGGCAGTGCGGCGTTCTCTTCCACCGTGAGTTCCGGGAGGAGTTCTCCGTACTGGAAGACGAACCCGAACCGGTCGCGGCGCAGAGTACTCAGTTCGTCATCACTGAGATCGCTCAACTTCGTCCCGGCGAAGCGCACTTCGCCCCGACTGACCGGCAAGACACCCGCCAGTCCGTACAGGAGGGATGACTTCCCCGAGCCGCTGGGGCCGGTAATGGCAGCGACCTCACCGCGATGCAGCGCGATCGTGGCTCTCCTGACAGCCAGGAAGGAGCCGTAGAACAGGTCGATCCCCCGCGCGGCAAGGACTTCGGACACGACGAACCCCTCGGTTCTAGCGGTGGTTCTGGAAGTGCACGGCGGGTACGCAGTCATCCGGCTCCAGCGCGCCGTTGTCGACACAGACACCCAAGGAGGCGTCGTCCGTGTACAGCTGCGACCCCTCCCAGCTGAAGTGATGCAGGCGGACCGTACGGCGCTGCTTTCCGTAGTAGCGGACCCAGCCACGCCCCTCGACTTGAACTTGCACGTACACGTTGTGCCCGTCCCCGGGGCGCTCGTCCTTCAGGTCTCCCTTCCACTCGAAAGCGCCGTTATGGTGGTGGGCCGGGTGGAAGCGGTACTCGATCTGCGAGAAGGAGACCCCGCCCCCGGCCATCGGCTTGGCGCTCCGCCAGGACGACGCAAACGCCGTCCCCGCCCCCGCGAGAAACACCCCCGCCGCCACCACACCCGCAAGCGCCTTCTTCATCACGCCACCTCTCTGCGATCCCAGCCACCCCAACCGGCAGCCCCATCACAGAACGTAGCGCCCCGCTCACGCGGCGAATCCTTTACCCTCACTCCCCTCCATCACATCAGGTGATCCAGATCAAGACACCGGCCGAAACCCCCACGCGCCGAGAGGCGGCACCCCCGCACAGGGTGCCGCCTCTCTTTTTTCGTGCGCCGGAACAGCCGCCGATCGGTGAGGGTCGGGGACCAGCGGCTGGTCCGGGGTCGAGCCGCCCAGCAGGGACTAGCGGTGGTCGCTGCCTTCCGACTGCGTCGCCGCGCGGCCCGCCTCCAGGCGCGCCACCGGGATGCGGAACGGGGAGCAGGAGACGTAGTCGAGACCGACCTCGTGGAAGAAGTGGACCGACTCCGGGTCACCGCCGTGCTCGCCGCAGACGCCGAGCTTCAGGTCGGGGCGGGTGCGGCGGCCGGCTTCCGCGGCCGAGCGCACCAGGGAACCGACACCGTCCTTGTCGATCGTCTCGAAGGGGGAGACGCCGAAGATGCCCTTCTCCAGGTAGGCCGTGAAGAAGGAGGCCTCCACGTCGTCCCGGGAGAAGCCCCACACCGTCTGGGTGAGGTCGTTCGTGCCGAAGGAGAAGAACTCGGCGGCCTCGGCGATCTGACCGGCGGTCAGCGCGGCCCGCGGCAGCTCGATCATCGTGCCGATCGCCAGCTTCAGCTGCGTACCGGTCGCGGCCTCCACCTCGGCGACGACCCGGTCCGCCTCCTCGCGGACGATCTCCAGCTCCTGGACCGTGCCGACGAGCGGGATCATGATCTCGGCGCGCGGGTCGCCCTTGGCGGACTTGCGCTCCGCCGCCGCCTCCGCGATCGCGCGGACCTGCATGGTGAACAGGCCGGGGATGACGAGGCCGAGGCGGACGCCGCGCAGGCCGAGCATCGGGTTCTGCTCGTGCAGGCGGTGGACGGCCTGGAGCAGCCGCAGGTCGTTCTCGTGCGGCTCCTGGCGGGACTCGGCGAGGGCCACGCGGACCGAGAGTTCCGTGATGTCGGGGAGGAACTCGTGCAGCGGCGGGTCCAGGAGACGGATCGTCACCGGGAGGCCGTCCATCGCCTCGAAGAGCTCGATGAAGTCCTTCTTCTGGAGGGGCAGCAGCGCCTTCAGGGACTCCTCGCGCTCCGCCTCCGTGTCGGCGAGGATCAGGCGCTCCACCAGTTCGCGGCGGTCACCGAGGAACATGTGCTCGGTGCGGCACAGGCCGATGCCCTGGGCGCCGAAGCGGCGGGCGCGCAGCGCGTCCTCGGCGTTGTCCGCGTTGGCCCGGACCCGCAGCCGGCGCTTGCGGTCGGCGAAGGCCATCATGCGGTGGACCGCCTCGACCAGCTCGTCGGCGTCGTCGGCACCGGGGTGCATCCGGCCCTCGAAGTACTCCACGACCGGGGAGGGCACGACCGGGACCTCGCCCAGGTAGACCTTGCCGGAGGAGCCGTCGATGGAGATGACGTCGCCCTCTTCGACCACGTGACCGCCCGGCACCGTCATACGGCGGCGCTTGGTGTCGACCTCGAGCTCCTCGGCACCGCAGACACAGGTCTTGCCCATGCCGCGGGCCACCACGGCCGCGTGGGAGGTCTTGCCGCCGCGCGAGGTGAGGATGCCCTCAGCCGCGATCATGCCGTCCAGGTCGTCGGGGTTGGTCTCACGGCGGACCAGGATGACCTTCTCGCCGGAGCGGGACCACTTCACCGCGGTGTACGAGTCGAAGACGGCCTTGCCGACCGCCGCGCCCGGCGACGCCGCGATGCCGCGCGCCACCTGCTCGACCTTGGCCTGCTCGTCGAAGCGGGGGAACATCAGCTGGGCGAGCTGGGCGCCGGTGACGCGCTGGAGGGCTTCCGTCTCGTCGATCAGGCCCTGGTCCACCAGCTGGGTGGCGATACGGAACGCGGCACCCGCGGTGCGCTTGCCGACCCGGGTCTGGAGCATCCACAGCTGACCGCGCTCGATCGTGAACTCGATGTCGCAGAGGTCCTTGTAGTGGTTCTCCAGCGTCTCCATGATCTGCATGAGCCGGTCGTACGACTTCTTGTCGATCTGCTCCAGCTCCGCCAGCGGGACGGTGTTGCGGATGCCCGCGACCACGTCCTCGCCCTGGGCGTTCTGGAGGTAGTCGCCGTAGACGCCCTGGTGGCCGGAGGCGGGGTCGCGGGTGAAGGCGACGCCGGTGCCGGAGTCGGGGCCGAGGTTGCCGAAGACCATGGAGCAGATGTTGACCGCGGTGCCGAGGTCGCCGGGGATGCGCTCCTGGCGGCGGTAGAGCTTGGCGCGGTCGCCGTTCCAGGAGTCGAAGACCGCCTTGATGGCGAGGTCCATCTGCTCGCGCGGGTCCTGCGGGAAGTCCCGGCCGGCCTCCTTCTTGACGATCTTCTTGAAGGTGGTGACCAGCTTCTTCAGGTCGGCGGCCTCCAGGTCGGTGTCGACCGTGACCTTCTTGGCCGCCTTGGCGGCGTCGAGGGCCTCCTCGAACAGCTCGCCGTCGACGCCGAGGACGGTCTTGCCGAACATCTGGATGAGGCGGCGGTAGGAGTCCCACGCGAAGCGGTCGTCGCCGGCCTGCTTGGCCAGGCCCTGCACCGACTTGTCGGAGAGGCCGATGTTCAGGACGGTGTCCATCATGCCGGGCATGGAGAACTTGGCGCCCGAGCGGACCGACACGAGAAGCGGGTTGTCGGCCTGGCCGAGCTTCTTGCCCATGCGGGTCTCGAGGGCGTCGAGGTGCGCACTCACCTCGTCACGCAGTGCCACGGGCTCCTCGCCGCTCTCCAGGTAGACCTTGCAGGCCTCCGTGGTGATGGTGAAGCCGGGAGGCACCGGGAGACCCAGGTTGGTCATCTCGGCGAGGTTGGCACCCTTGCCGCCGAGGAGGTCCTTGAGGTCCTTGTTGCCCTCGGTGAAGTCGTAAACGAACTTCGTTACGTGGGGTTCTTTGTTTTCCGACACGGGTCTCGACTCCTTGAGGCCACGGTGGCTGCCCTGACGGCCAGGAACATACCCAGATCGAAGGTCTATGGGTACGTCTACTTGCGCGTCATGCGCCTGTAACCACCCGTCCGCCAGCGGATCGAAAGTCAAAGCTTGGCAAGCCCTAGCCGCTCCTTGTTTTCACTTCTTGAACGCAACCTGCTCCAGAGGTGCGGTTTACCGCTCATATGAGCGCCTCTCGCCACGAGTGATTTCGGTCGATGAACGATCAAGGGGTGGCACCCAGTGCCACCCCTTGGAGAAGTGCAGTCGGCCTTGATCCGCTCATCTGAGCGCAACCCTTATCAAGGGTGGCGAGAATCACGCTCCCATACCCCGCCGGATTTCACCATGCGGACGGTCCGACCGGTCCCGGCGACCGGCTGAAACCGCAGTACAAAGGGTGCGATAAGTGGCATTACACGCCCAGCGCCAGCAGGCGCTCCTCCACCCGCTCCGGCGCGTACAGGTGTTCCACCACCAGCGCCCCCGCTCCGATGAGCGCGGCCCGGTCGCCCAGCCGGGACGTGACGACGTCCAGATGGGCCGTGGAACGGGGCAGTGCCCGCTGGTACAGCAGCTCGCGCACCCCGGTGAGGAAGGGCGTTCCGGCCAGATCGCCGGCGATCATCAGCACCCCGGGGTTCAGCAGGGTCACCACCGTCGCCAGCACGTCCCCGACCCGGCGGCCCGCCTCCCGCGCCAGCGCCGCCGCCTCCGGATGCCCGGCCGCCAGCAGGTCCCGTACATCCGAGCCGGAGGCCGCCGGCACCCCGGACTCCGCCAGCCGCCGCGCCACCGCGCCGCCGCTCGCCACCGCGGCGAGGCAGCCGTGCGAGCCGCACCGGCACAGCGCGTCCGCGCCCACCCGGATGTGCCCGATGTCGCCCGCGCCGCCGTCGACGCCCCGATAGACCGAGCCGTCCACGACCACGCCGGCGCCGATGCCGGTGGACACCTTGACCAGGACGAAGGCCGCGCAGTCGGGGTGTCCGGTGCGCTGCTCGCCGTAGGCCATCAGGTTGGCGTCGTTGTCCACCAGGACCGGGACCGCCGGGGCCCCCGTCTGCTCGGTGAAGGCACGGCAGAGGCGGCCTCTTATGTCGTAGCCGTCCCAGCCCGGCATCATCGGCGGCTGCACCACCCGGCCGGTCTCGCTGTCCACCGGGCCGGGCACGGCCAGCCCTATGCCGCAGACCAGCTCGGCCGGCCGCCCGGCCTTCTCGAGCAACCGGGCGAACAACCGGCCGAGTTCGCCGAGCACCCTCTCCGGGCCGTCCTCGACGGCCAGCGCCTCCGCGTGCTCGGCGAGGATCTCGCCGGTGAGCGAGAGGACCGCCGCGCGGGCGTGCCGGGTGTCGAGGTCGGCGGCGAGCACCACCGCGTGGGAGTCGTCGAACTCCAGGGTGATGGAAGGGCGGCCGCCGAGCGGCGAGTCCACCGGGCCGCCCGCGCCCTCGCGCAGCCAGCCGGCCCGGAACAGCCGGTCCAGCCGCTGACCGACCGTCGCCCGGGACAGCCCGGTCGCCTGCTGGAGCGCACCCCGTGTCACGGCCCGTCCGCTGCGCACCAGTTCGAGCAGATCCCCGGCGCCGGCCTGACTGCCGCCCCTGGAGCTCTTCACGGTCCTTCCCGGCCGTCCGGTCATGCGCACCCCCTTGTGTTCCTCAAGCCTGCATTACATAGTGAGTTTTGCGTGTTAAATAGACGTAACTCTACGGTGGCCACTGCCAAACCCGGTCGTCGCGGCCGGTCGCCTTCGTCTTCGGGGAGCCCCGAGTGGATCGCACTGCCCAGCTCAACGCCCGTCCCGCGCAGTACGAGATCGCATACGATCCGCCCGCCACCCCCACATCCCTGCACGTCAGGGCCGCCCGGGTGCTCGACGCCAACTGGACGGGCAGTTCGACGGTCCCGTCCCGGAAGCTGTATCCGCACCAGTGGTCCTGGGACTCGGCGTTCATCGCGATCGGGCTGCGGCATCTCTCGCCGCTGCGGGCCCAGACCGAGCTGGAGACGCTGCTGGCCGCGCAGTGGGGTGACGGCCGTGTCCCGCACATCGTCTTCAACCCCTCCGTCCCGCTCGACGCGTACTTCCCGAGCCCCGATTTCTGGCGGTCCGCCACCGCCGGGAGCGCCGCGGGCGCCCCGCGCACCGTACAGACCTCGGGGATCGTGCAGCCACCGGTCCATGCGCTGGCGGCCTGGCTGGTGCACCGCGCGGACCCCGGGCTGTCGCGGGCGCGGGGCTTCCTGGCCCGGGTGTACCCGCGGCTGGCGGCCTGGCACCGCTATCTGCTGCACCGGCGGGACCTGGGCGGCGGCGGACTGGTGTCGGTGGTCCATCCGTGGGAGCAGGGCATGGACAACAGCCCCTGCTGGGACGCCCCGCTGGCCCGGATCACCCCGGCCCCGGCCCGCTCCTTCCGCCGCGCCGACCTCGCCCACGGCGCCCCCGAGGACCGGCCGACGGACCTGGACTACGGCCGGTACGTACGGCTCGCGGCGGACTACCGGGACGGCGGGTACGGCGACCAGGCCGGCGAATTCGCCGTCGAGGATCCGGCGTTCAACGCCCTGCTCATCGCCTCCGAGCACGCGCTCGCCCGGATCGCCGAGGAGCTGGGCGCGGCCGGCACCGCCCGCCGTGCGCGCGCCGAGCGGCTGACGGCGGCGCTGGTGGCGCGGCTGTGGGACCCGGAGGCCGGGATGTTCCTGTGCCGGGATCTGCGCGCCGGCCCTCCCGGATCCCGGCCGGGGCAGGGAGCGCTCGTCCGCGAGCGGAGCGTCTCCGGGCTGGTGCCGCTGCTCCTGCCCGACCTGCCCCGCGCCATCGCCGCCACCCTCGTCCGCACCCTGCACGGCCCGCACTTCTCCCTCGGCGACCGCACCCGGCTGGTCCCCAGCTACGACCTGCTCGGCGAGGCCTTCGACCCGCACCGCTACTGGCGCGGTCCGGCCTGGTTCAACACCGGCTGGCTGCTGGAGCGGGGGCTGCGCACCCACGGGGAGCGGGACCGGGCCGACGCGCTGCGCACCGCGATGCTGCACCTCGCGGACAGCACCGGTTTCGCCGAGTACGTCGATCCGTACACCGGCGAGGCCTGCGGCGCGACCGGCTTCGGCTGGACGGCGGCGCTCGCGCTGGACCTCCATCACCAACTGGGCCAAGAGCTTCTCAAGCACCCCGGACCAGGCGTGTCCCCCGCGGGCACCGGCACGTTCGACAGGAGTGACAAGGAAGGGAACCCGGCATGACGGACCGGCATCATCTGCTCGTGCACGGCGCGACGTTCGCCGCCGTGGGCGACCGGGGCGACATCAGCGGGGTCCGGGGCGGCAGCCTTCCGGACGGGTTATTCGTACGGGACGCCCGGCACCTCAGCCGCTGGCAGCTCACCGTCGACGGCGGGGTGCCGGAGCTGCTGAGCCCGGTCACGGACGGCGACGCCGCCGCCCACTGCGTGCTGGTGCCGCGCGGCGGCCGCCAGGAGCCCCCGGCACACACCCTCTTCCGTGAACAGGCCGTCGGTGACAGCGCGTTCGTGGAGACGCTCCGGGTGACCAGCAACCGCCCGGTGCCCACCACGGTCCGCCTCGCCATCACCGCCGACGCGGACTTCGCCGACCAGTTCGAGCTGCGCTCCGACCACCGCACCTACGTCAAGGCCGGCGCCGTACGCTCCCGGCAAGTCCTGGACGACGGCATCGAGTTCGCCTACCGCCGTGCCGAGTGGCGGTCCTGTACGACGATCAGCGCCGAGCCCGCTCCGGACGCCGTCGAGGAGACCGGCACCGGCGCCCGCCGACTGGTGTGGACCCTGCCCCTGGAACCGCACGGCACGACCGAGCTGGTGCTGCGCGTGATGGCCCGCCCGCACGGCGACAAGCGGGCCCTGCGGGTGCCCCGCGGCCCGGCCGCCGTACGCGCACACCTGCTGTCCCTGGAGGAGCGGTTCATGGAGGGGGTGGCCTTCCCCACCGGCTGGCCGGAGCTGGCGGAGGCCTGTGCCCGGGGCCTCGCGGACCTGGCGGCGCTCCAGGTGCCGGCCACCGGGCCGGACGGCGAGGAGCTGCGGGTCCCGGCCGCCGGCGCGCCCTGGTTCCTCACCCTGCTCGGCCGGGACGCGCTGCTCACCTCCCTGTTCGTGCTCCCCTACCGGCCCCAGCCGGCCGCCGCGGTGCTGCTGGCGCTCGCGGCCACCCAGGCGACCGGCAGCGGGCCGTTCCCGGTCGCCCAGCCGGGCAAGATCGTGCACGAGGTGCGCCACGGTGAGCTGGCGCACTTCGGCCAGGTGCCGTTCCGCCGGTACTACGGCTCGGTCGACGCCACCCCGCTGTTCCTGATCCTGCTCGGCGCGTATGCCGAGCGGACCGGCGACAGCGCCCTGGCCCGCCGTCTGGAGCCGCACGCCCGGGCCGCGATCGGCTGGATGCTCGACCACGGCGGTCTGACCTCCCGCGGCTACCTCGTCTACCGCGCCGACAAGGGCGGTCTCGCCAACCAGAACTGGAAGGACTCCCCCGGCGCGATCTGCTGCGCCGACGGCAGCCGGCCCACCGGTGCGGTGATGGCGGCGGGCGCCCAGGGCTATGCGTACGACGCGCTGCGCCGCACGGCGTGGCTGGCGCGCACGGTGTGGTCCGACGAGACGTACGCCGCGCTGCTGGAGCAGGCGGCCGCCGACCTCCGGGACCGTTTCCAGCGGGACTTCTGGATGCGGGAGCACTCCTTCCCCGCGCTGGCGCTGGACGGCAGGGGCCGCCAGATCGACGCGCTGGCCTCCGACGCCGGGCATCTGCTGTGGTCGGGGCTGCTGGACAAGGAGTACGGCGAGGTGGTCGGGCGCAGACTGCTGGAGCCGGACTTCTTCTCCGGCTGGGGCGTCCGCACCCTGGCCTCCGGCCAGCCGGCGTACCACCCCCTCTCCTACCACCGCGGCTCGGTCTGGCCGCACGACAACGCGCTGCTCACGCTGGGCCTGGCCCGTTACGGCCTGCACGACGAGGCCCGTACGGTCGCCCACGCGCTGGTCGACGCGGCGACGGCCACCGGCCACCGGCTGCCGGAGGTCCTCGCGGGCTACGACCGCGGCACGCACAGCGAGCCGGTGCCGTATCCGCACGCCTGCCTGCGAGAGGCCCGCTCGGCGGCGGCCCCCCTCGCCCTCCTCACGGCGGTCGGGGGCGCCTAGGCCATGCGGGTCAGGGGGGCACCTCGCTTGAGAAGGCGTTTGCCGGGTGTTTGCCGACCGCCGTGAACAGCCGTCCGGGGCGGGCCGTACCGGATGACGGCGGGCCAGGCGGACCGTTCTCCGGTCCGCCCAGCCTCCCCGCGTGGCCCGCCCTTCGCCACGGCTGTCGTACGGAAGGACCTCCGGGTTGCCTCAGCACACAAGCACGCACCAGCCCTCGGACACCGGCCGGGCGGAGCCGACCCAGGACCCGGAGGACCTCCCCGCCCCTCCCCGAACACCCGTCCAGGATGAGGCCCGGACTCGGGCTGGGGGCGAGCGGGGGGGCGAAGCGGAACCAGCCGCAGACGCCGGGAGTGCACCCGCACCCGCGGCAGACGCCGGAAGCGAAATCGAAGCCGCAGGCACGGCCCCTGCCTCTGCCTCTGCCTCTGCCTCTGCCTCTGCCGAAGGGCAAGCCGGGACCAAGGCCGCAGCCGCAGCCCCGTCCCAAGGCGAAACGGAAGCCGCAGCCGAATCCCCCGCTTCCGGCCAAGCCGGAACCGCAGACCCCGCTCCCAGCCCAGCCGAAGCCGCAGACTCCGATCCCGCTCCCGGGCCGGACGGCGTCTCTGCTCTGCCCCGGCGCTCCCGCCGACCCTGGGTGTTCTGGCGGGAGCGGTATCCGGTCGCCGCGCGGGTGGTGTCCTGTGCCGTGACCGTGTGCGCCGCCGCCCTGGTGCTCGCCGCGCTGGTGCTGCCGAACACCGTCGTACGGCTGGAGCCCACGGCGTTCACCCGGATTCCCGGGGAGGCGGTCATCGGCGCCGCCGTGCTGCTCGCGCTGCCGCGTCGGCCGCGGCTCGTGCTGGCCGTGGTGTCCGGGCTCGCGCTCGCCGCCATGACCGTGCTGAACCTGCTGGACATGGGCTTCAACCAGTACCTGGGCCGGGGCTTCAACGTCGTACTGGACTGGAGCCTGTTCGGCGACGCGGAGTCGTATCTGGCGGACTCCCTCGGCCGTACGACCGCTCTCGCCGCCGTGGTCGGGGTCATCGCCCTCGTCGTCCTCCTCTTCGTGCTGCTCACGCTGTCGACGGTCCGGCTGAGCAACCTGCTCGTCCGCAACCACGGCATCGCCACCCGGGGCACGCTGATCGCCGGGGTGGCGTGGATCACCTGCTCCTCGCTGGGCCTCCAGCTCGGCGGTGTGCCGATCGCCTCCGACGGCACCGCCTCCGCCATGAAGGCGCAGGTCCGGGAGGTGGCGAGCACGCTGCGGGACGAGGCGGAGTTCGAGAAGGTGGCCCGGGTCGACGCCTTCGGGAACACGCCGGGCAGCCAGCTGGTGCCCGATCTGCGCGGCAAGGACATGATCTTCACGTTCATCGAGAGCTACGGCCGCAGCGCGATCGAGGACCCGATCATGGCGCCGGGCGTCGACGCGACCCTCGACGCCCGCACCAAGGCGCTGGCCAAGGCCGGTTTCCACGCCAAGAGCGGCTGGCTGACCTCGGCCACCTACGGCGGCAGCAGCTGGCTCGGGCACTCCACCACCATGTCGGGCCTGTGGATCAGCAACCAGCAGCGCTACCGCACGGTGATGGCCAGCGACCACCTCAGCCTGACCGAGGCGTTCAAGAAGACCGGCGCCTTCGACACGGTCGGGGTCATGCCGGGCGTGCAGAAGGCATGGCCGGAGCAGAAGTGGTACGGCCTCGACAAGGTCTACAACGCCTTCCAACTCGGCTACAAGGGACCGAAGTTCAGCTGGTCGACCATGCCGGACCAGTACGCGTTGCAGCAGTACCAGGACCGGGTGCACAGCAGGAAGCCCGCGGACGGCAAGGCGCGGATGTCGCTGCTGATCCTCACCTCCAGCCACCAGCCGTGGGCGCCGATCCCGCACATGGTCGGCTGGGACCAGCTGGGCGACGGCTCGATCTTCAAGGGCATCCAGGCGGCGGGCAACAAGCCGGCCGACGTCATCGCCGACACCACCAAGTCCCGCCAGGAGTACGGCAAGACGATCCAGTACTCGGTGACCGCGCTCACCCAGTGGCTGGAGCGGTACGGCACCAAGGACACCGTCCTGGTCTTCCTCGGCGACCACCAGCCCATCGCCCGGGTCAGCGGGAACCACGCCAGCCGTGATGTGCCGGTGGCGATCGTCGCCAAGGACCCGAAGGTGCTGGACCGGATCTCCGGGTGGGGGTGGACGGACGGCCTGCGGCCCGCCCACGACGCCCCGGTGTGGCGGATGAGCGCCTTCCGCGACCGCTTCCTGACGGCCTACGGCTCGACCCCGCACCCGAAGAAGGGCTGACACCCCCTAGGGGGCTCTCTCAGCCCCCGGAGGTGTCCAGCTCCGCGTCCTCGCTCACGCCCGCGCAGTCGTACGGGTCCTTCAGCCAGCCGTCCGGCAGCACCACCCGGTTGTTGCCGGACGTACGGCCCCGGGGGCCGTCCGCGCCGGCAGGCCAGGCCTGGTCGAGGTCCAGCTCGTCCAGCCCGGCCCGCAGCTCCTCCAGCGAGGAGGTGATCGCGAGCCGCTTGCGCATCTCGGAGCCGACCGCGAAGCCCTTCAGGTACCAGGCGACGTGCTTGCGGAAGTCGATCACGCCCTTGGACTCGTCGCCGATCCACTCGCCGAGCAGCCGGGCGTGCCGGACCATGACATCGGCGACCTCGCGCAGCGCGGGCCGGGCCACCTCGTCCGGGCGTCCTTCGAAGGCCGCGACCAGGTCGGCGAAGAGCCACGGCCGGCCGAGGCAGCCGCGGCCGACGACCACGCCGTCGCAGCCGGTCTCGCGCACCATCCGCAGCGCGTCCTCGGCGCACCAAATGTCGCCGTTGCCGAGCACCGGGATCTCCGGGACGTGCTCCTTCAGCCGGGCGATGGCGTCCCAGTCGGCGGTGCCGCCGTAGTGCTGGGCGGTGGTACGGCCGTGCAGGGCGATGGCGGTGACGCCCTCCTCGACGGCGATACGGCCGGCGTCGAGGTAGGTGAGGTGGTCGTCGTCGATGCCCTTGCGCATCTTCATGGTGACGGGCAGGTCGCCGGCGCCGGAGACCGCCTCGCGCAGGATGGCGCGCAGCAGGTTCCGCTTGTACGGCAGCGCCGAGCCGCCGCCCTTGCGGGTGACCTTGGGGACCGGGCAGCCGAAGTTCAGGTCGATGTGGTCGGCCAGGTCCTCTTCCACGATCATGCGGACGGCCTTGCCGACGGTCACCGGGTCGACGCCGTACAGCTGGATCGAGCGCGGCTGCTCGCTCGCGTCGAACTTGATCAGCTGCATGGTCTTGTCGTTGCGTTCGACCAGCGCCCGGGTCGTGATCATCTCGCTGACGAAGAGGCCCTTGCCGCCGCTGAACTCCCGGCACAGGGTGCGGAAGGGCGCGTTGGTGATCCCCGCCATGGGTGCGAGCACGACGGGCGGTGCGACGGCGTGCGGGCCGATGGAGAGCGGGTGGGTCATCACAGGGCTCCGGTACGGATGTACGACACAGTCAAGCCCCCATTGTCCCCCACCCGGGTACTCGGATGAGCCGGAGGTGGCGGACGACCGGCCGACCGGTCGCCGGAAGAATCGTGTAGCTGTAATTAGTTAGACATACTATTGAAGTCGGGTACGATGAGACCATGCCCGAGTTGAGCCATCGCAGACGTCTGCTGGTGCTCGCGATCTGCTGTATGAGTCTGCTGATCGTGAGCCTCGACAACACCGTGCTGAACGTGGCGCTGCCGTCGATGCAGCGCGACCTGCACGCCACGACCGCCGGCCTCCAGTGGACGATCGACGCCTACACCCTGGTGCTGGCCTCGCTGCTGATGCTGGCGGGGTCCACCGCCGACCGCATCGGGCGCAGAAAAGTCTTCATGGCGGGCCTGGTGGTCTTCTCCGTCGGCTCGCTGCTCTGCTCGCTCGCGCCCAACCTGGAACTGCTGATCGTCTTCCGTATGGTCCAGGCCGTCGGCGGCTCGATGCTCAACCCGGTCGCCATGTCGATCATCACCAACACCTTCACCGACGCGCGCGAGCGTGCCCGCGCGATCGGTGCCTGGGGTGCGGTGGTCGGCATCTCGATGGCGGCGGGCCCGCTGGTGGGCGGACTCCTCGTCCAGTCGGTGAGCTGGCGCGCGATCTTCTGGATAAACCTCCCGGTCGGCCTCGCCGCCCTGCTCCTCACCCTGCGCTTCGTCCCGGAGTCCCGGGCGCCCAAGGCCCGCCGCCCCGACCCGGTCGGCCAGCTGCTGGTGATCGCCCTGTTCGGCGCGCTGACCTACGCCATCATCGCGGCCCCCTCCTCCGGGCCCGGCACGGTGGCGCCGTTCGCCGCGGTGGCCCTGGCCGCGCTGCTGGCCCTGCTCTGGTACGAGCCCCGGCGCGAGGAACCCCTCATCGACCTGCGCTTCTTCGGTTCGGCCCCGTTCAGCGGCGCGACCGTCATCGCGATCAGCGCGTTCGCGGCGCTCGGCGGCTTCCTCTTCCTGTCCACCCTCTACCTTCAGAACGTGCGCGGCCTGGACGCGCTGCACGCGGGCCTGTGGATGCTGCCGATGGCCGCGCCCACCTTCCTGTGCGCACCGCTGTCCGGACGGCTGGTCGGCAGCCGCGGCCCCCGCCTGCCCCTCCTGATCGCCGGTACGGCGATGACGGCGAGCGCCGCCCTCTTCGCCGCCTTCGAGGCCGAGACCTCGAACATCACGCGCCTGATCGGCTACGTCCTGTTCGGCATCGGCTTCGGCTTCGTGAACGCGCCGATCACCAACACGGCCGTCTCCGGGATGCCGCGCGCCCAGGCCGGGGTGGCCGCCGCCGTCGCCTCCACCAGCAGACAGCTGGGCCAGACGCTCGGCGTCGCGGTGATCGGCGCGGTCCTGGCCTCCGGTGTCGGCTCCTCGCCGTTCAGATCCGCCTTCGTCTCGGCGGCCGGCCCCGGCTGGTGGATCCTCACCGGCTGCGGCCTGGCCGTCCTCGCCCTCGGCCTGCTCACCAGCGGCAGCTGGGCCCGCCGCACCGCCGAGCGCACGGCGGAGCGCCTGGAGTCCTCGGAGATCCGCCAGCCCGTGGGCGCCTCCGGACGGAGCTAGACCCGGTCGGGCGGGCCCAGTTCGAGGGTGTCCGAGCAGATCTGGGCCTTGAGGTGGCGGCCCCGGCCGTCGGTCAGTTCGATGCGGGTGCCGTGCTCGCCCCGCGCGGGGTGCGGCGGGGTCACGTACAGGGCCGGATCGAGGTCGCCGGTGATGTAGCAGTACCCGTCCGGGTCCGTCCCGGTGCGGTAGGAGACCGGGAAGCCGGCCGCGCGGCCCGGCTCCAGCACCACCCGGGGCGCCGTGGCCCCCCGCTTCGGGCGCGACTCCATCCCCTGCGCCTTGCCCACCTGGGCGTCGAGTTCCGGGAAGCCGTCGAGGGCGCAGGGCTGCGTACCGGTGTTGCGGGCGCTGAGCAGGGCGGCCGGCGCCCCCGGAGGCCCGCCGCCGGCCAGGCGGGTCAGTGTCCAGCGCAGGTGCGGTGTCCCGCAGTCGGCGACGGCGCGGTGGTCGTCCGCGCAGCCGACCGCGCCCAGCAGCAGCGCCACGCCCAGGGCGGAGACGGCCGCGGTATGTCGTACCTGCACAAGAAACCCCCCGGGCGAGGCACCCTGCCTCTGCGGACAGGTAGATGCAGCCTCCACCCGGGGGGTTCCGTCAGCCGGTCCCGGCCGGTCTCAGCCGGCGTCGACCGGTCTCAGCCGTGCCGGCGGTCAGTGACCGCTCTTCGCCAGGGCCGTCACCAGGCGCAGGGCGTCCAGGGTGCCCACGCCGGTGGCCATGTCGTAGCCGTTGACCGCCTTGTAGCCGGTGACACCCTCGTAGCTGTTGTCGGTGCCGTCGTTGACGTCGACGATGCCGGCGCTCTTGTGCTTGTAGAGCGTGTACAGCGCCTCGTTGATGTGACCGAGGCGGTGCCCGGCGGCCTGGTCGGCGAGGGCGACGATGCCCGAGAACAGCGGGGAGGCCTCGCTGGTGCCGCCGGAGACGTCCCAGCCGGTGGCCGTCGGGTCGAAGCTGGAGTAGACCCAGGCGCCGCCGTTGACGGCCGCGGCCATCGAGATGTCCGGGGTGCCACGGCGGGTGCCGACGACCTTCTGCACGCCGTTCTGGAAGGAGGGACGGTTGAAGACGTGCGACTGGCCGCCGCCGCCCGCGCCGTAGTCGTTGTAGACGCTGTCCGGCTTGATGCGCTGACCCTTGTCGTTCAGGTGCAGCTGCGTACCGCCGATGGAGGTGACCAGCGGGTCGGAGGACGGCCAGGAGTTGACGCGCTTCTTGTAGTAGCCCTTGCCGTCCGCGGTGTTGTCCGTGGCGCCGCCGTCACCGGAGGAGGCGAGCACGGTCACGTGCTTGCGCTGCGCGTCCTGGAAGGCGTACCGCAGCTTCTTGATGCTGGTGAAGTCACCCTTCTCGAAGCCCGGGAAGGTGTTCTCGGTGGCACCGAAGCTCTGGCTGATGACGTCGCCGACCCCGTGGTCGATCAGGTACTTCTCGGCGCTCATCATCTCCGGCAGACCGGTGGTGCCCTCGGTCTCCGAGACCGCCGTCTCCACCAGGACGATCTTCGCGCCGGGCGCCACGGCGTGGGCCATCTCCACGTCCAGCGTGGTCTCGCCGGCCCAGCCGGTCATGTCGCTGTTCTTCGGGTCGAAGGCGGGGACGTGCCCCCACTTCACGACCTTGACCTTGGTGCTGGGCAGACCGAACTGCTTGCTGTAGACGTCCAGGTCGTGCTGGACCGTCGGGGAGCCGAACGAGTCGACGATGACGATCGTGCGCCCCTTGCCCGTGATGCCCTTCTTGTACAGCGCGTTCAGGTTGTACGCGGTGCGGTACTGAAGGGGGGTGTAGCAGGCGATCTGCCACTTGCTCTGGCACTGCGCGATGGGGAGCGGCTTGGCCACGCCGTGGACCAGCTGGTGTCCCGCGACCGCCGGCACCGCGAAGGTGTGCGGTACGGCGGCGGAGGCGGTGGTGTTGCCACCGGCCGGCGACGTCGTGGTCAGCGCGGCGGCGGCAAGGGCGGCGGTGACGGCCGCGGTGGCCGCGACGCCGCGCCCGGTACGGGCTATGTGCATGAATTCCCCTGAGAGAGGTCCGTGGTCGGACGTGTCCGTGATCGGACGAAGTGGTCACGCGCATCCCATCGAGTGAGTCATGCACAGAACAAGACCAGGTCAGGGTTATTGAACAGCCGATGTCGAAGCTTTTACCGGAACACCACCTCGGGTCGGCCCCTTTCCGGCCATGCGCTGCTGCGTCGGTTGCCGCCCGGGTACCCGGGCCGGCACGTCAAGCCCTGCTGAGCGCCAGCTCGTACAGCCGCTCCAGCCGCTCCGTGGTCTGCTCGTCCTTCGGGGTGTAGGTGACCATGCGGGCACCCAGCTCGGGGCCGAGCCACAGGTCCGTGTGTTCCAGGGTGAGCAGGCCGACGTACGGGTTGCGGAACTCCTTGGTCTTGGAGCGGGTGGCGACCACCTCGTAGCGCTCCCAGTTCTCGCGGAACGCGGGGTACTCCTTCAGCCGTTTGAGGAGCATCTTCCAGGCGGGTTCGCCGAGGTGCCCGGCGAGGGAGGCGCGCAGCCGGGCGGCCATCAGCCGCTGGGACTCCGCGAGGTGGACGACGGTCTGCTGCCAGCCCGGGTCGCTGTGCACGAGGATCATGCAGTTGCGGTCCTCGGGCGCGATGGCGTCCAGGTCGCCCAGCAGCAGGCCGTAGGTGCGGTTGTAGGCGAGGATGTCGTACCGGCTGTTCTGGATGCAGGCGGGGTTCGGGTCCAGCCGGTCCAGCAGGGTGCGCAGCGCCGGGGTGACGCCGGTGCAGTGCGCGGCGGGCGTCGGGTCGGTGGCCCCGGCCAGCTGGAAGAGGTGGGCGCGTTCGCTGGCGTCCAGCAGCAGGGTGCGGGCGAGGGCGTCCAGGACCTGCACGGAGACCTGGATGTCGCGGGCCTGCTCCAGCCAGGTGTACCAGGTGACGCCGACCGCGGAGAGCTGGGCGACCTCCTCGCGGCGCAGGCCGGGGGTGCGGCGCCGGGCGCCCCGGACCAGGCCCACCTGCTCCGGGGTGATCCGCTCGCGCCGGCTGCGCAGAAAGGCGGCCAGCTCCTGGCGGCGGATCTCGGAGGGCCGGCGCGGCTTCCGGGGGGCGGTGTCCTGGACAAGGGGCGGCGCGGTCGTCATGGTTCCAGGGTGCCGCCTGCGCCATCCTGTTTCCAGGTACTTCTGGTACCAGGATGAGGAGACTCTGGTACCACTCTGAGTGCGGGCGCAGGCTCGGTGCCATGAGCGAAACCGTCATCACCGCCCCGGCCGGCACAGCCCGGCCGGCGGCCGGTCCGCCGGGACTCGGCGGACTCGGCCTGTTCACCGTTCTGCTGGCCGCGGCGCTGCCGCTGGTCGACTTCTTCATCGTCAACGTCGCCCTGCCGGCCATCGGCTCCGGCCTGGCCGCGAGCGAGGCCGTGCTGGAGCTGGTGGTCGCCGGGTACGGGGTGGCGTACGCCGTGCTGCTGGTCGTCGGCGGACGGCTCGGGGACCTGTTCGGGCGGCGCCGGCTGTTCCTCGGCGGCATGGCCGCCTTCGGGCTGACCTCGCTGGCCTGCGGGCTGGCGCCGGACGCCTGGAGCCTGGTGGCGGCGCGGGTGGCGCAGGGCGCGGCGGCCGCCGCGATGCTGCCGCAGGTACTCGCCACCATCCAGGCCGCCACCAGCGGCGCGCGCCGTGCGAAGGCCATGAGCCTGTACGGCGCGACGGCCGGGCTGTCGATGGTGGCCGGGCAGATACTCGGCGGGGTGCTGGTGGCCGCCGATGTCGCGGGCACCGGATGGCGGTCGGTGTTCCTGGTCAACGTGCCCGTGGTCGTGGTCGGGCTGGTGCTCGCGGTGCGGTTCGTACCGGAGACCCGGTCGCAGCGTCCGGAGCCCGTGGACGGCCCGGGCACGGTGCTGCTCGCCGCGTCCCTGCTGACACTGCTGGCGCCGCTGACCGAGGGCCGGGCGGCGGGCTGGCCGCTGTGGACATGGCTGTCGCTGGCCGCGTTCCCGGTGGTGGCCGGGGCGTTCTGGGCGGTGGAGCGGCGGGCGGACCGGGCCGGGCGGACGCCGCTGGTGCCGCCGAGCCTGTTCGCGGTGGCGTCGATGCGGCGGGGTCTGGTGCTGATGGTGCCGTTCTCCATCGGCTTCGCCGGGTTCATGTTCGTGATCGCGCTGGCGCTCCAGCAGGGGGCCCGGCTCGGCCCGGTGCCGGCGGGGCTCGCGCTGGCCCCGATGGCCGTCGTCTTCCTCTTCGTCTCCCTCGCCGGTCCGCGGCTGGTCGGCCGGTACGGCACCCGGGTGGTCACCGCGGGGTCCGTGGCGCAGGGAGTGGGGGTGCTGCTGATCGCGCTGGCCGTGTGGCGGGACTGGCCGCACGTGGGCGTGGTGTCGCTGCTGCCCGGGATGGCGGTGGCCGGTGCGGGTCAGGCGCTCCAACTGCCCAATGTGATGCGGCTGGTGCTGTCCGAGGTGCCGACGGCGCGGGCCGGGGTCGGCGGCGGGGTGATGGTGACGACCCAGCAGTCGGCGCTGGCGCTGGGCGTGGCCACGCTCGGCACGCTGTTCCTCACCCTGGTCCCCCACCTCGGCATGCGGGACGCGCTGCTGGTCACGCTGCTGACCCAGGTGGGCGGGATCGTCCTGACGGGCCTGCTGAGCCTGCGGCTGCCGAGGTCGGTGGGGTGAGCCACTGCTGAAGGGGCGGGGCCCCGGTCAGGCCCCGCGGAGCCCCCGTATCAGCAGGTCCACCACCGCCCGGAACTCCTCCTCCACCCCTTCGCGCTGCCACTCCCGCGCGTAGCAGGGGTCGTGGAAGCGGCCGGTGGCCTGGAAGACGGCCCGGGCCGCGGCGGCGGGGTCGGACACGGAGAAGACGCCCGCCTCTGCTCCCGCCTCGACGATCCGGGTCAGCTGCCCGGTCAGGTCGGCGATGTGCTCACCGACGACCGTCCCGTTCTCGTCGGTGAGCACCGTGTAGGTCGCGAACAGCTCGGGATCGTCCCCGGCCTTGTGCCGCTTCGCCTCGAACAGCGCCGCGAGCCAGGCCCGCAGCCGCTCCTCGGGCGCGGTGTCCGCCATGACGATGCCGGCCAGCGCTTGCGAAGTCCGGTCCAGCCAGCGCTTGGTGACGGCGCCGCGCAGCACCGCCTTGGTGCGGAAGTGCCGGTAGACGCTGCCGTGGCTGACGCCGAGCGCGCGGGCCACGTCGACCACGGTGGCCTTGGCCGGGCCGTGGCGGCGCAGCACCTCCTCGGTCGCTTCGAGGATGCGCTCGGCGGTCAGGGTCTCGCTGGTCGGTGCCATGCCTAGACCGTACCCGGCGGCCGGTTCAGCGTTCGCTGTCGAGCATGGCCATCTGGGCGGGGGCGTAGCGCTCGCCGGCCGCCGCGTCCGCCGGGACGGCCTCCTCGATGGCGGCGAGGTCGGCCGCGTCGAGGACGACGTCCAGGGCGCCCAGCGACTCGCCGAGCCGCTGCCGGGTGCGGGCGCCGATCAGCGGCACGATGTCCTCGCCCCGGGCCAGCACCCAGGCGATGGCGAGCTGGGCGACGGTGGCGCCCTTCCGGTCGGCGATTCGGCGCAGGGCGTCGACCAGGTTCAGGTTGTGCCGGAGGTTGTCGCCCTGGAAGCGGGGCGAGTGGGCCCGGATGTCGTCCTCGGACAGCTGCCGTTCCGGGGTGAAGTGGCCGGAGATCAGACCGCGGGACAGGACGCCGTACGCCGTGATCCCGATGCCCAGCTCCCGTACGGTCGGCAGGATCTCCCGCTCGATGCCGCGGGAGATGAGCGAGTACTCGATCTGGAGGTCGGCGATCGGGGCGGTGGCGGCGGCCCGCCGGATGCTGTCGGCGCCGACCTCGCTGAGGCCGATGTGCCGCACGTACCCCTTCTCGACCAGCTCGGCGATGGCGCCGACGGTCTCCTCGACGGGCACGTCCGGGTCGAGGCGGGCGAGCCGGTAGACGTCGATGTGGTCGACGCCGAGGCGCTGGAGGGAGTAGGCGGCGAAGTTCTTCACGGCGGCGGGGCGGCCGTCGTAGCCGACCCAGTTGCCGGCGGGGTCGCGCAGGGCGCCGAACTTGACGCTGACGAGGGCCTGTTCGCGGCGGGCCGGCGGGGCGGTGCGCAGCGCCTCGCCGACGAGCATCTCGTTGTGGCCCATGGCGTAGAAGTCGCCGGTGTCGAGGAGGGTGACCCCGGCCTCCAGGGCGGCGTGGACGGTCGCGACGGACTCCGCGCGGTCGGCGTCGCCGTACAGGGCGGACATGCCCATGCAGCCGAGGCCGAGGGCAAAGACCTGCGGGCCGGTGGTTCCGAGGTTTCGGGTTCGCATCGTCATGGCCCTCACTCTGCCATGACAGGTGACAGATTTCAATATCTGTCACCTGTCATTTGTCAGCTCGCGTCGGCGCGGCCTCCGCCGGAGAATGGGAGATGCCGACGTGTAGCTCCTCAGGCGGCGCCTGCCGTCGGCCGTGCGGTGTTCGCGCCGCCGAGGAGGCCGCCATGGTCGTCCGTATCGCCACCTACAACACCGAGAACCTCTTCCGCCGGCCTGCCGCCTTCCGGCTCGCGGACCCGGCCCAGCGGAAGCGCGTACTCGACGATTTCGACACGTTGGTCGCACTGCTCGACAAGGCGACGTACACCGACGCCGACAAGAAGGAAATCGCCGACCTCATCGTGACCAACCGGGCCTACGACATCGATCCGGACAATCCTCCGCTGATCTTCGTCAACCAGAACCGCCCGGGCAAGACCACCGGACTCTTCGACCCTCCCCCTCCCGGGGCCCAGGTCCAGGACCTGACCATCCACGCGACCGGCCGCGGCTCCTGGGCCGGCTGGGTCGAACTGGTCCAGGACGACCTGGACATGACCGCGGTCCGGAACACCGCACAGGTGGTCGCCGAGGTCGGCGCGGACATCCAGCTGGTGGCCGAGGTCGAGGACCGGCTCACCCTGGACCTCTTCAACCGGCATGTCCTGGGCGCCGTCCAGGGCGCGCAGCCGTACCCCTTCAACCTGCTGATCGACGGCAACGATCCGCGGGGCATCGACGTCGGGATCCTCAGCCGCCGGGCGATCACCTCGGTCCGCCCGCACCTGTTCGACCCGGACCCGGCCCACCCCGACCGGCCCCTGTTCAGCCGCGACTGCCCCGAGTACGAGATCCAGCTCGGCGAGGGGACGACGCTGGTGCTCCTCGGCAACCACCTCAAGAGCAAGTTCCACGACGATCCGCGGCTGCGCCTGGCCCAGGCGCAACGGGTCGCGGAGATCTACCAGGCGGCGCTGGAGCGCACGCCGAACGTCGTGGTCGCCGGGGACCTCAACGACAGCCCGGACAGCGCGCCGCTGAAGGCGCTGCTCGACACCGGTCTGCGCGACGTGATGAGCCACCCGTCCTACCAGGGCGACCCGGGCACCCACGGCACCTGCCGCTCGGCCCGGGACAAGCTGGACTACATCCTGTTGCCGCCCGCCCTCTTCGACAAGGTGCAGCGGGTCGGCCTGGAGCCGAGGGGCATCTTCGAGCACCAGGACCACTTCGACTCCGTGCACTCGAAGCTCGACGAGGCATCGGACCACGCGGCGCTCTTCGTGGACCTGGACATCTGAAGCGACCTGGACATCCGAAGCAGAAACGCCCGCCCGCCCAGCCGACGGAGTCGGATGAGCGGGCGGGCGGGAGACAGCCTGAACGCCGCCGGCGTCAGCAGCCGAGCAGACGCTGGGCCAGGTAGCCCTCGATCTGGTCCAGCGACACGCGCTCCTGCTTCATGGAGTCACGCTCGCGGACCGTGACCGCGTTGTCCTCGAGGGTGTCGAAGTCGACGGTCACGCAGTACGGCGTACCGATCTCGTCCTGGCGGCGGTAGCGGCGACCGATCGCACCGGCGTCGTCGAACTCGATGTTCCAGTTCTGCCGCAGCGCCTGGGCGAGACCCTTGGCCTTGGGCGACAGCTCGGGGTTGCGGGACAGGGGCAGCACCGCGACCTTGACCGGGGCCAGCCGGTGGTCGAGCCGCAGCACGGTCCGCTTCTCCATCTTGCCCTTGGCGTTCGGCGCCTCGTCCTCGACGTAGGCGTCGAGCAGGAAGGCCAGCATGGTCCGGCCGACACCCGCCGCGGGCTCGATGACGTACGGCGTCCAGCGCTCGCCGGCCTCCTGGTCGAAGTAGGAGAGGTCCTGGCCGGAGGCCTTGGCGTGCGCCGACAGGTCGTAGTCGGTGCGGTTGGCGACGCCCTCCAGCTCGCCCCACTCGCTGCCGCCGAACTGGAAGCGGTACTCGATGTCGGCGGTGCGCTTGGAGTAGTGGGAGAGCTTCTCCTTCGGGTGCTCGTACCAGCGCATGTTCTCCTCACGCAGGCCCAGGCCGGTGTACCAGTTCCAGCGCTGCTGCATCCAGTACTCCTGCCACTGCTCGTCCTCGCCCGGCTTGACGAAGAACTCCATCTCCATCTGCTCGAACTCGCGGGTGCGGAAGATGAAGTTGCCCGGCGTGATCTCGTTGCGGAAGGACTTGCCCATCTGCGCGATGCCGAACGGCGGCTTGCGGCGCGAGGTGGTCTGCACCTGGGCGAAGTTGGTGAAGATGCCCTGGGCGGTCTCGGGACGCAGGTAGGCGACGGAGCCGCTGTCCTGGGTCGGGCCGAGGTGGGTCGACAGCAGGCCGGAGAACTGCTTGGGCTCGGTGAACTGGCCCTTGTTGCCACAGTTCGGGCAGTTGATGTCGGCCAGGCCGTTCGCCGGGGCGTGGCCCTTCTTCTCCTCGTACGCCTCTTCCAGGTGGTCGGCGCGGAACCGCTTGTGACACGCGGTGCACTCGGTCAGCGGGTCCGTGAAGGTGGCGACGTGACCGGAGGCCACCCAGACCTCGGAGGCCAGGATGACGGACGAGTCGATACCGACGACGTCCTCGCGCGACGTCACCATGTAGCGCCACCACTGGCGCTTGATGTTCTCCTTGAGCTCGACACCGAGCGGTCCGTAGTCCCAGGCGGCCCGCTGACCGCCGTAGATCTCACTGCACGGGAAAACGAAGCCACGGCGCTTGCTCAGGCTGACGATGGTGTCGATCTTGTCGGCGGCCACGGTGCTCTCTTCATGACGATTACGGCGACTGGCGTTGAAGCGGAGATGCTTCCAGCTTGCGAATGATTCAGGTTACCGGCGCAGGCTCCCCCAGAACCAAATCGGCCCCCTGCTCGACGGCCCCCACCAGGCTTGTTGACAACGGTTTCCATATTTGTTGAAAATGACTGTCATGAACGTACGACGACGCCTCATACCCGCCGCCGCGGTCGCCGCGGTCACCGCCCTCGGGATCGGCACCCTCTCCGCCTGCTCCGGCGACAAGGCGGAGGCGGCGAACACCGGAAAGTTCGACGTCGTCGCGTCCTTCTACCCCATGGCCTTCCTGGCCGAGCAGATCGGTGGCAGCCATGTGCACGTCACCACGCTCACCTCCCCCGGCCAGGAACCCCACGACCTGGAGATCAGCCCCCGGCAGATCGCGGCGCTCGACGACTCCGACGCCGTCCTCTACCTCAAGAACCTCCAGCCCGCCGTCGACTCCGCGGTGGCCCAGTCCTCGGTCGGCACGAAGATCGACGCGGCCTCCCTGACCACCCTCGAGGACCACGGCAACGAGGTCGGCGGACACGCCGCCGCGCACGACAGCCACCAGGGCGAGGAGGCGGGCGGCAAGGACCCGCACGTCTGGGTCGACCCGGTGCGCTACGCCAAAATCGCCCAGGGCGTCGGCGCAGCCTTCGAGAAGGGCGACCCGAAGCACGCGGCCGACTACCGCAAGAACACCGCGGCCCTGGTGAAGAAGCTGAACGGCCTGGACGCGGAGTTCCGAAGCGGGCTGGCGCACACCCGGACCAAGGTCTTCATCACCACGCACGCCGCCTTCGGCTACCTCGCCGAGCGCTACGGCCTCACCGAGGAGGCGATCAACGGCCTCGACCCCGAGTCGGAGCCGAGCGCCGCCCGGGTGAAGGACCTGGAGAAGATGGCCAGGGCCGACGGCGTCTCCACCGTCTTCTACGAGACCCTCGTCAGCGACAAGACCGCGAAGACCATCGCGGGCGACGCCGGTCTCAAGACGGACGTCCTCGACCCGATCGAGGGCATCACCGGCGCCTCCCGCGGCACCGACTACTTCTCCGTCCAGCGAGCCAACCTCAAGGCCCTCCAGCAGGCGCTGGGCGCCAAATGACGGGAGATGCGATGACCAACGAGCCTGTCATATCCCTGCGCGGGGTCACCGCCGAGCTGGGCGCCCGTCCCGTGCTGCGCGGCATCGACCTCACCGTCGGCCGCGGCGAGGTCGTCGCGCTGCTCGGCGCCAACGGCTCCGGCAAGTCCACGGCGATCCGCACGATCATCGGCCAGGTGCCGGTCAGCGGCGGCACGGTCGAGCTGTTCGGCACCCCGCGCCGCTCCTTCCGCGACTGGGCGCGCGTGGGCTACGTGCCGCAGCGCACGACGGCGGCGGGCGGTGTCCCGGCGACGGTGACGGAGATCGTCTCCGCGGGCCGGCTGGCCCGCACCCGCTTCGGCGTCTTCCGCAGGGCGGACCGGGAGGCCGTGCACCACGCCCTGGACCTGGTCGGCATGGCCGACCGCGCCAAGGACTCGGTGAACGCCCTCTCCGGCGGCCAGCACCAGCGCGTGCTCATCGCCCGCGCCCTGGTCGCCGAGCCCGAGCTGCTGATCATGGACGAGCCGATGGCGGGCGTCGACCTGGCCAGCCAGGAGGTGCTCGCCCGCACCCTCGCGGGGCAGGTCGAGGCCGGTACGACCGTCCTGCTCGTGCTGCACGAACTGGGCCCGCTGGAGCCCCTGATCGACCGGGCGGTCGTCCTGCGCGACGGCTGCGTGCTGCACGACGGCCCGCCCCCGAAGGCCCTGGGCCAGCACGCCCTGCCCGGCCACGACCACGTACACCCGCACGCGCCCGCGGCCGCCGAACCGCTCCGCACCGGCCTGCTGAGCTGATGGAGCTGTGATGGACTTCCTCGACTACGCCTTCATGCAGCGGGCCCTGCTCGCCGCCGTCCTGGTCGGCATCACGGCCCCCGCGGTCGGCATCTACCTCGTCCAGCGCCGCCAGGCCCTGATGGGCGACGGCATCGGCCACGTGGCCATGACCGGCGTCGGCCTCGGCTTCCTGCTGTCCACCTCCCCGGTGTGGATGGCGACCGCCGTCTCCGTCCTCGGCGCGGTCCTGATGGAGCTGATCCGCTGGTACGGCAGGACGCGCGGCGACATCGCCCTCGCGATGCTCTTCTACGGCGGCATGGCCGGCGGCGTGATGCTGATCAACCTCGCGCCGGGCGGCTCCAACGCCAACCTGACCTCGTACCTCTTCGGCTCCCTGTCCACCGTCTCGCAGTCCGACGTGACCGCGATCTGCGTGCTCGCCGCGCTCGTGCTGCTGGTCACGCTGGGCCTGCGCCGCCAGCTGTTCGCGGTCAGCCAGGACGAGGAGTTCGCCCGGGTCACCGGGCTGCCGGTGCGCGTGCTGAACCTGCTGACCGCGGTCACCGCGGCGGTCACCGTCACGGTCGCCATGCGCGTGGTCGGCCTGCTCCTGGTGTCCGCGCTGATGGTGGTGCCGGTGGCGGCGGCGCAGCAGCTCAGCCGCAGCTTCGCCGCGACCTTCGCGATCGCCGTCGCGATCGGGGTGGCCGTGACCGTCAGCGGCACCGTCACCTCGTACTACCAGGACGTCCCGCCCGGTGCGACGATCGTCCTCCTCACCATCGCCGCGTTCATCGCCCTGACCGCGCTCGCCACCCCGCTGGCCCGGCGACGCGCCCGCGCGGCAGCCGCGGCCCAGCCCTCCGGAGACCCCGCGGAGTGCTCGATTCCGGCCACGCGGAGCGCATCCGACGAGGTCGGCGTCTGACCGCGCACCGCCCGGGCTGGCAGAATGGCCCGGGCAGACAGCGAGACTGAGGAGGCAACCGGTGACGACCGCTGGACCGCCCGTGAAGGGCCGCGCGACCCGGCAGCGGGCAGCCGTGGCGGCGGCGCTGGACGAGGTCGACGAGTTCCGCAGTGCGCAGGAACTCCACGACATGCTCAAGCACAAGGGCGACTCGGTCGGACTCACCACCGTCTACCGCACGCTCCAGTCCCTCGCCGAGGCCGGTGAGGTGGATGTTCTGCGCACCTCCGACGGCGAGTCGGTGTACCGCCGCTGCTCCACCGGTGAACACCACCACCACCTGGTCTGCCGCGCCTGCGGCAAGGCGGTGGAGGTGGAGGGCCCGGCGGTCGAGAAGTGGGCGGAGGCGATCGCCGCGGAGCACGGTTATGTGAACGTGGCGCACACGGTGGAGATCTTCGGCACCTGCGCGGAGTGCGCCTCCGGCTGAGCGGGGGTGGGTCACGCTCCATCGCCGGGCGCGGCTCCGTGGGGGTTGCTCGCGCAGTTCCCCGCGCCCCTGAAGGGGCAGCTCCCCGCTCAGACTCGCCTGATGTGCCGGTCCAGGAGAGACCTCAGGCGGTCCGCGTCCGCCGGATCGGTCAGCGCCCGCTTCGGCAGCAGCGTCATGCACCGCGCGTTCCGGTCCCCGCTGAACAGTGCGAAGGAGTCCACCGTCTCCCGGTACACCGGCCGCGCCCCCCACTCCTGCACCACCGTCACATGCTCCGCGCGCACCGTCACCCCCTCCTCGTTCACGGTCACCCGGCACGCCCCGCTCACCTCGGCCACCCGGGCCAGCCGCCGCGCCTGGAGCACCGGTGTCACGGCGAGCCCGACGCCGCAGTAGATCATCATCAGGACGGGGAAGAGATCCACCCGCCCGCCGGCCAGCTCCGCCGCGGCGGTCAGTGCGAAGGCGAGGAACATCAGGCCCAGCACCCCCGTCGCCAGCCGGCTCGACCTGCTGATCTTCCGCCGCGCCCGCAGCGCCGACACGAAGTCGCGCGGCTCCGGCCGAAACGCCAGCTCGACCGTCTCCCGGACGGCCTCCCGCCCCATGTCCGTCGTCACGAGGCGGGATCGTACATGCGTCCCGCGGCCGTTGATCAGCCGCGTCCGAAGCAGCGTTCCAGCTCGTCCAGGTCGTAGAACGTGCTGCCCTCGGCGATCGGGCGGCAGCCCGACCTGAAGGGTGTCTCGCGCTCGTTGTAGAGCATGCGGACGAGGTAGCGGCCGTCCTTCTCGTAGACGTCCCACTGGATGTTCGCACCGAGCGGGGAGACCGCGGCGCCCCGCCAGGGGTTGCCGGCGTACGTGTACGGCTCGCCCGGCGTCGCCGGCCGGGTGCTGCCCGGCAGGCCCATCAGCGCGGCCAGCGGGATGATCTCCTCGGCGTGGGTGAAGCGCAGCTCGGCGCCGAGGTCGCTGGTGCCGTCCCGCTTGGCCTCCACCTGCCGGAAGAAGTCGTCCAGCAGGACGTCCGCCATCCGGTAGGTGATGTCGCTGTCGGCGAAGCCGGGCCCCTTCTCGTAGAAGTCCTCGGCGTCGGAGAGGTAGCCGAACCAGGCGGCGTCCGACCGGGAGATGTACCGCTCCATGCCCCAGCCCCTGCCGTCGGGGCTCTCCTCGCTCATCGCGGGCGCGATGGCGTACAGGTTGTAGACGGCCTCGGCGGCGCCGACGGGGTCGGGGATCTGGGCGACGAACGGGTCGGTGAACAGCCGGCGCAGCACGCTGCGGGCGTGGTCGAGCGTGGCGGGCTGTCCGGTGATGCCCGCGAGGGTGTCCTTCAGGCGCCGGTCGTTCGCGAGGTAGTCGCGGTAGGCGGCGCCGCCGGCCGCCTTGTGGAAGTAGAGCAGGTCCTTGTCCGTCCGGGCCGGTCCGATCAACGGCGCGAGGGCCGGATCGGTGTCGGCGAGGGCCCCGGCGAAGACGGTGCCGCTGTCGACGGCGCGGCCCTGCCCGGAGCTGACGACGTCGATCTTCTC
Organism: Streptomyces sp. NPDC001606; assembly: GCF_053596835.1. Lineage (NCBI taxonomy): Bacteria > Bacillati > Actinomycetota > Actinomycetes > Kitasatosporales > Streptomycetaceae > Streptomyces > Streptomyces sp. NPDC001606. The sequence continues at coordinate 200,093 of NZ_JBSFHC010000009.1, forward strand.
CCCGTCGTCGGCGATCTTCGCGAACAGCGACGGCAGCCGGTGTGCCAGCCTGACCGCCGTGTCCGTCAGTTCCTGCTTGCCACGCCCGCTGAGGTTGCCGTAGCCGACCCGGGCCATGGCGGCCTCCAGGGCTTGCACCCGGGGCCCGAACTCCTCGCCCTTGTGGGTGAGTCGGCCGGCGGCCCGGGCCTTGTCCCACAGGGCGAGGACCAGGTCGCCGTCCGTGCCGGCGGTGGCCGCGCGGGAGCCGTGCCGGGAGACGTTCTCGGTGAGGACGGCGGTGTAGCCGGCCGGCGGCTGCTGGTAGCGCTGCGGGTCCTGCCCGCCGGCGTACGGGGCCTTGGTGCCGTAACTCTCGCGGTGCGCCGGGCCGTCGGCGGCGTGCGCGGGCAGCGCGGCCAGGAGCAGGGCGCCGAGGGCGAGCAGCGGGGTGAGACGTCTCATGGCCCGTATCCTCGGCAGCCCCGGTGAACCGCCGGTGGCGGTCAGGTGGCCGGCTTGCCCTCCATGGCCAGCAGTTCCTCGTTGGGGATGGCGCCGCCGAACCGCCGGTCGCGGGAGGCGAACTCGACGCAGGCGCGCCACAGGTGGCGGCGGTCGAAGTCGGGCCACAGCACGTCCTGGAAGACCATCTCGGCGTACGCGCTCTGCCAGAGCAGGTAGTTGGAGGTGCGCATCTCGCCGCTGGGGCGCAGGAACAGGTCGACGTCCGGCATGTCCGGGTAGTACATGTACTTCTGGAGCGTCTTCTCGTTCACCTTGGCCGGGTCGAGCCGCCCCGCCGCCACGTCCTCGGCCAGCGCCTTGGCCGCGTCGGCGATCTCGGCGCGTCCGCCGTAGTTCATGCAGAAGTACAGCGTGAGCAGGTCGTTGCCCTTCGTCTGCTCCTGGGCGACCTGGAGTTCCTTGGCGACGGACTTCCACAGCTTGGGCATCCGGCCCACCCAGCGCACCCGGATGCCGAGTTCGTCGAGCTGGTCCCGGGTCTTGCGGATGAAGTCGCGGTTGAAGTTCATCAGGAAGCGGACCTCGTCGGGCGAGCGCTTCCAGTTCTCGGTGGAGAAGGCGTACAGGGAGATGTTGCGGACGCCGATCTCGATCGAGCCCTGGAGCACGTCCAGCACCCGCTCGGCGCCGACCTTGTGTCCCTCGGTGCGCGGCAGCCCGCGGTCCTTGGCCCAGCGTCCGTTGCCGTCCATGACGATGGCGACGTGGTTCGGGACCAGCTCACCCGGGAGCCTCGGCGCACGGGCACCCGACGGGTGCGGCTCCGGCGCCTTGTGCTCGCGCCGCTGGCGCCCCAGGATCCCGCGTACGACCATGTGCCTCTCGTCTCTCTTCGTGGGTGTTACTTCTCGACGTACCTGAGCGAACGCAGTCCGCGCTCCAGATGCCAGTGCAGGTAGGCGGACACCAGCCCGCTGCCCTCCCGGACGTACCGCGCCTCGCAGGCGTCGGCCGTCTCCCAGTCTCCCGTAAGCAGCGCGCCCAGCAGAACCAGGGTCTGCGGGGACGGTACGACGCTTCCGGGCACCCGGCAGTCGGCGCAGACGGAGCCGCCGGAGGCCACCGAGAAGAACCGGTTGGGGCCGGGCATCCCGCACTTCGCGCAGTCGCCGAAGCTCGGGGCGTAGCCGTTGACGGCGAGGGAGCGCAGCAGGAAGGCGTCGAGGACGAGATGCGGTGCGTGCTCGCCCCGCGCCAGGGTCCGCAGCGCCCCGACGAGCAGCAGGTACTGCTGGACCGCCGGCTCGCCCTCGTGGTCCGTGAACCGCTCGGCGGTCTCCAGCATGGCCGTCCCGGCGGTGTACCGGGCGTAGTCGGTGACGATCCCGCCGCCGTACGGCGCGATGGTCTCGCTCTGCGTGCACAGCGGCAGACCGCGCCCGACCAGCTCGCTCCCGCGGGCGAAGAACTGCACGTCCACGTGGGAGAAGGGCTCCAGCCGGGCGCCGAACTTGGACTTGGTCCGGCGCACGCCCCGGGCGACGGCGCGTACCCGGCCGTGACCGCGGGTGAGCAGGGTGATGATCCGGTCCGCCTCACCCAGCTTCTGGGTGCGCAGCACGATGCCGTCGTCGCGGAACAGACTCATGGACACCATTCTCGCCCAAGCGCTCCCCTGCCTCTGCCGTTGAACAATATGTTGAAGGCGGCGCGACGACGACAGGGCAAGAACGCTCCGGAAGGAAGGTGCCGCCCATGCCGCTCGACGGCTTCACTCCCTGGCCCGAGGACACCGCGCCGGCCTATCGCCGGGCCGGCCACTGGCAGGGCCGTCCGCTGCCCGGGCTGCTGCACGACTGGGCGCGTGAGCACGGCACCCGCACCGCGCTGGTGCACGGCACGGCCCGGCTGACGTATTTCCAGCTGGACCGCCGGGTGAGCCGGACGGCCGCCGGTCTGCGGATGCGCGGCATCGAGCCGGGCAAGCGGGTCGTGGTGCAACTGCCGAACACGGCCGAGTTCGTCGTCGTGCTGTTCGCGCTGATGCGGGCCGGGGCGGTCCCCGTGCTCTCCCCCACGAGCCACCGGGAGGCGGAGACCGCGCACCTGGTGGCCGCCACCGAGGCCGTCGGCTATATCGGCCCGACCGTGCACCGCGGCTTCGACCACGCGGCGGCGGCCGCCCGGATCGCCGCCCGCTCGACCTCGCTGCGCCGGATCCTCACCCTGGCCCCGCCGGGCGAGCGGGCGGGCGGCTTCTCGATGCTGCCGGGCGGGACCCTCAGCTTCCCGCTGCACACCCTGGACGAGGCCCCGCTGGCCGACCGCGCCCTGGACGCCTCCGACGTGGCGTTCCTCCTCGCGTCCGGCGACACGGCGGCACCCGACCCGGGGGCACCGCCGCGGCTGGTCCCCCGCACCCACGACGACTACGCCTGCCAGCTCCGGGCCGCGGCCGGGGCACTGCCGCTCACCCCGGAAGACGTGTACCTGGCGGCGCTGCCCGCCGACTCCCCCGTCACCCTCGGCGGCCCCGGCATCCTCGGCACGCTCGCGGCGGGCGGCACGGTGGTCCTCCTCGACGACCCGGCGCCGGACACGGCCTTCGAGGCGATCGAACGGGAACAGGTGACGGTCACCTCGCTCACCCCCGGCCTCGCCGCCCGCTGGCTGGACGCCCTGCCCGGCACTCCGGCGGACCTCGGGTCGCTGCGCACCGTCCAGCTGGTCGGCAGCGCGCCGGCCCCCGACCTGGCCGCGCGGCTCGAGCCCGCCCTCGGCTGCCGCGTCCAGCAGGTGTACGGCCTGGCGGAGGGGGCGCTCCTCGCCGACGGCCGCCCGGTCTGCCCGGCCGACGAGATCCGCGTCGACGCGGGCGAACTCCTCGTCCGGGGCCCGCACACCGCACGCGGCTACTACCGCTCCCCCGGGCCCGACGCCCACGCCTTCACCCCGGACGGCTTCCTCCGCACGGGGGTCCGGGCCGGATGACTCCACCGGCACGTGGGTCAGGCGGCGGCTTTCCCGGCCCTGGCCTGCTGTGCCCGGGGGCGCGTCGCGGTCCGGGCGAGGAGGGCGTCCTCCAGCGTTGCGGCGTGCGGGTGCGGGTTGGTGCGCGGGCGGACGTAGCGGAGGGCGGCCGGCGGGGCCCCGGTCAGCGGCAGGTAGAGGATGTCCGGGTCGGGGTGCTGGGCGGCCACCGACTCGGGCAGCACCCCGACGCCGCGGCGGGCGGCGACGGCGTGCATGTACTCCTCGATGTTGGTGGTCTCCGCGCCGATCTCCGGGGTGTTGCTGCGCGGCCAGTCCTCGGGTGTGAGCGTGCCGCTGAGGGTGTTGACGACCAGGCACCGCCGGCCCAGGTCCCGCCAGGTCACCGTGGACTGCACGGCCAGGGTGGAGCGCCGGGAGACGGCGGCGACCCGGGGTTCGCGCAGGAGTTCCACGGAGGTCAGCCGGGGGTCGTCGACCGGGCCCCACAGCAGCGCCGCGTCGACGGCGGCGTCCCGCAGCCCCGCCGTCCGGTCGTCGACACGGACCGGCTGCACGAGCACCTGGTGCCGCTCCTCCATGTGCTCGATGGCCTGCCGGCCGAGCTTCATGGGGAAGCCCCAGGCGTAGCCGAGGCGGAACGCGGGCTGCGGCTCGGGGGGTTGCAGGGCGGCCTCCAGCCGCGGCAGCAGGGTGCGCAGCTCGGCCTGTAAGCGGCGGCCCTCCAGGGTGAGCCGCGGGTGCCGGGTGCTGCGGTCCAGCAACGACCGGCCCAGCACCTCCTCCAGACGCCGGATCTGTCGGCTGAGGGTGGGCTGCGACACTCCGAGGCGGTCGGCGGCCCACGTGAAGTGCTGTTCCTCGGGCAGCAGGGTGATGCCGGCCAGGGCGACCGCGCCGAGGGCGGTGATCAGCCAGAGCGTGCCGCGCCAGCCGACGTGCTCGGCGATCAGGACGCCCAGCGGGACGCCGACCATCGTGCCGATGCTCATGCCGCCCATCACCAGGGCGAGGCTGCGCCCCCGGCGTTCCTCGCCGACCAGTCCGGCGGCCGTGGCGGCGGCCATCGGCGAGTACAGCCCGGCGCCGATACCGGCCAGCGCCCGGGCCAGCAGCAGCACCGGCAGGGCGGGGGCGAGGGCGGTGAGCGCGTTGCCCGCGGTGAACACGACCAGGGCACAGGCGAGGACGATCTTCGCCGGGCGCCCGGCCAGCGCGGCGGCGAAGACGGGCGCCGCGAGGGCGTAGCAGAGGGTGAACACTGTCACCATCTGGCCGGCCGAGGCCTCGGAGACGCCCAGGTCGTCCGCGACCCGGGGCAGCAGGCCGGCCATCACATAGGCGTCGAGTCCCAGCGCGAAGGCGCCGAGCGCGAGCAGCAGGACGCGGCCGCCGTGCGCGGGCCGCCCCCTCGGGTCGTCGTACATTCCCGTCATCCCCGTTCCGGTGCGTGTCGTGCCGGGTCAGTACAGGCAGGTACGTGCTCCCTACACCAATACCGGGTCCGCAAGATTGATGCGGATGATGAATGGCCGCAGTTCAGGCGGGGTCCGACCGGTCGATGAGTCGCTGCTCACAGTGCGGCCCGGCCCTCTAGGGCACCTCCCCCCGGCTGCGGGCGTTGGCGTAGGCCGTCGCCGCGCTGAGCCGCTCGGCGGGGGTGGCGGGCCGCACGAGCTGGGGGTCGGCGTCCCATTCACGCCCTCCCCCATAGGCTCTGAGCTGGATGTACGGCCCCACGTGCCCCATCACGATGCCGACGCGTCCGGTACGGCCGTCCACGACATGGCTGCCGATGACGGGCTTCACTCCGAAACACCCCCGCCCACGGCTGCCGTAAGCCGGCGCGCGGTCTCCAGAGAACAGCGCCCCAATTCCACGAGCGGCCGGGGCACCTCCCGGGCAAGGGACACCGGGTCCAGCCCGAGCGACGGCAACATGATTCCGGCCTTTTCCAGGGCCGACCGCAATTCCCTCAAGGCCTCCTCGGCCTCTTCGATTCCGGCCATGGCGTGCCCCTCCTTTTCCGGGTTCCACTCTTCGCACATCCAGAGTGACGCTCCGCCCCTACACTCGGCAGGTGTCTGCGCCCTACAAGTGCACGGCAGATCAAGGGGGTTGGCCATGGCCAACGGTTCACGGCAGGCGGCGTGGGAGTTCTTCGGCGCGGAGCTGAAGAGGCGGCGGGAGGATGCGGGTATCACCCAGGTGGAGCTGGGGGCCCGGGTCTTCGTTTCCGGTGCTTACATCGGACAGTTCGAGCAAGCCATTCGAAAGCCTCAGCTGGATATCGCCAAACGGATCGACGAGATCCTACAAACCGACGGTATTTTCGAGCGGCTGTGCAGGAAGCTCATCGATGACAGGCGGTATGCGGAGTACTTCGCGGAGGTCGTGGAGCTGGAGCGGCTGGCGACACGGATCTGCGAGTTCGCGCCGACCGTGGTGCCGGGCCTGTTGCAGACGAAGGCATACGCGCAGGCGGTCACGCTCGCGGCCAACCCGTTCGTCACGAACGAGTATGTCGAGGACATCGTGGCGGCTCGCCTGGAGCGATCGAGCATCCTCAAGGACGCTACAAGGCCCGAGTATTGGGTGATCCTTCACGAGAACACCTTGCGTATCCCGGTGGGTGGCCCGCAGACAATGGCGGAGCAACTGGACCACATCGCAACCCTGATGCGGGAACGCGCAGTGTGGGTGACGGTGATGCCGTATGCGGTGGGCGCACACGGATCCGTGAACGGGCTGCTTCAGCTCATGGACTTCGAAGAAGCACCCCCGGTCGCCTATACAGAGACGTCGTTTTCAGGAACGTTGGTGGACGATCCGGCTGTGGTGAAGCAGGCACAGCGCGCATACGATCTGCTCAGGGTCGCCGCACTGCCGCCGGAGGCGTCCCTCGTCCTGGTCGAGTCGGCAGCTGAGGATCACAGACGATGCACAAGTACGACCTGAGCAACGCCCGTTGGCGCAAGAGCTCCTACAGCAACGGCGAGGGCGGCAGCTGCGTCGAGGTCGCCGACGGAGTCCCCGGCATCGTCCCCGTCCGGGACAGCAAGGTGGGCGACGGGCCGGTGCTGGTGATCGGCGCTGCGGCGTGGGCGGAGTTCATCGGGAGCGTCGCAGCCTGACGATGCCGGACTTCGCGGCCGCGTCACGCCCCGGACACCGCTATCGCTGCCACCATCCTGGGGAGGACCGTGCGACCCGCGACCCAGCCCGCCAGGAGCCGTGAATGACCTTCCCCGCCCCGCTCACCGGAGTCGTCCCGCCCGTGTGCACCCCGCTGACCCCGGAGCGCGAGGTGGACACGGCCTCGCTGCTCCGGCTGGTCGGGCATCTGGTGGAGGGCGGGGTGCACGCGCTGTTCGTGCTGGGGTCGTCCTCGGAGGCGGCCTTTCTGACCGACCGGCAGCGCCGGCAGGTGGTGGAGGCGGTGTGCGGGCATGTCGCCGGCCAGCTGCCGGTCCTCGCCGGCGCCATCGACATGACGACCCCGCGCGTCCTCGACCATGTGGCGGCGGTCACCGCGGCGGGCGCTGAGGCCGTCGTCGTCACCGCGCCGTTCTTCGCCCGCACCCACCGCGCGGAGCTGGTCCACCACTTCCGCCGGATCGCGGCCGCGAGTCCGGTCCCGGTCATCGCCTACGACATCCCGTCTTCCGTGCACACCAAGCTCCCCGCGGAACTGCTGCTGGGGCTGGCCGGGGACGGGGTGCTGGCCGGGGTCAAGGACTCCAGCGGCGATCTGGGCACCTTCCGGGACCTCGTCACCGGCGCCCGCACCCACCCCGGTTTCGCCGTCCTGACCGGCTCGGAGGTGGTCACCGACGCCGCGCTGGCGATGGGCGCCGACGGTGCGGTGCCGGGCCTGGCCAATGTCGACCCGCACGGTTACGTCCGTCTCTACCGGCAGTGCCGGGCGGGCGACTGGGCGGGCGCCCGGGCCGAACAGGAGCGGCTGTGCGCCCTGTTCCACATGGTCACGGTGGGCGACCCGGGCCGGATGGGCGGCAGCTCCTCGGCGCTCGGCGCGTTCAAGGCGGCCCTGCATCTGCGGGGCGTCATCGACTGCGCGGCGACGGCGGAGCCCCAGGTGCCGCTCTCCGGTGAGGAGGTCGAACGGGTGGCCAAGCACCTGGCCGCGGCGGGCCTGCTCTGAGGGCTCAGGGCCTCTCTGGGGCGGGCAGCTGGACCCTGCGGAACTCGATCGCCGTGCCGGGCCCGGTCTCCTGGAGGACGCCGACCGTGCCGGGGCCGAGCTGGACCAGGTCGGAGTAGCCGGCCGGGCCGTCGGAGAGGGGCAGCAGCAGGGCGAAGGTGCGGCCGGCGTCGGCGCTGGACCACAGGGCCGGGGCGCGGCGGGCGGTCGGGACGGAGGGCGCGGAGAACAGCAAGGGGGCGTGCGGGCCGCGGAGTTGGAGGAGGCTGCCCTGCACGACCGGGACCCGGTCCAGGGTCGGCTGGGGGGCGAAGGGCCGGTCGAGGGTGTCGCCGCCGTCGGAGGAGTAGCTGTCGAGCCGGTTGCCGGGGGCGGTGCCGTTCTGGTCGCGGGCGTTGAGATAGAGGCGGCCGTCGGGGAGCTGGGCGGCGGCGGTCTCGTTGACGTTGCGGACGCCGTCGTGGGCGTCGCTCGTGTATCCGATGCGCCAGGTACGGCCGCCGTCGTCGCTGTAGAGGGCGTGACCGCCGTAAGAGCGGGGCTCCCGGCCGGTGTCCGGGGAGTCGGGCGGCGGTGCGGTGGAGTGGTCGGCGGGGACCAGCAGCCGGCCGGTGTGCGGGCCGCGGGTGAGGGCGACGGCGTGGCCGGGACCGGTGGCGTACCAGCGCCAGCCGGGCCGGCCGGTCTCGGCGGTGATGTCCCGCGGGGCGGTGAAGCGCCGGCCGTCGTCCCAGCTGTGCTGCACGTACACCCGGCGCTCGCCCTGCCCCCGCATGATCTGCGCCTCGGTCACTCCCCCGCGGTTGCCGCAGCTGAGGAGGACGACGGCGCCGGTGCGCGGATCGACCACCGGTGCGGGGTTGCCCCGGGTGTCCCCCCGCCCGGCGGCGACCACGGTCAGCGGCCCCCAGGTACAGCCGCCGTCGCCGGAGCGGCGCAGCACCACGTCGATGTCCCCGGTGTCCCCCGCCCCGTTCCGCCGCCCCTCGGCGAACGCCAGGACCGTGCCGCGCCGGGTCCGCACGACGGCGGGAATCCGGTAGGCGGCGTACCCGCCCTGTCCCGCGGTGTACGGCACGGAGGACGGACACCCGGGCACGGCATGGTCACCGGGCCGCGCGGCGAGCGAGGAAACGATCGCCAGCCCGACAAGAAGCCCCCGGCTGAGAAACATCACCCCGAGAGCTTCCCCGCATACCCCTGAGGAGGCTTCCTCCGTCCGGGTGACGAGCGCGGCAACCCCCAGGGGCGCGGGGAACTGCGCGACCGGCCACAACACACCCGCAGCCCCACACGGCCTCAGGCACCCCCCGCTCAGGAAGGCGTCCGCGCCGATGCCAAGAGCCTGCTCACATCGTCCGCGCAGATCATCAGCGCCGCCCCCACCGTCGCCAGCGCCTCCCGCTCCGCCGGGGTGTACGGGCCGTCCGCGAGGGCGATCCGCGCGCCCTGGAGGAACAGCGACTCACGGCCCGCCGGGGCGAGATGCGGCGCCAGCGGGTCCAGCGCCTCGTGCAGCTCTATCGTCAGGCTCGCCCCGCACGGCGGCCCCAGCACCCGCCCGGTGTCCGCGGCGACCGCCTCGACCAGCGCGGCCAGCTGCTCCTCCGTGCAGTCGGCGAAGCCCGCCGCGCGCACCATGCCCGCGGCCGTCTCCAGGGCCGTACGCGACCCCGTGCCGCCCGCAGTGAGCACGGCCAGGGCGACCGTGTGCACGGCGTCCCGGAGCATCCCGGAGAAGCGGCGGGTGGTGGGGTGGTCGAGCACCTCGGTGCCGTAGTGACCGTGGCAGGCCGCGCACTCCACGACCGGCCCGGCCGCGCCGCGCGGCAGCACCGGCAGCCCGAACAGGGTGAGACGGCGGCGTCCGGTGAGCCGCTGGTAGTTGCGGTCGCCTCCGCAGCCCGGGCAGAAGAACTCGCCGTCTCCGACGGGTGTCCATGCGGTGCGGGTGCCCAGGATGCGCACAGCCCTGGCGGCACGGCCGTCTCGTCCCCGTACTGGCAGCACGTCGCACCTCCGTAACCGCACGGCAACATCGCCGCGCTGGCGTGATGTTAGCCACATCCCGGAGCCTGAGTCAGTACCCCGTACGAGACCTTGCCGTGACCTGAGGGGTCCGGTGGCCGATAACAGGCGGGGCTCCGGCCGCCGTGTACGGCGGCCGGAGCCCCGGAAAGCCCTGGTCAAAGACGGGTCAGCGGGCCGCGCGGTTGACCGCGGAGACGACCGCCTTCAGCGACGCACGCGTCGTGTTCGCGTCGATGCCGATCCCCCACAGAACCTTGCCGTCGATCGCGCATTCGATGTAGGAGGCGGCCTGCGCGGAGGCGCCCTCGCTCATCGTGTGCTCCTGGTAGTCCAGCAGGCGTACGTCGATGCCGATGGACTCCAGCGCGTCGAAGAAGGCCGAGATCGGACCGTTGCCGGAACCGGTCAGGACGGTGTCCTCGCCGTCGACCGTCGCCTCGACGGTCAGCGTGTCCACGCCGTCGGTGTCCGTGGTCGACTGGCCGGTCCGGACCTGGATACGGCCCCAGGGGTTCTCCGGGTTCGGCAGGTACTCGTCCTGGAAGACCGCCCAGATCTCCTTCGGCGTGATCTCGCCGCCCTCGGCGTCCGTCTTCGCCTGGATGAGCTTCGAGAACTCGATCTGCATCCGGCGCGGCAGGTCCAGCTTGTGGTCGTTCTTCAGGACGTAGGAGATACCGCCCTTGCCGGACTGCGAGTTGACGCGGATGACGGCCTCGTAGGAGCGGCCGACGTCCTTGGGGTCGATGGGCAGGTAGGGGACGGCCCACTCGATGTCGTCCACCGTGACGCCCTTGGCCTTCGCGTCGGCCTCCATGGCGTCGAAGCCCTTCTTGATGGCGTCCTGGTGGGAGCCGGAGAAGGACGTGTAGACCAGGTCGCCCACGTACGGGTGGCGCGGGTGGACCTCCATCTGGTTGCAGTACTCCCACGTACGACGGATCTCGTCGATGTCGGAGAAGTCGATCTGCGGGTCGACGCCCTGGGAGAACAGGTTCATGCCCAGGGTGACCAGGTCGACGTTGCCGGTGCGCTCGCCCTGCCCGAACAGGCAGCCCTCGACGCGGTCGGCGCCGGCCATCAGCGCCAGCTCGGCCGCCGCCACCGCCGTACCGCGGTCGTTGTGCGGGTGGACGGACAGGCAGACGTACTCACGGCGGGAGAGGTTGCGGTGCATCCACTCGAACCGGTCCGCGTGCGTCGACGGGGTGGAACGCTCCACGGTGGCGGGCAGGTTGAGGATGATCTCGCGGCCCGGGCCGGGCTGCCAGACGTCCATGACCGCCTCGCAGACCTCCAGGGCGAAGTCCAGCTCGGTGTCGGTGAAGATCTCCGGGCTGTACTGGTAGCCGAACTCCGTCTCGGGCCCCAGCAGCTTCTCGGCGTACTCCATCACCAGGCGGGTGCCGTCGACGGCGATCTGCTTGATGTCGTCCTTGGAGCCGCGGAAGACCACCCGGCGGAAGACGGGGGCGGTGGCGTTGTACAGGTGGACGGTGGCGCGCCGGGCGCCCTTCAGGGACTCCACGGTCCGCTCGATCAGGTCCTCGCGGGCCTGGGTCAGGACGGAGATGGTCACGTCCTCGGGGATCGCGCCCTCTTCCTCGATGATCGAGCGCACGAAGTCGAAGTCGGTCTGGCCGGAGGCGGGGAAGCCGACCTCGATCTCCTTGTAGCCCATCTTGACCAGCTGGTCGAACATCCGGCGCTTGCGCTCGGGCGACATCGGGTCGATCAGGGCCTGGTTGCCGTCACGCAGGTCGGTGGAGAGCCAGCGGGGGGCGGTGGTGATCCGCCGGTCCGGCCAGGTGCGGTCCGGGATGTCCACCTGCTCGTAGCGGCCGTACTTGTGGATCGGCATGCGGCTGGGCTGCTGGCGGTTGGCCATGGTGCGTGGGCTCCTCAGGATGTCCGGGTGGACGGCCGACGACGCAACGCCAAGCTCCGCGGGGAGGGAGTCGGCCTCTGACTACAGGCCCTCGCCGCGGCAGCTAAGAAGAAGCAGCCCGAAACGCATGATGCATCGCAGCGTAGCCGAGCCGTGTCGGTCATGGGGGTGCGTTCCAGTATGCGGGACCGGCATCACAAAGCGGACAAAAAGTGCGGCATACCACTGCCCGTCACGGACGGTGGTCAAATGTCGCGATACTTCACCAATCATGGTGGCGAGTAGTGACTATTGCGTCACACAGTGCGAAAGTGCTGTGCCATGACGACCCACGGGGGCTTGACGCCCGTCTTCTGCACGATCGTGCCGCCGCACGTCCTCGACAAGCTCGCACAGGCCGAGGACCCGGCAGTCTCCGACCCCGCCCGCCGGTCCCTGGAACACGACGCCTACCAGCGCACCAAGCGCCGCCTGACCACGGTGCTCGGCGCGGCCCCCGTCGCGCGCGCCGCGGGCGCCCCGGCCGACCAGCCGCACCGCACCATCTACGACGCCCGCCACACCCAGGACCTGCCGGGCACCAAGGTCCGCGAGGAGGGCTCCGACTCCGGCTCCGACGCCACCGTCGACCGCGCCTACGCGGGCCTCGGCGCCACCTTCGACCTGTATCTGAAGGTGTACGGCCGCCACTCCATCGACGGCGAGGGCCTGCCGCTGGACGCCACCGTGCACTTCGGCCAGGGCTACGACAACGCGTTCTGGAACGGCGACCAGATGGTGTTCGGCGACGGGGACGGGGAGATCTTCCTCGACTTCACCATCCCGGTCGACGTCATCGGCCACGAGCTGACCCACGGCGTCACCCAGCACACGGCGAACCTGGAGTACTTCGGCCAGTCCGGCGCGCTGAACGAGTCGGTCTCCGATGTCTTCGGCTCGATGATCAAGCAGTACGCCCTCGGCCAGACCGCCGCCGAGGCCGACTGGCTGATCGGCGCGGACCTGCTCGCCCCGCAGGTGCACGGCACGGCGCTGCGCTCGATGAAGGCCCCGGGCACGGCGTACGACGACCCCAACCTCGGCAAGGACCCGCAGCCGGCGACGATGGACGACTACGTCCACACCAGCCGCGACAACGGCGGCGTGCACATCAACTCCGGCATCCCCAACCACGCCTTCTACCTGGTCGCCACCGCTGTCGGCGACCACTCCTGGGAGAAGGCCGGGCAGATCTGGTACGACGTGCTGACCGGCGGTGAGCTGAAGCAGGACGCCCTCTTCGTCGACTTCGCCACGCTCACGGTGAAGGCGGCGCGCGAGCGGTACGGCGCCGGGGACGAACTCCAGGCGGTACGGAAGGCGTGGGAACAGGTGGGGGTGCGGACGCTCTAGTTCCGTACTAGACAGTCCTCATGCTTATCCAAGTACGGCGCACCGGTGGTTTCGCGGGCATCGAGCGCCGGGCCGAGGTGGACACCTCGGCCCGGCCGGACGCCGACGAGTGGGAGGACCTGGCCGAACGCGCCCTCGCGTCCGGCCGGGCCGCCCCGCCCGCCGGTGTCCCGGACGGTTTCTCCTACGAGATCACGGTGGACGGCCGCACGGTGTACGCGGCGGACCCCCTGCTGACCGAGGAGCAGCGGGAGCTGATCTCCCGGGTGCTGAAGGAAGGCGCCTGAGGGACGGCGTCCGGGGGCCCGCGGTCACCTCTGCTGCCGGAGCATCTCCCGGAACCAGTGGTAGGAGGCCTTGGGAGTGCGCTTCTGGGTGGTGTGGTCGACGTGCACCAGACCGAAGCGGCGCGCGTACCCCTCGGCCCACTCGAAGTTGTCGATCAGCGACCACACGAAGTACCCGCGCACGTCGACGCCTGCCTCCAGGGCGGTGTGCAGGGCGCGGATGTGGGCGTCCAGGTAGGCGATGCGGTCCTGGTCGTCGAGGCCGTCGTAGGAGCAGCCGTTCTCGGTGATGACGACGGGCGGGAGGCGGTCGCCGTAGCGGTCGCGGAAGGCGGTGAGCAGTTCCGTGAGCCCCTCCGGCACGACCGGCCAGCCGAAGTCGGTCACCGGCCGCCCCTCGATCTCCCGGACGGTGAAGGGGAGTTCGGCGGGTAGGACGACACCGCCGTACTCGGTGTCGCTCCCGCCGCCGCCGGGCGCTCCGACCCTGGTCGGCGCGTAGTAGTTGATGCCGTACCAGTCGAGCGGCTCGGAGATCACGGCGAGGTCGGCCCCCAGGTCGGCCGCGCCCATCAGCTCGCCCAGGCCGTCGGGGTACTCGCCGAGCAGGACCGGCTCGGCGAAGAGCCGGTTGAGGAGCAGGTCGTAGAAGCCGGCCGCCTCGGTGTCGGCGGGGTCGTCGGAGGCGGGCCAGGTGGGGCCGTGCGAGTTGGTGATGCCGATCTCGGTGGCCCCGGCCGCGCGCAGGGCCCGTACGGCGAGGCCGTGGGCGAGGAGCTGGTGGTGGGCGGCGGGCAGGGCGTCGAAGAGGAGCTTCCTGCCGGGGGCGTGCACACCGAGGGCGTGCCCGAGCAGGGTGTGCTCCGCGGGCTCGTTCAGCGTGGTCCACCGGTCGACGCGGTCGCCGAGCCGCTCGGCCACGACCGCCGCGTACTCCGCGAACCGCTCGGCCGTGTCCCGCCGCAGCCAGTCCAGGCCGACGGGCAGGTCCCAGTGGAAGAGGGTGGGCACGGGCCGTACCCCGGCCCCGCAGATCTCGTCCACCAGCCGGTCGTAGAAGTCGAGGCCGCCCGGGGAGTTCACGCGCGGCCAGGAGACCGAGAAGCGGTACGCGTCCACCCCGAGGCCGGCGAGCAGGGCGACGTCCTCCGGGTAGCGGTGGTAGTGGTCGCAGGCCACCGCCGTGGTCGAGCCGTCCTTCACCCGCCCCGGCTCGGCGGCGAAGACGTCCCACACGGACGGCTCCCGCCCCTCGGCGCCCTCGATCTGCTGCGCCGAGGTCGACACGCCCCACAGGAACCCGGCCGGAAACCGGGGCATCGCACCGATCGCGTCAGTCACCATCCCCGGATCATCCGTACCGCCGGTAACGGAAGTCAACGGGCGGGCGGGGAAAGGGTGTTGGCGGGCGGGGTCAGAAGCCGAGCCGGCGCAGCTGCTTGGGGTCGCGCTGCCAGTCCTTGGCCACCTTGACGTGCAGGTCCAGGAAGACCGGCGTCCCCAGCAGCGCCTCGATCTGCTTGCGGGACTTGATGCCGACCTCCTTCAGCCGCTTGCCCTTGGGGCCGATGATGATGCCCTTCTGGCTGGGCCGCTCGATGTAGACGTTGGCGTGGATGTCCAGGAGGGGCCGGTCGGCGGGCCGGTCCTCGCGCGGGAGCATCTCCTCCACGACCACCGCGATGGAGTGCGGCAACTCGTCCCGGACGCCCTCCAGGGCCGCCTCGCGGATGAGTTCCGCGATCATGACCTGTTCGGGTTCGTCCGTGAGGTCGCCCTCGGGGTAGAGGGCCGGGCCCTCCGGCAGCAGCGGGACGATCAGGTCGGCCAGCAGGCCCACCTGCTTGTCGGCGACCGCCGACACCGGCACGATCTGGGCCCACTCGAAGCCCAGCTCCTTGCCGAGCTGGTCGATCGCGATCAGCTGTTCGGCCAGGCTCTTGGAGTCGACCAGGTCGGTCTTGGTGACGATGGCGACCTTGGGGGTCTTCCTGATCCCGGCCAGTTCCTTGGCGATGAAGCGGTCACCGGGACCGATCTTCTCGTTCGCCGGGAGGCAGAAGCCGATCACGTCGACCTCGGCCCACGTCGTGCGCACCACGTCGTTCAGCCGCTCGCCGAGCAGCGTGCGCGGCTTGTGCAGGCCGGGGGTGTCGACCAGGATCAGCTGGGCGTCGGGCCGGTGCACGATGCCGCGTACCGTGTGCCGCGTGGTCTGCGGCTGGTTCGCGGTGATCGCCACCTTCTGCCCGACCAGAGCGTTCGTGAGGGTGGACTTGCCCGCGTTGGGGCGGCCCACGAAGCAGGCGAAGCCGGCGCGGTGGCCGGTCTCGGCCGACTCTTCGGATGACGGGGTACGAACGCTCATGCCGCCCATTCTCCCTGATCCACGAGCCCGCCCTGTACCACGGCCGTCCGGCGCCCTCTCATGTGAGGTTGCGGAAACCCGTACGCAACGAAACGTCACGGAAACACACCTGTACGCGACCGGAAACGCACACCGGTGACCCTCTGACGAGCCCGCACACCGTTGGAGACGCCCGTGATCCTGGCCGCCGCACATGTCGACACCGGCGACACCGCCTGGCTGCTCGCCTCGACCGCCCTCGTCCTGCTGATGACCCCGGGCCTGGCTCTGTTCTACGGCGGCATGGTCCGTACGAAGAGCGTCCTCAACATGCTGATGATGAGCTTCGTGTCGATCGCCCTGGTCACGGTGGTCTGGCTGGCGGTGGGCTACTCCCTCGCGTTCGGCGACGACATCGGCGGGGGCCTGATCGGCGGGGTGCACAACGCCGGCATGGCGCATCTCACCCCGGGCAGCACGCACGGCACGGTCCCCACCCTGCTCTTCGCGACCTTCCAGCTGACCTTCGCGATCATCACGGCGGCGCTGATCAGCGGCGCGGTGGCCGACCGCACCAAGTTCTCGGCGTGGCTGGTCTTCGTGCCGGTGTGGACCCTCGCCGTATACGTTCCGGTCACCCACTGGGTGTGGGGGCCGGGCGGCTGGATCCTGGCGAAGCTCGGCGCGCTCGACTTCGCGGGCGGTCTGCCCGTGGAGATCACCTCCGGCGCCTCGGGTCTCGCGCTCTGCCTGGTCCTCGGCCCCCGGCTGGGCTTCAAGAAGGACGCCATGCGTCCGCACAACCTGCCCATGGTGATCCTCGGCGCCGGTCTGCTCTGGTTCGGCTGGTTCGGCTTCAACGCGGGCAGCGCGCTCGGGGCGAACGGTCTGGCCGCGGCCGCCTTCCTCAACACCCTCGCGGCCGGCTGCACCGGACTGCTCGGCTGGCTCTTCGTGGAGCAGAAGCGCGACGGCCACCCGACCACCCTCGGCGCGGCCTCCGGCGCGGTGGCCGGTCTGGTCGCGATCACCCCGTCCTGCGGCACGGTGTCCCTGCTCGGCGCCCTCGTCGTCGGCCTCGCCGCCGGTGCGGTCTGCTCCTACGCGGTGAGCTGGAAGTTCCGGCTGAACTTCGACGACTCCCTGGACGTCGTCGGCGTCCACCTGGTCGGCGGTGTCATCGGCACCCTGCTGATCGGGCTGTTCGCGGAGAAGGCGATGACCGGCGGCGCGGAGGGCCTCTTCTACGGCGGCGGGCTCGCCCCGCTCGGCAAGCAGCTGGTCGCCGTGGTGGTCGTGGCCGGGTACGCCTTCGCGGTGACGTACGGCCTGGGCAAGCTGCTCGACAAGGCGATGGGCCTGCGGGCGGGCGAGGACGAGGAGCGGACGGGTCTGGACCTTACGGTGCACGCCGAGACGGCATACGATCACGGCGTCCTGGGCCACGGCGCCCCGGTATCCCACTCCGTCCTCACCGGCACCAGCACCCAGAAGGTCGACACCCAGGCATGAAGCTCATCACCGCGATCGTCAAGCCGTACCGCCTCGACGAGGTCAAGACCGCCCTCCAGGAGCTGGGCGTGCACGGCCTGACCGTGACCGAGGCGAGCGGCTACGGCCGGCAGCGCGGCCACACCGAGGTGTACCGGGGTGCCGAGTACCGGGTGGACCTGGTGCCGAAGGTCCGCATCGAGGTCGTCGTGGAGGACGCGGACGCCGACGCGGTGATCGACGCGATCGTCAGGGCCGCACAGACGGGAAAGATCGGCGACGGCAAGGTGTGGTCCGTCCCCGTGGAGACGGTCGTCCGGGTCCGTACCGGCGAACGCGGTCCCGACGCGCTCTGAGCAGCAGGAACCCGGCCACCGCGAGCGCGAGGGCCAGGAGGGTGGCGGGCAGCCAGGGCAGGGCGAGGTAGGTGGCGGCGGCCGAGTCGCGGGTGGTGCGGGCGCTCGCGGTGAGGGTGATCCTCGTGCGGTCGAGCTGCGGCGCGCCCTGCCAGGTCTCGGTGAGCCGCACCTGCTGGCCCGGCAGCAGTTCGGACGGCACCCGGGTGAGCGGGCGGTCGAGCAGCGTACGGCCGAACAGCCCGCGCGCGGTCAGCCGCACCCTGGGGTTCAGGGTGACGTTGCCGGTGTTGCGCAGGGTGTAGGAGACGGTCGCCGTGCCGGTGCCGAGGCCGGGGATCAGCGGCTGGTGGTGGCTGATGTGCACCCGGCCGACGAAGAGCGCGGGCAGGGCGGGGCCGCCGACCCGGAGATAGACCCGGGCGCCGACGGCCTGCCGCACACCGAGCGCGAGGGAGCCGCTGCCGGGCTCGACCTTCTCGTCCAGGGCGACGATCGCCCCCGGGTGGTCGCCGGGCTCGGCGCCCTCGGGGACCCGCAGGGTGAACGGCACGGTGACGGTCCGGTGCCCGGGGACGGTGAGCCGGTTCCGGCGAAGCCGCGTCCACGCCCCCACCCCGCGCATCCGCTCCCCTTGGCCACGGACGGCGAAGCCCCCGTCCCGGGGGGTGTTGTAGGCGTCGGCCGCGTAGAGCCGGAAGGTGAGCGGCCGGCCGGTCCGGTTGCGGACGGCGACCCGGTCGGTGAGGGTCTGGCCGGGGTCGGCGGAGAGATAGAAGTAGGGCCGCGCGGCGATCTTCGAGGCGACCGGGTAGACGGACCAGCTGCCGTTGTCGGCGGCGCGGGCGGGGGCGGCCTGCCAGGTGGGCAGCCATGCCAGCAGGAGCCCCAGGAGGAGGACGTACGGCTTGCGCATGGGTGCGGACCCCCACGGTCGAGGACGGCGAAGGGGAACGGGCGGGTGCGGACGCCCGTACGCTCAGGCGAGCGTGAGGGTGAGGACGCCGGAGTACGCGCCCGGGGGCGTGAACGCCGGTACGTCCAGGGAGAGTCCGGCGTCGACGGTGAACTCGCCGCCGGTGAACGCGGAGTCCGGCGTCGACGCGAGGGTGGCTCCGGCACCGCCCACGCTCCCCGCCGACCCGGCCTTGCAGGTGCTGGGGCTGCCGGCCTTGGTCGCGCAGGCCGGGGTCCAGCTCAGCCGGCCCCCGTCGAGGGTGGCGCCGGGGCCGGTGAAGCCGGTGACCCTGCCGGTCAGCGACCAGCCCGCGGGCCCGCCGCGGAAGTCCCGGACGGTCACCGTCTGGAGCTTGCCGGTGGCGGCCCCGCCCTTGCCGAAGTCGACCGCCGACAGCGCGACGGAGTCCCCGGCCTGGGACATGGACAGCGTGCCGGCCCTGACGCTGGTGGTCAGCTTCTGGCTGCCGGGCGGGACGGGCGTGTTGTCGTTGACGGCGTAGGCCGCGGGTCCGGCGCCGGTGTCCGCGCTCCAGGCGCTGCCCTCGTAGGCCACGATCCCGGTGGTCGCCTTGTCCTTGACGACGAGGGAGCCGCTGAAGGAGCCCTGGCCGTTGGCGGTCGCGGTGGCGGTGTCCGCGGTCTGGGTGTTCCCGGCCCGCCCGGCGAGGGTCACGGTCGCGCCCGGGGTGAAGTGGGTGCCGCTGACGGTGACGGCGGCACCGGGGTCGCCGGAGGCCGAACCCAGCGTGATGGCCCGGGTGTTGGCGGGGGTGCCGTCGGTCGCGGTGACCGTCTCCGAGGCCGGGGCGGGCGGGTTGGTGACCGTGCAGGGGGTGTCCAGCTCCATGATGTAGCTGGTGTGGATGTTGTAGTCGGCGGGCGAGAGGGTGATCTTCCCGGCCTTGGTGACGGTGAAGGTGCCGGTCATGGAGAAGGACGGGAAGGCGGCCTTGCCCGGTACCGGCGGGTTCTTCTTCGGCCCGGCCACGGTCACGTCCCCGCTCTGGGCGCCGCCCAGGGTGACCTTGCCGGTCGGGGTCATGATGTCGGCGGGCAGCGCGAGGTCGGTGGGGTTGGACGCGGCGGCCTTGACCACCGTGTAGGTGACGGTGACGGTGTCACCGACCTTGGGGCTGGTGTTGTCGACCGAGATGTTCGCGGTCGTGGTGCCGTCGATCGGCGGCAGGCCGGCGATGGCGGGCGGGATGCAGTGGGTGGCGAAGTCCACGTCGGTGCCGGCGGCGGTGGCCGGGCAGGCCAGCGCGCCGCCCGCGGTGACCGCGAGCGCGGTCGCCCCGAGCAGTGCGCTCCAGCGCCACCGTGGCGAGCTTCGCGGTCCGGGGGGTGTCGAACCCATGGGGCCCTCCTGAGGGTCGCGGGCGCAGCGGCTCCTCTGCGCCGACAGGGGGCATTGATGTGGAGCGGGGGTGAGAAGTCAATGGAGATGCCGCAGGAATCTGACGAATCGTCAACTTCCGCGGCATCTCCGCCCACCCGGCACCGGACCACGCAACGGGTCAGCCGGCGTGCAGGGTGAGCCGCACCGATCCGTCCGGCGCGGCCAGCAGCACCGGCGTCCCCGCGCCCCCGAGATCGGCGACGGCGGCCAGGTCCTCCGGCGCCACGGCGTCCCCCGCGCTCACCACGGCCGCCGCCTCCAGCGACCGCGCCCCCGACGCCACCGCCATCGCGACGGCCGTCCGCAGCGCGCTGAGCTTCAGCGACGAAAGCTCCACCGACCCGGCGACATAGGTCCGCCCGGTCTCATCTCGTACGGCCGCCCCCTCGGGCACACCGTTGCGGGCCCGAGCCGAACGGGCCAGGGTGACGATCTTGCGGTCCTCGGGACCAAGCTCGCTGCTCTCGCTCATGCCCAGAGCATACGAACCCGGGAAACGGCCCCCTCACCCCGCCACGGGATACATCGCCCCCCGCCGGCCCTCCGGCGAGACCAGCCACTCCATCTTGGCCGCGGTGTTCGCCTCCTCCAGCGGGGTGTGCAGCACGATCATCAGATCCGGCCGGACCGGCACCTGCATCACCGTCGACTCCACCACCAGCAGCCCCGCCAGCGGATGGTCCAGCTCCTTGCGCACCTGGCCGTGGTCCTCGATGTCCCGCTCGGCCCACAGCGCCACGAACTCCGGGCTGCGCTCCGAGACGTCGTCGAGCACCGCCCGGAACCCCTCGTCGTCCGGCCGCGCCGCCCACGCCGCCCGGAACTGCGCCACCACGGTCCGCGCGTTCTGCTCCCAGCTCCTGCTCCGCGACCGGTACAGCGGGTCCGTGAAGAAGTCGATCAGGCAGTTCTGGGTGATGTCCGGGCGCATGCCGAGCACGATCGCGGCGGCGTCGTTGTACATCACGCAGTTGTAGTACCGGTCCATGATGTGCGCCGGATACGGCATCCAGGTGTCGATCAGCCGGCGCAGCCCGTCGCACATGTCCCGCCTGCCGGGCGCCACTTCGGGCGCGGGCGGGTTCATCCCGGCCAGCCGGTACAGATGCCGGCGCTCGGCGTCGCTCAGCCGCAGCACCCGGGCCACCGAGTCGAGGACCTGCGGGGAGACGGAGATGTCCCGCCCCTGCTCCAGCCACTGGTACCAGGAGGCGCCCACCCCGGCGAGCACGGCCACCTCCTCCCGGCGCAGCCCGGGGGTGCGGCGCCGGCCGCCGCCGACCGGCAGTCCGGCCTCCTCGGGGCTGACCCGGGCCCGCCGGCTCATCAGGAACTCGCGCAGTTCGTTGCGCCGTTGACTCTTCGCCGCGTCGGCTACGGGCACGCCCGTCCTCCCCCATGTCGTCTGGTGGTGCCACCACCACCATAAGTTGCGACTCCCCACGGTTGTTCCCGCGGCCGCAGGCTCGTGCCATGGCGATCGACACCACGACCTCACCGAACCCCCTCCACGAACCGCTCGACACCCCCAGGGCACCCCGGCTGTCGACGCGCGACAAGCTCGTCCTCTTCGTCCTGTGCGCGGCCCAGTTCATGGTCGCGCTGGACTTCTCCGTCCTGAACGTGGCCCTGCCGGAACTCGGCAGCGACCTGGGCATGAGCCGCTCCGCCCTCCAGTGGGCGGTCACCGCGTTCGCCCTCCCCTCGGGCGGCTTCCTGCTGCTCTTCGGCCGCATCGGCGACCTGTACGGCCGCCGCAAGCTGTTCCTGGCCGGTCTGGCCCTGTTCGGCGCGGCCTCGCTGCTGGCGACCCTGGCCTGGGACCCGGCGTCCTTCCTGGCCGGCCGCGCACTCCAGGGACTGGGCGCCGCGGCGATCGTGCCGACCGGCATGTCCCTGCTGACCACCACCTTCCCGGAAGGCCCGGCCCGGGACCGCGCCCTCGGCATCTCCGGCACACTGCTGTCGCTGGGCTTCACCGTCGGCATGATCGCGGGCGGGGTGCTGACCGACGCGCTCGGCTGGCGCTCCACCATGGCGCTGCTCACGCTGTTCGCGGTGATCGTGCTGCCGCTGGCGCCGGGTCTGCTGCCCGAGTCGCGCACCCCGGAGCGCCCGCGCCTAGACGTGCCCGGTGCGGTCACCGTCACCGGCGGCCTGCTGTCGCTGATCTACGCCCTGTCCACCGCCGCCGACCACGGCTTCGGCCGCGCCGACGTCCTCACCACCCTGGTCGCCGGCCTGCTCCTGCTGACCGCGTTCGCGGTGGTCGAGTCCCGCGCCGCCGCCCCGCTCGTCTCGCTGCCCATGCTGCGCCGCCGCACGGTGGCCTGGGGCAACGTGGGCGGTCTGGTCACCTTCTCGATGATGTCGACGGTCATCTTCGTGCTGACCCTGTACCTCCAGGAGATCCTGCACCTGTCGGCGTTCGAGACCGGTCTGGTCTTCGGCGTCCAGGGCGTCCTGTCGGCCGTCGCCGGCACCCTCGCCGCGAAGGTCGTCGGCCGGTTCGGCGCCCGGCGCACCCTGGTCGGCTCGTTGACCGGGCAGGGCGCGCTGGTGGCGACCCTGGTGCTGTTGAACGCGCACACCTGGTCGGTGTGGCTGGCCGTGGCCGCGGTGTCCCTGGCGAGCATGTTCCACCTGGGTGCGATCGTCTCGTACGGCCTGACGGTGACCTCGGGCGTCCCGGACGAGGAGCAGGGCCTGGCCACCGGTCTGGTGACCTCGACCCAGCAGGTCGGCATCACGGTCGGCATCCCGCTGCTGGGTGTGCTGGCCACCACCGCGGACGACCTGATGACCGGCGTCCACACGGTCCTCGCCCTGGACGCGGCCGTGGTGCTGGCCGCCGCGGTCCTGGTCGGCCTGGGCCTGCGCCGGGGTCAGTCCAGGGTCTGAACGATCCCGCTCCGCGCGGCCGTGTGCACCACACGGCCGCGCGCGCCGTTGACCAGGGGAAGGTACGGCGCGACATGCCCGCACTCGACATCGGCGACGATCGGCACCCCGAGCGGGCCGAGCGCGTCGAGAACCGCCTCGTGCTGGGTGAGGGTGGCGCCGTCGGGGGCGTGGGTGCGGCCCACCAGGACGGCGGCGGCCCGGTCGAAGAACCCGGCGAGCCGCATGCCGTGCAGGGCGCGGCAGATGGTGAACGCGTCGTCCGAGGCGGCCTCGACATAGATCAGCAGCGGCTCGTCCCCGGCGAAGGCGGACGTGTCCAGGTAGCTGGTGCCGGCCAGGTTGACGAGCGTCTCGACGCAGCCGCCGATCAGCCGTCCCGCCACCTCCACGTCCCCGTCCGCGTCGAGCCGGGTCCAGCCGCCCTCGGCGTCCAGGGTCAGCTCCCGTACCTCCGGGTGGCTGTGCCAGTCGTCGTAGCCCCGGACCGGTACCGGCCGGGCGGCGTCTGGGTGAACGGCCGGCCCTGCGGCGCGGCCACCAGGTCCAGCCAGTGCAGCAGCCCCTCGGGCGCCCGGTAGGGGGTGTCCATGAGGTTGGTGCCGTGCACGGTCGCGACCCCCGTCAGCAGGGTCAGCGGGGTGATGAGGGTGGCCATGTCGGAGTAGCCGACGACCCAGGTCGGCTCGGCCCGGCCGATCCGTTCGAAGTCGAGCAGCGGCAGCAGGTCGATCGCGGTCTCGCCGCCCCACGGCGGCACCACGGCGCGGATCGTCGGGTCGGTCAGCATCCCGGTCAGTTCGGCGGCCCGCTCGGCGGCCGGGGCGCTGATGTGGGAGGAGCCGTCCATGCACCGGCCGACGACCACCTCGTAGCCGCGCGCCTCGACCTCCCGGAGCGCGAGGTCGAGCCGCCGCCTCAGGTCCTCGGCCACCCCGCTGGAGGGGGAGGTCACGCCGACACGGTCACCGGGGCGCAGCGGGCGCGGATAGCGGATGTCCATGCGTCAGGAGTCTGACAGCAGGTCGGCGCGGCTTCCCACCGGTTTTCAGGGCCGGTCCAGCCGCAGCCGCTCGGCCCTCGGCAGCCCCGCGACGACCAGGTCGTACGAGTCCTCGATCAGCTCCCTGACCAGCCGCGCGGGCAGGGAGCCG
Source organism: Streptomyces sp. NPDC001606 (assembly GCF_053596835.1). Taxonomy (NCBI): domain Bacteria; kingdom Bacillati; phylum Actinomycetota; class Actinomycetes; order Kitasatosporales; family Streptomycetaceae; genus Streptomyces; species Streptomyces sp. NPDC001606. The sequence goes on from NZ_JBSFHC010000009.1 coordinate 223,902, forward strand.
TCGACGGTCACGGTGTTCCAGTGCCGCTTGTTCATGTGCCAGCCGGGGACGATCAGCCCCTCGTGCTCGGCGCGCAGCCGGACCGCGTCCTCCGGGTCGCACTTGAGGTTGACCGTCAGGGGCCGCGCGCCCAGCTCGGACAGGGCGAACATCTTGCCCAGCACCTTGAAGACCGAGGTCTCCGGGTTGAACGGGAAGTCCTCCACCGCCGCGTTGAAGGACAGGCAGAAGGCGCGCAGTTCCTGGGGGGTCACTCGGGCTTCTCCTCCGGGTCCTTCGCGGCGGGCTCGACCAGCACGGTGACGATCTTGTTCCGGCGTCCGGCCGCCGCCTCCGCGGTGAGCGTCAGCCGCCGCTCGTCGGGCAGTTCGACCTGGGCGGACGCGCCCGCGATGGGCACCCGGCCGAGGGCCTTGGCGAGCAGCCCGCCGACGGTCTCCACGTCCTCGTCGTCGTACTCCTCCAGACCGTACAGCTCGCCCAGGTCGGTGATGTCGAGGCGGGCGGTGACCCGGTAGCGGTCGTCGCCGAGGTCCTCGACCGGCGGCAGCTCGCGGTCGTACTCGTCGGTGATCTCGCCGACGATCTCCTCCAGGATGTCCTCGATGGTGACGATCCCGGCGGTGCCGCCGTACTCGTCGATGACGACGGCGACGTGGTTGCGGTCCTTCTGCATCTCGCGCAGCAGGTCACCGGCGTTCTTGGTGTCCGGCACGAAGACGGCGGGCCGCATGGCGGTGGACACCAGGTCGCTCTCCGCCTCGCGGTTGATGTGCGTCCTGCGGACCAGGTCCTTCAGATACACGATCCCGACGATGTCGTCCTCGCTCTCCCCGGTGACCGGTATCCGGGAGAACCCGGAGCGCAGGGCGAGGGTGAGGGCCTGCCGGATGGTCTTGTACCGCTCGATGACGACCAGGTCGGTGCGCGGCACCATCACCTCGCGCACGAGCGTGTCGCCCAGCTCGAAGACGGAGTGCACCATCCGGCGCTCCTCGTCCTCGATCAGCGACTCCTTCTCTGCGAGGTCGACCAGCGCGCGCAGCTCCGCCTCGGAGGCGAAGGGGCCGCGCCGGAAGCCCTTGCCGGGGGTGAGCGCGTTGCCGATGAGGATGAGCAGGGACGGGATGGGGCCCATGACCCGGGCGAGCGGCAGCAGGACGTACGCCGCCGCGGTCGCGGTGTTGAGGGGGTGCTGCCGGCCGATGGTGCGCGGGGAGACCCCCACGGCGACGTACGACACCAGCACCATCACCCCGATGGCGACGAGCAGCGCCTGCCAGGTGACCGGGAACTGCTCCAGGCAGGCGTAGGTCACCAGGGCCGCGGCGGCCATCTCGCAGGCGACCCGGACCAGCAGGGCCACGTTCAGATAGCGGGTGGGGTCGGCGGCGACCTGGGCCAGCTTGGCGCCGCCGCGCCGCCCGGACTTGACCGCCTCCTCGGCCCGGAAGCTGGAGACCCGGGCCAGGCCCGCCTCCGCGCAGGCGGCGAGCCAGGCCACGACGACGAGCGCGATCGCGCCGAGGACGATCTGCGGGGACATTCGGGGCTCGTCCCGCTACGAGACGGTCGGCGCCGGGGACGGCCCGGTCAGCCCGTGCTCGGCGCGCCAGCCATCCACGATGGCGGCCTGGAGCCCGAACATCTCCGCCTTCTCGTCCGGCTCCTCGTGGTCGTAGCCCAGCAGGTGCAGCACCCCGTGGACGGTGAGCAGCTGGAGCTCCTCGTCCATGGAGTGCTGGGTCGGGGCCTCCGCCCCCTGCCGGGCGGCGACCTCCGGGCAGAGCACGATGTCGCCGAGCAGGCCCTGCGGCGGCTCGTCGTCGTCCTTCGACGGCGGCCGCAGCTCGTCCATCGGGAACGACATGACATCGGTCGGACCCGGCAGGTCCATCCACTGGATGTGCAGCTGCTCCATGGCGTCGGCGTCCACGACGATCACCGAGAGCTCGGAGAGCGGGTGGATGCGCATCCGCGCGAGTGCGTAGCGGGCGATGTCGAGGATCGCCTGCTCGTCGACCTCGGTGCCGGATTCGTTGTTGACGTCGATCGACATGGTCGTGCTGGTCTACTTCCCCTTGGTGCCCTTGGCCCCGGTCCTGCCGTGGCCGCCCTTGGGCGCGCCGTTCTCGGTGCCGTGCTTGCTGTCGTACTTCTCGTACGCGTCGACAATACGGCCCACCAGCTTGTGCCGTACGACATCGTGGGACGACAGCCGGGAGAAGTGGACGTCCTCGACGCCCTCGAGGATCTCCTGCACCTGCCGCAGACCCGACTTCTGCCCGTTGGGCAGGTCGACCTGGGTCACGTCACCGGTGATCACGATCTTGGAGTCGAAGCCGAGCCGGGTGAGGAACATCTTCATCTGCTCGGGGCTCGTGTTCTGGGCCTCGTCCAGGATGATGAAGGCGTCGTTCAGCGTGCGGCCGCGCATGTACGCCAGCGGCGCGACCTCGATGGTCCCCGCCGCCATCAGCCGCGGGATCGAGTCGGGGTCGAGCATGTCGTGCAGCGCGTCGTACAGCGGGCGCAGATAGGGGTCGATCTTCTCGTAGAGCGTGCCGGGCAGGAAGCCCAGGCGCTCGCCGGCCTCGACCGCCGGGCGGGTCAGGATGATCCGGTTGACCTGCTTGGACTGGAGGGCCTGCACGGCCTTGGCCATGGCCAGGTAGGTCTTGCCGGTGCCGGCGGGGCCGATGCCGAAGACGATGGTGTGCTTGTCTATGGCGTCGACGTAGCGCTTCTGGTTGAGGGTCTTCGGACGGATGGTGCGCCCGCGCGAGGACAGGATGTTCTGCGTCAGTACCTGTGCCGGGGTCTCCGGGCCGTCACTCGTGCCGTTGTCGCTCGCCTTGAGCATGGCGATCGAGCGTTCCACTGCGTCCTCCGTCATCGGCTGCCCGGTGCGGAGCACCAGCATCATCTCGTCGAACACGCGTGAGATCAGGGCGACGTCGACGGGGTCGCCGACCGCGCTGATCTCGTTGCCCCGGACATGGATGTCGGCCGCCGGGAAGGCCCTCTCGATGACACGCAGGAGGGAGTCGCCGGAACCCAGCACGGTCACCATGGGGTGCTGCGCGGGGACGGTGAACTGCGCTCTCGCCTGCTCCTGCGCGGGGGTGTGAGCTGTGGGTGTCTGTGTCATGGGCCGGCGCTGAAGGCCTGCGCTTCCTCCTCGTCACGGCCGCCTGGCTGTGGGCGGCCTCGCGCTTCCAGGGTACGACGGTGGACTGACAACGCCGTAGGGCTTTTCGACCGGGCGCGCGGCCGCGGCCACGTCAGCCGGACCGCCGGAACCCGATGGTCGGCACGGCCCGGCGCAGCGGCCACGCCCGGTCCAGCTGCTCCGGCACCAGCCCCTCCAGGAACTCGTACCTGCGCAGCGCCCCCCGGTCCTGCCCGGGCAGGGACTGCACCCGCCGCCACCACGCCCCGATCTCCGACCACCCGGGCGCCGACAGCGACCCCCCGAACTCCTGCACCGACAGCGCCGCCGTGAGGCCCGCGAAGGCCAGCCGGTCCGCCAGCGGCCACCCCGCCAGCGAGCCGGTCACGAACCCGGCGACGAACACGTCCCCCGCCCCGGTCGGGTCCAGCGCCTCCACCGCGATGGCCGGTACCTCCGCGGCCTCCCCGGTCCGCCGGTCCACCGCGTACGCCCCTTCCGCGCCGAGGGTCACCACGGCCACCGGCACATGCTCGGTGAGGGCGTGCGCGGCCTGCCGGGGGCAGTCGGTGCGGGTGTACCGCATCGCCTCGGCCGCGTTGGGCAGGAACGCCTCGCAGTGCCGCAGGTCGGGCAGGGCGGCCAGATCCCAGGCCCCGGTCTCGTCCCAGCCGACGTCCGCGAAGATCCGGGTGCCCTCCCGGGCGGCCGCCGCGATCCAGGGCGCCCGGTGGCCGGGGGTGAGCGAGGCGACGGCGGCACGCGCGCGGGGCGGGCAGCCGGTCGCCCCGTCCTCGATGAGCGCGGCCTCGGGCGGCGGCTCGTGCCCGTGGGACACCATGGTGCGCTCGCCCTCGTACGCCATGGAGACGGTGACCGGCGAGTGCCAGCCGGGCACGGTCCGGGACGCGGACAGGTCGATGCCCTCGCCCTGCTCCAGCGCGTCCCAGCAGTACTCGCCGTAGTGGTCGTCGCCGAAGGCGGCGGCGAGCGCGGTGCGCAGGCCGAGCCGGGCCAGCGCGGTGGCCATGTTGGCGACCCCGCCGGGGCTGGAACCCATGCCCCGGGCCCAGGACTCGGTGCCGCGCACGGGCGCCGAGTCCAGGCCGGTGAAGATGATGTCGAGGAAGACCGTGCCCATGAGGTAGACGTCCCAGGGCGGGTCGCCGGGTGTGCGCAGCGCGGCGAGCGGGTCGACCTGGGCCTGACAGCGTGCCGCCTGTGTGAGGTGTTCCGGTTCCTCTCCGGCAAGAGTGTGCGACGGGGTCACGGTGCGCTCCCTGACGTGGTGCGGATCTGGCCAGTGTGCACCAGATCACGTACCGGGATGTGCGCTACCGGTGAGCCGTGGCCGGCTACCAGCGGGGCATGTCCGGTGTCCGCCAGCCGGGTTCGGCCGCCCGCATCGCCGCCGCGTCGTCGCGGTCGCGCAGCGAGCCGTCGTCCTCGGCCCAGCGGCGGTGCAGCCGGGCCAGTTCGTCGCGGTCGAGTTCGACGCCGAGTCCCGGTGCGTCGGAGACCATAATCCGGCCGTCGGTGAAGGTCAGCCGCTCGGTGAGGACGTCCTCCGACTGCCAGGGGTAGTGCGAGTCGCAGGCGTGGTGGAGGTTCGGCACGGTCGAGGCGACCTGGGTCATGGCGGCGAGGCTGATGCCGAGATGGGTGTTGGAGTGCATGGACACCCCGACCCCGAAGGCGGCGCAGATCGCGGCCAGCCGCTGGGTGTTGCGCAGTCCGCCCCAGTAGTGGTGGTCGGAGAGGACGACCTGGACGGCGTCGCGGGTGAACGCCTCCTTGATCTCGCCGAAGGTGGTCACGCACATGTTGGTGGCGAGCGGGATGGTGGTCGCGGCGGACACCTCGGCCATGGCGGGCGTGCCGAGCGTCGGGTCCTCCAGGTACTCGAGGACGTCGCCGAGTTCCTGGGCCACCTTCAGCGAGGTGGCGACCGACCAGGCGCCGTTGGGGTCCAGGCGCAGCGGGTGGCCGGGGAAGGCCTCGGCGAGGGCGCGTACGGCGGCGATCTCCTCCTCGGGCGGGAAGACGCCGCCCTTGAGCTTGAACGACCCGAACCCGTGCCGCTCCTTGAACCGCCGGGCCTGGGCCACGACCCCGGCCGGATCGAGGGCGGCGCCCCAGTCGTCGGTCTCGGCGCGGACGCCCTCCGGGTGCGCGGCCCACTTGTAGAACAGGTAGGCGCTGTAGTCGACGGCGTCGCGCACCTTGCCGCCGAGCAGGGCGTGCACGGGCAGTCCGAGCGCCCGGCCCTGGGCATCGAGGCAGGCGACCTCGAAGGCGGACAGCACGGACAGCCGCAGCTTGTCGGCGCTCTGCACGCCGCGCAGCCCGCCGGCGTCGACGTCGCCGTCGACCCGCGAGACGTCGACCCCGAGATCGAACTCGAAGAGACTGTTCACATCCATGACCGACCGGCCGGTGAGGCGCTCGGCGAGCGGCCGGGCCAGCTCCAGGTACTTGGTGTCCCCGTAGGTCTCGCCGAGCCCGGTCACCCCGTCGACGGTGACGACCTCCACGATCAGCCGGGGTGTGTACGGCTGGTGCACGCCCTGGGTGTTCAGCAGCGGCGGGTCGGCGACCAGGATCGGGGTCAGTCGCACCTCGGCGATGGTCAGGTCACGGCTCACGGGGCGACTCCTCGGGCAAACGCCGTCCATGTATGAGAACTCAGGCTATGGAGGCGAACGAGAGATCGTCAATGGCGCGCACCTGAAAAGGCGCCGGGAGCACGCCCGTATACCCAGAGCATCCCTCCACAAACGGAACGTGACCCGGATCACATCCCCCCGTCTTCTTTCCCGATCCGCCGGCTTGGTACAACTTGCTCGCGCTTGCCGTTCCACAGACGGCCGCCGCGCCCCTCCCTCCTCTCCCCCGAGCGCTCCGCTCCGCCTGCCCTGGGAACGCCCGTGTCCGCCCGCCGCCCCCTGCCCTGGCCCCTCGTCGCCCTCTTCACGGCCGGGTACCTCGCCCCCTATCTGCTGCCGACCGTCGTCGGCAGACTCACCGACGGGCTCCCCCTCACCGCCACCGAGGCGGGCGCCATCGGCAGTGCGCTGCTGCTGAGTTCGGCGACGGCGGGCTTTCTGCTGGCGTCCCGGGTGGACCGGTTCGGCCCGCGCACCCTGGCCCGCGCCGGACTGGCCCTCGCCGTCCTCGGCTACGGCGGCGCCGCCCTGACCACGCTCGTCCCGGCCGTCGTCGCCGGCGCGGTCGTCGGCGGCTTCGGCTCCGGAACGGTCACGGCGGTCGCCACCACCGGCATCGCCGCCCACCGCGATCCGCACCGGGTCACCACGCTCGGCCTGCTCGGCGTCTCCGCGCTCGCCGGCGCCCTCTATCTGACGCTGCCCCGGCTCGGCCCGGGCCATGGGCTCCCGCCGGCCGCCCTCGCGCTGACCGCGCTCGCCGTCTGGCCGCTCACCGGCCGGCTGTCCGCCCGTACCGCACCGGCCCGCGCCACGGCCACCCGCGGGCGGGCACCCCACCCGCGCGCCGGAGCGCTGCTCGCCGCCGTCATGCCGTGCTGGTCGCTCGCGCAGAACGCGCTGTGGGGGGTCAGCGGCCGGATCGGCACCGGCCAGGCCCACCTGACCGAGGTCACCGTCGGCGTGGTGTTCGCGGTGGCGCTCGGCGCGGGCCTGGTCGGCACGGTGGGCGCGGGCGCGCTCGGCCCCCGGCTGGGCCGGGCGGTGCCCATCGGCGCGGGTACGGCGCTCATCGCGGGCTGTGTCGCGCTCAGCGCATCGGCGCGGGACCTGCCGGCCTTCGCGGCGGGCGAGATCTCCTGGAACCTGCTCTACCCGGTCGTGCTGTCGTACCTCATCGGCCTCGCCGCCGCCCTCGACCCGCGCGGCCGCTGGGCGGTCCTGGTCGGCTCGGCGTCCTCACTGGGCACGGCGGCGGGCCCCCTCGCCGGAAGCCTGCTGGCAGCCGGCGCCGGCTTCCCGGCCATGGGCCTGCTCCTCGGCACCGGCCTGCTGCTCACCGCGGCACCGATGACAGCAATCGCCCTCCATACAGGCCGACACCCCCTGCCGGTGCTGCACGTCCCGCTGGAAACCCCGACCGCACCCACGCGCACGGCCTACGAGACGGCGTCCCCGAACTCGTACGCCGCCACCTCGGCGAGGTAGCGGGTTCGGCGGTCTTCGTCGTCCTCCAGGAAGGAGGCGAGGAAGGAGTTGCGGGCCAGTTCGCGCAGCCGGTCCTGGGAGAGGCCCAGAGTCCGGTGCACGGCCGCGAAGTTGTCGCCCGCGTAGCCGCCGAAGTACGCCGGGTCGTCGGAGTTGACCGTGCACAGCAGCCCGGCGTCGAGCATGGCCGGGAGCGGGTGGTCGGCGAGGGTGTCGACGGTGCGCAGCCGGACGTTGGACAGCGGGCACAGGGTCAGCGGGATCCGCTCCCGGACCAGCCGCTCGACCAGCGCGGGGTCCTCCATGCAGCGCAGGCCGTGGTCCACCCGCTCGACGCCGAGCACGTCCAGCGCCTCGGTGATGTACTCCGGCGGCCCCTCCTCACCGGCGTGCGCGACCCGGCGCAGCCCGAGCGCGGCGGCGGCCTCGTACACCTCCCGGAACTTCACCGGCGGATGCCCGACCTCCGCGGAGTCCAGGCCGACCCCGGTGATCCGGTCCAGGTACGGCCGGGCCGCCTCCAGGGTGGCCAGGGCCGACTCGGCGGACTCGTCGCGCAGGAAGCACAGGATGAGCCGGGTGGAGATCCCGTGTTTCTCCTCGCTGCGGCCGAGCGCCCGCCACAGCCCCTCCACGACCGTCCCCATGGACACGCCCCGGGCGAGGTGGGCCTGCGGGTCGAAGAAGATCTCCGCGTGCCGCACGCCCTGCGCGGCGGCCCGCGCGAGATAGGCGTCGGCCAGGTCCGCGAAGTCCTGCTCGGTGCGCAGGACGGCCATCAGCTCGTAGTAGAGGTCGAGGAAGGACTGGAGATCCTCGAACCGGTAGGCCTTGCGCAGCTCGTCCGTGTCCGCGTAGGGCAGCGCGACACCGTTGCGCGCTGCCAGCTCGAACGCCAGCTCGGGCTCCAGGGTGCCTTCGATATGGAGGTGCAGTTCTGCTTTGGGGAGGGGCATCAAAGCATCGTACGGCTGGATCACCGTCGTTTCGGGACCGGGACCCGCTGAAGGTCGTACGCCACCGTCAGCTCCCCCTCGAAGCCGGCCGCCCGGGCCTGCCGCTCGAACTCCTCCGGTTCGGAGTACCGCTGGCTGAAGTGGGTCAGCACCAGGTGCCGCACCCCGCCGTCCCGCGCCACCCGCGCCGCCTGCCCCGCCGTCAGATGACCGTGCTCCACGGCGAGTTCCTCGTCCTCGTCCAGGAAGGTGGACTCGATGACGAGCAGGTCGCACCCCTCGGCCAGCGCATACACCCCGTCGCACAGCCGGGTGTCCATGACGAACGCGAACCGCTGCCCGCGCCGCACCTCGCTGACCTGCTCCAGGGTGACGTCCCCGAGCCGGCCCGCCCGCTGGAGCACCCCCACGTCCGGACCCGTGATCCCGTGCGCGGCGAGCCGGTCCGGCAGCATCCGGCGGCCGTCGGGCTCGGTCAGCCGGTAGCCGAAGGACTCCACCGGATGGGACAGCCGCCGGGCCTCCAGGGTGTACGACGGCGTGTCCGCGAGGACGCCGTCGGCCGCGACCGGCGCCTCGGTCAGCGAGACCGTCTCCCGGTACGCCGTCGCGTACCGGAGCCGGTCGAAGAAGCGCTGCCCGGACCGCGGGTAGTGCGCGGTGACCTCGTGCGGCACCTGGTCGAGGTTGATCCGCTGGATCACCCCGGCGAGGCCGAGGGAGTGGTCCCCGTGGAAGTGCGTGACGCAGATCCGGTTCAGGTCGTGCGCGGCCACCCCGGCGCGCAGCATCTGCCGCTGGGTTCCCTCGCCGGGGTCGAAGAGGATGCCCTCGCCGTCCCAGCGCAGCAGATAGCCGTTGTGGTTGCGGTGCCGGGTCGGGACCTGGCTGGCGGTGCCGAGGACCACCAGTTCACGTACGGACACGCCGGCTCACCCGGGAGGCCATTCGAGGCCGCGGCCACCGAGGACGTGCGCGTGGGCGTGCCAGACGGTCTGGCCGGCGCCGCTGCCGGTGTTGAAGACGGTGCGGTAGCTGTCCAGCTTTTCCTCGTCGGCGACGGCCTGGGTCTCGGCGAGGACGTCCGCGGCGAGCTGCGGGGCGTGCGCTCCGAGTTCGGCGGCGTTCGCGTAGTGGGCCTTGGGGATCACCAGGACGTGGGTGGGCGCCTGGGGGTTTATGTCGCGGAAGGCGATGGTCGTCTCGGTCTCGCGGACGACCGTCGCGGGGATGGTGCCTGCGACGATCTTGCAGAACAGGCAGTCGTCCTGGGGTTCGCCTGGCATGCGCGCCTCCTGTTGATCAAGTCCGTGGGCATCGTAGTCGTTCGGCGGCGGGCCGCACACGGCCGGCCGCGCCGCTCAGTCGGGCAGGCCCGGCGGAGTTTTCGCGGGCCGCTCCTCCAGTGCCTCCAGCGCGAGCGCGACCGCCGCGTCCAACTGCGCATCCGTGCCGGATACCCAGTCCTGGGGCCGCTGTACGACCTCCACGTCCGGGTCCACGCCGTGGTTCTCGACGTCCCAGCCGGCCCCCTCCAGCCACATCGCGTACTTCGGCTGGGTGACCAGGGTGCCGTCGACCAGGTGGTAGCGGCTGTCGATGCCGATGATGCCGCCCCAGGTGCGGGTGCCGACGACCGGGCCGATGCCGAGGGCCTTGATCGCCGCGTTGACGATGTCGCCGTCGGAGCCGGAGAACTCGTTGGCCACGGCGACGACCGGGCCCCGGGGGGCGTCGGCGGGATAGCTGGTGGGACGCATGCCGCGCGGGATGTCCCAGCCGACGATCCGGCGGGCCAGCTTCTCGACCACGAGCTGGGAGGTGTGGCCGCCGCGGTTCTCCCGGACGTCGACCACCAGCCCCTCACGGGCCACCTCGACGCGCAGGTCGCGGTGGATCTGGGCCCAGCCGGGGGCCTGCATGTCGGGGATGTGCAGGTAGCCGAGGCGGCCGGCGGAGGCCGCGTGGACATGGGCGCGGCGGTCGGCGACCCAGGCGTGGTAGCGCAGGGGTTCCTCGTCGGCGACGGGGACGACGACGGTGTGCCGGGGTTCGCCGCCGCCCGCCGGGGAGATCGTCAGCTCGACGGGGTGGCCGGCCGTGCCGACCAGCAGGGGGCCGGGGCCGAGGACCGGGTCGACAAGGTGTCCGGCGACGGCGATGACGGCGTCACCGGGGCGGACCGCGGCGCCGGGCGCGGCCAGCGGGGAGCGGGCGTCGGGGTCGGAGGTCTCCGCCGGCAGGATCCGGTCGATGCGCCAGCTGCCGTCGGGGTGCCGGGAGATGTCGGCGCCGAGCAGGCCCTGCCGGGCGCCGCCGCCGGCGCCGCCGCGCGGGATGACATAGGCGTGCGAGGTGCCGAGTTCGCCGTGCACCTCCCACAGCAGGTCGACCAGGTCGCTGTGGGTGGCGAGGCGGCCGAGGAGCGGTCGGTAGCGGTCGAGGACGCCGGACCAGTCGACACCGCCGAGGTCGGGGCGCCAGAAGTGGTCCCGCATGAGGCGGCCGGTCTCCTCGTACATCTGCCGCCACTCCACGGCCGGGTCGACCGTCTGGCGGACCCGGGCGAGGTCGACGGTGATGCTGCTGTCGCCGTCGTCGTCGGTGCCGGTGCGGCGGTCGCTGGGGACGACCCGGAGCCGGCCGTCGGTCCACAGCAGGACCCGCTTGCCGTCGCCGCTCACCTCGAAGTGGTCGGCGTCGGAGGCGAGGTGCTCCAGGCGGCGCTGGGCGAGGTCGTAGCGTTCCAGCTCGGTGTGCGGGGCGGGGTCGTCGGGGTGGGCGCGGGAGGCGCCGAGGACGCCGTGCACGGGGTGGCGCAGCCAGAGGACGCCGTCCTTGGCGGCGCGCAGCGTGGAGTAGCGGCCGGCCTCCACCGGGAAGGGCACGATCCGGTCGCCGAGGCCCTCCAGGTCGATCCGGGTGGCGGGGGTGCCCTCGCTGTCCGGGGTCTCGTCCTTGTCGGCGGCCTCGAAGGGGCGGCCGTGGCGCTGCGGGCCGAACGGGGAGGGGGTGGTGGCGGCCAGGGTGATCAGGTGCGGGCGGGCGCCGACCACGAACGCGAGATCGAAGACGTGTTCGTCGTAGACCGGGTCGAAGGCGCGGTTGGAGAGGAAGGCGAGGTGTTTGCCGTCGAGGGTGAAGGCGGGCGCGTAGTCCTGGAAGCGCAGCGGGGTCGCCTCGGTGACCGAGAGGTCGGTGGTGTGGGCGATGCGGAGCTGGCAGAGCGGGCGCGGGCCGGGGTGCGACCAGGCGAGCCAGGCGGAGTCCGGGGAGAAGGCCAGCCCGGAGACCTCGCCGTCGTCGCTGCGGTCGACCTCGCGGACCTCGCCGGTCTCCCGCTCGACGAGCAGCAGCCGTCCGTCGTGGGCGGCCACGGCGGCCCGGCTGCCGTCGGGGGCCATGGCCAGCTCCAGCACCCGGCCGAGCCGGCCGGCGGCGAGCCGGCGCGGGGTGGCACCGGGGGCGAGTCCGGTGGCCGGCGCGAACTCCAGGGCGTCCTCGCCCTCGGCGTCCGTCACCCACACCGCCCACTCCTCGCCCTCGGTGCGGAAGGTGCGCGGCAGCCGGGCGCGGACCCCCGGGGTGGCGGCGAGGGCGCGGGCGGGCCCGGAGCGGTGGGTGACCCAGTGGACTCCGCCGCGCACGGACACGGCGCTGCCGCGCGCGGTGTGGTCGGGGCAGGCGGCGCCGAACCAGCGGGCCGCGTTCACCGGGTACGGGCGCAGGTCCAGGCGGGGTCCGCCGAGCCGGATGCCGAGGGGGCGCGGCTCGGCGCCCTCCAGGTCGTCCAGCAGCAGGAGTTCACCACCCGAGGCGTAGACGACCCGGGTGCCGTCACCGGCCGCGTGCCGGGCGTAGAAACCCTCGACCGGGGTGTGGCGGCGCAGGTCGGAGCCGTCGGCGAGGGAGGAGTACAGCGCGCCGGTGCCCTCGTGGTCGGAGAGGAAGGCGATGCGGTCCCCGGCCCAGACGGGGCACTCGATGTTCCCGTCGAGGTCGGCGTGGAGCCGGACGAACTCGCCGTCGCCCTCGCGGTCGATCCACAACTTGCCCGCGGTGCCGCCCCGGTAGCGCTTCCAGTGGGCGGCCTCGCGGCCCATCGGCACGGACAGCAGCACGGTGGCGGGGCCGGTGGCCACATCGCCGACCGGGCCGTACGGGAGTGTCTCGGCCGGTCCGCCGTCCAGCGGGACGGCGTGCGCCCAGGTGTGCCGGGAGCTGGGCCGGCCGTGCGCGCCGAGCGCGAGGACCCGCCCGTCGGCGGTCCAGCCGCACACCTCGGTACGGCGGTTGCCCCAGTAGGTCAGCCGTCGGGCGGGGCCGCCGTCGACGGGGGCGACATGGATCTCGGGGGCGCCGTCCCGGGTGGAGGTCCAGGCGAGGAAGGCGCCGTCCGGTGATATCCGGGGCCGGGTCACCGGGACGTTGTCGGCGCTGACCCGCCAGGCCCGGCCGCCGTCGAGCGGGGCGAGCCAGACGTCGTCCTCGGCGACGAAGGTCACCAAGTCGCCGCGGAGATGGGGAAATCGGAGATAGCCCGGCACCGCCGCGGTCCCCGTCGAAGCACCCTGAGTCACCGTGTCACTGTACGCAGTGGCCGGTGTCCCCCGCTCCCGGTTCGGATCACTTCACGCCGTCTCATTTGCCCTGCACGGGCCAGCAGGTGGGGTCGCCCTTGCACCACAGGGTCCGGGTGACGGTGACCGTCACGGTGGGCCGGCCGCCGGGCGCATAGGTGGGCGGCCGGTACGTCGGCCCGGGCGTGGCGTCGCAGTCGCCGAGCCCGCTGACGTGGAACACCTGCCGTCCGCCGACCTTCCCGGTCAGGTCCCCACGCACACAGGCCCCGTCGACCGCCTTGGTCACCCGCCCGGTGACGGTGATCTTCCGGCCGTCTTTGGTCTGGCCCCGGCAGTCGACGGAGACGACGTCGGTCTCGCTCGGCGAGGGCGTCGCCGCCCCGGCGCCCCGACCGCCGTACCGTCCGGTGCAGGTGAGCCAACTGACGTCCACGTGCTGCTGCTTGAGCCTGGCCGTCGCCGTGGTGCCGGTGGTGTAGGCGGCCGTCGCGGAAGCGAGCCCGCCGGGCTGGCAGCCCACCAGGGCACCGCCCGCCACGACCACGAGCGACACCGGCAGAATCCGTCTCAACGCCCCCATACAGGCAGCGTCCCACCACCGCGCCCGCGCCGGAAGGGCACATACGGCCACTCACCCGTTCGGGCCGGGGGCAGTGCCCGGTCAGGGTGCCTCGGTCAGCCGCGCAGCAGCAGCCACTCCTGGAGTTCCACCAGGTTGCCCTCCGGGTCCTTGAGGTGGGCCACCCGCATGCGGTCGGTCATGGCGGCCGGGCCGTGCAGCAGGGCGGCGCCGCGGGCGGTGATCTCGGCGCAGTAGGCGTCGAGGTCGTCCACGCGCAGCACCACCAGGGAGCGGTGACCGGTGGCGATGGCGCCCAGCTCGGCCAGGACCTCGGCCATCATCGCGCGGTCCTGCAAGGCGATCCCGGCGGACCCGGTGTGCGGGCTGAACTTCTCGTACGGCCCCTCGGCCGCGCCGGACTGCGGCTTGAGGCCGAGGACCTCGGCGTAGAAGCGGTAGCAGGCGGCGAAGTCGGTGACGAGCAGGCGTACCTGGGCGAGTTCCATGGTGTCCCCCGGTGGGTCAGGACCAGCGGCCGGTGCGGCCGAGGAGCAGGGCCGCGGCGGCGGTGCCGGCGGTGGAGGTGCGCAGCACCGAGGGCCCGAGCACACAGGTCCTGGCGCCGGCCTCCTCGAAGAGCGCCAACTCGTCCTTGGAGACGCCCCCTTCCGGCCCGACGACCAGCACGATCTCGCCCTGCGCGGGGAGTTCGGCGGTCGCCAGCGGCTCGCTGGTGTGCTCGAAGTCGGAGTGCAGCACGGCGGCGAAGTCGGCCCCGGCGAGCAGTGCCGCGACCTGCTTGGTGGTCGCCGCGTCCGCGACCTCGGGGAAGCGGACCCGGCGGGACTGCTTGCCGGCCTCGCGGGCGGTGGCCCGCCACTTGCCGAGCGCCTTGAGCCCGCGGTCGCCCCGCCACTGGGTGATGCAGCGGGCCGCCTGCCAGGGCACGATCGCGTCGACGCCGACCTCGGTCATCGTCTCCACGGCGAGTTCGCCGCGGTCGCCCTTGGGCAGGGCCTGGACGACGGTGATGCGCGGGCTGGGCGCCGGCTCCTCACGGACGTCCGCCAGCTGGACGATCAGCCGGTCCTTGCCCTCGCTGCCGATCACCTCGCCGACGCCGTACCGTCCGGCGCCGTCGGTGAGGACGACCTCCTCACCGGGCTGAAGCCGCTTGACGGAGACCGCGTGCCGCCCCTCCGGCCCGTCCAGGACACAGCGGTGGCTGTGCTCATCGACATGCTCGACCACGAAAACCGGGGCGGTCATCGCAGGTCACCTCCATGGTCCGTGACGTCCGACAACGCTGTCCGGGCGGCGTCGAGTTCCTCGGCCAGCACCTCCACCAGCCGCCCGGCCGGCAGTTCCCGGGCCAGCCGGTGTCCCTGCCCCGCCCACAGCGCCATGCCCTGCGCGTCCCCGGCCTGGGCAGCGGCCTTGCGCAGCGGGACGGTGAGGTGGTGGATCTCCGGGTAGGCGGCGGGGGCGTACGGGCCGTGCTCGCGCAGGAACCGGTTGACCAGTCCACGGGCCGGCCGGCCGGAGAAGGCGCGGGTCAACTCGGTGCGCGCGAACAGGGGGTTGGTGAGTGCCTGCTTGTGCAGGGGGTGCGCACCGGACTCGGGGGTGGCGAGGAAGGCGGTGCCGAGCTGCGCCGCACAGGCCCCGGCCGCGAGGACGGCGGCGATCTGGCTGCCGCGCATGATGCCGCCGGCGGCGACGACCGGGAGGCGCACGGCCTCGCGGATCTGGGTGACGAGCGACAGCACTCCGATGCCTGAGGCGTCGTTCTCCGTCAGATCCCGGTGCGTGCCCTGATGACCGCCGGCCTCCACGCCCTGCGCGATCACCGCGTCCGCCCCGGCCCGTTCGACCGCGCGGGCCTCCTCCACGGTGGTGGCGGTGACCAGGGTGACGGTGCCGGCCCGGCGCAGCCGCTCGAGTGTCTCCTCGCCGGGCACGCCGAAGTGGAAGGAGACGACCGGCACCGGGTTGTCGAGGAGGACGGCGAGCTTGGCGTCGTAGCCGTCGTCCCGTCCGCTGTCGGGGTCGCCCAGCTCCGTCTCGTACCAGGCGGCCTCGCCGGCGAGCTGGTGCGCGTAGACCTCCACCGCGCCGGACTCCGCGTACTCCGGCTGCGGCATGAACACGTTCACACCGAAGGGGCGGCCGGTGAGTCCGCGCAGCTGCTTGATCTCCTGGTACATCCCGTCGGCGGTCTTGTAGCCCGCGGCGAGGAACCCGAGCCCGCCGGCCTCGGAAACGGCGGCGGCGAGCCGCGGGAGGGAGACACCGCCCGCCATGGGGGCCTGCACGATCGGGTGGGGCAGGAGATCGGTCAGCGCGGAGGACATGACCGCATGTTGTCACGTCCTTCGAACAGTTCCGAATCGGGGCATCCGGCGGCATAGGCCGGGGGCATAGGGGGCTGAAGGCCCACTTTCGCGGGCCACTTCACCCCCGCCCCCGGCACCGGATCAGCGCCCGTTGAACGCGTCCTTCAGCCGCGAGAACAGCCCCTGCTGGCCCGGCTGGAACTGGCCCTGCGGGCGCTCCTCGCCGCGCAGCGCGGCCAGCTCGCGCAGCAGCCGCTCCTGCTCGGGGTCCAGCTTGGTCGGGGTCTGCACCTCGACGTGCACGACCAGGTCGCCCCGGCCGCCGCCGCGCAGATGCGTGACACCGCGGTTGTGCAGCGGAATCGACTGCCCGGACTGGGTGCCCGGCCGGATGTCGACCTCCTCCATGCCGTCCAGCGTCTCCAGCGGCACCTTGGTGCCGAGCGCCGCCGCCGTCATGGGGAGGGTGACCGTGCAGTGCAGGTCGTCGCCGCGCCGCTGGAACATCGGGTGCGGCAGCTCGTGGATCTCCACGTACAGGTCGCCGGCCGGACCGCCGCCCGGCCCGACCTCGCCCTCACCGGCGAGCTGGATCCGGGTGCCGTTGTCGACACCCGCGGGGATCTTGACGGTGAGCGTGCGCCGGGAGCGGACCCGGCCGTCACCGGCGCACTCCGGGCACGGGGTCGGCACGACGGTGCCGAAGCCCTGGCACTGGGGGCAGGGCCGGGAGGTCATGACCTGGCCCAGGAAGGACCGGGTGACCTGCGAGACCTCACCACGGCCCCGGCACATGTCACATGTCTGGGCGGTGGTGCCCGGCGCCGCGCCATCGCCGCTGCACGTGTTGCAGACGACCGCGGTGTCGACCTGGATGTCCTTGGTGGTCCCGAAGGCCGCCTCGTCCAGCTCGACCTCGATCCGGATCATGGCGTCCTGGCCGCGCCGGGTGCGCGAACGCGGCCCGCGCTGCGAGGCCGTACCGAAGAACGCGTCCATGATGTCGGAGAAGTTGCCGAAGCCGCCGGCGCCGAAGCCGCCCGCGCCGGCCCCGCCCGACTGCGAGAGCGGGTCGCCGCCGAGGTCGTAGACCTGCTTCTTCTGCGGGTCCGACAGCACCTCGTAAGCGGCGTTGATCTCCTTGAACCGCTCCTGGGTCTTCGGATCGGGGTTGACGTCCGGGTGCAGCTCGCGCGCGAGCCGACGGCACGCCTTCTTGATCTCATCCTGCGACGCGTCGCGGCGCACGCCGAGAACGGCGTAGTAGTCCGTGGCCACTTACGACTCCGCCAGGATCTGTCCGACGTACCGTGCCACTGCGCGTACCGCTCCCATCGTTCCCGGGTAGTCCATGCGTGTCGGTCCGACCACGCCGAGCTTGGCAACCGCCTCGCCGCCCGAACCGTAGCCGACCGACACCACGGACGTGGAGTTGAGTCCTTCATGGGCGTTCTCGTGCCCGATACGCACGGTGACGCCCGGATCCTTCGCCTCGCCGAGGAGCTTGAGGAGCACGACCTGCTCCTCCAGTGCCTCCAGGACGGGCCGGATCGTGAGGGGGAAGTCATGTCCGAAGCGGGTGAGATTGGCGGTACCGCCGATCATCAGCCGCTCCTCGTTCTGCTCGACGAGGGTCTCCAGCAGGGTGGAGAGCACCGCGGAGACAGTACCGCGGTCCTCGGCCTCGAAGGCCTCCGGCAGATCCTCGACCAGCTTCGGCACGTCCGCGAACCGGCGGCCGGCGACCTTGCTGTTCAGCCGGGCCCGCAGATCCGCGAGCGAGGCCTCCCCGAACGGCGCCGGGCAGTCGACCATCCGCTGCTCGACCCGTCCGGTGTCCGTGATCAGCACGAGCATCACACGCGCGGGAGCGAGCGAGAGCAGCTCCACGTGCCGGACGGTGGACCGGGTCAGCGACGGGTACTGCACGACGGCGACCTGCCGTGTGAGCTGCGCGAGCAGCCGCACGGTCCGGGCCACCACGTCGTCGAGGTCGACGGCGCCCTCCAGGAAGTTCTGGATCGCCCGCCGCTCGGGCGCGGTCATCGGCTTGACGCCCGCCAGCTTGTCGACGAACAGCCGGTAGCCCTTGTCCGTGGGGATCCGCCCCGCACTGGTGTGCGGCTGGGCGATGAACCCCTCGTCCTCCAGGGCCGCCATGTCGTTGCGGACGGTCGCCGGGGACACCCCGAGGTTGTGCCGCTCGGTCAGGGCCTTGGACCCGACCGGCTCCTCGGTTCCGACGTAGTCCTGGACGATCGCGCGCAGTACCTGAAGCCTGCGTTCACTCAGCATTGCGCGCGCACCTCCAGCACGTCGTCCCCTCGGGCCCTCGTCGTCGGCCTGGCACTCTTCCCATGCGAGTGCCAGCCTTCCCCGGCCCAGTGTACGGCTGTCGGGTACGGCCTGGGCAAGGTCGGTGCCGTCGTGACCGCTTGTGGAGCTAGCGTCGCGGTATGACGGTGGCTTGGGAAGAGCAGGGATGGCAGCGGCTGACCGACCGGGTCGGGCGGTGCCGGCTGCCGGGCTGGGACTGCACGGCGGGCCTGGTCCTCGGGGCGGACACGGCGCTGATGGTGGACGCCGGTTCGAGCCTGGCCGAGGGCGCCCGGCTGCACGGGCAGGCGCGGGAACTGGCCGGCCACCGTGTGACCCATCTCGCGCTCACCCATCCCCACTTCGACCACGTCTTCGGCGCTCCCGCGTTCGCCGGGGCCGAGGTGTACGCGGCGGTGGGCATGGACGCGGCCCTGACGCACGGGCGCGGGGAGCTGCGCGCGGACGCGGTCGGCAACGGCCTGCCGGCCGCCGACGCGGCCGAGGCGGCGGACGCCCTGACCCCACCGCGCCATCTGGTCTCCGGCGAGTGGACCCTCGACCTGGGCGGCGGGCACCAGGCGCTGCTGGCCAACGTGGGCCCAGGCCACACCGCGCACGACCTCGTGGTGCTGGTCCCCGGGGCGCCGGAGGTGGTCTTCTGCGGTGACCTGGTCGAGGAGTCCGGCGAGCCCCAGGCGGGACCGGACGCGGTGCCGTCCCGCTGGCCGGACGCGCTGGACCGGCTGCTGGCCCTGGGCGGCGAGGACGCGCTGTACGTCCCCGGTCACGGAGCGGTGGTGGACGCAGCCTTCGTCCGTCGCCAACGGGACGCCCTGGCGGCCCGCTTCGGCGTGTCGTGAGCATCACCACGCGGCTTCTCCTATCGTCACTCGAATGCGCCCGCCCGTCTCCCGCCACCACCCCTCCAACGAGGGCCCTTCGGGCCCACGACGCCGTCTGTACTCCGCCGACCTGACCCCTCCGTGGAAGAAGCAGCAGCCCGCGCCGGAGGTGACGGCCGAGCCCGGTCTGGTGGTGGAGGAGCCCGGCACCGGGTTCTGCGGGGCGGTGATCCGCTGCGAGGCGGGCACGGTCACCCTGGAGGACCGCTTCGGCAAGCACCGGGTGTTCCCGCTGGAGCCGCGCGGCTTCCTGCTGGAGGGCCGGGTGGTGACCCTCGTACGGCCGTCCGCCGCGACCCCGGTACGGCCCACCCGTACCGCCTCCGGCTCGGTCGCCGTACCCGGCGCACGCGCGCGTGTGGCCCGCGCCGGGCGCATCTACGTCGAGGGCCGGCACGACGCCGAGCTGGTCGAGAAGGTCTGGGGCGACGACCTGCGCATCGAGGGCGTGGTCGTGGAGTACCTGGAGGGTGTGGACGACCTGCCGTCGATCGTCGCCGACTTCGCCCCCGGCCCGGACGCACGCCTGGGGGTCCTGGTGGACCATCTGGTGCCGGGCACCAAGGAGTGGCGCATCGCCGAGTCGGTGACGAGCGAGCACGCGCTGGTCGTCGGCCACCCGTACATCGACATCTGGGAGGCGGTGAAGCCGTCGTCCCTGGGCATCCCGGGCTGGCCGAAGGTCCCGCACGGCCAGGACTGGAAGACGGGGGTGTGCCGGGCGCTGGGCTGGCCGGCGGAGAACACCGGGGCGGTGTGGCAGGCGATCCTGAAGCGGGTGGGTTCCTACAAGGACCTGGAACCGGAGCTGCTGGGGTGTGTCGAGCGCCTCATCGACCATGTGACCGTGGGCTGAGCGGCGCACCGACCCGGGGCCGGCCGGTCAGTCCACCAGGTCCCTGACCACCGCGTCCGCCAGCAGCCGCCCGCGCAGCGTCAGTACGGCCCGCCCGGCGTCGTACGGCTCCTGCTGGAGGAGTCCGTCCGCGAGCGCCCGCCGGGAGGCCGCGAGGCCCTCCTGCTTCAGCAGCGCCAGCGGCACGCCCTCGCGCAGCCGCAGTTCCAGCAGGATCCGCTCCACCCGCCGGTCCTCGTCCGACAGGACCTCACGCCCCGCGCCCGGTGACCGGCCCGCGGCCAGGGCCGCCGCGTACGCCCCCGGGTGCTTGACGTTCCACCAGCGCACCCCGCCCACGTGCGAGTGCGCGCCGGGACCGGCGCCCCACCAGTCGGCGCCCCGCCAGTACAGCTCGTTGTGCAGACAGCGGCCCGCCTCGGAGGTGGCCCAGTTGGAGACCTCGTACCAGTCGAAGCCCGCCCCCGACAGGATCTCCTCGGCGATCAGATAGCGGTCGGCGTGCACGTCGTCGTCGGTCGCCGGGATCTCGCCGCGGCGGATCCGGCGGGCCAGCTGGGTGCCCTCCTCCACGATGAGCGCGTACGCGCTGACGTGGTCCGGGCCCGCGCCCAGGGCGGCCTCCAGCGAGGCCCGCCAGTCGTCGTCGCTCTCGCCCGGTGTGCCGTAGATCAGATCGAGGTTGACGTGCGCGAAGCCCGCCGCCCGTGCCTCCGCCACACAGGCCTCGGGGCGGCCGGGGGTGTGGGTGCGGTCCAGCACCTTCAGCACGTGCTGCCGCGCGCTCTGCATGCCGAAGGAGATCCGGTTGAAACCGCCCTCCCGCAGGACCGACAGATACCCGGGGTCGACCGACTCCGGGTTCGCCTCGGTCGTGATCTCCGCGTCCGCCGCCAGCCCGAACTCGTCCCGGATCGCGCCCAGCATGCGTACCAGGTCGCCGGCGGCCAGCAGGGTCGGCGTACCGCCGCCGACGAAGACCGTGCGGACCTCGCGCGGGTCGTCGCCGAGCACCTTGCGGGCCAGCCGGATCTCGTCGATCAGCGTGTCGGCGTAGTTGTCGCGGGAGGCGAGCACCCCTGCGGTGCCGCGCAGCTCGGTCGCGGTGTAGGTGTTGAAGTCGCAGTAGCCGCAGCGGGTGGCGCAGTAGGGGACGTGCAGATAGAAGCCGAGCGGGCGGTCTGCGGCCCCGGCGAGCGCGGACGCGGGCAGCGCGCCGTCGGCGGGGACGGGCTCGCCGTCGGGGAGTGCGGAAGGCATGCCTTCCATTGTCCAGCACCCGGGCGGTCACTCCGCCTGGAGCACCAGCAGGGCGAGGTCGTCCTCCGGCAGAGTGCCCTCACCGAAGTCGTGCACCAGGCGGCGGATCCTTTCGGCGATCTGCTCCGCGCCGAGCCCGGCGCAGCCGGAGAGGGCCGTGGCCAGCCCGTCCCCGTCGTCGAACTGGCGGGAGCCGCAGCGGCGCTCGGTCACCCCGTCGGTGACGCACAGCAGGCTGTCGCCGGGCCGCAGATCGAGGGTCTCGCTGGTGTAGGTCTCGTCCTCGACCACACCGAGCAGGGTCTGCGGCCGGGCGACGGTGCGCACGGTGCCGTCGGGGCCGAGGACGAGCGGCAGCGGATGGCCCGCGGAGGCGAGGGTGCAGCGGACCCCGCCGTCGTACGGGGTCAGCTCGCCGTAGAGCAGGGACAGGAAGCGGGTCTGGGTGCCGTCGCCGCCCAGCAGGGTGTGGCCGCCGGCGGCGACCAGGGCGCGGGCGGCGGCGTCGGCGGCCTCCGTGGCGTCGTCCAGCAGGAGCTGGTTGAGCCGGTCGAGGACGTCGGCGACCCGGTAGCCCTCGCGGGCGAGGAGCCTGAGCCAGGGCCGGGCGAGGCCGATGACGACGGCCGCCTCCGGACCCTTGCCCTGGACGTCGCCGACGGCGAAGCACCAGCGGCCGTCGCCGGCCGGGAACAGGTCGTAGAAGTCGCCGCTGGGGCCGCCCTTGTCGCAGGGCTCGTAGACCAGGGCGCTGCGCAGCCCGGGGATCTCGGCGACCGCGCCGGGCAGCAGTCCGCGCTGGAGGACGGCGCTGATGGTGGCCTGGCGGGCGTACTGGCGGGCGGCACCGATGGCGAGGGCGACCCGGCGGCTGAGGTCCTCCACGAGCCCGGTGACCTCGTCTGGGAAGCCGGCCGGGCCGCACCGGCCGATGACCAGCGTGCCCAGCGGGCGGCCGCCGGCGATCAGCCGGTAGGCGAGGGCGGTGCCGTGCGGGCCGAGCGCGGCGGCGGGCCAGGGGTACGGCTCCGGGCCGGACCTGAGCCCGTCCAGGGGCTGTGGGGGCTCCTTCTCCAGGGCGCGGTGCAGCTCCTCGATGCGGTCCTCGCTCGCGTGCCACACCCGGGCGGGGCCGCCGCCGTCGCGGGCGCGTGCGGTCGCCTCGTCCTCCAGCCAGACCGCGCACCAGTCGGCCAGCCGGGGCACCACCAGCTGGCCGGTGAGCGCGGCGACCAGGTTCTCGTCCAGCTGCCCGGCGAGCAGGTCGGAGGCCTCGGCCAGGAAGGACAGCGCGCCCCGGCCGAGCCAGTCCCGGTCGCGTCCGGCGCCGTAGGCCTGGGGGGCGAGGACCTCGGCGATCTCCAGGGCCGGTTCCGGTCCGGGCCCCTCGGCCGTCTTGCCGCCGGCGGGCAGCCGCGCCCACACCGTCTTGGCGCCGGTGCGATAGGTGACGCCCCAGGAGTCGGCGAGGGTGCCGACCAGCCGGAGGCCGCGTCCGTACTCCGGTGCCTCGTACGGCGGGGCGCCGGCGGTGTTGTCGCGCGGGGCGCGGGAGGGGTGCCGGTCGTGGACCTCGACCACGAAGGCGCCGGTGTCCTCCAGCCGCCAGTCCACCTCCACATCGGTGCCGGCGTGCACGACGGCGTTGGTGACCAGCTCGCTGACGACCGCCATGGCGTCGTCCAGGAGCCGTGGCGCGAGCCCGGGCACCTCGGCCAGCGCCGCGCGCACCAGGGCCCGGGCGGTCCCGGGGGCGAGCGGGCTGCCGGGCAGGGTGGCCCGGCCGCGCACCTCAGGCGCGTGGGCCGCACTCTCCCGCTGCGTGGGTATGGCCGCCATGTCCATGCGGCCAGGGTGACAGAGGGGTGGCACTCATAAGCGCCGAGTTACCGAAGTGGACAGAAGAGGGCGCGTTTTGAACGCACGCGAGCACAATCACCCACCGGGCGCCGGGAACCACGGGCCGCCACGGCCGACCCGCGGTTCCCCCGCGCCGGACCGGTCCCCTACTTCTCCCGGGTCCCGGCGTACATCTCGTCGATCAGGTGCTTGTACTCCCGCTCGACCACGGGCCGCTTCAGCTTCAGACTCGGCGTGATCTCGCCGTGCTCCACATCGAGGTCCCGCGGCAGCAGCCGGAACTTCTTGATCGTCTGCCACTTCTGGAGCCCGGCGTTGAGCTGCTGCACATAGCCGTCGACCATCTCGACCGTCTGCGGGGCGGCGACGATCTCCGCGTACGCCCTGCCCTCCAGGCCGTTCTCCTTCGCCCAGTCCAGGATCGCCAGCTCGTCCAGGGCGATCAGGGCGGTGCAGTAGTTCCGGTCGGCGCCGTGCACCAGGATGTTGGAGACGTACGGGCAGATGCCCTTGAACTGGCCCTCGACCTCGGCGGGTGCGACGTACTTGCCGCCGGAGGTCTTGATCAGGTCCTTCTTGCGGTCGGTGATGCGCAGATAGCCGTCGGGCGACAGCTCGCCGATGTCGCCGGTGTGGAACCAGCCGTCGGACTCCAGCACCTCCGCGGTCTTCTCGGGCAGCTTGTGGTAGCCCTGCATGACACCGGGGCCGCGCAGCAGGATCTCGCCGTCGTCGGCGATACGGACCTCCGTGCCGGGCAGCGGCTTGCCGACCGTGCCGGTGCGGTAGGCCTCGCCGGGGTTGACGAAGGAGGCGGCGGAGGACTCGGTGAGGCCGTAGCCCTCCAGGATGTGGATGCCGGCACCGGCGAAGAAGTAGCCGATCTCCGGCGCGAGCGCCGAGGCGCCGGAGACACAGGCGCGCAGCCGGCCGCCGAAGGCCTCGCGGAGCTTGGCGAAGACGAGGGTGTCGGCGACCTTGTGCTTGGCGGCGAGCCCGAACGGCACGCTGCGGTTGCCGGTGCGGCGGAAGTTGTCCTGGCTGACCTTGGCGTACTCGCGGGAGACCTCGGCCGCCCACTGGAAGATCCGGTACTTGGCCGGTCCGCCCTCGCGGGCCTTGGCCGCGACGCCGTTGTAGACCTTCTCGAAGATCCGCGGCACGGCCGCCATGTACGTCGGCCGCACCACCGGCAGATTCTCGATGATCTTGTCGACGCGGCCGTCCACGGCGGTGACGTGCCCGACCTCGATCTGGCCGGAGGTGAGCACCTTGCCGAAGACGTGCGCCAGCGGCAGCCACAGGTACTGCACGTCCTCGTCGCTGATCAGACCGGTCGCGGCGATCGCCTTCGCCATGTATGCCCAGTTGTCGTGCGGGAGCCTGACGCCCTTGGGGCGGCCGGTGGTGCCGGAGGTGTAGATGAGGGTGGCGAGCTGCTCCTTGGTGAGCGCACCGACCCGCTCCTTGATCAGCTCGGGGTGCGTCTCCAAATAGGCGGCGCCGCGCTTCTGGAGCTCGTCGAGGGTGGTCACCCAGTCGCCGGTCTCCACCCCGGCCGGGTCGATGACCACGACCTTGATCAGGTCGGGCAGCTCGGCGCGCTTCTCCAGCGCCTTGGCGAGCTGGCCGGCGTCCTCGGCGATCAGCACCCGGCTCTCGGAGTCGGAGAGGATGAACGCGGACTCGTCGGCGTTGGTCTGCGGGTAGATCGTGGTCGTCGCCCCGCCGGCGCACATGATGCCGAGGTCGGCGAGGATCCACTCCACCCGGGTGGAGGAGGCGAGCGCCACGCGCTGCTCGGGCTCCAGCCCGAGTTCGATCAGGCCGGCCGCGATGGCGTAGACCCGCTCGGCCGCCTCGGCCCAGCTCAGCGACTTCCAGTCGTCGGGGCCCTCGCCCGAGGCGGGCGGGACGGGGTAGCGGTAGGCCTCGGCGTCCGGTGTGGCCGCCACGCGGTCCAGGAAGAGGGCCGCCACGGAGGGCGGACGGTTCTCGATCAGGGTCTGTGCGTCGCTCACGACATCCTCCGGGGCCCGCGACAGTGCGGCTGACTCGGTGCGGCTGGGTTTACTCACGGTGGGGATACAGGCTCTTGTTTAACTCGCGAGTAACTATCGAGCAGGCATCAGAGTAAGGGTCGACCGGCCGCTGCGTAAGGGGCATCGGGCTGTCACTTTCCATGCGGAGCAACGCTACGCACGCACAGGGGCCCGCCGCGCTTTCACACGACGGGCCCCCTTGTGCCCTTTTTACGGAGCCGGTTCGGCGTAACCGAGTGTTACCAGCGGTTACTTCTTGCCCTTGGCCGACCCCGCGCTGTCATCGCTCGACAGGACGGCGATGAAGGCTTCCTGCGGAACCTCCACGGAACCCACCATCTTCATCCGCTTCTTGCCTTCCTTCTGCTTCTCCAGCAGCTTTCGCTTACGGGAGATGTCACCGCCGTAGCACTTGGCGAGGACGTCCTTGCGGATGGCGCGGATGGTCTCGCGGGCGATCACCCGGGAGCCGATGGCGGCCTGCACCGGCACCTCGAAGGCCTGCCGCGGGATCAGCTCCTTGAGCTTGGCGACGAGCCGCACGCCGTACGCGTAGGCCTGGTCCTTGTGGGTGATCGCGGAGAACGCGTCCACCTTGTCGCCGTGCAGCAGGATGTCGACCTTGACCAGGGAGCTGGTCTGCTCGCCGGTGGGTTCGTAGTCCAGCGAGGCGTAGCCGCGGGTCTTGGACTTCAGCTGGTCGAAGAAGTCGAAGACGATCTCCGCGAGCGGCAGCGTGTAGCGGATCTCGACGCGGTCCTCCGACAGGTAGTCCATGCCGAGCAGGGTGCCGCGCCGGGTCTGGCACAGCTCCATGATCGAGCCGATGAACTCGGTGGGCGCGAGGATGGTGGCCCGCACGACCGGTTCGAAGACCTCGTTGATCTTGCCCTCGGGGAACTCGCTCGGGTTGGTGACCGTGTGCTCGCTGCCGTCCTCCATGACCACGCGGTAGACCACGTTGGGCGCGGTGGCGATGAGGTCGAGACCGAACTCGCGCTCCAGCCGCTCCCGGATGACGTCCAGGTGCAGCAGGCCCAGGAAGCCGACGCGGAAGCCGAAGCCGAGGGCGGCGGAGGTCTCCGGTTCGTAGACCAGCGCGGCGTCGTTGAGCTGGAGCTTGTCCAGGGCCTCGCGCAGCTCCGGGTAGTCGGAGCCGTCGAGCGGGTACAGACCGGAGAAGACCATCGGCTTCGGGTCCTTGTACCCGCCGAGCGCCTCCGTCGCCCCCTTGCTCTGGCTGGTGACGGTGTCACCGACCTTGGACTGACGGACGTCCTTCACGCCGGTGATGAGATAGCCCACCTCGCCGACGCCGAGGCCGTCGGCCGGCAGCATCTCGGGCGAGCTGACGCCGATCTCCAGCAGCTCGTGCGTGGCGCCGGTGGACATCATCCTGATGCGCTCACGCTTGTTGAGCTGGCCGTCGATGACACGGACGTACGTCACGACACCGCGGTAGGAGTCGTAGACCGAGTCGAAGATCATCGCGCGGGCGGGCGCGTCGGCCACGCCGACCGGCGCCGGGATCTCCTTGACGACCTTGTTCAGCAGCGCGTCGACGCCGAGACCGGTCTTGGCGGAGACCTTGAGGACGTCGTCCGGGTCGCAGCCGACCAGGTTGGCCAGCTCCTCCGCGAACTTCTCCGGCTGGGCCGCGGGAAGGTCGATCTTGTTCAGTACGGGGATGATCGTGAGGTCGTTCTCCATCGCCAGGTAGAGGTTGGCGAGGGTCTGCGCCTCGATGCCCTGGGCGGCGTCGACCAGGAGGATGGTCCCCTCGCAGGCGGCCAGCGACCGCGAGACCTCGTAGGTGAAGTCGACGTGCCCCGGGGTGTCGATCATGTTGAGGATGTGCGTCGTGCCCTGGTCCGGGCCCTCGGTCGGGGCCCAGGGCAGACGCACCGCCTGGGACTTGATCGTGATGCCACGCTCGCGCTCGATGTCCATCCGGTCGAGGTACTGAGCACGCATCTGCCGCTGCTCGACCACACCGGTCAGCTGGAGCATCCGGTCGGCGAGCGTGGACTTGCCGTGGTCGATGTGCGCGATGATGCAGAAGTTGCGGATCAGAGCCGGGTCGGTACGGCTCGGCTCGGGCACATGGTTAGGGGTCGCGGGCACGCAGGGTCCTGTCTCTTGAGGCGCCTTATGCCTCGGGTCGGATCGATACGTAGTCTCCATGGTCCCACGCGAAGGGACCGGCGGCCGTTTTGGGCCGGTCGCAGGGCCACTGGTACTGTAGATGGCTGTGCCTCATGCCCTCTCAGCGCGAGGCACGTCAGAAAATTTTTGGATCACCGGTTCGGGACCCGAGCGGCCCCGCGCCTGAACCTGAAAAGGCTCCTTCGTGGCGAACATCAAGTCCCAGATCAAGCGGATCAAGACCAACGAGAAGGCTCGGCTGCGCAACAAGGCCGTCAAGTCCTCCCTGAAGACCGCGATCCGCAAGGCCCGCGAGGCCGCTGCCGCGGGTGACGTCGAGAAGGCCACCGAGCTGCAGCGCGCTGCTGCGCGTGCGCTCGACAAGGCCGTCTCGAAGGGCGTCATCCACAAGAACCAGGCCGCCAACAAGAAGTCGGCGCTTGCTTCCAAGGTCGCGTCTCTCTGAGGTTCAGCCTCCTTCTGATCTGACCGCCGGAAGGACCCAGAGCGGGCCCTCTCTCATCCGCTCCCGTCCGGCACCCCGGATCCGTACGCGGCCTGCGTTCGCCACGCGGGTGCGGATCCATCAGCTTGAGCCCAAGGCCTCGGCACTCTCCCTTCCCCAGGGCGAGCGCCGGGGCCTTCGGCGTGCGTGCGGCTTCGGCGGGCGTGCGTCCGGCATTGGCATGCGCCGGGCGACTGCCAGGGCCGGCTTCTCGCGCACCGGGGTGCGCGGCCGACCGCGACCCGGCGACCGGGTGGGTACCCGCGGCCGAGTGGCTGTCCGCGGCCGGGGGGCTAGTCCGCGGCCGAGCGGCTGTCCGTCCGCGGCCGAGGGGTTATCCGCGGCCCCGTGAGCGGGCGGCTCGGGCCACGGTCACCACGGCCTTCTCCAGGGCGTACTCGGGGTCGTCCCCGCCTCCCTTCACTCCCGCGTCGGCCTCGGCGACGGCTCTGAGCGCCACGGCGACGCCGTCCGGGGTCCACCCCCGCATCTGCTGCCGCACCCGGTCGATCTTCCAGGGCGGCATGCCCAGCTCCCGGGCGAGATCGGCCGGCCGGCCGCCCCGCGCGGACGACAGCTTCCCGATGGCCCGCACCCCCTGGGCCAGCGCGCTGGTGATCATCACCGGCGCCACTCCGGTGGCCAGCGACCAGCGCAGCGCCTCCAGGGCCTCCGCCGTACGCCCCTCCACCGCGCGGTCGGCGACCGTGAAGCTGGACGCCTCGGCCCGCCCGGTGTAGTAGCGCCCGACGACCGCCTCGTCGACCGTGCCCTCCACGTCGGCGACCAGCTGGGAGACCGCCGCGGCCAGCTCCCGCAGATCACTGCCGATGGCGTCGCACAACGCCTGGCAGGCCTCCGGCGTCGCCGACCGCCCCGCCGCCCGGAACTCCTGCCGGACGAAGGCCAGCCGGTCCGCCGGCTTGGTCATCTTGGGGCAGGCCACCTCGCGGGCGCCCGCCTTGCGCGCCGCGTCCAGCAGCCCCTTGCCCTTGGCGCCGCCCGCGTGCAGCAGCACGAGGGTGATCTCCTCCGCGGGGGAACCGAGATACGCCTTCACATCCTTGATCGTGTCGGCGGAAAGATCCTGCGCGTTGCGTACGACCACGACTTTGCGCTCCGCGAAGAGCGAGGGGCTGGTCAGCTCGGCGAGCGTGCCGGGCTGCAACTGGTCCGGGGTGAGGTCGCGTACGTCCGTGTCGGCGTCGGCGGCCCTGGCGGCGGCCACCACCTCCCGCACGGCACGGTCGAGCAGGAGGTCCTCCTGGCCCACGGCGAGTGTCACCGGGGCGAGAGGGTCGTCATTCGCAGTCTTCCTGGCCATCGTCTACAGCATCCCACGCGGCACCGACATCGAAGCGGCTCGCTCACCCTGACCGGTCCCGGAGCGCACCCCGAGCGCGTCTCGGGGTCACGGCTCCTCGCGCCAGCCGTCCCACTCGCCGGCGAACGCGTCCAACTCCTCCGGGTCCAGCCGCTCGCCCTCGTCCCGCAGCACGACCAGCCACTGGGCGTCCTCGGCGTCGTCCTCCCCGGCCAGGGCGTCCCGGACGATCCGGGGTTCCTCGTCGACGCCGAACCGCTCACCGAGCGCCTCGGCCACCTCCTTTGCCGCGTCCCGGTCGGGCAGCACCAGCACATGTCGCACATCGTTCACGCGCCCCATTCTCCGGCACCGCTCCGGACGCGAACGGGCAGGTCAGCCCCTGGGCACAACCTGCACGTCGAGGTCGACCCGGATGCTCGGACCGACCGCCGCGATGCCGCGCGCCAGCATGGCCTGCCAGCTGACCGTGAAGTCGTCGCGGTGCAGTTCGGTGGTGGCGCGGCAGGCGGCCCGCGCCTCGCCCTGCATGCCGCTGCCGAGCCCGAGGTACTCGGTGTCGAGCGTCACGGTCCGGGTCACCCCGTGCAGCGACAGCGCCCCGACGACCGCCCACCGGCTGCCGCCCTTGTGGACGAACCGCTCGCTGTAGAACTCCAGCGTGGGAAAGCGCTCCACGTCCAGGAAGTCCGCCGACCGCAGATGGTCGTCGCGCATCCGCACCCCGGTGTCGATGGACGCCGCGTCGATCACGACATGCATCGCCGACCGCTCCACCCGGTCGCCGATCCGCACCACGCCGGCGAAGGAGTTGAACCGCCCGTGGATCCGGGCCGGCCCGATGTGCCGGGCGGTGAACCCGATCGAGGAGTGCAGCGGCTCGATCTCCCAGTCGCCCGGCGCCGGGGGCTGGGGCGGCTGCGCGACCTGGAGGGTCACATCGCCCAGCGAGGCGAGGGAGTTCTCGCCGACCAGCGCGGGGGCGCGGTAGGGCAGGTAGCCCTCGGCGGACACGGCGAGCCGGTACTCCCCCGCCGGAACCGTCACCAGGAACGCCCCGTACGGATCCGTGCCGCCGCTCACCACCGTGCGCCCCGTGAGGTCGCTGACCGCGAACTCAGCGCCCACCACCGGCTCGTTGACCGGGTCGACCACCCGGCAGCTGAGCACCCCGGCGTCGGGCGGGGTCCGAACCGCCGCCAGCGGACCGGTCGGTTGCACTCGGTTCGTCCGGTTCCCCAGCCAGCGGCCGACCATCCACGACACCCCTGTACGCCTCGACACCACCCGTTGCCGAAGGTTCATTCGATCACTGATGCGGCTTTCGAGGCAACACGGACCCACATCGTGGGAATCCGGCATATGCGCCGGGCCTGGGCCGAATTAAGAGGTACGGTTCCGGTTTCTCACCGTCGGCACAGAGTCCAGCTCGATCCCGAACAGCTCCCGGTACACCGCCAGCACCTCCGCGTCCGTCTCCCACTCCCGTGTCGTGCGCGTACCGTCCGCGGCCGTCGTCGTCAGCGTGCGTCCGCCGAGCGTGATCCTCCCCCCGTCCTCGGTGACCCGTGAGCAGACCAGCGACCGGGTGAAGTGCGACAGCGGCGAGGTGGTGTGCCACCAGGCGCCGGCCGCGAAGTCCGCGTGCGCCCGGGGCCGCGTCTCCAGCCGGTACTGCGCCCTGCCGTCGCGTACGACATCCAGGTCACCGCCCTCCCCCGACTCACCATCACCGCGCGTCCCGGCCGCGTCCGCACCGGCCGCCACCACCTGGAACACCCCTCCTCGGTCGGTCTGTTCGCCGCGCTCCCGATAGGCCAGCGGATAGTGGCTGTGCGCCCCGAACCCGACGTCGGCGAGCCAGTCCTCGCCGTCCGCCGTCCGCACCCGCAGCGCGAGATGGTCGTACGGGATCCCGAGCCGCCCCTCCTCGTCGTACACCCGCGCGGCGAGCAGGTCGACCTCGTAGCCGAGGGCCGTGAGCAACGCGCCGAACGCGCCGTTCAGTTCGTAGCAGAAGCCTCCACGCCGCCTCTCGGTGATCTTCTCCAGCAACCGGTCCTCCGCCAGCTCGATCTCCTCACCGAGGTGAACCGAGAGGTTCTCGAAGGGAACCGTCCGCAGATGGCACAGATGCAGCTCCCGCAGAGCCGCCCCGGTGGGCCGCGGCGGGCGGGAGGCACCGATCCGGTGGAGATAGGCATCGACCTGGCGTGAGTTCATGCACCCAGTCTCACCCCCGCACCACCCGTACCTCCCCGGCCGCCCCCGACGGACCGCCGACCGCGAGTGCGCCGTCCTGGTCGGTGCGCAGCACCAGCGCTCCAGCGGCCCGTAGGGCGGCCACGGTCGACGGGGCCGGGTGGCCGTAGGGGTTGCCGGTTCCGCAGCTGATGAGGGCCAGGCGGGGTGCGGCCAGCCGGAGCAGCCGCGGATCCTGGTACGCCGAGCCGTGATGGGCCACTTTCAGGACGTCCACCCCGGCCAGCTCGGCCGCCTCCGGGGAGTTCAGCAGGGCCTGCTGGGCCGGGGGTTCGAGGTCGCCGAGCAGCAGCAGCCGCAGTCCGCCGGTGCGGACGAGCAGCGCCACGCTGGCGTCGTTGGGACCGTCCGGTTCCGGGACGGGGCCCGGCCAGGACGGCGGTGGCCATGGGCCTGTCGGCGATCCGGTGCCCGGCGGAGGCCACAGGACCCGCCAGGCGAGCGGGCCGGTGCGCCCCTCCTCCCCCGCCGCCGCCCGGGTGACCGGGATGTGCCGTGCGGCCGCCTCCCTGCGGACGAACTCGGCCTCGTCCGCGGGTTCGGCGAGCCCCGTGGTCTCGATGGCGGCGACCGAGCGGCCCCGCAGCACCCCGGGCAGCCCCGTCACATGGTCGGCGTGGAAGTGGGTGAGGACGAGGAGCGGGATGCGGGTGATGCCGAGCCGGCGCAGACACCGGTCCACGGCCGCGGGATCGGGTCCGGCGTCCACCACCACTCCGGCTCCGTCGCCCGCCGCCAGCACCGTCGCGTCGCCCTGCCCGACGTCGCACATCGCGAACCGCCAGCCGGGCGGCGGCCAGCCCGTGATCACCCGGGTCAGCGGCACCGGCCGGACCACCACCAGCACGAGCACCAGCCCGAGCAGCCCGCACCACCACGGGTGCCGGAGCAGACGCCGCCCGGCCAGCACGACCGCCCCGGAGACCACCGCCAGCAACAGCGCCCCGGCCCAGCTGCCCGGCCAGTCCACCCCGGCGCCCGGAAGCGCCGCTCCGCTGCGCGCCACCCCGGCGATCCAGCCGGCGGGCCAACCCGCGCACCAGGCCAGCGCCTTGGCCACCGGCATCGCCACCGGCGCCATGCCGAGCGCCGCGAACCCCAGCACCGTGGCCGGTGCCACCGCCATCTCGGCCAGCAGATTGCACGGCACCGCCACCAGGCTCACCCGGGCCGACAGCACCGCCACGACCGGCGCGCACACCATCTGCGCGGCGGCGGCCGCCGCGAGCGCCTCGGCGAGCCGCGGCGGCACCCGGCGCCGGCGCAACGCCTCGCACCAGCCCGGCGCCAGGACCAGCAGCGCCCCGGTGGCCAGTACGGAGAGCAGGAAGCCGTAACTCCGGGCCAGCGACGGGTCGTACAGCACCAGCAGCAGGACGGCCGCCGCCAGCGCCGGGACCAGGGATCTGCGGCGACCGGTGGCCAGGGCCAGCAGGGCGACCACCCCGCAGGCGGCGGCCCGCAGCACGCTGGGGTCGGGGCGGCACACGATCACGAACCCCAGCGTGAGTCCCCCGGCGAGCACGGCGGTCGTCCGCAGGGAGAGGCCGAGCCGCGGGGCCAGACCGCGGCGCTCGGCCAGCCGGGCCAGGCCGGGCGGCCCGACGAGCAGGGCGAGCAGGACGGTGAGGTTGCTGCCGGAGACGGCGAGGGTGTGCGCCAGGTCCGTCTCCTCGAAGGCCGCCTCCAGCTCCGGCGTGATCCGCGAGGTGTCCCCGACGACGAGCCCGGGAAGCAGCGCCCGCGCATCCCCCGGCAGGCCGTCCGTGGCCTCCCGCAGCCCGGCCCTCAGACGCCCGGCGAGCCGCTGCGGCCCGCTCGGGCCCGCCACGATCCGTGGCCCCGGCCGGCCGCGCACCCGCAGCACGGCCGCGGTGCGGTCACCGCCCGCCAGAGCCGGCGCCAGCCGCCCGGTCACCCGCAGCCGCGTGGACGGCAGCACCCCCAGCCACCCGGCACGCCCGCGCTGGACGCCCGGTCCGGCCGGACCCGCCGGCCACCCGGAACTCCGCCCGTCTCTTCCTTCCGGCACCTCCCGTCCGCCGCTCCGCGTCGGTGCCGGGACACCTCCGTCGACGACCAGCAGCACCGGACTCCGGGTCCGTGTCCTCCGGGTCCGTGTCCTCCTCCCGTCCCTTTCCTCGACATACAGCACCTCGGCCCGGGCCAGCACCGCGACCGGTGCCGTGTGGTCGCCGCGCACCCGGGGCCTGCTCAGCCAGGGGTCGCCGCTCACCTCGACCTCTGCGGTCACGGTCGCGAACCGCCGGGCCAGCTCCGGCACCGGCCCCCGCCGTACATCCGCCCCGTGCAGCCCGGCGGAGGCGGCAGCGGCGGCGGCACAGAGCAGCACCGCCGCGGCCGAGGTCCGGGCCCAGGCGCGCCGCCCCCGTCCCCTCGGCGCCGCTTCGGCCCTCTGGCCGGGCCGGGCGGCTCCCCTGTGTCCGATGCGCCGCGCCGCCAGCAGCACGGCTCCGCCGATCAGACAGCCCGCCACGATCCCGGCGGTCCAGCCCGCCGGCGCGTCCAGCGTCAGGGCCGCCGTCAGCCAGGCCGCGAGTGCGGGCGGCACCAGGCGCAGATCCATGGGGCCCGCCGGATCGCCGTCCGCCGGCCCGCACCTCTCGCCGCCCACCGGCCCGCCCCGCTCGCCGTCCACCGGCCCGCCTGGCTCATGTCCGGCGCCCGCCGTGCCCCGCGATGCCCTCCGCCCCTGTCCGACGCCCGCGGTGCCCCGCCCCTCGGGGTCCGGCGGTCCGCAGCTGTGCGTCCGGATCACGGCCGTACCAGATTCCGCAGATCGCCGAAGCGGCGGTCGCCGATGCCGTTGACCTCTCGCAGCTCGTCCACCGAGCGGAAACCGCCGTGCTGGGTGCGGTAGTCGAGGATGTGCCGGGCCAGCACCGGACCGACGCCGGGCAGGGTGTCGAGCTGGTCCGCCGTGGCCGTGTTGAGGGAGACGGGGGTCGCCGGTCCCGCGCCCGCCGGGCTCGTGGCCGCTCCGCCGGGCGGCCCCGCGGGCACCGGCGGCGCGGCTGGTGCCCCGACGGCGACCTGTTCGCCGTCGACCAGGAAGCGGGCCCGGTTGAGCCCTGCGATGTCCGTGCCCGGGCGGACGCCGCCGGCCGCCCGCAGCGCGTCGGCCACCCGGGAGCCCGCCGGCAGCCACTGGATGCCCGGCTTGCGGACCTTTCCGCTGACGTCCACGACGATCTGCCCGCCCGGCGTCGCCGGGACGCCGGTGACGCGAGCAGGCTTCACGTCGTCGCTCCCCCTCGTGGAGGGCGTCTCGGCGCGCACCACCTGTGGGGCGCTGACGGTCTCGGTCCTCCCCGTCCAGTACTGCTGCGCGGCGAACCCGACCGCGGCCACCAGCACCACCGCGAGGGCCATGACTCCCCTGCGCTCCACCGCGCACCGCGTCTGCAACCAGACCGGCATCCGCTCCCGCACCGCCGGCCCCAGGCGCTCGCGCAGCCGCACAGGCAGCGGTTGTTCCGGCGCCAACCCGGGCTCCGGGCCCACCTGTTCGGCGTCAGCCGTGAGGACCTTCCCTTTCCGGCCCATCCCCGACACCGAGCCGGTGGCCGTCGCGGTCGCTGCCGCCGGCTGCGCGGGCGCCTCCGTGTCCGGTGGTGCGTTGCCCGACTCCCGCCAGTGCGCGGCTCGTTCGTCGAAGAGGAGTTCCGCCCGGCGGCGCAGTTCCTCGGCCGGTGCCGGCGGGCGGTGGCGGGAGCGGCGTCGGTCGGTGCCGGGGCGGTGGCGGAGACAGTCGCCGTGCCGGCCGTCGGAGCCGGGAGCGCGGCCGGGACCGCTGGTCGCACGAGTGCTGCGGGAGCGTGATCGAAGTGCCATGCGACGAGGATGGGTCATCCCGCCGATTCGCGATGATCTCGGTCAATTCCCGGGGAAAACCACCCCGTTGTGGAAAACTCCGCCACCCGCACGAGTGAACCGGAACCCGTGGGCACGGGCCGGAACCCGCGGACACGGGCCGGAAACCCGGTGCGCAACCGGGATCAGCGAGGTGAGACCACCGCTCCCAGCAGTCCGGGGCCGGTGTGTGCCCCGATCACCGCACCGACCTCGCTGACATGCAGGTCGGCCAGGCCCGGGACCCGGGCCCGCAGCCGGTCGGCGAGGGCGGCGGCGCGGTCGGGGGCGGCGAGATGGTGGACGGCGATGTCCACCACGGCAGTGCCCGCCCGCTCCGCGGCGATCTCCTCCAGCCGGGCGATCGCCTTGGAGGCCGTACGGACCTTTTCCAGCAGGTCGATGCGGCCACCGTCCAGCTGGAGCAGGGGTTTCACGGCGAGCGCGGAGCCGAGCAGGGCCTGGGCGGTTCCGATGCGGCCGCCGCGGCGCAGATAGTCGAGCGTGTCGACGTAGAAGTAGGCGGAGGTGCCCGCGGCCCGTTTCTCGGCGGCCGTGACGGCCTCGTCCACCGTGCCGCCGGACTCCGCCACCTCGGCCGCGGCGAGCGCGCAGAAGCCGAGGGCCATCGCGACCATCCCGGTGTCAACGACCCGCACGGGCACCGGCGCCTCCCGGGCCGCGATGACCGCCGCGTCGTAGGTGCCGGACAGCTCGGCGGACAGGTGCAGGGAGACGATGCCGCCCGCGCCGGACTCGGCGACCCTGCGGTAGGTCTCCGCGAACACCTCGGGGCCCGGGCGGGAGGTGGTGACCGGGCGCCGCTTCTGAAGCGCCTGGGCCAGCGAACGGGTCGAGATCTCGGTGCCCTCTTCGAGCGCCTGGTCGCCGAGGACCACGGTCAGGGGTACCGCGGTGATGCCATGGTGCTCCATCGTCCGGGGCGGCAGGTAGGCCGTTGAATCGGTGACGATCGCGACATGGCGGGACATGAGCTGGAGGTTACCTGGCGTGGCGGGCACGCGGCAGCCCGGCCCCTTTCGTGTGCCTTTGCAGCGGGCCGCTCATGCGGTGCTCTCCGGGCGGGGC
This sequence comes from Streptomyces sp. NPDC001606, assembly GCF_053596835.1. Taxonomy (NCBI): domain Bacteria; kingdom Bacillati; phylum Actinomycetota; class Actinomycetes; order Kitasatosporales; family Streptomycetaceae; genus Streptomyces; species Streptomyces sp. NPDC001606. Next base: position 260,102 of record NZ_JBSFHC010000009.1, read on the forward strand.
TGCTTCTTCTGCCAGGGATAGGTGGGCCGCGGCGTCGGCGGGGTGACCTCGGGCGCCTCGCGCCGTGGCGTGGAGTTCTGCGCGGGCTCGGCCGGCGCCCAGTGGCGCAGGGCGTCCGCTTCGATGCCGATCTGGCTGCTGAGCGCGTCGAGGTCGTCCTCGGCGAACCGGCGGGCCCGGTCCCGGACCGCCCAGCGCAGCGAGTCCGCGGAGGTGGTGATGCGCTCGGTGCGGGCGCGCAGTTCGGGCAGGCGGGCGGCGAGCGTGGCCCGGTCCGGCTCGGACTCCAGGCGCTTGAGATCGGCGTCCAGGACCTGTCCGTGTCCGCTGAGCCGCTCGAAGAGGCCCACGGACTCCTTCAGCGACTCGTCCTCGGCCACGCCCGCCGCCAGCGCGTCCTGGGTGGCGCGCATCGAGGTGCGCAGGGCGAGCCGCAGCTGGGCGATCTCGCCGGCCGGTCCGATCTGGGCGAAGGACTTGGCGCGCAGGGTGTGGTCCTCGACCGTGCGGCGGGCCTGTGCGAGGGTCCTGTCCACTCCGCGTTTGGCCGCGCCCACCGCCTTGACCGTGGCGTACGTGCCCAGACCCACGAAGAGCAGGAAGAGCAGGGCCAACACGGCGAACACTGCTTCCATGACGCTCCTCCTCCGACCGGTACGGCTGGCACGACGCAAGCCGCTGCGCTCTCCACGGTAAACGCAGCGGGCAGGCCCGGAGTTCCAGAAAAACCCCGAACCTGCCCGTAGGGGACTACCCCGAGTCGGCCGGCGCCCCGGCCGTCACGCCGGGCCGGAGCGAGCGGGAGCCCTCCGTCTCGCTCCGGAAGACCCGAGCCGCCGCGTTCCCTGCGCTACGCCGGAACGATGTTCACCAGCTTCGGCGCGCGCACGATCACCTTGCGGATGCCCGCGCCGGCCAGTGCCGCGACGACCTTCTCGTCGGCCAGCGCCACCTTCTCCAGCTCCTCCTCGGAGATGGCCGGCGGCACCTCCAGCCGCGCCTTGACCTTGCCCTTGATCTGCACCACGCAGGTCACGGTCTCGTCCACGACGTACGCCGGGTCGGCGACCGGGAAGTCCTGGTGGACGACCGAGTCGGTGTGGCCCAGCCTGCGCCACAGCTCCTCGGCGATGTGCGGGGCCAGCGGGGCGACCATCAGCACCAGCGGCTCGGCGACCGCGCGCGGCACGGCCGTACCCGCCTTGGTCAGGTGGTTGTTCAGCTCGGTGATCTTCGCGATGGCGGTGTTGAAGCGCAGGCCCTCCAGGTCCTGGCGGACGCCGTCGATCGCCTTGTGCAGGGCGCGCAGCGTGTCCTCGTCGGGCGCCGAGTCCACCACCGTCACCTCGCCGGTGTTCTCGTCGACGATGTTGCGCCACAGCCGCTGGAGCAGCCGGAACTGGCCGACCACCGCGCGGGTGTCCCACGGGCGGGAGACGTCCAGCGGGCCCATGGCCATCTCGTACAGGCGCAGGGTGTCGGCGCCGTACTCGGCGCAGATCTCGTCCGGCGTCACCGCGTTCTTCAGGGACTTGCCCATCTTGCCGAGCAGCCGGCTGACCTGCTCGCCCTGGTGGTAGTAGGCGCCGTCCCGCTCCTCGACCTCGGCGGCGGGCACCGCGATGCCCCGGCTGTCGCGGTAGACGTAGGCCTGGATCATGCCCTGGTTGAACAGCTTGTGGAACGGCTCCGCGGAGGAGACGTGCCCCAGGTCGAAGAGGACCTTGGACCAGAAGCGCGCGTACAGCAGGTGCAGCACGGCGTGCTCGGCGCCGCCGACGTACAGGTCGACACCGCCGTGCGGCCGGCCCTCGCGCGGGCCCATCCAGTACTGCTCGATCTCGGGGTCGACCAGCTGCCCGGCGTTGTGCGGGTCCAGGTAGCGGAACTCGTACCAGCAGGAGCCGGCCCAGTTGGGCATGGTGTTGGTCTCGCGGCGGTACTTCTTCGGGCCGTCGCCCAGGTCCAGGGTGACGTTGACCCAGTCCTCGTTGCGCGACAGCGGCGTCTCGGGCTGGGTGTCCGCGTCGTCCGGGTCGAAGGTGCGCGGGCTGTAGTCCTCGACCTCGGGCAGCTCCAGCGGCAGCATCGACTCGGGCAGCGCGTGGGCGACGCCGTCCTCGTCGTAGACGATCGGGAAGGGCTCGCCCCAGTAGCGCTGGCGGCTGAACAGCCAGTCGCGCAGGCGGAAGTTGACGGTGCCCTCGCCGATGCCCTTGTCCTGGAGCCACTCGGTGATGCGGGCCTTGGCCTCGACGACGCCCAGGCCGTCCAGGGACACCTCGTCGCTCGCCGAGTTGACGATCTTCGCGTCGTAGGAGGCGAAGGCGTCGTCCCAGGTGGAGGGGTCGGTGGAGCGGCCGTCGCTCGGCTCGACCACGCAGCGGATCGGCAGCTCGAAAGCGCGCGCGAAGGCGAAGTCACGCGTGTCGTGCGCCGGGACGGCCATGATCGCGCCGGTGCCGTAGCCCATCAGGACGTAGTCGGCGATGAAGACGGGGACCTGCTCGCCGTTGACCGGGTTGGTCGCGTACGCGCCGGTGAAGACGCCGGTCTTGTCCTTGGCCTCGGCCTGGCGCTCGACGTCGGACTTGGCGGCGGCCTGCGCGCGGTAGGCGGCGACGGCCTCGGCCGGGGTGGCGTGACCGCCGGTCCACACCGGGTGGGTGCCCTCGGGCCAGGCCTCCGGGGTGAACTTCTCGACCAGCGGGTGCTCGGGCGCCAGCACCATGTAGGTGGCGCCGAACAGGGTGTCCTGGCGGGTGGTGAAGACCGTGATGTGCTCGCCGTCGATCGGGAAGTCGATCCGGGCGCCCTCGCTGCGGCCGATCCAGTTGCGCTGCTGGAGCTTGATGGCCTCGGGCCAGTCCAGCTCCTCCAGGTCCTCCAGCAGCCGGTCGGCGTAGGCCGTGATGCGCATGTTCCACTGGCGCAGCTTGGACTTGAAGACCGGGTAGTTGCCGCGCTCGGAGCGGCCGTCGGCGGTGACCTCCTCGTTGGCCAGCACGGTGCCCAGGCCGGGGCACCAGTTGACCGGCGCGTCGGAGGCGTAGGCCAGCCGGTACTCGCCCAGGACGTCGGCGCGCTCGGCGGCGGTCAGCTCGCCCCACGCGCGCGTGGTGCCCGGGATCGCGCGCTCACCGGACTCGAACTGGGCGACCAGCTCGGAGATCGGGCGGGCCTTCTTGGCCTCCGTGTCGTACCAGGAGTTGAAGATCTGGAGGAAGATCCACTGGGTCCACTTGTAGTAGTCCGGGTCGATCGTGGCGAAGGACCGGCGCTTGTCGTGGCCCAGGCCCAGCCGGCGCAGCTGGGCCTTCATGTTCTCGATGTTGGCCTCGGTGGAGACCCGCGGGTGCGTGCCGGTCTGCACGGCGTACTGCTCGGCGGGCAGGCCGAAGGCGTCGAAGCCCAGGGTGTGCAGGACGTTGTGGCCGGTCATGCGCTGGAAGCGGGCGAAGACGTCGGTGGCGATGTAGCCCAGCGGGTGGCCGACGTGCAGGCCCGCGCCGGAGGGGTACGGGAACATGTCCATGATGAACTTCTTGGGCCGGGCGGCCAGCTCCGGGTCGCCCGCCAGATCACCCTTGGGGTTCGGTGCCGCGTAGGTGCCGTCGGCGTCCCAGAAGTCCTGCCAGCGTGCCTCGACCTCGGCTGCCAGGGCGGCCGTGTAGCGGTGCGGCGCGGCCACCTCGGCGGTGCCGGCGGGGTTCGTCTCGCTCATGATCCTCAAAGCTCCATCGATCGTCTCTGCCTGCGGCTGCGACATCCAAGAAACGAAAAAACCCCTCGCACAGGAGGGGACGCCGCGCCGATGCCGACCTCACGGGTTCGACCGGGGGTCGGTACTGATCAGCGCGGCCCGCTAAGCAGAAGGCGTACGGCACGCATGGCGCTAGGGTACCGCAGCCCTTGAGCAAGCCGCGACGCGCTTCCGTATCCCTTGTGGACATGCCATACATCCACGCCGACCCCATCAGATTGTCCGTTGATAACAGCGCAATAACCGAAACCCCGTACTGATCGGTATGGCGCCACCTAGAGTTCGGCAGCGGGACCGCTTTCCCGAAACTGCTCGGAGTTGCCCCCATGAACCCTCGTCGTAGTACCAGCTCCCTCCCCAAACCGGGCCGCTCGGCCTATGGGGTGGCAACGGCTGTCGTCCTGCTGCTGATACCTGTGAGCGTGCTGGTCGGAGGCAGCCAGTTCCGCGATTTCCTCAACTTCGGCGCGGGCGTGATGTGCCTGGTCTCGCTGAGCTGCTCGGTGATCTGGGGCCTGTTCGCACAGGACCGGATCTTCCTGAACACCCGGCAGCGGATCATCGGCCAAGCCGTGCACCGCACGACCGCGGTCGCCTCGATCGCCTTCCTCCTGCTGCACATCACCATCAAGCTCGCCCTCGACCACACGCAGCTGATCGGCGCGATCATCCCGTTCTCGCTGGGCGTCACCGGGATCGGCGGCCTGATCGGCCTGGGCTCGCTGGCCGGCCTGCTGATGATCTTCGTGGGCGTCACCGGCGCCCTGCGCAGCAACTTCGCCACCCCCGCCCCGGTCGCCGCCCGCTGGCGGGCGATGCACATGCTGGCCTACCCGGCCTGGTGCGCGGCGCTGGTCCACGGCCTGTACGCGGGCCGCCCGGTCAAGAGCCCGCTCTTCACCTACCTGTACGCGCTGTCCCTGATCGTGGTCATGGCCGCCCTCGCGCTGCGCGCCGCCCCGCGCCCGTTCAAGCGCAAGGTCACCAACCGGCTGGTGGCGCTGTTCGGCAGCGCGGAACCGCCCGGCATCGAGGAGCTGGAGGCGAGCCGGTCCCGGGCGGCCGAGCAGTCGCCCGCGGGCTTCCCGCGCCGCGGCGAGCCGGGTCTGTCCGACGCCGCCACGGCGGCCTCCCCGCTCTACCAGACCCCCGTCGCCCCGGCCCCCGGGTCCGCCCCCGGCTTCGCGGCGGCCTACCGCGCGGTGTCCGTTCCCGGCGGCCGCTCCGAGCAGCCCTTCGGGGCTCAGCAAGCGTCCTTCGCGGCCGACCGGACCGCCCGCATGAATCTGCCGCCGGAGCCGGCCGCGCCCTCCGGCGCCCCGGGCGGCTGGCCGGTCCCGTCCCCGCCGCCGGTCGGGGAGGCCCCGCCGTCCGCGTACGACCCGCTCCAGGACACGGGATACACCATCCCCGCCTATGGCAATCCGGGCGCTGCCGGATACGGCGGACGTGATGTGTACGACACCGGTGAGACAAACGGCCGCTACGGCACGTACAACGCGGACAACACGTACGACAGCGGTCCCGCCACCGAAACACTCTCCGGCACGTCCTTCGACGCGCCGGGTTCGGGCGAACCTTGGAACACGCCTTCCGGAGGCTTCCAGTGAACGAGGCCCTGCCCGATGTCCCCGAAGTCCGCGTCGTCGGACTTCCCCAGCTCACATCGGGTTTCGACCTTGTGGAACGGCTCGACCTGCCCATGCACCTGAAGGTGCACGGGCCGCTCGACCCGCTGGGCGGCGAACAGCTCGCCCAGCTCGCCGAACGCATCAACCTCAGGGGCCGCGGCGGCGCGGGCTTCCCCTTCCACAAGAAGCTGCGCTCGGTCGCCGAGTCGGCGATCAAGCGCGGGGTACGGCCGGTCGTGGTCGTCAACGGCAGCGAGGACGAACCGGCCTGCCGCAAGGACACGGTGCTGATCAACCGCGCCCCGCACCTGATCCTGGACGGCGCGCTGCTGTGCGCCGAGGCGCTGGGCGCGCGCACCCTCGTCATCGGCGTCACCCGGGAGTCCACCCAGCGCTCCATGGAGGCCGCGCTCGCCGAACGGGGTCTGAACAACAGCCGCCGATCGGCGCTGCGCGCATGGGTGCAGCGCAATCCCGTCCGGATGGTCACCGGTGCCGCCGCCTCGCTGATCCGCTCGATCGACGGCGGCCCGGCGATCCCGCCCGGCCGCAAGATCAGCGCCTCGCAGAGCGGCGTCGGCGGCGCACCCACCCTGCTGTCCAACGCGGAGACGTTCGCCCAGCTCGCCATCGCCGCCCGCATCGGCCCGGAGCGCTACGGCAACACCGGCCTGTACGACGAACCGGGCACCGTGATGCTGACGGTCTCCGGCGCGGTTGCCCGCCCGATGGTGATCGAGGTCCCCACCGGGGTGCCGCTGCGCTACGTGCTCCAGCTGGCGGGCGCCCCGCCGGTGCCGCAGGGGGTGCTGACCGGCGGCTACCACGGCAAGTGGATCGACGCGGCCACCGTCGACGAGGCGATCGTCTCCCGCAACTCGCTGGACCAGGTGGGCGGTTCACTGGGGGCGGGCGCGATCCTGCCGATCAGCCAGGAGACCTGTCCGCTGGGCGAGTCGCTGCGGGTGGCGCAGTGGCTGGCCGAGGAGAGCGCCGGCCAGTGCGGCCCCTGCTACCTCGGACTGCCCGCCGCCGCGCGCGGCATGGAGGACATCCTGAACGGCGGCGGACCGGCCGCCCTGGAGGCGCTCAAGCAGGTCGCGAAGAACGTCAAGCGGCGCGGCGCCTGTTCGCACCCGGACGGCTCGGCGATGTTCCTGGAGTCGACCATCAAGGCGTTCACCGACGACCTGGCCGCCCATGTCCTCGGCAACGGCTGCGGACGGCCCGTGGAGGGCGTTCTGCCGCTCTTCGAGGGCGGCAGGGCCCCCACGGGCATCCCGGGCGGCGGAGAGCCCCAGGAGACCGGCGCCAGCCGCCAGAAGATCTACGTCGACTGGACGCTGTGCCGGGGCCACGGCCTGTGCGCCGACATCCTGCCCGAGGTGTTCGAACTCGGCGCCGACGGCTTCCCGACCGTCGCCCAGGCCCAGGTGCCGCGCTACGCGGAGGCGAAGGCGCTGCGCGCGGTGCGCCGCTGTCCGGCGCTGGCCCTGCGCATCGAGGAGGACACGCGTGGGCAGGCGCCGGCGCGCAATCTGCCGGTGCTCTCGCAGGGCCGCGGCCGGCGCGCGCTCGGCCGCTGAGCGACGAACGGCGGGTCACCCGGATCGGGTGGCCCGCCGTCGTCGTACGCGCGCGCGTGACGATTTCCCGACACGCCACGACTCCCCAACACGCCGAAGGCGGACCATCCATCGGATGATCCGCCTTCGATTTCTGTGGAGCTAAGGAGAATTGAACTCCTGACCTCCTGCATGCCATGCAGGCGCTCTACCAACTGAGCTATAGCCCCTTGTTTAGTTTGTCCGCCCGGTTTCCCTCTCGGTTCCCCCGGCGACGTCGTAAACATTACAGGCCCTGGGGCGCAGCGCCAAATCCGTTCCTTCCGCGCCCCCATTAGGCCACCGATGTCCGTTTTGCCGGGCCGTGCGGGTCAGGCCGTGACGAACGAGTAGAACCTCTTGAGCGTGCAGTGCTCCTCGAGGAGGCGGCCGTAGATCGGCTCGCCCTCCAGCTCCCGGTACGTCTCGATGGGGTCGCCTTTTATGATCAGCGCCCGCGCGCATTCCTCGCACCAGTACTGGTAGTCGGGGTTGATCGGCTCCATGTCCCGCACGATGGGCGTGCCGCTGCCGCACCAGTCGCACTTCCGCCTGTGTGCACCCATCGATCAGCTCCAGGAAGGGCGGCCGAGCCGGGTGGCCGTGTTCCGTATCAACGCCGCACCGAGGAGGTCGCCGCCCTCCTCAAGGATGCTCGCAGGCATCGCCACTCCCTCCCGTCGGGCCGCGCCCCCTTCCGGCCGTTTGATTCTGCCACGGCCGGGCCAATACGGTCAGCGACGCCTCAGTACCGGTCCGGACACGGCGCCCGCCGCGAGCGCCGCCGCGGAGGTATACGGGCACGGGACCCGGGCGGCTCAATCAGGCACGGACAGCAGAAGATCCCGCCCCCTGAGGGACGGGATCTTCTTCACTGTGGAGCTAAGGAGAATTGAACTCCTGACCTCCTGCATGCCATGCAGGCGCTCTACCAACTGAGCTATAGCCCCTTGCGTTCTTCCCGCTCGGCGGGGCGAACAAGAAGAACTTTAGCCTGCGACCTGCCAGAAAGTGAAATCCGGGGTCCGGGAGGCTCCTGAGGCTCAGTCGTCGTCGCCGAGGACGGGCTCCGGGAGGGTGCCCGCGTTGTGCTCCAGCAGGCGCCAGCCGCGGCCGCCCTCGCCGAGCACGGACCAGCAGCAGTTGGAGAGGCCGCCGAAGCTCTCCCAGTGCTTGGCCTCCAGTCCGAGGAGCCGGCCGATGGTGGTGCGGATGGTGCCGCCGTGGCTGACGACGACCAGGGTGCCGTTCTCGGGCAGCTTCTCGGTGTGCCGCAGGACGACGGGGGCCGCCCGGTCGGCGACCTCGGTCTCCAGCTCGCCGCCGCCCCGGCGGACCGGCTCGCCGCGCTTCCAGGCGGTGTACTCCTCGCCGTACCGGGCGAGGATCTCCTCGTGCGTCAGCCCCTGCCAGACGCCCGCGTACGTCTCCCTGAGGCCTTCGTCGTGGGTGACGTCGAGACCGGTGAGGGCCGCCAGCTCGGCGGCGGTCCGCGCCGCCCGCTGGAGGTCCGAGGAGACGATCGCGTCGGGGCGCAGGGAGGCGAGCAGCCGGGCGGCCCGGCGGGCCTGGCCGAGCCCGGCCTCGGTCAGCTCGACGTCCGTGGAGCCCTGGAAGCGGCGCTCCACGTTCCACGAGGTCTGGCCGTGCCGCCACAGGATGATGCGGCGGCCGCGGCCGGTGCGGTCGGTCACCTCACCTGTGGCGCTCATCACCACTCCCCGCCCGGCTCCTGGTCGGCCTCGGCGGCCTGCAGCCGGGCGTGCTCCTCGGCCTTGCCGCGGGTGGCCTTGGCGTCGGCGGACAGCTCGATCTCGGGGCAGTCCTTCCACAGCCGCTCCAGGGCGTAGAAGACCCGCTCCTCGCTGTGCTGCACGTGGACGACGATGTCGACGTAGTCGAGCAGGACCCAGCGGGCCTCGCGGTCGCCCTCGCGGCGTACCGGCTTGGCGCCGAGTTCCTTCTGAAGGCGCTCTTCGATCTCGTCGACGATGGCCTTGACCTGGCGGTCGTTGGGTGCGGAGGCCAGCAGGAAGGCGTCCGTGATCGACAGGACGTCGCTGACGTCGTAGGCGATGACGTCGTGGGCGAGCTTGTCGGCCGCCGCCTGGGCGGCGGTGTTGATGAGCTCAAGGGAACGGTCGGTGGCGGTCACTACATGGCTTTCCGTCGGCGGTCACTGAACCTCAAGGGTCTCACGGACCGCCGGGGGCACCCAGGTGATTACCGCGTCACCCGGGGTGCCCCCGCTCGTGCTCAGGACGCGGACGGCTTGTAGTCCTGGCCGAGGACCACCGAGACGTCGGCGCCGGAGGAGACGGAACCCTTGGTCACCGAGGCGGCGGGCAGGCCGAGGGTCTTGGCGACCTCGGCGGCGTTGTCCTTGTCCGCGGCGTCCGCGTAGACGACCTTGGAGGCGGCCTCGGTGCCGGCGGCGGTGCCGCCCTCCAGGAAGGTGAAGCCGCCGTTGAGGAGGACCACGCGGGCCTTCTGGGTGTCGTCCTTCACACCGGTGGCGTCCTGGACGGAGACCCGGACCGCGGAGCCGGCGTCGGGGCTCTTGGCGGCGCCGCCGAGGATGTCCTTGACCACGCTGTCGCTGGTCCTGGCGCTCAGCGTGCCGTCGGCCTGCACGGGCAGCAGGGCGGTCTTGTAGGCACCGGTCTTGGCGAGGTCGGCGAGCTTGGCGAGGAAGGCGCCGAGGTCCTTGTCGGTGAGCGAGGGGTCGAGGATCTGCGCGAGGGTCTGCACGGTCGTGGTGGCCGAGGAGGGGTCGGAGGACATCTTGCGCAGCACGCCCTGCACGACCTGGCCGAACCGCTCCAGCTGGGCGGTCTGGGACTCGCCGGGCGCGCGGTAGGTGGCGTAGGCGACGGCCATCTTGCCGCTGAGGGTCTGGCCGGTGCCCTTGTGGACGAGCGGCTCGGCGCCCTTCTTCTTGCTGTCCGGGTCGGGCACGTCCGTGTTGGTGTCGATGTCGATGTTGCCGACCAGTTCGACCAGGTTCTGGAGGTAGGGGGTGTCCAGTCGCCAGGTGCCCTGGATGCTGGTGCCGAGGACGGTGTCGAGCTGGTCGCGGGTGCCGCTGGAGCCGTCGTCGGCCACGGACTTGGCGAGGGTGGTGGTGGAGCCGTCGCCGTCGGTCAGGGCGAGGGAGTTGGGCAGCAGGACGGTGGTGCCCTGCTTGGTGGTGGTGTTGTCGACCAGCAGCACCGTGGAGGTGCCGCCCTTGCCGGTGTTGTGCAGATGGACGACGATCACGTCGCGTTTCTGCGCGGCGACGGGCGTGCCGGTGCCGGCCGTGCCGCCGGAGGAGGACAGGCCGGGCAGCTTTCCGGCGTACCAGAGGTAGCCGACGCCGCCGACGGCGACGAGGGCGAGGACGACGAGCAGGGCGACGATCCGGCTGCGGGCGCGGCGGCGGGCCTCCTCACGGCGTTCGGTGCGGTTCTCGGTGAACTTCAGCCAGTCGATGACGTCCTCGGAGTCACCGTCCGGCTCCTCGACGAAGGCGAACTGCTCGGTGCGGTAGTCCGGTTCACCGCGGGCGTCCCCGGTCTGAGCGGGGGCCGGCGGGTCCTCCGCGGGGCCGGCCTGCTGCGGGATATAGGGGGTCTGTTCGGCGACCCGGGGCTGCTGGCCGCTGCTCGCGGCCTGCCCGTAGGGGTCGTGACCGGGCGCGCCCTGCGGGCCGGCGGCGGTTCCGGCGCCGGTGCCGTGCGGGGCGTACGGGTCGTACGGGGACGAGCCGTAGGGGTCGTACGGCTGGTGCCCGGACCCGTACGACGGGTTCTGCTGCTGGTCCGTGGCGTAGGGGTCGTAGCCGTAGCCGCCCTGCTGGGCGTACGGGTCGTAGGTCTGCTGCGGTGCCTGCTGTGCCGGGACCTGCCGGTACACGGGCTGTCCGTACTCGTCGTAGCCGACGAGTTCGTAAGGGCCGTCCCCGTACCCCGCGTCGTATCGCTCGTTCACCGGTGCCCCTCTCGGCTCACTCGCCGCGGTACAGCTCGCGCTTGGCGATGTAGCGCACGACCCCGTCCGGCACCATGTACCAGATGGGTTCGCCCTTGGCGACCCTCGCGCGGCAGTCGGTGGAGGAGATGGCCAGCGCCGGCACCTCGACGAGCGAGACGCCGCCCTCCGGCAGGCCCGGGTCGGTGAGGTGGTGGCCGGGGCGGGTGACGCCGATGAAGTGCGCGAGAGAGAAGAGTTCCGCCGAGTCGCGCCAGGTCAGCAGCTGGGCGAGGGCGTCGGCACCGGTGATGAAGAAGAGGTCGGTGTCGGGGTTGAGGGCGCGCAGGTCCCGCAGGGTGTCCACGGTGTAGGTGGGACCGCCGCGGTCGATGTCGATGCGGCTGACGGAGAACTGCGGGTTCTCGGCGGTGGCGATGACCGTCATCAGATAGCGGTCCTCGGCCGGGGAGACCTTGCGGTGGGACTTCTGCCAGGGCTGGCCGGTGGGGACGAACACCACCTCGTCCAGCTGGAACTGCGCGGCGACCTCGCTGGCCGCCACCAGGTGCCCGTGGTGGATCGGGTCGAAGGTGCCGCCCATGACGCCCAGGCGTCGCTTGCCCTCGTGGGCGGGGCCGTGGCCCGGCTGGTACTGCCGGTACTGCGGATGCTCGACCGTGGTCTCGGCGTTCTCGGCGCTCGCGTGCGCCGGACCGGTAGGCATGTCCTGCTCTCCCATGCGTGCAGACCCTACCGGCCCGGCCTCGGGCTCCCTGCCGGGGACGGCCTCGCGGCTCAGCGGTCGCGGTTGAAGCGGGTGGTGATCCACAGCAGAAGCAGCAGGATGACGAGGGCGCTGCCACCGGTGACGGCCGGGTTGAGGCTGTTGTGGTTGCCGCCCTCGCTCTCGGCGAGGGTGACCAGCTGGGCTGCGGCGCTGTGAAGGCTCATCTTCGGCAGGACCTATCGCGTGTGGGCGGGATAAAGATGTCGGCCCATCGTAAGCGGGCGGTCCCGAGGCGATCACGCCGACTCCGCCGTTGGGGAGGAGCGGTGCCCGTCCCGGGGCCGGCGGCGGGGAACTTTCCCCGGCGATCAGTCGTCCTTCCGCTTGTAGCCGCGCAGCAGGAACCAGGCGGTCAGTGCACAGCCCAGGACCATGACGACGAGGACGATGCGGAGCAGATTCCCCGCCCCGTGCTGCTGGACGGCGCTCGCGGCGGCCTCGGTCAGCCAGGTGGCTGCGGGGTGGTGCTCCATCACGTGGACTCCTTCGGCTGTACTGCCCGTCCACCGTAACTCGGCCTAGGCTGGGCCCTGCCTCGGGGGCGCACCGGGTTCTGACACGCACATGGGGGAAGACATGTCCGACGACGGCCACCAGCAGACGGGGCACGAGCGGGTGCCCAGCCGGCAGCGCAGGCGCTTCCCGGGAATCTCCTCGCGTGCGTACGAGCATCCGGCCGACCGCTCGGCGCTGGTCGCGCTGCGCAAGCTGAGCGGGTTCGACACGGTGTTCAAGGCGCTCAGCGGGCTGCTGCCGGAGCGGAGCATCAGGCTGCTGTTCCTGTCCGACTCGGTGCGGGTCTCCGAGCGGCAGTTCACGCACCTGCACGACATGCTGCTCGACGCCTGTTACATCCTGGACCTCCAGAAGGTCCCGCCGATGTACGTCACGCAGGATCCGCAGCCCAACGCGATGTGCATCGGGCTGGACGAGCCGGTCATCGTGGTGACGACCGGGCTCGTGGAGCTGCTGGACGAGGAGGAGATGCGGGCGGTCGTGGGCCACGAGGTGGGCCACGCGCTGTCCGGCCACTCGGTGTACCGCACGATCCTGCTGTTCCTGACGAGCCTGGCGGTGCGGGTCGCCTGGATCCCGCTCGGCAATCTGGCGGTCATGGCGATCGTCACGGCGCTGCGGGAGTGGTTCCGCAAGTCGGAGCTGTCCGCCGACCGGGCCGGGCTGCTGGTGGGCCAGGACGTCCAGGCCTCGATGCGGGGCCTGATGAAGATCGCGGGCGGCAATCATCTGCACGAGATGAACGTGGACGCGTTCCTGGAGCAGGCCGAGGAGTACGACTCCGGGGGCGATCTGCGGGACTCGGTGCTGAAGATCCTCAATATGCTGCCCCGCTCGCATCCGTTCACCACCGTGCGGGCGGCCGAGCTGAAGAAGTGGTCCGAGTCGCGGGACTACCAGCGGCTCATGGACGGTCACTACCCGCGGCGCAGCGAGGATGCGGACGCCTCGGTCAGCGACTCCTTCCGGGAGTCGGCGGCGAGCTACGCCAGCGATGTGAAGGATTCCAAGGACCCGCTGATGAAGCTGGTCACGGATCTCGCGGGCGGCGCGGGGGAGCTGGGCGGCCGGTTCCGGCGCGGTTTCAACGGCTTCACCAGCCCGCCCCCGGCCAAGGGCGCGGACGCTCCGCCGGAGGACGGCGAGTAGCCGTTCAGCCGGTCGGGCGGGTGCTCTGCGCCAGGGTTCCGCACAGTGCCGGGGGGTTGTCCGTGTCGTAGAGGTTGGTGCCCGCGGGGCCGCCCGCCCTGGCCGTCTGGCCGGCCAGCAGGGGCCGCAGGTAGCTGGTGGAGTCGTCGGCGCAGGACAGCGGGCCGGCCTGGGTGTGGGCCGTGACCAGCTGGGCCTGGCGGGTGCGCAGGTCGTCGCGGTCGAAGCGGAAGGTCAGCTCGCGGCGGACCATGAAGAGGGAGGCGGGCGCGTCGGCGGCGGCGTGGGCGGGGCGCAGGGCGTAGACGAAGAGGTGGTCGGCGGTGACCTCCAGCGTCGCGGAGTCGGTCTCGACAGCCGTGAGGTCGCCCTGGACGCGGATCCGGTCGTCGGCCAGCTGGACGCGGGAGGGGTCGAGCCGGACCAGCCAGCCGGTCGGGGCGTGCCGTCCGTCGGCCGCCGGGCGGGCGAAGCTCTGTTCGAACTGGTCGAGCTGGTCGGGGTCGATCAGGGCGCGGGCGGGGCCGGTCTGCCGGCCGGTGAGCACCTCGGGGTAGAGCGAGGAGCGGACGAGGTAGTCCTTGGCGATGCTGAGCGCGGCCACGATCTGGCTGTCGGAGAAGTGGGCGGTGGCGCGGGAGGCGGGCAGCGGTATCCCCTCCGCGCCGATCTCGAACTGCGCTGCCGGGCTGTGTGCGTACAGGTGCTCGGCGTCGGGGTCTCCGGGCACCGTGCCCTGGGGGGCGAGCGGGACGACCGTCATCCGCAGCGGTTGCACCGGGCGCCGGGCCTCGGGGGTGTACGGGTGGCGGACGCCCATGTAGACCGCGGTGGCGAAGGCGACGGCGATCAGCACCACGAGGACCAGGAGCTGCCGGGTGAGTCCGCGGGACAGCGGCGGGCGGCGGCGTACGGCGGGGGCGTGGTCGGCCATCCGCTCCTCGGCGGAGTACTCCCGGAGCCGGGCAGCGCGGACGAACGACTCGTCGAAGACGACGGATCGGTATTCGTCCTCCGCACCTCCGGGGCCGCCCTCGGGTGTCCCCTCCGGTGGGTCTCCAGGCCCGCCCATACTTTCAGAGTAGGTCTCGGGAGCCTCGGGTAAACGCCCTGGTACCGACAACTTCTGACAGGTTCTCAACAGGTGCCGAGGGCCGGTTCTCCGCGGGCGGCGGGGCCGGGGTTCAGGGCGAGCGCGGAACGGCGGAGATGGCGGGCCGGTCGGAGTCGGCGGAGACGGAGGGGGTGGCGGCGGCGCCCTGTTCCAGGCCGGTGGGGGCGTGGGCGGGCACCCGGTCGCGGGTCCCGCCGGAGGAGCCCCGGTAGACCGCGGCGAAGGCCAGCGCGACCATGCCGATGCCCATCACGACGGCGAGCACCCAGGCGACGGGGCGGTGCCAGCGGACCTGCTTGCCGTGGCCGAAGGGGGCGTAGTGACGGTCGAGGAGGAAGGTGTCCTCCAGGTCGTCGTCGTCCGGGTCGTGGCCGAGGGCGGTGCCGTCGGGGGCGTACCGCTCCTCGTAGCGCTCGCCTCGGGCGCGGGCGCGGCGGGCCTCCGCCTCGGAGGCCTCGGCTCTGGCCTGCGCGGCGGCCACGAGGCGTTCCACGGCGGTCGGCTCATGGACCGTGGCCGCCTGGACGAAGGCCTCGTCGAAGACCACGGAGGCGAACTCTTCGTCCGACACCCCGTGGTCGTGGTCGTCGTCGGGCTCCCAGCCGTCAGGGAACGGCGTGCCCCCCACGTCCTCCGGCACGGCTCCAGAGTAGACCTGGGGGGTCAATTTGGGCAGACGGTATGGAAGTTCGTCTGACTGGTGAGACACCTTTTCGGCCGTGTGCCGCCTTTTACGGACATACGGCCGAACGGGTGAAACCTCAGGGGCGTACGTGCCCGTCGCCGGTGACGATGTACTTGGTGCTGGTCAGCTCCGGCAGGCCCATCGGGCCGCGGGCGTGCAGCTTCTGGGTGGAGATGCCGATCTCGGCGCCGAAGCCGAACTGGCTGCCGTCGGTGAACCGGGTGGAGGCGTTCACGGCGACGGTGGTCGAGTCGACCAGCTGGGTGAAGCGGCGGGCGGCCGCCTGCGAGGTGGTGACGATCGCCTCGGTGTGGCCGGAGGTCCACAGCCGGATGTGCTCGACGGCCTTGTCCAGGGAGTCGACGACGGCGGCGGCGATGTCGTAGGAGAGGTACTCGGTCTCCCAGTCCTCGGTGGTGGCCTCCACCACGGTGGCCTTGGAGTCCTTGCCGTAGGCCATGACCCGCTCGTCGGCGTGGACGGTGACGCCGGCCTCGGCGAGGGCGTCCAGGGCGCGGGGCAGGAACTCGGCGGCGATGTCCTGGTGGACCAGCAGGGTCTCGGCGGCGTTGCAGACGCTGACCCGCTGCGCCTTGGAGTTGATCAGGATCTCGATCGCCGTGTCGATGTCGGCCTGGGCGTCGACGTAGACATGGCAGTTGCCGGTGCCGGTCTCGATCACGGGGACGGTGGACTCGTTCACCACCGTCTGGATGAGGGAGGCGCCGCCGCGCGGGATCAGCACGTCGACCAGGCCGCGGGCGCGCATCAGCTCGCGGACGGAGTCGCGGCTCTCGCCGGGCACCAGCTGGACGGCGTCGGCGGGCAGCCCGGCGCCGCCGACGGCGTCGCGGATCACCCGGACGAGGGCGGTGTTGGACTCGTAGGCGGAGGCGGAGCCGCGCAGCAGGACCGCGTTGCCGGACTTCAGGCAGAGGACGGCGGCGTCGACGGTGACGTTGGGGCGGGCCTCGTAGATGATGCCGACGACGCCGAGCGGGACCCGGACCTGGCGCAGGTCGATGCCGTTGGGCAGGGTGGAGCCGCGGACGACCTCGCCGACCGGGTCGGGCAGCTTGGCGACGTCGCGGACGTCGGCGGCGATGGCGCGGACCCGCTCGGGGGTGAGGGTGAGCCGGTCGACGATGGCCTCGCTGGTGCCGTTCTGCCGCGCCTTGGCCACGTCCTTGGCGTTGGCCTCGACGATCTCGGCGGTCCGGACCTCAAGGGCGTCGGCGATCGCGAGCAGCGCGTCGTCCTTCACGGCACGCGGCAGCGGCGCGAGGTCGGCGGCGGCGGCCTTGGCCCGGTACGCGGCCTGGGTGACCGGGGACATCGAGTCGTACGGCGAGAGCGTGGTCATGAGGGAAGGGTAGTGCGCCGGGCCGGGCGGTCCGGGGACCGTCCCACACCCCGAGACGGGACGAAACCCCTCAGAAGGGGTGCACGCCCACCGGGGTCGCGGGTGCGGGGCCGTAGCCCTTGGCGATGCGCTGGTGGTAGGTCTCGCGGTCGATGACCTCCAGGCCGACGATCTCCCAGGGCGGCAGTCCGGCGCTGTGCCGGTGCTCGCCCCACAGGCGCAGCGCCACCGCGGCGGCGTCGTGCAGGTCGCGGGCCTCTTCCCAGTACCGGATCTCCGCGTGATCGGTCGCGTATCTGCTGGTCAGCAGGAAGGGGTGGTCGTGGGCGAGCTGTTCCAGGGCCCGCCGCAGCTCCGCCAGCGGGACCTGCTCGCCGGAGACGCTGAGGGTGACATGCCACAGGCGGGGCAGGTCCACGGGCTCGTCGTAGGCGTCCCCGGCCGCGACACTCGTCAGAGCACCGCGGGACGCCGCCTGCCCAGGGCGCACTCGTCTCACGACGGCCTCCTTCACAACCGCTCGGGAACATGTTCCTGAGTTCACAGTTGAGCAGGCCCTATGGGTTTGTGGGGCGGTTTTACGGAACGTCCCCCACCGGGGGCCGTCGTTACGCCCCGGTTTACGAGTGCAGCAGCACCAGGTCGTCCCTGTGTACGACCTCGCGTTCGTACGCCGGTCCCAGCTCGCGGGCCAGCTCACGGGTGGAGCGCCCGAGCAGCCGGGGGATCTCCTTGGCGTCGAAGCTGACCAGCCCCCGGGCCACCGCGTGACCGGCCGCGTCACGCAGCTCGACGGGGTCGCCCGCACTGAACTCGCCCTCCACGGCGGCGATTCCGGCGGGCAGCAGCGACTTGCGGCGCTTGACGACCGCGTCCACCGCGCCGTCGTCCAGGGTGAGCGCGCCCTGCGGGGTGGAGGCGTGCTGGAGCCAGAGCAGCCGGTCGGCGGAGCGCTTGCCGGTGGGGTGGAACCAGGTGCCGGTGTCGCCGCCGCCCAGGGCGTCGGCCGCGTGCACGGCGCTGGTGAGGACGACCGGGATGCCGGCGGCGGCCGCGATCCGGGCGGCCTCGACCTTGGTGACCATGCCGCCGGTGCCGACGCCGGCCTTGCCGGCGCTGCCGATCTCGACGCCGGCCAGGTCCTCGGGCCCGCGCACCTCGGCGATCCGGGAGGTGCCGGGCTTGCCGGGGTCGCCGTCGTAGACGCCGTCGACGTCGGAGAGGAGGACGAGCAGGTCGGCGTGGACGAGGTGGGCGACGAGGGCGGCGAGACGGTCGTTGTCGCCGAAGCGGATCTCGTCCGTGGCCACGGTGTCGTTCTCGTTGACGATCGGGAAGGCGCCCATCGCCAGCAGCTTGTCCAGGGTGCGGGAGGCGTTGCGGTGGTGGGCGCGGCGGCTCATGTCGTCGCTGGTCAGCAACACCTGTCCGACGCGGACGCCGTAACGGGCGAAGGAGGCGGTGTAGCGGGCGACGAGCAGCCCCTGGCCGACGCTGGCGGCGGCCTGCTGGCGGGCCAGGTCCTTGGGCCGGCGGCGCAGCCCGAGGGGGGCGAGACCGGCGGCGATGGCGCCGGAGGAGACCAGGACGATCTCCCGCTCTCCCCCGCTGCGGCTCTTGGCGAGGACGTCGACGAGCGCGTCGACCCGGTCGGCGTCGAGGCCGCCGGCGGCGGTGGTCAGCGAGGAGGAGCCGACCTTGACGACGATCCTGCGGGCCCTGGCGACCTGATGCCTTGCCGCTGACACGTGCTTCCCTCCACCCTCGCGCCCACGTCCCGTCGGGCGTGGCCGTAGCAATCTACGCGATGTGCACGGAGCGTGCCCGGACGGTCCACTGAGCGGACCGGCGGTCAGAGGTGGGCGAGGTCGTTGACGAGCGCACCGAAACCGATGAGCGACCCGATTCCCGCGACGATCCTGAACCGGTCGGGTGTCATTCTCGGATTCCGTACCGCCGAGGTCATGGATTCCAGACGATCGTAGACCCGGAGCCCGAAGTTGCGGTAATCGATCGCCACGAAAAAGAAGAAGAAAGCCGGGACCGCGGAACAGAGAATCCGAATGATCTCGGGCATGCGGATCCTCCCTGACCGCCGGTGGTGAACCCGCACAACGTACCAGCCCCCTGCCCCCCCGACCAGGGGGAACAGGGGGCTGGATCGCATTGATCAGCGAATTCCGCCGATGCCTTTACCAGAGGGCTACCAGAGGGCGTGCCAGAGCTTTCCGAGGGTCAGCGACCCCACGAGCTTCGGCATGTCGGCGACTCTGGTGATACCGGTGGTTCCCGATCCGAAACTCGCGCCGAGTCCCATCTGGAGACCCCAGCCGCCGGAGAAGGAATTCACCGTGTCACCGCGGGCGTTCTTCGTCGCGTACGTGCCGCGCCAGCCACCGCTGAACGGACCGAACTGACCGTCGATGCCGGACCCCATGCCGCGCAGCTCGTTGAGGGAGTCCGCGTTGCTGAACAGACCGCTCAGGCTCAGACCGGCTGCGGCCTTCGGACCGACCGTGTCCTCCTTGGTGTAGGTGAAGGCCCACGCCGTCTTGCCCTTGGCCGAGGTGGTCCGGACCAGGCAGATACTGCGGGACTTGCCGAAGGCGATCGCGGCACCGGCGGTTCCGCAGATACCCGTGGTGTTGGTGTAGCTCCCCAGGTAGTTGCCGATCTTCTTGATGGCACCCAGCAGATCCGGGCCCTTGCCCATCTGTCCCGGCGACAGGGTGATGGCGTTCTGCACGGACGTGTTGATGGTCGGGATGATCTTCTTGATCAGCTCCTCGGCCTTGCGGACGGCGTCCTGCTTCGCGACCGAGCCGGTGTCCACCAGGGCCCAGCTGCCCTGCGGCTCGTCGGGCCCGGTGTCCACCAGGGCCCAGCTGCCCTTGGGCTGCTCCGGGGGATCGAAGTCCGGCATGTGCATCAGCCCGGACGGGTCGCTGTAGTTGACCGGGTTGTTGCCCGAGTAGCTGTAGCCGCTCAGCGCCTGGGGGTCGTACGGCTTGATCAGTTCGTCGGGACTGATGAACCGGCCCAGTGCCGGGTCGTACATCCGCGCGCCGAGGATCGACAGCGAGGTGCTGTCGTCCTCCGGCTTGCCGAGGAAGCCCCGGTCGAGGTCGGACGGCAGGGTGCCGCCCACGCTGCGCTGCTTGCCGAACGGGGTGTAGCGGCGGCGGATCACCGCTCCGCCCATGGCGATCAGCAGGGACGTGGACGCCTGGGCGTCGTCGGCCAGCCAGGTCAGCTTGCCGTTCGCCGAGCCGTCGCCCTCGCGCAGCGCGACCGTGGTGCCGGCCGCGGAGTACAGCCGCGTCGCCTTCACGCCCTGGCCGGCGGCCTTGTGCAGCTCATGGCCGTCGAGGTACAGGACGTTCTCGTCGTGCGAGGTGCGCAGCAGCAGGTTGCCGGCCGGGTCGTAGACGTAGCCGGACACCTGGTCGCCGGTGGACTTGTGCACCGTGATCTGGCTGACCCGCTTCTGGGCGTCCCAGCCGATGGTGGAGCTGACGCCGTTCACCGTGCGGGTCTCCATCTGGCCCGCCGCGTTGTAGCCGAAGCTGTCGGAGCCGGCCTTGGTCACCGCGTGCGGGTGGGCCTGGCCCGCCGTGTACGTGGTGCCGTCGGCGCTGTAACCGGGGTAGCCGTACTGCTTGGTCGTCGACCCGCTCGCCGTGGTGTCCGTGACGGACATCAGGTTGCCCAGTTCGTCGTAGGTGTACGACTGGTTGTACGGGTCGAGGCTGCTGCTCGGGTCGGGCGTGGCCGCGCCGGTGCAGCCGTCGGTGGCCTCGGTGGTCCACGCGTGGCCGAGCCGGTTCAGCTCGTCGTACGTGAAGCACTCGCTCTGCTTGGCCACACCGTCCGTGACACCGGTGACCTGGCCGCCCAGATCGCGCGTGAAGGTGTCGTCCTGCGCGGTGCTGGTGGTGCTGCCGCTGGTGACCGTGGTCTTGATGTTGGACAGCAGGCCGCTGCCGTCGGTGTCGTTGTAGGCGTAGGCGCGGTTCACCGTGGCGTCCGAGCCGCCGGCGCCGAACGCGCGGCCGTTGAGGCGGCCGAGACGGTCGTAGCCGATGTTCGACTGGTAGGTGGCCAGCGGCGAGGAGACCTTGGACGGCAGGCCCTGGGCCGAGTACGTCGTGGTCACCGTCTCCGCGGGCAGCTGCCCGGCCGCCGCGTCACCGATCTGCGGGTAGCTGACGGACGTCATGTGGTTGGCGAGGTCGTAGCCGTAGCCGAAGGTGTAGGTGCCGGCCAGGCCGGAACCGTCGTCCGGGATGACGTACTTCCGGCCCGTGATCCGGCCGCGGGCGTCGTAGCCGGTGATGCTCTCGGTGTACGCCTTGCCGTTCGCGTACGTGGTCGACGCGGCCAGCTGGCCCACACCGCCGGGGGCGGTGTCGTAGTCCAGCTTGGACAGGACGGTCGTGCCCTGCGAGAGGGTCGTCTGCCGCTGGAGGTTGTCGTACTGGTAGGTGAGCGTGGTGCCGTTGTCGGTCTGGGTGCTCTCCTTGCCGTTCTCGTCGTAGGTCGTCGAGGTCGATCCGGCGTCGGGGTCGACCGCCGAGGTCCGGTCACCGGCCCAGTTGTAGCCGTAGGTGGTGACGTTGCCCTTGGCGTCCGTGATCGTCTTCAGCTTGCCGCTGCGCGTGTAGGTGTACGACGTGCTGCTCGGGCCGGTCGGCCCGTACTGGACCACCTTGGTGGTCTGGCCGAAGACGTCCGTGTAGGTGTCGCTGCGCTCGCCGGTGGCGGGCACGGTCGTGGTGTGGTCGCCGTAGTAGTACGTACGGCTGTGACCGGTCGCCTGCGCCGTGCCGTTGACCAGGATCTCGGTCTGCGTGGTGCGGCCCGCCCAGTCGATGATCGGGTCGGTGTACGACGGCAGGTCGGCCACCGTCGGCAGCACCATCCCGGAGCCCGCCGCGCTGGAGTTGTAGAAGGCGCCGGAGACACCGGTGACGTTGCCGGAGGTGTCGTAGCGGGTGGAGACCACGTCCCGGCCGGTGCCGTCCGGCGCCGTCGTCTGGGTCTCGCGGGCGCGGCCGAGGCCGTCGGAGTACGCGTAGGAGTTCACGTACGTCGTCCCGGACTGAAGGACGCTCGACGTCACCAGCGGCGGGCCGGTGACCGAGTCGGGCACGCCGTCGCTGTTGGTCGCGGTGGGGATTGTGTAGGTGAACTTCATCGACGGGTTGCCGTCGGGGTAGTTGCCGATCTCGGTCGCCTTGAACACCTGGCTGGTGCGGCCCACGGAGTCGAGGACGATCCGGGTGGTGTGGCCGTTGGCGTCGAGGATCCGGTACGGGACGCCCCACAGCCGGGAGGAGTAGGTGGTCGAGGACGCGGCGGTGCCCGGTCCGCTGCCGTCCGGGTCGGGCGTGGTGACGGTGACGCCGCTGGTCGGCCAGGTCGTGTTCGGCGAGTAGACCGTCGTGGTCTTCTGGCCCTTTCCGTCGTAGGAGGCGGTGACGCGGCCGGCGCCGTCGTAGTCGTACCGGGTCGAGCGGTGGGTGCTCGCGTCGGTGTAGACCTGCTTCTCCGTCGGGTTGCCGTCCACCAGGGCCGCGTCGTTGTTCGCGACCGACGTCGAGCCGTCGTACAGGGTGACCTTGTACGAGTCCTGGTTGGCGGAGCCGCGCGAGGCGCAGTCCGCCGCGTAGTGGCGCTCCTCGTCCTCGAAGACCATCCAGCGCTTGACGTCCGAGTTGGGGAAGTTGGCCGTGTTGTAGGCGCGGCCGTAGGTCGTGCAGCGGTTGTCGTCGACGTTGACCTCGCCCCAGTCGTTGGTGCGCAGGGGCAGACCGTAGGTGGTGCTGGTGGAGGAGGTGTCGTCGAACTCGTTGTTGACGACGTGCTCGCGCCAGCCCGTGGAGGTCAGGTCGTCCGTCGTGGTCTTGCTCTCGCGCACGAAGCGGGCGTCGGGCAGGCCGTCGTAGTGGGCGGTGTCGTGGACCCAGTACTCCTGGCGGACGCGCTGGTGCGAGTTGCCGTCGCCGTCGCGCTTGGAGTACTCGAGGTTCCGGCCGGCCAGCCAGGCGGAGTCGGTCCAGGAGGTGCCGTAGCCGTCGGTGACCGAGACGCTGCGGGTGGCGGAGGAGTCCGTCTTGGAGGTGCGGTCGCCGTCCAGGCCGCGGTAGAGCCAGTAGTAGGTGGAGGCGGCGTTGGACTTGGTGCCGGAGAAGACCTCGACCTGCTGGTAGCCGCGCCAGTCGTTCCAGGTCTCGTCGGAGTCCGGGATCAGCGGGTCGTTGGTGTACCGCCAGCCGGCGCCACCGTGGTACTGGTACGTCGTGGTCATGACCGGGTCGCCGTCGGAGTTCGCGCCCTGGCCGACGCCCGGGTCCACGGAGACCTGGGTGACCAGGTACTTCTTGAACCAGCCGGTCTTGTTGGTGGAGGAGCCCTCGGGCGTCCACTTCTGCCAGAAGCAGTCCTCGGTGTTGGAGGACTCGCTGGGCAGGTTGTTGATGTCGCAGGCGTCCGGCTGGCCGTAGGCGACGCTGGTCACCGAGCCCAGGTCGCCGTAGATCTTGTTCACCCGGCGGAAGTTCAGGGTGGAGGAGCCGACCTGGTTGTCCAGCCACTCACCGTTGAAGTTGATCACCGGCAGGCGCTGGTCGGGGCCGTCGCCGTAGCCCTTGCGCTGGACGTAGTCCAGCCAGAGGGTCTTGCCGACGGTGCCGTCGGGGTTCGGCAGGCCGTACTTCATCTGGTACTGCATCGCCGGGTCCCACGTGGTGCCGCCGTCGTCGCTGACGTAGGTCTTGATGTCCCACAGCATGTCGGTGCCGAAGAACGTGGGGTAGTACGTCTTGCCCGCGCAGTAGTTGTCCGCCGAGGTGCCGTCGCACATCAGGTCGGTGGGCACGTCGGGGTAGGAGTCGGGGTTGCTGGAGATGCCCGGGCAGGCCGCGGGCTCCTTGCCCAGCGGATCGGCGTCGCTCATCCGCTCCACGCAGCGGCCCACATGGCTCAGCTCGACCTTGGCCGGCAGCAGCGCGTTCGGGATCTGGGAGGCCCAGCCGTACTCGATGCGGGTCAGGTAGCTCCCCGCGTCGTAGGCGCGGGCCTTGTCGGCGTTGATCACCGAGCGGTAGTGGTTGACGAACGTGTCGTAGAAGTAGGCGTTCTCGACCTCGTTGGGGTCGACCACGCGGTCCAGGTTCCAGCGCCAGGCCTGGGTGCAGGGCTCGGGGAACGTGGAGTGGCAGGGCTCGCCGGCGTCGTCGCCGGCCACCGGGACGGTCAGCACGGAGTGGGTCGCGTCACCGGTGCGCTCGGCGCGGCCCCAGCCGAAGTAGTAGCGCATGCCGTCCTGGCTGGAGATCACCCAGTACTCGTCGTCGGCGCCGTGGCCGCCGCTCAGGTGCTGGACGCGCCAGCCCGGGTCGTCCTGCACGTGGTAGGCGCCGGTGCCGTTGCCGTCCTGGACGAGGGCCGAGTTCACGCCGTTGAGGCTGATGACGTACTCGGCGCCGTCCGGCTCGGTGCTGGGGTTCGGGGACTGCCAGCACAGGTCGCCGACGGTGTTGTTCACGTCCTGCGAGCAGTTGCGGTAGACGCGCTGGATGTAGCCGACGTCCAGGTTCCAGCCCATGCCGGCCCAGGACGCCTGGTTGTTCGTGGCCGAGGTGCGGCCGTCCACCGACTGGGAGTCGTACGTCAGCGACAGGTCCGGCGTGGTGCCGAAGGGCGCCTTCGGCAGGGTGACGGGCAGGTCGTAGGTGAAGTCGCCGGAGCCGGTCGACACGTCCCACTTGCCGGTCGGGCTGAGCGTGGAGGCCCGGTAGTCGCCCGCGTCCGAGGACGAGCCGGTGGTCAGCGTCGTCACCGTGGAGGTGGTGGCCGCCATCGCCATCATGCCGGACGACGGGGTGCTCGCCGTGGTCGCCGGGTCGGCGTCGGCGTAGACGGTCGCCGTCAGCCTGCCGGACTTCACGTCGTTGTGGACGGGCAGATAGCGGCGGGTGTCCGGGGAGCAGCCGCGCTTCTTCGGCGTGGTGAGCGCGCACGCGGGCATCTGCACCAGGCGCAGCCGGGAGGCGAAGTCACCGCCGAAGGCGTACTTGAAGGCGTTGTAGTCGATGGTGACGCCGACCGGCCCGGGGGCGGGCTTGCGGTCCTTGCGGGTCAGGCGGAGCGCCATGCCCACGCCGCCGATCGACTTGATCTTCTTGCGGTCCAGGACCTGCACATCGACGTCGCCGGGCGTGGAGCCGGACGGGGTGAAGTCCCGGCCGCCGGTGATGGCGTCCTTGGCGGGCTTCTGGCCGAGGGCGAACGCCGTCTGCGGCGGCAGACCCGCGGTGCGGACCTGGGCCGCCGTCGGGGTCCGCACCGCCACCACGGCGGCCTTGGCCGCGGCGCCGCCGGCCGAGGCGTCGACGACGGCCCCCGAGGGCGACACGGCCAGGGAGTGCCCGGAGGGGGCCTTGGCGAGGTGCACCCGGGCGCTCACCCCCTTGGGCCAGGTCACCTTCGGCGCCTTGGTCATGGTCGGCTCCGCCTGCTGCTCAGGCACCTTGTCGCCCTTGCGTGCCGGCACGCTCACGGTCCTGTCCTCGGGCTTCGCCACGGCAACCGACGCGGCGAAGGCAGGGGCGGACAGGAGAGCGGACAACAACGCACTGGAGACCGTTACGACGAAGCCGCGTCTGTACGACGCAGGTATCACAACGCCCCACCCATCTGGCCGAAAATCGACCCCAAAACGGTCAAAAAGAGCGTGCCGCGACACGAAGGCATCACAAGGCCGACGCATAGCGATCACGCGTAGGCGGGAGACTAACCAGATCTTTAATCGCGCCAATACCGGGCAAAGTGGATCGCTATCCACCAAATTCCGGGGCCGCTTGAGGGAAGCTTTGCGCTGCCATGACCAACGGAACATTCGATTCCGTCGTCTCTACCGCAATCGATTCCCAGGTGCTTTAATTACCGGCCAGCAATCCAGCCAACTCGGACATTGGCGCTTTTTCTTTTCTCACCCAGGGGGCTTCCGTCACCATGCTCGATCGCAGACGCTTTCTGCGCACAGGAGGCGCCATCGCCGGCGCGGCGGCCGTTCCCCTGGTCGCCGTCGGCGCCGCCGAGGCCGTCTCGCACGCCCGGCGGACCTCCGCCCGACAGGACGACGCCACGCCCGGCTCGGTCACCGCGAGCAAGCGGTTCGACCTGACCGACCCGTCCGACATGCTGCTGCGCGAAGTGCAGTTGACCGGCACCCGGGTGCTCCAGTCCTTCGCCTTCGACAACACCCGCGGGCATCTCTTCATCGTGCAGCTGGTCGACGGCGGAATCCCGCTCCCGGGAGAGACGCAGACGTACTCGGGCGCCGACCGCGAGGCCAACGGCGACCTCGTGCTGACCCGGCTGGACCTGTCCGGGAACATTCTCGGCTCGATGTATCTGCGCGGATTCGGACACGGCGTGCAGATAGGCGTCGAATCCACCGCGTCCGGCTCATATCTGTGGACCGAGACGCACAGCGTCCGCTCCGCGAACACCGATGGCACCTACACCGGCTGGGGCGACCGGCTCGCCCGGTTCAAGTTCGCCAACGGCACGTTGCTCACCGCGGATTCCCCCGCGCTCACCCCGTACACGCTGGAGAGCGGAGTCGACCGCACCACCTGCACCATCGACCCGGTCAACAACCGGCTCGCGGTCCGCTGCCGGGTCAACGGCGCCTTCCGCTTCCGGCTTTACGACCTCGCCGCCTTCAAGTCGGGCGGCCGGACCACCCTCGCCGACGTCGCCCAGCCGGCCGACCTGCAACCCGGATACACCGACGTCTTCCAGGGGTTCGCCAGTTACGGCAGCTACCTCTACCTGCTGGCCGGCTCCGCCTACGGCAGCAACGGATCGGTCTCGCCGGACGGCAACACGTTCATCACCACCGTGGACTGGAACACCGGTTCGATCGTGGAGCAGAAGCTCACCAAGGCCGCCTACTCCCTGCTCTACCGGGAGCCCGAGGGCATGGCCATCCAGATCCCCGACCCCGCCAACCCCTCGGCGGTGCGGCTGTGCAGCGGCTTCGCGTCGTACACCTCGGACACCGACCAGAGCAAGCGGGCGAGCATTTACTACAAGGACGCGCTGATCTGATACCAAGGCGTACGGCCCGGGCGGGCCGGGGTGAGCTCCGGGTGAGCCCCGGGTGAGCCGGGGTGAGCCTTGCCACACCCTCGCTGACCAGCGGCGGACGGAGTGGGGTAAGAACATCACACCGGTCGCGTTGGGGTACGCTTAAATCAACGTTAACCTGGCACTTCTTGTGCCTTCTCGCGTCCGCGTCCCGCAGGCCAGCCAGCGGGGCGCGGTTGCGTCTGACCGACAGTCCAGGAGCCCCAAGCATGCCCCTCGCGAATGGAAGCGCTTCGCCGAAAATAAGCGTGGTTGTCCCTGTTTATAAAGTTCAGGGGTATCTGCGCGCGTGCTTGGATTCCATCCTCTCCCAGTCCTTCGAGGACTTCGAGATCGTCGCCATCGACGACCACTCCCCCGACGCCTGCGGCCGCATACTCGACGAGTACGCCGCCCTCGACGACCGGGTCATACCGGTGCATTTCGAGGAGAACCGGGGCATCGGCAAGGCGCGTGACGCCGGTGCGCTGAAGGCCCGCGGCGAGTACATCCTGTTCCTGGACAGCGACGACACCCTCGCCGAGGGCGCGCTCCAGGCGATCGCCGAACGCCTCGAGGTGACCGGCAACCCGGACATCCTGCTCCTCAACCACGTCCGCACCTACTGGACCAACCGTGTCCAGGCGAGCGCGGCCGGCGAGATGCTCGCCGCCGCCGGCACGGATGTCTTCACGGCGCTGGAGCGGCCCGAGTACCTCGGGATGTTCGCCGTGGTGTGGAACCGCGCGTACCGCCGCGAGTTCTACGTCGACCAGCACAACTTCACCTTCACCGACGGCATCTACGAAGACGCGCTCATGGTCTACAAGACCATGCTGACCGCGGAGCGCATCGCCGCCACCGACCACGTCTGCGTCGAGTACCGCCAGCGCCGCCAGGGCAACTCCATGCGTACGCCGGGCCGCAAGCACTTCGGCATCTTCGAGCAGTACGCCCGCCTCTTCGAGTTCCTCGACGAGCGCCCCCACCTGGAGCCGGTGCGGGCCCTGCTGTTCGAGCGCGCGGCCAGCCACTACCTGTTCACCCTGGCCCGTGAGGACCGGATCGTCCCCAAGGACCGCGCGGAGTTCTTCAAGCTGGCGGCCGCCAACTACAAGCGCTACAAGCCGAAGGGCTTCGTGCTGCCGGAGGGCTCGCAGGGCGTCCGGTTCCAGCTGCTGGAGCGCGGCTCCTACACGGCGTACGCGGCGGTGACGGCCGCCGGCAACACCCGCCGCCAGGTGATCAAGCGGGCCACCAAGGTCAAGACCAAGATCGGCAAGGCGGCCTACAACCGTCTGTACCAGCTGCACCTGCGCCGCCCGGTCGACGAGAACCTCGCGGTCTACGCGGCCTACTGGAACCGCGGCGTCGCCTGCAACCCCGCGGCCATCTACCACAAGGCCAAGGAACTCGCCCCGAACGTCCACGGCGTGTGGATCGTGAAGCGCGACGCGGTGGACACCATCCCGGCGGGCGTCGACTACGTGGTGGCGAACTCGCCCCGCTACTGGGAGGTCATGGCGCGCGCCAAGTACCTCGTCAACAACGTCAACTTCCCGAACAACTTCGTGAAGCGCCCGGAGCAGGTCCACCTCCAGACCCACCACGGCACCCCGCTGAAGCAGATGGGCATCGACCAGCAGCGCTACCCCGCCGCGGCGAAGGGCATGAGCTTCGGCAAGATGCTGGAGCGGGCCGACAAGTGGGACCTCAGCCTGACCTCCAACCAGCACTCCACGGAGATCTGGGAGCGGGTGTACCCCTGCGCCTTCGAGGCGGTCGAGTACGGCTACCCGCGCAACGACGTCTACTTCCGGGCCACCGGCGACGACGTCCTGCGGATCCGCCGCGAACTCGGCATCGAGGACGGCAAGAAGGCCATCCTCTACTGCCCGACCGTGCGCGACTACCAGAAGGGCTACGTCCCCCGGATCGACCTGGAGCGGTTCTGCCGGGAACTCGGCCCGGACTACGTCGTCCTGGTCCGCACCCACTACTTCTACGGCGCCGACCCGCGGCTGGCCGCGCTCCAGGAGCGGGGCCTGATCAAGGACGTGTCGCGCTACCCGGTGGTGGAGGACCTCTGCCTGGCCGCCGACGCGCTGATCACGGACTACTCCTCGATCATGTTCGACTACGCCTGCCTCGACCGCCCGATCGTCACCTACGCCGACGACTGGGAGGTCTACCGCAAGGCCCGCGGTGTCTACTTCGACATCCTCTCCGGCAAGCCGGGCGAGACCCCGGGCGCGACCGCGACCACCGAGGACGAGCTGATCGAGGTCTTCCGTTCCGGCGCCTGGAAGAGCGACCGGGCCGCGGAGCTGCGGTCCGCGTTCCGCGAGCGGTTCGTGCAGTTCGACGACGGCAACGCCGCCGAGCGCGTCGTACGGCGGCTGTTCCTCGGCGAGGAGCCCACCCCCGCGGTGCTGCCCCTGGACGAGCGGACCCCGGCACCCTCGCCGGCCGCCATCGCCGCCGCGCACATCCCGCTTCAGCCGACCGGTGAGCGCGGTCTCATCGGCGCCTGAGACATGCAGAACGAGAGAGACGAGCACCACATGGTTCCCCGCCCCGCCGTGACGAAGGCCGTCATCCCGGCGGCGGGCCTCGGCACCCGGTTCCTGCCGGCCACCAAGGCCACGCCCAAGGAGATGCTGCCGGTCGTCGACAAGCCGGCGATCCAGTACGTGGTCGAGGAGGCCGTGTCGGCGGGGCTCGACGACGTCCTGATGGTCAC
>NZ_JBSFHC010000010.1:0-279773 GCF_053596835.1 Streptomyces sp. NPDC001606
GGGACCCGGGTCATGGTGTCCCGCGGAATGCTCATCACCGTCGCGTTGGAACGGTCCGCGGCGATGTGCACCACCATCTCCACGTCCGCGTTGCCATGACCGCTCTGCACCCCGGTCTTCGAACAGCCGCCGCCCAGCTTGCAGTCCGCCGCACTGGTCCGCCCGTCCGACCCCATCACCAGGATGTTGATCGGCGTACGGCCGAACGCGTCCGCCTTCTCCGTACCGCCCTTGCCGTCCAGCGCCACACTGTGGATGTTGCCGTTCAGATGCTCGTAGAACCACCAGCCGACGCCTGCCGTGGCCAGCACCAGCAGGGCCGTGCAGAGACCGACGATCTTCAGTACGCGCCTGCCACGCCCTGCCGGACGCGCCCGGCGCCGTGCCGCGGCGCGTCCGCGTCCGCGTCCGCCGCGCGAGCGGGACGCCTCACGGGCCGCCGCCCGGCCGCCGACCGCCGGGCTCTGTGCCGCCCGGGCCGCGGCCCGGCCCCCCGTGGGGCGCGCCTCGCCCGGCCCGGCCGTACGCTGTTCCGGCATCTGGGCGGTGCGGCTGCGCGTGGTCTGCCCGACCGGGCCGTCCCACGGGTCGCTCATCTCCCACTCCCAATGAACGCTCGGGCCGGTCAGGCCGGTGGACGAGAAGACGGAGCGCCACACCCCGACTCGGTTGCGTAGTTGCGCAATCTAACAAACACATGGCCCGAGCAGCAGAGATCCTGGGGGAATTCACAGGTGAGGCATCTCATGCGACCGCTCACCAGATAAGCGTCACGAAGTCCTCGCATGTCACACCGCTGCCCGCGTCCCGGATCCCGCCCCGGACCGCAGCGCGGGCAGCGCCAGGGCGTAGAGGGCGAGTACGGCGGTGAGCAGCAGGTAGTACACGGCCGGCAGCGCGGGCAGGCCGAGCGCCGGGCCGAGCGGTGAGACCGGCAGCACCAGACCGATGGCGGCCAGCACGAGCGCGGCCCGGGCAACCGGTCCCGGCCCGCGCCG
Organism: Streptomyces sp. NPDC001606; assembly: GCF_053596835.1. Lineage (NCBI taxonomy): Bacteria > Bacillati > Actinomycetota > Actinomycetes > Kitasatosporales > Streptomycetaceae > Streptomyces > Streptomyces sp. NPDC001606. The sequence goes on from NZ_JBSFHC010000010.1 coordinate 999, forward strand.
GCCGGCGGCGCCGCGGCCGGCCCGCAGCAGCACCATCACCAGGGCCTGGGTGAGCAGGTTCTCGCTGAACCAGCCGGAGTGGAACACCGCCTCGTTGTCGCCCGTCCCCGGCCCGTGCACCGCGAGCGCCAGGACACCGAAGGTGGCCAGGTCCGCGACGGCGTTGAGGCCTCCGAAGACGATGATGAAACGCAGCAGGGCCCGCGGGTCCAGCACGGTCGGCCGGCGCAGCACCGAGGGGTGCGGGCGGTCGTGGGCGAAGGTGAGCTGGGCGGCGTCGAAGCACAGGTTCTGCACCAGGACCTGCGCCGGGAGCATCGGCAGGAAGGGCAGCAGCAGACCCGCGGAGAGCATCGCGAGGACGTTGCCCAGGTTGGAGGAGAGGGTGATGCGCAGATAGGTGGCGATGTTGCCGCCCGCGTGCCGGCCCGCGGCGACGGCGTGCGCGAGCGCGGTGAGGTCCCGCTCCGCGAGCACCACGTCCGCGCCCTCCCGGACCACGTCGGCGGCGTCCCGCGGGGCGATGCCGACGTCGGCGGTGCGCAGCGCGGGCAGGTCGTTGACCCCGTCGCCGAGAAAGCCGACGGTGTGCCCGGCGGCGCGCAGCGCCTCGATGACACGGGCCTTGTGTTCCGGGGTGCAGCGCGCGAAGACGGTCGTACGGCCGGCCGCCTCGGCGAGTTCGCCGTCCGGGAGCCGGTCGAGGGCGTCGGCGGTGAGGACGGCGTCCGCGGCGACCGGAACACCGAGGTCGCGGCAGGCGCGGACCGCGGTGTCCGGATGGTCGCCGGTAAGGATCTTGACGGTGACCCCCCGGTCGGCGAGGACGGCCAGCGCGTCGGCGGCGGAGGGCGCGAGCGCGTCCCGCAGGGTGACCAGGCCCTGGAAGACCAGCCCGCGGACGTCGGCCGGCCGGTGGTCCCGGTCGCGCGCCGGGCGCTCGGCGGTGGCGACCGCCAGGACCCGTACCCCGCCCGCGGCCTGCCGGGCGGCGAGCGCCCGCAGCCGGTCCCGCTCCTCGTCGGCGAGGGCACAGCGCTCCAGTACGGCCTGTACGTCCCCCTTGACGGCCAGCGTGTGCGTGCCGAGCCGGCCGGGGGTGCGGACGACCGCGACGGCCAGCCGCCGGTCCGGCGCGAAGGGTACGGCCGCGATCCCGTCGTACGCCGTGAGCGCGGCCTCGTCGGCCGCGTCCAGGATCGCCTCGTCCAGGGCGTCGGGGGCGGGCAGCTCGGCGAGCTGGAGGGTCCACCAGGCGTTGACGGCGGCCCAGTGCAGGACATCGGGGGCGTCCCGGCCGTCGGGGCCGAGGGCGCGGTCGACGACGGGCCGGTCCTGGGTGAGGGTGCCGGTCTTGTCCAGGCACAGCACGTCGACGGCGCCGATGTCGTACAGGGCCGGCAGCCGCTTGACGATCACCCCGTGGGCGCGGGCCAGCAGCGCGGCGCCGCGGGCCAGACAGAGGGTGACGAGGACGGGCAGCATCTCCGGGGTCAGTCCGACCGCCACCGCCACGGCGAACGGCAGCGTCTCCAGGCCCCGGCCGCGCAGCGCCGCGTTGGCCATCAGCACCAGGGGCGGGGTCAGCAGCATGAACCGGATCAGGATCCAGGAGATGCCGTGCACGGAGCGGTCGAAGGCGCTGCCCTCGGGCCGGCCGGCGCCGCGCCCGTGCGCCGTGGCGAACCGGGTGTGCGGACCGGTGGCGACGACCACCGCGGTACCGCTGCCGGTGGCCACGCTGCTGCCCTGGAAGCAGAGCTGGGGCCGGTCGAGAACACCGGACCGCTCGGCGGCCCGGGTGCGGGGGGCGTGGTCGGAGGCCGACTTGGGGACCGGGGCGGACTCACCGGTCAGTGCGGCCTGATGGACGGTCAGCCCGGCCGCCCGCAGCAGGTGTACGTCCGCCGGTACCAGATCCCCCGGCCCCAGCCGGATCACATCGCCCGGCACCAGCTCGGCCACCGGTACCTCGCGGGTCGCCGGGCGGGCGCCCTCCTCGGCCCGGCGCAGCACCGTGGCGGTGGTGGCGACCAGCTCCCGCAGCGCGGCCGTCGACCGGTCGGCGCGGCGCTCCCCGGCGGCCCGCAGCACGCAGCTCACCACGACCAGCGACAGGATCACCGAGGCGGTGCCCCAGGCGAGGACGGCCGCCGAGACCAGCCCGAGGCAGGCCAGCACCGCCGTGAACGGATCCCGCAGGCTGCGCAGGAGCAGCCGGGGCCAGGAGGCCGCGCGCCGGGCCGGACCGGTGTTCTCGCCCAGCCGGGCCAGCCGCTCCTCGGCCTGCGCCTCGGTCAGTCCGCGCGGGCCGCTGTCCAGTCGGCGCAGCGTCTCCAGCACGGTCGGCGGCGACGCCGGTGCGGTCGTCTCGGCGTCCTGCCCCGAGGCGGTGGTGGTGTCAGCCACCGGTTCCGCGCAGCTCGCGCACCGGCGCGAGGGGGTGCTGCGAACGCGCCGTCAACTGCCCGACCATCACCCGCACCACGGTGACGACGTCAGGGTCGTCGACGTAGTAGACCTGCCGTCTGCCCTCGCGGCGGGAGCGCACGAGCCCGGCGAGCTTCAGCTTGGCCAGATGCTGGCTGACGGCCGGCAGCGCGCCGCCGACCCGGGCGGCGAGATGCGTGACGTCGCTCTCGCCCTGCGACAGCGCCCACATCAGGTGCAGCCGGGCGGAGGAGGCGAGCAGTCCGAACGCGGCGGCCGCCTCGGCGAGGACCTCGGCCGACGGATCCTCGAAGCCACCGGCGTTCCCCGTCACAGCCCTCTCCCGTCCCGCCCACTCCACAGCCGACACTCATGTGCCCACCCAGTGTAGGTGTGTGGATGCTCGGTGTCCCTGCGCGGTCGCGCAATGTCATGAGTCCGTGCCAACACCTCAACGGCTCGTCACCAAAGGCCGGATGCGATGGCCATGGCTCAGTGCCCCTCCCTAGGCTTGCGCAAACAGGCAAATACAGGGGAAGTACGGGGAAGTACAGAGAGGACAACACCGTGGGCGTCATCGGCTGGATCATCCTCGGCCTGCTCGCCGGGGCCATCGCCAAGCTCCTGCTGCCCGGCCGCGACCCGGGCGGGCTGATCGGCACCACCCTCATCGGCGTCGCGGGCGCGTTCGTCGGCGGCTGGCTCTCCGCGCACTTCCTCCACCGGGCGGTGCAGAAGGACTTCTTCGACCTCTACACCTGGGGCGCGGCGATCGCCGGCTCCCTGGTGCTCCTCATCGGCTACCGCATCCTCTTCGGCAACTCCCGCGACTGATCCCCGGTGCGCGCCCGTCCGCGCGTCTCCATGCCTGCCGCCATGTGCGCCTCCTCCAGCCGGCCGAGGAGGAAGGGCAGCATGCCCCGTTCCAGCAGGGCCAGTTCCCACGCGCCGCGCGCCCTGGCCACCTCGGCCCGGGCGTCGTCCTCATTCCGGCCCGCACCCGCGGACCGGGGCCGCCCCCGCGTCACCAGCAGCCGGAGCAGGCCGCCGGCCGGGAGACCGGGGCGGGAGCCCGAACCGGGGCGGGAGCCCGAACCGGGGCGGGAGCCGGAACCGGGGTCGGAGCCGGAGCCGGGCCCGTCGCACGCCGCGGCCACCGCCCCGCGGTACGCGCGGTATTCGAGGTCCGCGAAGGCCGCGATGCGGCGCGCCGCGCACAGCGCCCGGTCGCGCAGCTCGGCACGCCCGACCCGGCTGCCGCACCGCACCATCGCCTCACCGACCTGGCCCATCGCCAGGGCCCGGTCCAGCACCCGCTCGAACACCACGCTGAACTCCGGCTCCACCGGATCGGCATCCGTCATCCGTCCCCCGATACCCGACAGCTCACCACCAATAGTTCCATATTTGCGCAACCATCGAAGCAGTACACGCGGGGCAAGAGGATCTAGGCTGCTTGTGTAGGGAGTGTCGTTTCGTCTGTGGGGTCCGTGGCGTGGTGAGGGAAGTCCCGTTGAACTTCTGGTCGCTCTATCAGCATGGCTTCGCGCGCGTCGCCGCGTGCACCGGCCACACCGTCATCGCCGCACCGCACGCCAACGCCGAGGCGGTCCTGCGGCACGCGCGACGGTGTGCCGAGGAGGGGGTCGCCGTCGCCGTCTTCCCCGAGATGGTGCTGTGCGGCTACTCCATCGAGGACCTGCTGCTCCAGGACGCGCTGCTCGACGAGGTCGAGCAGGCACTCGCCACCGTCGTGGCCGCCTCGGCCGATCTGCTGCCGGTGCTGGTCGTGGGCGCCCCGCTGCGGCACCGCAACCGGATCTACAACTGCGCGGTCGTCGTGCACCGCGGCCGGGTCCTCGGTGCCGTACCGAAGTCGTACCCGCCGAACTACCGGGAGTTCTACGAGCGCCGGCAGATCGCCGGCGGTGACGACGAGCGCGGCGGCACCATCCGGATCGGCGGGGAGAGCGTGCCGTTCGGCGTGGACCTGCTGTTCTCCGCCGCCGACGTGCCCGGCCTGGTGCTGCACGCGGAGATCTGCGAGGACATGTGGGTGCCGGTGCCGCCCAGCGCCGAGGCGGCGCTCGCCGGCGCGACCGTGCTGGTCAACCTCTCCGGCAGCCCGATCACCGTGGGCCGGGCCGAGGACCGCAAGCTGCTGTGCCGCTCCGCGTCCTCCCGCTGCCTCGCCGCGTACGTCTACGCCGCCGCCGGTCTCGGCGAGTCCACCACGGACCTGTCCTGGGACGGCCAGACCATGATCAACGAGAACGGGGTGCTGCTGGCCGAGTCCGACCGCTTCCCGGTCGGCGACCAGTACGCGGTGGCCGACATCGACCTGGATCTGCTGCGCCAGGAACGGCACCGGATGGGCACCTTCGACGACAACCGGCGCACCCACGGCGAGCGCACCCGCGACTTCCGCACGGTGGACTTCCGGCTCGACCCGCCGCGGACCGACCTCGGTCTGCGCCGCCGCCTGGAGCGCTACCCCTTCGTGCCCGCCGACCCCGACCGGCTGGCCCTCGACTGCTACGAGGCGTACAACATCCAGGTCGCGGGGCTCCAGCAGCGGCTCGCGGCGATCGGCGGCCCGAAGGTGGTCATCGGTGTCTCCGGCGGCCTGGACTCCACGCACGCGCTGATCGTCGCCGCCCGGGCGATGGACCGGGCCGGCCGCCCGCGCACCGACATCCTCGCCTACACCCTGCCCGGCTTCGCCACCAGCGACCACACCAAGAGCAACGCCCACAAGCTGATGCGGGCCCTCGGGGTCACCGCGGCCGAGCTGGACATCACGCCGACCGCGCGGCTGATGCTGAAGGAGATGGGGCACCCGTTCGCCGCCGGTGAGCCGGTGTACGACGTCACCTTCGAGAACGTCCAGGCCGGGCTGCGCACCGACTACCTCTTCCGGCTGGCCAACCAGCACGGCGGCATCGTGCTGGGCACCGGCGACCTCTCCGAGCTGGCGCTCGGCTGGTCGACGTACGGTGTCGGCGACCAGATGAGCCACTACAACGTCAACTCGGGCGTGCCGAAGACGCTGATCCAGCATCTGATCCGCTGGGTCATCGGCAGCGGCCAGTTCGACGAGGAGACCGGGAAGATCCTGGCCGCCATCCTCGACACCGAGATCAGCCCCGAGCTGATCCCCGGCGAGGAGTTGCAGTCGACCGAGTCGAAGATCGGCCCGTACGCGCTGCACGACTTCACCCTGTTCCATGTGCTGCGCTACGGCTTCCGGCCGTCCAAGATCGCCTTCCTGGCCTGGCACGCCTGGCACGACACGGCGGCGGGGGCCTGGCCGCCCGGCTTCCCGGAGGAGAAGCGGGGCGCCTACGACCTGGCGGAGATCCGGCGCTGGCTGGAGGTCTTCTGCCGCCGCTTCTTCGCATTCGCCCAGTTCAAGCGGTCGGCCATGCCGAACGGGCCGAAGGTGTCCGCCGGCGGCTCGCTGTCGCCGCGCGGCGACTGGCGGGCCCCGTCGGACGGCAACGCCGAGGCGTGGCTGCGGGACCTGGAGCGGTTCGAGTTCTAGGCCGGAGAGCCCCCGGTCGCAGCGGTCAGGTGTTCCAGGTCTCGTCGTACGGGTCGTGCGGGACCGGGACCGGGCGGGTGCCGGTGACCTTCAGGTAGGGGACGGGGCCGTTGTTGACCGGGTCGCGGGCCAGGCGGGGGGTGTAGGTGCCGGTCACCTCCAGCCAGGCGTCCGGGCGCAGCACCGGGGGCAGGTCGCCGGTCAGGGCGATCTTCACCGGCTGGGCGTCCGCGGCACAGCAGTTGAGGGCCATCCGGACCAGGTAGGGCGCGCCGGAGCGGTCCAGGGCGAGGAAGCCGGTGACCCGGACCGGACGGCCGTGCAGGGAGCGGCCGTGGTCGTAGGCCGCGCGGGAGGCGTAGTCGACGACCGAGAGGGGGACCGGGTCGCCGCCGGGCAACGGGCCGTACCCGTACGGCTTCTGGAGCGCCGTGCCGGCCCGCAGCGCGCTGTAGGAGCCGAGCGCGGGCGGGGCGATGAGGATCAGGGCGAGCAGGGGCAGCAACAGCAGCCAGGAGAGCCGGGGTTCGGGGTGGCTGTGCCGGTCCGGGCCGTGCTCGTCCGGACCGCTGTGCTCGCGGTGGTGGCGGGCGCGCCGACGCTCGTACCAGGCCGTCGCCACGGCCGTCGCGATCAGCACCGCGCCCGAGGCCAGCAGCAGGGGGCGCAGGCCCGTCTTGACGTAGCGCAGATACAGGTCGGTGCTCCCGGCGTGCAGCAGGGCGGCGCCGAGCAGGAACAGGACGGCGGCCTGGGACTGGCGGTTCACAGCAGCACCGCCCCGGTCAGCAGGCCGCCCGCGACGGCCAGCACGAAGGTGGCCGGCGCGAAGCGGAGCGCGAAGGCACGGCCGAAGGTGCCGGCCTGCATCGCGAACAGCTTGAGGTCGATCATCGGACCCACCACCAGGAAGACCAGCCGGGCCGTCAGCGAGAACTGGGTGAGGGAGGCCGCGACGAACGCGTCCGCCTCCGAGCAGATGGAGAGCAGTACGGCCAGGACGGCGAGGGCGAGCACGGAGAAGACGGGGTTTCCGGCCGCCGTGCGCAGCCACTCCGCCGGGGTCGCCGCCTTCAGGGTGGCCGCGGCCATCGCACCGAGCACCAGGAAGCCGCCCGCGTGCACGGTGTCGTGCCGGACCGACTGCCAGAACGCCTCCCCCCTGGTCGCGCCCTCGTGCGCACCGTGCGCCGGCGGACGCAGCCAGTCGGTACGGCCCAGCCGCTGCCACAGCCAGCCCATCACGCACGCCACCAGCAGGCTCGCCGCGAACCGGGCCAGCACCATCACGGGATCGCGGGGGAAGGCGACGGCGGTGGCGGTGAGCACGATCGGGTTGATCGCGGGGGCGGAGAGCAGGAAGGCGAGGGCGGCGGCCGGGGTCACTCCCCGGCGCACCAGGGCGCCCGCCACCGGCACCGAAGCGCACTCGCAGCCCGGCAGGACCGCGCCCGCGACCCCGGCCACGGGCACCGCCAGCAGGGGGCGGCTCGGCAGGGCCCGCGCGAAGAAGGACGGCGGGACGAACACCGCGATCGCCGCCGACAGCAGCACACCGAGGACCAGGAAGGGCAGCGCCTGCACGGTCACCGCGACGAACACCGTCATCCAGCTCTGCATCAGCGGTGTGCCGAGCGCGCCGCGGATCGGGGACTGGGCGAGCACCGCCAGGACGAGGACCAGCGTCAGCACCAGCGGGGAACTGAGCCTGGCTCCGCCCTCCGTACGGTCCGCGGGGCGGCCCGGGGCCCGCGCCTCGGCGCCGGGCGGGGCGTCTTCGGTGATGGCCACGGGTGGATACCTCCGCTGGTACGGTTCCTCCCCCTGCGTACGCGAGGCGTCGCACGGGCGTTCAGCCCCTTGCTGGAACCACTCCCGTCCTTGGGGCAGTCTTTTCCCTCGTGGCGAGCGTTCCGTATCAAGGCGGCCCCGGCGTACCGCACATGGTGGTGTGCGGTGACGACGGACTCGCGCACCGGCTGGCCGCCGAGCTGCGCGGAGTCTACGGCGAGCAGGTGACCCTCGTCGTACCACCGAACGGACGCACCGCCCGGCCGCCCGTCGTCGGACGCGCCCGGGGCGTGTCGGCATCGCTGCTGGACCGCGTGGTCAGCGCCACGGTCGGCCGGACCGGCGGGGCGGCCGCGCCGGCCCCCGCCCAGAGCAGCGCCCCGAGCGGCAGTGGCGGCATCGGCGGGACCGGCGGTGGTGCCGGTGACGGGGTGCTGGAGGCCGCCGAACTCACCGAGGCGGTGCTCGCCGAGGCCGGGGTGGAACGGGCCGCCGCGCTCGCCCTCGTCCACGACGACGACGAGACCAACATCCGGGCCGCCCTCACCGCCCGCCGGCTCAACCCGCGGCTGCGGCTGGTGCTGCGGCTGTACAACCGGCGGCTGGGCCAGCACATCGAGGAACTCCTCGACCAGGCCGCCGCGTTGGCCGGCTGCGACGACGCCGACGGCATCGGCCCGGACGCCTCCACCACCGTGCTGTCCGACGCCGACACCGCCGCGCCCGCGCTGGCCGCCACCGCCGTGGCCGGCACCAGCAAGGTCGTGCAGTGCGAGGGGCTGCTGCTGCGGGCCGTGGAACGGCCGCCGTCCGGGGACGGGCCGGCCGCCGACCCCGGGCTGTGCACCCTCGCGCTGCTGTCCGCGCCCGCCGGCGACGCCCCGGCCGGCGGCGGCTCCGGGGCGGGCGACGGTTCCGCTCCGGGCAACGGGGAGCAGGAGCCGCGGCTGCTGCCCGACGACGAGGAGGTACGGCAGGCCGGCGGGCGGGCGGCCGTGGTGCTGGAGCAGGTGACGTCCGCGGCCGGCCGGGAGTCGGCCGCACCCGGCCGCGGGGTGGGCGGTGTGCCCCCGCTCGCCTCCCTCTTCTCCCGGCGGCTGCGCTGGTCGCTGGCCGGAATGGTGGCGTGTGTGGTCGCGCTCGCCGTCGCGCTGTGGGCGGTGACGCCCCATCTCCATCCGGTACGGGCCTTCTATCTCACCCTCCTCGATCTGTTCGCCATCGACGACCCGGCCATCGGCGCGCCGCTCGGCCGCCAGATCCTCCAACTCCTCTCCGGCCTCACCGGGTTGTTGCTGCTGCCGGTGCTGCTGGCCGCCGTCCTCGAGGCGCTCGGCACCTTCCGCACCGCCTCCGCGCTGCGCAAGCCGCCCCGCGGGCTCGGCGGGCATGTCGTCCTGCTCGGGCTGGGGAAGATCGGCACCCGGGTGCTGAGCCGGCTGCGCGAGCTGAACGTCCCCGTGGTCTGTGTCGAGTCCGACCCCGAGGCCCGCGGTCTCGCCACCGCGCGACGGCTGCGGGTGCCGGTGGTGCTCGGCGACGTCACCCAGGAAGGGGTGCTGGAGGCCGCCAAGATCCACCGGGCGCAGGCGCTGCTCGCGGTGACCAGCGCCGACACCACCAACCTGGAGGCGGTGCTGTACGCGCGGACGGTACGGCCCGATCTGCCGGTGGTGCTACGGCTGTACGACGACGACTTCGCCACCGCCGTGTACCGGACGCTGCGTGCCGCGTACCCGCAGGCGCGGACCCGGAGCCGGAGCGTCACGCATCTCGCCGCGCCCGCGTTCGCCGGGGCGATGCTGGGCCGGCAGGTGCTGGGGGCGATTCCGGTGGAGCGCAGGGTGTTGCTGTTCGCCGCGGTCGGGGTGGACGGTCATCCCCAGCTGGAGGGGCGGACCGTGCGGGAGGCTTTCCGGCCGGGGTTCTGGCGGGTGCTGACGCTGGAGGGCCGGACCGACACGGCTCCTGATCATGTGCTGGAGAAGGGGGACCGGGTGGTGGTGGCGGCGACCCGGAGAGGGCTGGCCGAACTCCGCTGAGCCCTCCGGGGGTTCAGCGGTCTTTTGCCCACCCGCCCCCCGAAACGGTCGGCTGGAAGGCTCCGTCCCGGGTGGGGGTGGGTGAGGCCGGCTGGGTGCTGCCGTGGGTGGGGTCAGGAGGGCGGGAGGTGCGTGGCGGCGAAGGCGAGTTCCAGGGCCACCTGCTTGATGCGCTCGTCCACCACCAGCGAGCCGTGGCCCGCGTCGTAGCGGTACACCTCGTGGATCGCGGAGCGGTCCCGCAGGCGTGCCACGTAGTTGTCGATCTGGCGGATCGGGCAGCGCGGGTCGTTGACGCCCGCGGAGATGTAGACGGGGGCCTTGACCTGGTCGACATAGGTGATCGGGGAGGACGCCTCGAAGCGGTCGGGGACCTCCTCCGGGGTGCCGCCCAGCAGGGTGCGGTCCATGGCCTTCAGCGCCTCCATCTCGTCGTGGTACGCGGTGACGTAGTCCGCGACGGGCACGACCGCGATGCCCACCGCCCACGCCTCGGGCTGGGTGCCGAGGCCGAGCAGGGTGAGGTAGCCGCCCCAGGAGGCGCCGGTGAGGACCAGCCGGGCGGGGTCGGCGAGGCCCGAGGAGACCGCCCAGTCGCGGACCGCGGCCACGTCCTCCAGCTCGATCAGGCCGACCCGGTGCTTGAGCGCGTCGGTCCAGGCGCGGCCGTAGCCGGTGGAGCCGCGGTAGTTGACCCGGACCACCGCGTACCCGTGGTCGACCCAGGCGGCCGGGCCCGCGGCGAAGGAGTCGCTGTCGTGCCAGGTCGGGCCGCCGTGCAGGTCGAACACCGTGGGCAGCGGGCCGGTCGCGCCCGCCGGCTTCTGGACCAGGGCGTGGATCCGGCCGCCGGGCCCCTCCACCCACACGTCCTCCACCGGCACCGACGGCGGACACGTCATGCCCGGGGGGTCCAGCACCACGCCGCCGGAGGTGGAGCGCACCGCCGGGGGCTGCGCCGCCGACGACCACAGGTACTCCACGCTGCCGTCGGGGCGGGCCGTGGCGCCGGAGACCGAGCCGGGCGGGGTGGGGATGCGGGACAGCTCACGGGCCGCCAGGTCATAGCGGAACAGCTCGCTGCGGGCCTCGAAGCTGTGGGCGATGAGCAGGGCCGAGCCGTCCGGGTACCACTCGGCGCTGACGTCACCGGGCAGGTCGAGGGCCAGGTCGGTCTCCTCGCCGGTCGCCACGTCCCACACCAGCGGCTCCCAGCGGCCCCGGCGCTGATGGCCGACGAGCAGCCGGGTGTCGCCGTCCACCGGGGCGAAGCCCAGTACCTCCAGGCCCAGTTCCTCGGTGCCGCCCTTGGTGTCGTCCAGCTCGGCGACCGTCGTGCCGTCGGGGCGCAGCACGCGCAGCGCCGAGTGCATGGCGTCGCCGTGCTCGGTGTGCTCGACGGCGATCAGCGAGCCGTCGTGCGAGAGGTCGCCGACGCCCGCGGACTCGCGGTGCCGGTAGATCTCCAGCGGGGCGGCCCCCTCGCGGGCGAGGTGGATCGTCGTACCGTCCGCGTCCGTGGAGCGGCCGACGACCGCCGTACGCCCGTCGCGGGCCAGGGCGAGGCCGGCCGGGTAGGAGGGTTCGAGCCCGGGGACGGCCGGTTCGTCCGGGCCGCCCGCGAAGGGCTGGCGGCGCCAGATGCCGAACTCGTCGCCGTCCTTGTCGTCGAACCACCAGATCCAGGCGCCGTCCGGGGAGAGCACGCCGTCGGTGGTGCCGTTCGGCCGGTCGGTCACCTGGCGCTGGTGACCGGTTCTGCGGTCCCAGGCGTACAGCTCGTACGTACCCGTCGCGTTCGACACGAAGAGGGAGTGGTCGGGGGCGTCCTCCGCCCAGTCGGGCAGGGACACCCGCGGCGCCCGGAAGCGCTTCTCCCAGTCCGGCATCCCCGGCTCGTCCCGCATCCTCGGCTCGCCCGCCCTGTCCGGCGTGTCCGGCGTCTTGCTCTCGCTCGTGGCCCCAGTCATGCGCCCATACTGCCTGGCCCCGCCGACAATTCGCTGGCCGGTACGCCCAGCCTGTGGATAACTTTCGGATCATGAGCACAACGACAGCCTCCGTGTCCGTTCCCGACGGCTGGCGCGAGGACAACCGCGCCATGTGGGACGAGCGGGTTCCGGTGCACGTCGCCGGGGAGTACTACGACCTGGACGGCTTCCGGGCCCGCCGGGACGTACTGCGGGACTTCGAGACCGCCGAGGTCGGCGACGTCACCGGCAAGACGCTGCTGCACCTCCAGTGCCACATCGGCCTCGACACCCTCTCCTGGGCACACCGCGGCGCAGCCCGCGTCGTCGGCCTCGACTTCTCCGGGCCGGCCGTGGCGGTGGGCCGGTCGCTCGCCGCCGAGTTCGGCTACGGCCCCGAGCGTGCCGCGTTCGTCACCAGCGACGTCTACGACGCGGCGGCCGCCGTACCCGAGCCGTCGTACGACATCGTCTACACCGGGCTCGGCGCGCTGTGCTGGCTGCCCGACATCCGCCGCTGGGCCGAGACCGCCGCCTCGCTCGTCGCGCCCGGCGGCTTCCTCTATCTCGCCGAGTTCCACCCGATCACCGAGTCCCTGGACGACGCGACCGGCAGCCGGATCGTGCGCGACTACTTCTCCCGCGACGCCCAGGTCTACGACGAGCCCGGCACGTACGCCGACCGGAGCGCCGCCACGGTCCACAACCGCAGTGTGGAGTGGCAGCACACCCTCGGCGACGTCGTCTCCGCGCTCGCGGCGGCCGGGCTGCGCATCGAGTTCCTCCACGAGCACCCCGTGTCGGTCTTCCAGCGCTTTGAGAACTTCGAGGTCAGGGACGGTTTCCACCGTTTCCCGGCGGACCGCCCGGAGATCCCGCTGATGTACTCGCTGCGCGCCGCCAAGGTCTGAGCCCGCGCCGTTGCCGAACCCGGTGCCAGGGGGCCGGGCCCGGGCGCCGTACCGTGGAGGGCGTGTACCGGTTTCTGCTGACACCCCGCTGGTGGGGCATCAACGTCTTCGTGCTGCTCGCCATCCCCTTCTGCATCTTCATGGGGTCCTGGCAGCTGAGCCGGTTCGAGGGGCGGGTGCAGGACCATCGCACCGCGACCGAGCAGGCCGCCTCCGACAGGCACGAGACCGCCCGGCCGCTCGACGCGCTGCTGCCCGTCGACAAGGCCACCTCAGGGCGCCGGGTCACCGCGAGCGGCCACTACGGCAAGCAGCTCCTGGTGCCGGACCGGCAGCTGGACGGCAAGGACGGCTTCTACGTCCTCACCCTGCTGCGCACCGGATCCGGCAAGGCGCTGCCCGTGGTGCGCGGCTGGCTGCCCGGTACCGCGGACCCGGCGAAGGCCCCGGCGCCGCCGACCGGTGAGGTGACCGTCACCGGGGCGTTGCAGGCGTCCGAGACCCCGGGAAGCAACGGGGTCAGCGCGCAGAGCGGACTGCCGGCCGGGCAGACCTCGGCGATCAGCTCGGCGGCGCTGGTGAACCTGGTGCCGTACCGGCTGTACGACGCGTGGGTCACCCTGGACCGGGCGGACGCGGGGATGAAGGCGGTGCCGGCTTCCGCGCCCGACGGGACCGGGCTGGATCTGAAGGCGTTCCAGAACCTGGGGTACACCGGGGAGTGGTTCGTGTTCGCCGGGTTCGTGGTGTTCATGTGGTTCCGGCTGGTACGGCGGGAGGTCGAGGCCCTGCGGGACGCTGCGCTGGGCTTGGTGCCGGATGAGTCGGAGCGCACACCGGTACCTAGTAGCTGACCGGTACCGGTGTGGGCCAGAGCAGCCATGGGCTGCTACGCGCCCGGCAGCACTCCCGTGTAGTACACCGTTCCCGCGCACTCGCCCGGGACCACCGTCGCCGCCGAGGGGGCGCCGCCGGCCGAGGTGTGGGAGATCAGGACGCTGCCGTCGGCCGTGCCGTCCGCGGTCATCAGCTGGGTGGTCGTGCCCTCCGACGTGGTGCCGCCGTCGGTCGTACCCGCGGTCGTGGAGGTGCCCGAGGTCGCGTCCTGGGACGGCGACGGGTCCGCCGTCGGTCCGCCGGTGTCCGTGCCGCCGGCGCCCGAGTTGTCGCCGCCGGTGGTGGGACAGGCCGCGGAGGGCACGAAGGCGAACTTCTCCTCGTAGGCGGCGCCGGGCTGGAGGACCAGTCCGGAGACCTCCTGGGAGGGGTCGGGCAGACCGGTCGCCGCGTCACCGGCCACATGCCGGGCGGTGAGGATCTTGGCCGGGTCGGCCGCGCCCTGCGCACTGGCGCCGATGGAGCCCGGCCCGGACACCGTGCACGCGGTGGTGGAGACGTTGACGACGCGGAAGGTGCCGTAGACGACGCCCGCGGAGTCGGGTGCGCCGGCGCTGCCCGTGGCCGAGCCCAGCTGGGCGGACGTACACGACGCGAGGCCCGCCGAGGCGGACGCGGACGGTCCCGTGCCGCCGGTGGAGCCGGTGGAGGCGCCGCCGGTGCTCTTCTTCCCGTCCTTGCCGGGGTCCTTGCTGGGCTGCACGACCGTGCCGGGCGTGCCCTTCGCACCGCGGGGGGTACTGCCCTTGTCGCCGTGTGCCTGCCCGGTGCCGCCCTGGGCCTGGGAGGACTCGCCGGCCATGGCGGTGTCGGGGCTGGAGCCGTCGACGCCGGAGACATGGATGAGGGCGGGGATCGCGGTGCCGATGAAGAGGGCCGCCGCTGCCATGCCGACGGCGGCCTGGCGCTTGCGCGCCCGCCGCGCGGGTACGGCCCGGCGGAGGTGGTCCAGCGTGCCGGTGCGCGGTTCGAGGTCGCCCACCGCGGAGTGCAGCATGCGCCGCAGGGCCGCCGCGTCCGGGTCGAGCCCGTCCTCCGCGCCGTCCGTGCCGTCCTGGTCGATGGATTGGCCGAAGCTGTCGAAAACGCCGCTGCCGTCGAGCTTCTCGCGGCCGTCCGGCTCGCCGAACCGCTCGGCGGGCTTGTCGTCGGGGCCGTGGTTCACAGTTCCGTTCCCAGCATGCGATGACGTGTGCTCTTGTTCCTGCCGCTCATACCGTCTTCCCCATGGCCACGCGCAGCGCCGCGATGCCCCGCGAGCCGTACGCCTTCACCGAGCCCAGGGATATCCCGAGGGTCTCGGCGACCTGAGCCTCGGTCATGTCCGCGAAGTAGCGCAGCACCAGGACCTCGCGCTGCCGGCGCTGGAGCCCCTTCATCGCCTTGATGAGGTCGCGCCGCTCCAGCTGGTCGTAGGCGCCCTCCTCCGCGCTGGCCATGTCCGGCATCGGCTTGGACAGCAGCTTCAGGCCGAGGATGCGGCGGCGCAGGGTGGAGCGGGAGAGGTTGACGACCGTCTGCCGGAGGTAGGCGAGCGTCTTCTCGGGGTCGCGGACGCGCTTGCGGGCCGAGTGGACGCGGATGAAGGCCTCCTGGACGACGTCCTCGCAGGAGGCGGTGTCGTCGAGGAGCAGCGCGGCGAGGCCCAGCAGGGACCGGTAGTGCGCGCGGTAGGTCTCGGTGAGGTGGTCGACGGTCGTGCCGACGACGGCAGCGGGGGCCTCGGACTCCTCGGCGCCGTCACGCTGACTGGGTATGCGGGCGGGCCGCGCTGCGGGCATGGGCGCGATCACCGGCATGCCGCCGGGCGGGCGGGGCCGGAAGGCCGCACGCGGGGGCCGAAGGGCCGCGGCGCCGCGGGGCGCAGTGAATTCGAGTACCTCTGCCACGCCAGTTGGACACGTCTCCCCCCGCCAGGGTTGTACGTGCCGGGCGTCACATGTGCGACAACCGACGGTGCCTCAAGTGCCGTCATGCGTCCCGCTCTTCCCCTATGTCTGATATCGACCGCGGTCCGCTGTGGACCGGGTCCGACCTGGACGAGCGTCCCCACGCCCGGCCGATCGCGACGTCCCCACGCCTGAAGAGTGACCGCAAAGACGCTCCCCGCCGACCGCGCGGTTGCGGAAGGCGGGGAGAAAAAATCTTCGGTTGCACCGAGCAAGGGTTCAAGGGACTTCGACCATGCTCCCGGCCACTTTTATTACCGAGATCCTACAAAGCCCGCGCCGGGCCGGGCGCGGTGGCCTGTTTCAGCGGTGTCCTGCTTCAGCAGTGGCCTGTTTCAGCCGTCCCGCCACTCCGCCGCGACCAACTCCGCGATCTGCGCGGTGTTCAGCGCGGCCCCCTTGCGCAGGTTGTCGCCGCAGACGAAGAGTTCCAGCGCGGTCGGGTCGTCCAGCGCCCGCCGCACCCGGCCGACCCAGGTCGGATCGGTGCCGACGACGTCGGCGGGGGTCGGGAACTCACCGGCGGCCGGATCGTCGCACAGCACCACACCGGGGGCGGTGGCGAGGATCTCGCGGGCGCCCTCGACGCGGACCTCCCGCTGGAAGCGGGCGTGGACGGTGAGCGAGTGCGTGGTGATCACCGGGACCCGGACACAGGTCACGGCGACCGGGAGATCCGGCAGCCCGAGGACCTTGCGGGACTCGTCGCGGACCGTCATCTCCTCCGAGGACCAGCCGTCCGCCCGCAGCGACCCGGCCCACGGTACGACGTTGAGCGCCACCGGCTCCGGGAACGGCCCGGTGCCGTCCCCCACGGCCCGCCGTACGTCTCCCGGCTTGGTGCCCAGCTCGGTCCCGGCGACCAGGGACAGCTGGGCGCGCAGCGTCTCCACGCCGGCCCGCCCGGCCCCGCTCACCGCCTGGTACGACGACACCACCAGCTCGCGCAGCCCGAACTCGGCGTGCAGCGCGCCCAGGGCGACGATCATCGTCAGGGTGGTGCAGTGGGGGCTGGCGACGATCCCGCGCGGGCGGCTGCGCACCGCGTGCCCGTTCACCTCGGGCACCACGAGCGGCACGTCCGGGTCCATCCGGAAGGCGCCGGAGTTGTCGACCACGACCGCGCCGCGCGCGGCGGCGACCGGCGCCCACTCGGCCGCGACCTCGTCGGGCACGTCGAACAGCGCGATGTCGACCCCGTCGAAGGCGTCCTCGGCCAGCGCCGTCACCTCGACCTCCTCGCCGCGCACGGCCAGCTTGCGGCCGGCCGAGCGCGGGGAGGCGATCAGACGGATCTCGCCCCAGATGTCCGCCCGCTGGGACAGGATCTGGAGCATGACCGCGCCGACGGCCCCGGTCGCTCCCACGACCGCGAGTGTCGGCTTCCCGGTCGGGGCCATCAGCGGCCCGTGCCTCCGTAGACGACGGCCTCGTCGGTCTCGGAGTCCAGCCCGAAGGCGGTGTGCACGGCGCGCACGGCCTCCGGCACGTCGTCGGCGCGGGTGACGACCGAGATCCGGATCTCCGAGGTGGAGATCAGCTCGATGTTCACGCCCGCGTCGCTCAGCGCCTCGAAGAAGGAGGCGGTGACGCCCGGGTTGGTCTTCATACCGGCGCCGACCAGGGAGATCTTCCCGATCTGGTCGTCGTAGCGCAGGGAGTCGAAGCCGATCCCCGGGCGGTTCTTCTCCAGCGCGTCGATGGCCTTGCGGCCCTCGGTCTTCGGCAGGGTGAAGGAGATGTCCGTCAGCCCGGTGGAGGCGGCGGACACGTTCTGCACGACCATGTCGATGTTGATCTCGGCATCGGCGATGGTCCGGAAGATCGCGGCGGCCTCACCCGGCTTGTCCGGCACACCGACGACCGTGATCTTGGCCTCGGAGGTGTCGTGCGCGACACCGGAGATGATGGCCTGCTCCACCTGCTTGTCCCCAATCGGCTCACTGCTGACCCAGGTGCCCTGAAGTCCGCTGAAGCTGGACCGGACATGGATCGGGATGTTGTAGCGACGGGCGTACTCCACACAGCGGTGAAGCAGCACCTTGGAACCGGACGCGGCCAGCTCCAGCATGTCCTCGAAGGAGATCCAGTCGATCTTCTTCGCCTTCTTCACCACGCGCGGGTCGGCGGTGAACACACCGTCGACGTCCGTGTAGATCTCGCAGACCTCGGCGTCGAGCGCGGCGGCGAGCGCCACGGCCGTGGTGTCGGACCCGCCCCGGCCGAGCGTGGTGATGTCCTTCTTGTCCTGGCTGACGCCCTGGAACCCGGCGACGATGGCGATGTTGCCCTTGTCCAGGGACTCGCGGATCCGGCCCGGCGTGACGTCGATGATCCGGGCTTTGTTGTGGACCGAGTCGGTGATGACGCCTGCCTGGCTGCCGGTGAAGGACTGGGCCTCGTGGCCCAGGTTTTTGATCGCCATCGCCAGCAGGGCCATGGAGATCCGCTCTCCGGCGGTCAGCAGCATGTCGAATTCACGCCCGGCAGGCATCGGAGAAACCTGCTCGGCGAGATCGATCAGCTCGTCCGTCGTGTCGCCCATCGCGGAAACGACGACGACAACCTGGTTGCCGTTCTTCTTCGCTTCCACGATCCGCTTGGCGACGCGCTTGATGCCCTCGGCATCGGCTACGGAGGAGCCTCCGTACTTCTGCACGACAAGGCCCACGTGCGCTCCTCGCTCGGTTCGTTTGTGTCGGCTCAGTCTATCGAGCGTCCGAAATCCACCACCGTGCTCCCGCATGGTGAGACATCGTCCGCCCGGTTGCGGAACCTGCCCAGCGAGACGCCGCGCACGCGGAACGTGCCATGTGTCACAGCGTGGCCGGCGAGCAGTGGCTACGTGCCCGGCCGGATCCCCAGCGGGTCGCCGATCTCCTGTGCCATCACACGCCCCGCCTCGAACTCGAGGGTCTCGTCGCCCATGCCGGGCTGGTCGGTGTCGAGACCGTCCAGCTCCTCCAGGGGCTGGTTGAGGCGGACGTGGATGAGGACCGACTGGAGGGCGCGCAGCACCGCGGAGGCGGTGGGGCCCCAGTTGGAGAAGTAGGAGAACTGCCACCACCACATGGCCTCCGCCGTACGGCCCGCGCGGTAGTGGACCATGCCGTGGCGCAGGTCGGTGATGATGTCGGCCAGGTCGTCCGAGACCCGGGCCGGGACGGGCGCCTTGCGGGGCTCGTACGGGTCGAAGACCTCGGAGTAGACGTCGACGGGTTCGAGCAGCCGGGCGAGGTTCTCGCGGAGTTCGTCGACGTCCGGCTCGGGTCCCGGGTCGGGCTCGTAGCGCTCGTCCGGGACGATGTCCTCGTGGGCGCCCAGCCGGCCGCCGGCCAGCAGCAGCTGGGACACCTCCAGGAGGAGGAAGGGGACGGTCGAGCCGGGCTCGTCGCCCCTGGCCACCTCGGTGACGGCCACCAGGAAGCTCTCCACCTGGTCCGCGATCTGGACCGCGAAGTCGTCCGGGTTCTGCGTCGAGGCGTGCAGCGTGGCGTCAGACATCTAGGAGTCGTCTCCCCTCGAAGGCGCGGCCGAGGGTCACCTCGTCCGCGTACTCCAGGTCGCCACCCACCGGGAGGCCGCTGGCCAGGCGGGTGACCTTCAGGCCCATGGGTTTGATCATGCGGGCGAGGTAGGTGGCCGTGGCCTCGCCCTCCAGGTTCGGGTCGGTGGCCAGGATCAGCTCCGTGACCGTCCCGTCGGCCAACCGCGCGAGAAGTTCCCGTATCCGCAGGTCGTCGGGGCCGACACCCTCGATCGGGCTGATCGCCCCGCCGAGCACGTGGTAGCAGCCGCGGAACTCACGGGTGCGCTCGATCGCGACGACGTCCTTCGGTTCCTCCACGACGCAGATCACCGAGGGGTCGCGGCGGGCGTCCCGGCAGATGCCGCACAGCTCCTCCTGTGCGACGTTGCCGCAGGTCGCGCAGAAGCGGACCCTCGCCTTGACCTCCAGCAGCGCCTGCGCGAGCCGCTTCACGTCCGTCGGCTCGGCCTGGAGGATGTGGAAGGCGATCCGCTGCGCGCTCTTGGGACCGACGCCGGGCAGCCGCCCCAGCTCGTCGATGAGGTCCTGGACCACGCCTTCGTACAACGGACTGCCTTTCCTGGAAGACCTTTCGGTACGTACGGTAGTTGGCCGGGGCCCGTCTTAGAAAGGCAGACCGGGGATGCCCGTGCCGCCGCCCAGGCCCTGGGCGAGCGGGCCGAGCTTCTGCTGCTGGAGCGTCTGGGCGTTCTCGTTGGCCGCCTGGACGGCCGCCACGATCAGGTCGGCGAGGGTCTCGGTGTCGTCCGGGTCCACCGCCTTCGGGTCGATCTTCAGTGCGCGCAGCTCACCGGAGCCGGTCACGGTGGCCCGCACCAGGCCGCCGCCGGCCTGCCCGTCGACCTCCGTGTTCGCCAGTTCCTCCTGCGCCCGCTGGAGATCCTGCTGCATCTTCTGGGCCTGCTGGAGCAACTGCTGCATATTGGGCTGGCCACCACCGGGGAACACGATCAGCTCCTCTGCCGTTCGCTACGACTCCGTCGTGAACGAGCCTACGTGGTCCACCCGACCCTCGCCCCGCCACTCTTTCGAGTGAGAACGACGGCAGACCCATACCTGATCAAGGCCCTCTTCCGGGCGGAAAAGTCGGGAAAGCGACCTCTCCGCCACCCATTGGGCGGTAGGAAGGGTCCCGCGCGTCGGCAGGAGATGTCACGCAACGTGACCGGTCGTGATCAGTAGGGAGTGCCTGGTGGGTCAGCCGGAGATGCAGCCCGAGGGTCCGCCTCAGGACGGGCGGGGCGAGGGTGCGGCCGGGCTGCGGCCGGGCGATCTGACCGGGCGGGCGTTTCCGCTCGGGGACTGGGGCGAGCCGGCCGAGCGGCTGGACGAGCTGTACCGGTGGGTGGAGCGCGGGGCGTTGCAGACGGCGTCCTGGTATCTGCGGGACCGGATGTGGAAGCGGCGCGGGGCGCGGGTGCTGCGGGCCGGGGCGGCGGCCGGGGCGGTGGCCGGGGCCGCGCTGCCGCTGCTGGACCTCACCGGCGCGGTCGGCGGGGTGGCGCCCTGGGGCTGTCTGGCGCTGCTGGTCGCCGTGGCGTGCGTCGGCACCGACCGCTACTTCGGGGTGACGTCCGGGTGGATGCGGGACGTGGCCACCGCGCAGGCGGTGCAGCGGCGGCTCCAGGCGTTGCAGTTCGACTGGGCGTCGGAGAGCGTGCGGGAGGTGCTGGGGCCGGCGGAGGGCACGGCGAGCGAGGCGGCCGAGCGGTGTCTCGGGGTGCTGCGGCGCTTCTCGGAGGACATCACCGAGCTGGTCCGGACGGAGACCACCGACTGGATGGTGGAGTTCCGCACGGGGACCGCGCCGCTGGGGATGCAGGCGGCGGTGGCGTACGTACCTCGGCAGGAGGGCGGCGGCTCCACGGGCCGCTTCCCTCTCCCTCCGGCGAACGGCACCCGCCCCAACATGCCCCGCCAACGGCCGCCCGAGCCGCGCTAGCCCCCTTCGTCGCTGCCCTCACTGCTTGCCGTAGGTCAGGCTCTCGCCGCCGCCCGCCTGGGACCGCTTGAGCCGGCCGTCCGACAGCAGGGTGACCTCCGTGGCCTCTCCCGGGGTGCACGAGGAGGCGGGCCGGCCGGTGACGACGCTGGACGGGCCGATCTCCAGCGGCCCCTGGGCTCCTGGCTGTTCGGTGAGCCGCGCCGTGAAGACGCAGTGGTACGAGCCCCCGCCCTGGGCCGGCCCGTCCGCGACCAGCGTCAGCACGGCGTCGCCCACCTTGCCCTGCTGGATGGTCAGCGTGCGGGTGTTGGTGCCGGCGGCGTTGTCGATCGTCGTCGACCAGGTGCCCAGATAGGCCTCCGGGACGGCGCCGTCGGCGGGCGCGGAGGTGGTGGGGGTAGCGGAGGTGGGGTCCGGCGGGGTCGGGCGCCGCGCGGGGGTGGAGGCGGTGGGCGCGGGGCTGACGGTCCCGGCCCGCTTGTGGTCGTCCTTGCCGCCCCGGGTCAGCAGCGCGTACACCGAGCCGCCCGCACCCAGCGCCACCACCAGCGCGACCACGACGAGGAGCGCCGTGGACCGCCCACTGCGCCGCTCCGGCTGCTGCGGCACCGGCCCGTACGACGGGGGTGGCACGGCGGGCGGATACCCGTACCCACCGGCCTGCATGGGCTGCGTGTGGTGCGCGTGCCGGGCCTGCGGGGGCTGCGGATACCCGTACCCGCCGGCCTGGGTGGGCTGCGGATACCCGTACCCCCCGGCCTGGGTGGGTTGCGTGTGGTGCGCGTGCCCCGTCTGCGGGGGCTGCGTGTGGTGCGCGTGTCCTGCCTGCGGGGGTTGCGGATACCCGTACGCCGGCCCGAACCCCGGGGCCGTCGGCGGCACCGGCCCGGCCGCACCGGCGGGCGGATACCCGGTCCCGCTCCCTGCTCCGTCGACCACGGCGGCATGCTCGACGGCCCCGCCCTCGACCCCGGCCGCGGGCGCGGGCCCCGCCGGGGGTGTGAGCGGTGCCGCCGGGAAACCGGCTCCGGCACCGAGACCGTCGGCCCCGGCACCCACACCGGCACGCGGCGACGTCACCTGCCCGGGCCAGGCGGGCGGTGCCGACGGAAACGCGGATCCAGCTCCGACGCCGTCGGCCCCGGCACCCGGCAACGGGGCCTGGTCCGGCCGCGTGGGCGGCACTGGCGGGAACCCGGCCCCGGCAGCAGCGCCATCCGCACCAGCACTCGGCGACGGCACCTGCCCAGCCGGTACGGGCGGCACCGCCGGCAACCCGGCACCGGCACCCTGCGCCGCACCGGCACCACCGGCATCACTCACACCAGCCCCAGCCCCGTTCGCCTCCGCCTTCGACCTCTCTCCCGTCCCCTCCGGGTCCTCCACCTCCAGCAGGCCCACCGCGTGGCGGCCCAGTTGGGCTACGAGGACGCTCGGCAGCCAGGGGTCGCGGGAGCGGCCGCCGCTCACCGTGTCCTCCGCGCCCATCCGCTCCAGCAGCGCGTCCAGGGACGGCCGGGCCGTGGGTTCCTTGCGCAGGCAGTCGCGGACCAGGTCGGCGATCCCCTCCGGTACCCCCGCGAGATCCGGTTCCTCCTGGGCGATGCGGAACATCAGCGCGGGCACACCGCTGTCGGCGGTGCCGAAGGGCAGCGTCCCGGTCGCCGCGTACGCCAGGACGGAGCCGAGGCAGAACACGTCGCAGGCCGGGGTGATCCGGTCCCCGCGCACCTGTTCCGGAGCCATGAACCCGGGCGAGCCGACCAGCGCCCCGGCCCGGGTCAGCGCCTCCGCGCCGCCCCCCGCCGTGGCCTCCAGCGCCCGCGCGATCCCGAAGTCGATGACGCGCGGTCCGTCGAGGGTGACGAGCACGTTCGACGGCTTCAGGTCCCGGTGCACGATCCCCGCCGCGTGGATGTCCTTGAGCGCGTGCGCGAGCCCCGCCGCGAGGACCCGTACCGACCGCTCGGGCAGCGCCCCGTGCTCGTGTCCGACGACCTGCTGGAGGCTCGGTCCGGCCACATAGCCGGTGGCCACCCACGGCACGGCGGCCTCGGTGTCCGCGTCCAGCACGGGCGCGGTCCAGTAGCCGCCGACCCGCCGCGCGGCCTGCACCTCCTGCCGGAACCGCGCCCGGAACTCCTCCTGCGCGGCCAGCTCCGCCCGCACCAGCTTCACGGCGACGGTACGGCCCCGGTCCGACCGGGCCAGATACACCTGTCCCATGCCGCCGGCGCCCAGCCGCGCCAGCAGCCGATAGCCCCCGATGTGCTGCGGATCCCCCGGCCCCAGCTTCTGCATCGCCGCCCGCCTCTCCCCCCGGACACGCACGCGTACCCGCACACGTACGCGTGCAACGCAGCGAGAATAGTCCCGCCCCGCGCCCTCTTCCTCGACATGCTGTCGCAGAAAGCCGCCTCTCACAGAACAAGACGCCGATGTCGCTTCCGCATCGCGGACATTTACCCTCGGCCGCATGACCCCTCAGCCCAGCCCCGAAGCCGGCGCCGCAGTGAAGGCCGCGGACCGCGCGCACGTCTTCCACTCCTGGTCCGCGCAGGACCTCATCGACCCGCTCGCCGTCGCCGGCGCCGAGGGGTCGTACTTCTGGGACTACGACGGCACCCGGTACCTCGACTTCACCAGCGGGCTCGTCTTCACCAACATCGGCTACCAGCACCCCAAGGTCGTCGCGGCGATCCAGGAGCAGGCCGCGACGATGACGACGTTCGCGCCCGCGTTCGCCGTCGAGGCCCGTTCGGAGGCGGCCCGGCTGATCGCCGAGCGCACCCCGGGCGACCTGGACAAGATCTTCTTCACCAACGGCGGCGCCGACGCCGTCGAGCACGCGGTGCGCATGGCCCGGCTGCACACGGGCCGCCCCAAGGTGCTCTCCGCCTACCGGTCGTACCACGGCGGCACCCAGCAGGCGGTGAACATCACCGGCGACCCGCGCCGCTGGGCCTCCGACAGCGCCAGTGCCGGTGTCGTCCACTTCTGGGCGCCGTTCCTCTACCGCTCCCGCTTCTACGCCGAGACCGAGGAGCAGGAGACCGCGCGGGCGCTGGAGCACCTGGAGACGACGATCGCCTTCGAGGGCCCGGGGACCGTCGCCGCGATCATCCTGGAGACCATCCCGGGCACGGCCGGGATCATGGTGCCGCCGCCGGGCTATCTGGCCGGGGTCCGGGAGATCTGCGACCGGCACGGGATCGTCTTCATCCTGGACGAGGTGATGGCCGGGTTCGGCCGTACCGGCGAGTGGTTCGCCGCCGACCTCTTCGGCGTCGTACCCGACCTGATGACCTTCGCCAAGGGCGTGAACTCGGGTTACGTGCCCCTCGGCGGTGTGGCCATCTCGCAGGAGATCGCCGAGACCTTCGCCAAGCGCCCCTACCCCGGCGGGCTCACCTACTCCGGGCACCCGCTGGCCTGCGCCGCCGCCGTCGCCACGATCAACGTGATGGCGGAGGAGGGCGTGGTGGAGAACGCCAAGCGGCTCGGTGAGACGGTCCTCGGCCCCGGCCTCGCCGAGCTGGCCGCCCGGCACCCCAGCGTCGGCGAGGTGCGCGGCGTCGGCATGTTCTGGGCGCTGGAGCTGGTGAAGAACCGGGAGACCCGCGAGCCGCTGGTGCCGTACAACGCGGCCGGCGAGGCGAACGCCCCGATGGCCGCCTTCGCGGCCGCCGCCAAGAAGCACGGCATCTGGCCCTTCGTGAACATGAACCGCACGCATGTGGTCCCGCCGTGCACCGTCACCGAGGCCGAGCTGAAGGAGGGCCTGGCGGCGCTCGACGCGGCGCTGACGGTTGCCGACGGGTACACGGAGTAGGACGCCCCGGGAACCGAACGCGTAAGGTGACGTGCTCGTAAGCCAGTACGAGAGCCCGTACGAGACCCGCGAGTACGTCACCTTCGCGCGAGGAGTGAACCCGACCATGCCCGGCACCGGCGCCGTGACCCGCAGCACCCTGCGCCAGCAGATCGCGGACGCGCTTCGCGACGAGGTGCTGGCGGGGCGGCTGCGGCCGGGCCGGGCGTTCACCGTCAAGGAGATAGCCGACCAGTACGGCGTCTCCGCCACCCCGGTCCGCGAGGCGCTGGTCGACCTGTCCGCGCAGGGCATCCTGGAGGCCGACCAGCACCGTGGCTTCCGGGTGCCGGAGTACTCCCTCGCCGACTACCGGGACATGATCGAGGCGCGCAGCCTGGTCACCGACGGCATGTTCCAGGCCCTCACCACCGGCCATCCCGCCTTCCGCACCCCGCCGGAGGACCCGCGCACGGCGGCGACGCTGACCACCGTGCGGCGCCGGGGCGAGGAGGCCCAGCGGGCCGCGGCCGCCGGTGACCTCACCATCCTGATCGGCTACGACCTGCGCTTCTGGCGCGAGCTGAGCATGCTGTTCGGCAACCCGTACCTGGCCGATTTCCTGCACCGGCTGCGGGTGCAGTCCTGGGTCTGCGCGGTCCAGCACCTGTTGCGGCTGCCCGAGCTGCGCGGCCGGCTCTGGGCCGGGCACACCGACCTGGTCGACGCGCTGGCCCGCCGCGAGTCCGACACCGCCCGGGCGATCGTCACCGCGTCCAACGCCCACTCCCTCGCCCTGCTCGAAGGGGTGAGCGCGGCCGAGGGCGGGGCACCCGGCCAAGGGGACCGGTGACCGGCCGGTCGAAAGGGTAGGGGGCGGTCGGGAGGGTATGGGACCGGCACCGCACCGACTACCCTGCTGTGACCGCTTCCCCGTGTGAGGAGCCCTCTTTGGCCTGTGATCTGTGGCTGGTACCGCTCGTGGACGTCCTGTGCCACACCCCGGACAACCCGTTCGCCGAGGAACTCGCGCAGTACAACGACGCGTTGGCCACGGCCGGGCTGCCGCCGGTGCCGGTGTACCAGTACATGCCGGGCCTGTCCGGCGAGGTCGCCCCGGTCGCCGGTTTCGACTACGACGCCCTCCATTTCCTGCGCCGCGCCTATCTCCTCCAGGTCTGCGGTCTGCCGGTGACGCCCGTGGACGAACTCGGCGGGGACTACGAGCAGCTGCTGGAGATGTTCGAGTCCACGGCGCAGCAGTCCCACCTGGTCTGGCACTACGACCACGCGGGCGCGTACGTCCCGGTCGACTTCCCGCACCCGCTGTCCAACGACGATCTCCTCGCGGGCGGCGGCCCGTTGGGCTCCTCGCAGAGCCTGTTGCGCGAACTGGAGTACGTCGCCCCGAGCATCGGCATCGATCCGGCCAACCCGCCGGCCGCCCCGGCCCCGCCGACGGCCCCCACGG
Organism: Streptomyces sp. NPDC001606; assembly: GCF_053596835.1. Classification (NCBI taxonomy): domain Bacteria; kingdom Bacillati; phylum Actinomycetota; class Actinomycetes; order Kitasatosporales; family Streptomycetaceae; genus Streptomyces; species Streptomyces sp. NPDC001606. The sequence continues at coordinate 27,310 of NZ_JBSFHC010000010.1, forward strand.
AGCTGGAGGAACCGGCTCTCCCCGCGCCGTACGACCCGAGCCCCTTCGCCCGCGAGCGGCATGTGTGGCTGGGCCTGCACGCGGCGGCGACGCGCTCGCTGGCACAGGGGTCGATGATCGTCTTCAGCTGAGCCGGCGGCCTGTTACGTTGCGCGAGCGAAGGGCAACGCTAAGTGCATGACCCTCGCTCCCAGAGTGACAGCCCTCGCCCTGGCGGCCCTCCTCGGCGCCGCCGTCCCCGCCGGCGCGGCGGAGGACCTGCCCACCTACACCTGTCCGCAGCGACTGCCCGTCCCGGCCGCCGCCCCGCCCTCGGTGGCGGCCGCCGGCTGCATCGCGAGCAACGGCGCCCCGGAGGCCGGCGTACTGGACCGCCCGGTCAGGGTCGTGCTCCCGGACTCCCTCGACCCGGCGTCCGCCGACAGCACGAGCCTGATCTGCCGGTCCTCGTCCGCCACGGCCGAGGACGCGGGCAGCTCCGTCGTCCTGCACGACTGTGCCCCGGAGGTCCCGCCGAGATGATGTGATTCCACCCACCTCTTCTTGCCGTGGGGGGAAATGCCCGCCTACGTTCGGTCGCATGTCCCCCCACGACCCCGTCCACGACTTCACCGTCGACCTCAGTGCGCACGAGATGCTCCGGCGCACCCATGTCATGGCCGCGCTCGGCCCCGACTGGGACCCGGCGGCGGCGCTGCGCGGCGAGGAGGAGGCGCGTGCGCTGCTCTACTCCGGCCTGGACGCGGAGCAGCAGCGGATCTACGACGAGCTGGTGGCGGCCGGTGTGCTGCCGCCGGGACCCGGCGATGCTGCCGCTTGACCCGCAGGCCGAGCCCGGGCGGCGCGCCTGGCTGCCCTGCCCGAACTGCCCCGACGGCACCTGGCGCTACCTGCTCTCCAACACCGGCAGCCTGCTGCACCTCCAGTGCCCCGCGTGCCACCACGTCTGGAGCCACGAGACCTACTTCGGCGCCACCCGCCCGCCGGCCTGAGAACCGTACGGCGAAGGGCCGCCGGGATGCGTCCCGGCGGCCCTTCGACCGTGCTCACGAAAGCTTCGCGCTCGTGACGGCCCGGTCTCAGAAGACCGACGTGCCGTTCTGCGTCAGCTTCCAGTTGGTGACCGCGAAGTCGGCCGGGTCGAGGACCTTCTTGGCCGTCACGTAGTCGATCATCAGCTGGCGGATCTCGTTGGTGGAGCTGTAGGCGATGTCCGCCGTGGCGATGTGCGGGTAGCCGGAACCGCCGTTCGCCCGGTAGTTGTTGACGGCCACGACGAAGACCTGGTCGTCGGGGATCGGGGCGCCGTTGTAGGTGAGGTTCTTGATCCGCGAGCCCTCCGGCTGGGCGATGTCGATCTCGTAGTCGACGCCCGCCGCCGTGTCGTACATGTAGTCCCAGAAGTTGTTGGCGTTGGTGAGGGTGGCGGTGTCCACCTTCGTGCCGGCCGGGACCTGGTGGTAGTACTTCGCCGCGTACTCCAGGTAGTCCTTCAGCTGGGCGCCCGTCAGCTTCTTGCCGTACAAGGTGTTGTCGTAGATGTAGAGGCCGGCGATGTCCTTGATGGTGACGCTGCCCTGGGGGATGTCGGCGGTGCGGGAGAAGGGCGCCGCGACCGAGATCAGCGGGAGGGCGGCGTCCGAGGCCGACAGGCCCGCCTTCACGGAGTCCATCTGGACCTTGTGGATGAAGTCCATGATGGGGACGTCCCGCCAGCAGGAGTCGGCCGCCGAGAGGTCCTGGGTGCAGGTGCCGACCGCCGTGTTGACGTACTTCACGACCAGCTCGTGGTCGTCCGTGAGGAGCTGCTTGATCTCCGGGTCCTCGTCCACCGTGTTGGGGTTGAGGGTCTGCGCCTTCTTGCTGGTCACCTTCCACTGGCCGTGGTGCAGTTCCAGCTCGAAGTCGAAGACGCTCAGCCGGAAGCCCCAGCAGTACGGCTCGGAGAGGAGGACGTCCTCGCCGGTCTGCTCGTTCTTCACGGTGTACGACGGCACCTCGACGTGGGTGTGGCCGACCAGGATCGCGTCGATGCCGGGGACCTGCTGGGCGACGAGGTTGGAGGCGTTCTCGACGTAGGGCAGCGAGTCGCCGTACGACGAGGAGCCGTCCATGCCGGAGTGGTCGGTCAGGAAGACGACGTCGCAGCCGAGCGCGCGCAGCCGGGGCACGTACTTCTTCGCCTGCTCCACCAGGCCCGGGAACACCATCTTCCCGCTGACGTTGTCCTTGTCCCACAGCGCGATGCCGGGGTTGGTGAGGCCGAGGATGCCGACCTTGATGTCCGGGGCGCCCGGCACGCAGATCCGCTTCACGGTGTACGGCTGGAAGGCGGGGCGCAGGGTCTTCGCGTCCAGGGCGTTGGCGCCGAGCAGCGGGAAGTCGCACTGCTCCTCGAACTTGCGCAGCGTGTCGATGCCGTAGTTGAACTCGTGGTTGCCGAGGGCGGCGGCGTCGTAGCGCATGTGGTTCATGGCCGCGGCCATCGGGTGCTGGGGGCCGTCCTCGCCGGTGATGGGCTGCACGCGGGCGAAGTAGTAGGCGAGCGAGGTGCCCTGGATGATGTCGCCGGCGTCGACGAGGAGGACCCGGTGCTCGCCCTTGGCCTCGCGCTGCTGCTTGATGAGGGTGGCCACGCGGGCGACGCCGCAGGAGTTGCCGGCCTTGTCCTTGTAGGCGGCGTCCTTGTAGTAGTCCCAGTCGAAGACGTGGCTGTGCAGGTCGGTGGTGCCGAGGATGGAGAAGGACCAGGTGCGCGGCGCCTTTCCGGGCCGGTGACCGGCCTCGGCCGCCTGGGCGGGGCCGGCGGCGACGGTCCCGGCGGCGGCCACTGCCGCCCCGGTCACGGCCGACTTCTTCACGAACTCCCGGCGGTTCATGGGACTGAGGGGCATTCAGGGCTCCTGGAAAGGGCTGGGCTGGGGAGGACTTGAGGAGAGGCCGCGCTGGTGCGGTGCGGGGCTACCCGCGTAGATGCTTCTCAGGTCCCACCGGCCCCGGAACCAGGATTAAGTCATGCTCAGGTCAAGTTCGGTAAAATTCGCGAGCATGCCGACGCCCCCGCCGGTCGGAGCCGGCGAGGGCGCGGGAAAGGTGTCGGCCGGGTCGACTCCGGCCGAACACCACATCAACTGTGGCTTACAGGAACGAGTTGACCTCGATCGTCTCGTCCCGGCCGGGGCCCACGCCGATCGCGGAGATCGGGGCGCCGGACATCTCCTCCAGCGCCTTGACGTAGTTCTGCGCGTTCTTCGGCAGATCGGCGAAGGTCTTCGCCTTGGTGATGTCCTCGGACCAGCCCGGGAGGGTCTCGTAGATCGGCTTCGCGTGGTGGAAGTCGGTCTGCGAGTACGGCAGCTCCTCGACCCGCTTGCCGTCGATCTCGTAGGCCACACAGACCGGGATCTCCTCCCAGCCGGTCAGCACGTCCAGCTTGGTGAGGAAGAAGTCGGTCAGGCCGTTCACCCGGGTCGCGTAGCGGGCGATGACGGCGTCGAACCAGCCGCAGCGCCGGTCACGGCCGGTGGTCACGCCCCGCTCGCCGCCGATGCGGCGCAGCGCCTCGCCGTCCGCGTCGAACAGCTCGGTCGGGAACGGACCCGCGCCGACCCGGGTCGTGTAGGCCTTGAGGATGCCGATGACCCGGCTGATCTTCGTCGGGCCGACGCCCGCGCCGGTGCAGGCACCGCCGGCGGTCGGGTTCGAGGAGGTGACGAAGGGGTACGTGCCGTGGTCGATGTCCAGCAGCGTGCCCTGGCCACCCTCGAAGAGCACGACCTTGTCGTCCTCCAGGGCCTGGTTGAGGATCAGCACCGTGTCCGCGACATACGGCTTGATCTTCTCGGCGTAGCCCAGCAGCTCCTCGACCACCTGGTCGGCGGTGATGGCGCGCCGGTTGTAGAGCTTGGTGAGGATCTGGTTCTTGACGTCGAGCGCCGCCTCCACCTTCTGCTGGAGGATCGACTCGTCGTACAGGTCCTGCACCCGGATACCGACGCGGTTGATCTTGTCGGCGTAGGTCGGACCGATGCCACGCCCCGTCGTGCCGATCTTGCGCTTGCCGAGGAAGCGTTCCGTCACCTTGTCGACGGTCACGTTGTACGGCGTGATGATGTGCGCGTTTCCGCTGATCAGGAGCTTGGACGTGTCGACGCCACGCTCGTTCAGACCGCTCAGCTCGGAGAGCAGGACCGACGGGTCGACGACGACACCGTTACCGATGACCGGCGTACAGCCGGGCGACAGGATTCCGGAAGGGAGCAGGTGCAGCGCGTACTTCTGGTCGCCGACGACCACCGTGTGGCCGGCGTTGTTGCCGCCCTGGTATCGCACCACATAGTCGACGGAGCCACCGAGGAGGTCCGTCGCCTTTCCCTTGCCTTCGTCACCCCACTGAGCACCGAGCAGCACAAGTGCGGGCACGCGCGTACACCCCTTCCGGGCGGGGCATGTCCAAGGTCGGGGGCATGGGCGTAAGGTTCACCGCCGCGTACCACCGCGACCGCCTTTGGTCGCACAACCGTCGGACCGGATGCCCCGGAATAGACGAAGCCCCTGGCGCAATAGCGCAAGGGGCTCTTGCACAAAGATGCTACCCGAGGAAGCGAGGCAGGACCGAGGTGGCGACTTCCGCGACGTCCGATCAGCTGCTGGTGATCATCGATCCGGCGGCACGGCAGACGGACGGGGAGTCCGTACGGATCGCGAAAGACGTGCTCAGCGCGGGTGCGGCGGCCAAGGTGTGTCTCCCGGACGGGCCCGAGGAATTCGCCCGGGCACTGGGCCGACGGGGGTCCCGCCGGCCGGTCGTGGTCGGCGGCGACCAGGCGCTGGTGCGGGCCGTCACCCTGCTGCACCGCTCGCGGGAGCTGGCCGGATGTGCCCTCTCGGTCGTCCCGGTGGGTGAGACGGCGCTCGCCGAGGCCCTGGGCGTGCCGGGCGGGGCGGTGGCGGCGGCCCGGGCCGTGCTGGACGGGGCCGAGCGCCGGCTGGACCTGCTGGTGGACGACAGCGGCGGGGTGGTGCTGGCCGCCCTGGGCTTCCCCTCGGCGCCGGTACGGGAGCCCGCCGGGGAGCCGGTGCCGGTCGGCTCGGGCCATGCCTCCCCGCGCCCCCTGGGCGTGCCCTGGTACCGCTCGCTGGTGCGCACCCTGGCCCCCCGCACCCTGGTCCCGCGCCCGGACCGGCTGCCCGCCGTGCCCGCACCGGGGCCGACCCGGCTGCGGGTGGAGGTGGACGGGGAGACGGTCGTGGACCTGGACCAGCCGGTCGAGGCCGTCTCGGTGACGCCGGGCGGCTCCGGGGTGGCGGAGGTGGAGGTCCGCCCGCTGTCGGTGGGGGCGGCTGCGACGCCGGTACGGCTGTCCGGGCGGACGGTGACGGTCACCGGGGCCGACTTCCGCTACCGGGCGGACGCGGCGGTCTCCGGGCCGGTACGGCGGCGGACCTGGCGGGTGCTGGAGGACGCCTGGGGCCTGGTGCTGCCGCCCGCATGAGCCGTCCCGCGCCTCCGCTAAAGGTCTGGTGACACATATTTAACCGCGCCGACCCCTTCCCGTACCCCTGTTGCGTCCACCATCCTGCTCCATCAGGACCCAGCGACCGGACACGGAGGGGGCCACCCGATGGCAGTGGACGAGGACATCGCCCCGGCGGCGAAGACGGACGGCGGAGACGGCGCAGAAACGGTTCACCGGCTGAAACCCAATGCCGTGGGGCTGCTCGGGGTGGTGTTCATGGCGGTGGCGACGGCCGCGCCGATCACCGCGATGACCGGCAACGTGCCCTTCATGGTCTCGTCCGGCAACGGCGTCGGAGCACCCGCCAGCTACCTCGTCGCAATGGTCGTCCTGGCAATCTTTTCCGTCGGTTTCACCTCCATGGCCAAGCACATCACCTCGACGGGGGCCTTCTACGGCTTTATCTCCTACGGCCTCGGCCGCACCGCCGGACTGGCCGCCGGGCTGCTCGCCACCTTCGCCTACGTCGTCTTCGAACCCGCGCTCATCGGCATCTTCTCCACCTTCGCCACGACCACCCTGAAGGACCAGACCGGCGTCCACGTGCCCTGGTGGGCCTTCGCGGTGCTGATGCTCGCGGTCAACGCCACCGGCACCTGGTTCGGCGTGAGCGTCGCCGAGAAACTGCTGGTGGTGCTGCTCGCGACCGAGGTGACCGTGCTGGCCGCGATGGCGGTGTCCGTGGCCCTGCACGGCGGCGGCCCGCACGGCTTCACCTTCGCCCCCGTCAACCCGGTCAACGCCTTCAAGGGCACCTCCGCCGGCCTCGGACTCTTCTTCGCCTTCTGGTCCTGGGTCGGCTTCGAGTCGACCGCGATGTACGGCGAGGAGTCCCGGGACCCCAAGAAGATCATCCCCAAGGCCACGATGATCAGCGTCCTCGGCGTCGGGGTCTTCTACGTCCTGGTCTCCTGGATGGCCATCACCGGCAACGGCGAACGCGAGGCCCTGACGGCCGCCTCCTCCGGCAACCCGCTCGACCTGTTCTTCCTGCCCACCGAGCGCTACGTCGGCCACTGGGCGGTCGTCGTCATGCAGTGGCTGATGATCACCGGCTCGCTGGCCTGCGGCATGGCCTTCCACAACTGCGCCGCCCGCTATCTGTACGCCCTCGGGCGGGAGGGGGTGCTGCCCTCGCTGAAGCGCACCATCGGCCGGACCCACGCCCGGCACGGCTCCCCGCACATCGCCGGGGTGGTGCAGACCTGCGTGGCCGCCGTACTGATCGGCGCGTTCTGGGCCGCCGGAAAGGACCCGTACACCGGCACCTACGTCCTGCTCGCCATCCTCGGCACCATGGCGATCCTGGTCGTCCAGGCCGTGTGCTCCTTCGCGGTGCTGGTCTACTTCCGCTCCCACCACCCCGAGAGCCGGCACTGGTTCCGCACCTTCACCGCACCGCTGCTCGGCGGGGTGGCGATGCTCGCCGTGGTGGTGCTGCTGGTGTCCAACATGGGCGTCGCCGCAGGCCCCGAGTCCGGCTCCCTGGTGCTGAAGGCGACCCCCTGGCTGGTGGCCCTGATCGCGGCCGCAGGCCTCGGCTGCGCCCAGTACCTCAAGCACCGCGCCCCCGAGCGGTACGCGCTGCTCGGCCGCACGGTGCTCCAGGAGACCAAGGAGCGATAGCCCGGGGACCGGCGGATGCGCGCGTCGGCCGGACACCCGCCTCCCGGACACCCGCTGCCCGGTCGGCCCGGCGGCCGGTCGGCCCGGTGGCCGGTCAGCGCACTTCCACGCTCAGCCCCTGCAAGCCCCTGATCACGAAGTTCGGCTTGCGCTCCGGCTCCGCCGCCGGGGCCAGGGTCGGGGCCTGCTCCAGCAGGGCCGTCATCGAGGCCGCCAGCTCCATCCGGGCCAGCGGGGCGCCGATGCAGTAGTGGATACCGGCGCTGAAGGAGATGTGCGGGTTGTCCCGGCGGGCCAGGTCCAGGCGGTCCGGGTCGGCGAAGACCTCCGGGTCACGGTTGGCGGAGCCGAACAGCATGGCGATCTCCGCGCCCCTCGGGATCGTCGTGCCGTCGATCTCGATGTCGTCCAGCACCCAGCGTTCGAAGAGCTGGAGCGGGGTGTCGAAACGCATCAGCTCCTCGACCGCGGACGGCACCAGACAGTGGTCGGCGCGCAGGGCCGCCAGCTGCTCCGGGTGGCTGAACAGCGCCCACCAGCCGTTCACCGTGGCGTTCACCGTCGCCTCGTGACCGGCGTTCAGCAGCAGCACCGCCGTGGAGATCATCTCCTGCTCGGTGAGCCGGTCGCCCTCGTCGTGCGCCGCGATCAGACCCGAGATCAGGTCCTCCCCCGGCTCCTTGCGGCGGGCCGCGATCAGCTCCCGCAGATACCCCGAGAACTCCACCGACGCCCGCACCGCCCGGGCCGCCGTCTCCGGCGACGGGTTCAGCTCGTACATCCCGCAGATGTCCGCCGACCACGGGCGCAGCTGCCCCCGGTCCGACTCCGGGATGCCCAGCATCTCCGCGATGACCGCGACCGGCAGCGGCTCCGCCACATCCGTCAGCAGATCGCCGCCGCCGCGCCGGACCAGCCCGGCCACCAGGTCCCGGGCCAGCCCGTCGACGTACGGCTGCAGCCGCTCCACCGTGCGCGGGGTGAACGCCTTCGACACCAGACGCCGGATCCGGGTGTGGTCCGGCGGCTCCAGGTCGAGCATCCCGTGGTCGTTCAGCGTGTGGAACGGCTCCTGCTCCGGCGGGGGCGCGCTCCGGCCGAACTCCTCGTGCGAGAAACGGTGCTGGTAGGTGCGGCCGAGGCGGCGGTCGCGCAGCAGCGCGGAGACATCCGCGTGGCGCGGGACCAGCCACTGGTCCGTCGGCTCGTACCGGAGCACCCTGCCGCGGGCCCGCAGCTCGGCGTAGGCCGGGTAGGGGTCGGCGAGGAAGGCGGGGTCCCAGGGGTCGAAAGCGAGGTCCGCAAGCGCTGCCATGGACGGACGTTAGCCCCGAGCACCGCGCCCTGACCAGGCCCCCGGTCTCCGGGCCCACGGCCTACCGCGGCGCCACCAGGCGGGCCTCGTAGGCGAAGACCGCCGCCTGGGTGCGGTCTCTCAGCCCCAGCTTCACCAGGATGCGGCTCACATGGGTCTTCACCGTGGACTCCGCCACCACCAGCCGCTCGGCTATCTCCCCGTTGGACAGCCCCTGCGCGATCAGGACCAGCACCTCCGTCTCCCGTTCGGTCAGCTCCCCGTACGCCGCCTGCGCCGACGGCACCAGCCGGGGCGCCTCGGCCAGCCGGGAGAACTCCGCGATCAGCCGCTTGGTGACCGAGGGCGCGAGCAGCGCCTCGCCCGCGGCCACCACCCGGACCGCCTCGGCCAGCCTCCGGGCGGACGCGTCCTTCAGCAGAAAGCCGGAGGCGCCCGCCCGCAGCGCCTGGTAGACGTACTCGTCCAGGTCGAACGTCGTCAGCACCAGCACCTTCGCCGAGGCGTCCGCCGCGACGATCTCCCGGGTCGCCTCGATGCCGTTCAGCTCGGGCATGCGGATGTCCATCAGCACCACGTCCGGGGCCAGCCGGCGCACCTGCTCGACCGCCTCCCGGCCGTTGACGGCCTCGCCGGCGACCTCGATGTCCGGCATCGCGTTCAGCAGGACGGAGAAGCCCTCCCGGACCATCATCTGGTCGTCGGCGATCAGTACGCGGATCGTCATGCCCCAGCCTCGGTCGTTCCAGTGCCCGTGGCGATGTCCTTGCCGGTGTCGATGGCGGTGTCCTTGCCGGTGTCCGGGGCCGTGGGTATGGGGTGGGCCGGGAGGAACACCGTGACCTCGAAGCCTCCGTCGGCCGTGGGGCCCGTCGCCATGTCGCCGTTCAGCATGGAGACCCGCTCCCGCATCCCGGTGAGCCCGTGCCCGGCGCCCGGGGAGGGCTTGACGAGGTGCGGGGCCGGCGGCGGGCCGTTGACGATGCGCAGGCCCAGACCGCCCAGCACATACCCCAGCTCCACCCGCGCGCTCGCCCCCGGTGCGTGCCGCAGCGTGTTGCTCAGCGCCTCCTGCACGATCCGGTACGCCGACAGCTCCACCCCCTGCGGCAGTTCACGCACCGCGCCGGTCACCGCCTGCTCCACCTCCAGGCCGGCCTCCCGCACATTGGCGAGCAGTCCGCCCAGGTCGGCGAGGGTCGGCTGGGGGGCGTCCGGGGCCTCGTAGTGCTCCGCGCGGACCACCCCGAGGACCCGGCGCAGCTCGGTCAGGGCCGCCACCGCGTTCTCCCGGATGGTGGCGAACGCCTTCTCCAGCTCCGGCGGGGGGTTCTCCACCCGGTAGGGCGCGGCCTCCGCCTGGATGGCGACCACCGACATGTGGTGGGCGACCACGTCGTGCAGCTCACGGGCGATCGTGGTGCGCTCCTCCAGCAGCGTGCGCCGTGAGCGCTCGTGCTCGGTCACCGACTGCTGGGCCGTCACCTCCTGCGCGGCCTCCCGCCGTATGTGCCAGACCGTGACGGCCAGCAGGCTCAGCGCCGATGTGATCAGCATCGGGGACACGTCGTTGTCGTACCGGCCCCGGCCGATGACGCTTCCGGCGAGGAAGCCGTAGACCGCGGTCATCAGCCACATCGAGGCCGCCGTGCGCGGGCGGGTGCGCAGTGCGACGACCGTGAGCACGACCAGATGGGACAGGAAGCTGCCCGGCAGCCACGGCCAGTCGCTCCAGTCGCCCCGGTCGAGCGCGGCGGCGAGGGTGGTCGCACCCAGCGAGCACCAGAACGCGCCCACCGGACGCGCCAGCGTCAGCAGCACCGGCGCCAGCGCCAGCAGCCCGCAGAACAGGGCCGGCGCACCGTACTCGAAGGAGGCGGCCACGGCGAGGAGCATCGACAGCACGCCCAGGCCGGCCACCACGGTGTGCGGTATCCGGCCCACGTACCCCTTCGAACGGCCGGGCAGGCGCCGGGTGAGCGGGCCGTCGACACCCATGCGGGGCAACGGGCGGTAGGCGAAGGGTTCGTGGAACAGGTCCTGCCGCAGCCCGCGCAGGGCCTCCGCGGCGAACCGGAACTCCGGGCTGCGCGGCCGGCCGGCCGCGCCCGGCGGAGTCGTCTGCGTGTGCGTCGTCTGGGTCACGTACACGACGGTAGGCCTCGGCCGGCCCCGGGTCGTCCCCTTGAAGAGGGGTCCTTGAAGGTCCCTCTCAGGTACTACGGGTCGCCGGGGAAACGGTCGGCTGCCTCTCGCGAGGGCTCAGCGGCGCCGCCGGGGCGGATGACGCCGGATTCGTAGGCGAAGATCGCCGCCTGGGTGCGGTCGCGCAGGCCCAGCTTTACCAGGATCCGGCCGACATGGGTCTTCACGGTCTGCTCGGCGACGACCAGCCGCTCGGCGATCTCCGCGTTCGTCAGGCCCTGGGCGATCAGCGCCAGGACCTCCGTCTCCCGCTCGGTGAGGTCGCCGACGCGCTGCTTCAGCGGGGAGCGCGGGCTGCCGTTCAGCCGGGCGAACTCGGCGATGAGACGGCGGGTGACACCGGGGGCGAGCAGGGCGTCACCGGCGGCCACCACCCGTACCGCCTCGGCCAGTTGCTCCGCGGAGGCGTCCTTCAGCAGGAAGCCCGAGGCGCCGGCCCGGAGGGCGTCGTACACGTACTCGTCGAGGTCGAACGTCGTCAGCACCAGTACCTTGACGGCGGGTTGGTCGGCGGTGATGCGGTCGGTCGCCTCGATACCGCCGAGTTCGGGCATCCGGATGTCCATCAGTACGACGTCCGGGGCCAGTTCGGCGGACTTCGCGATCGCGTCGCGCCCGTCCACCGCCTGCCCGATCACCTCGATGTCCGGCTGGGTGTTGAGCAGCACCGTGAAGCCCTGCCGGACCATCTGCTGGTCGTCGGCGATGAGGACCCGGATGGTGCCGACGCCGCTCGTCACGCTGCTCGTCAAGCCGCTCGTCATGGGGTTCCGTCTCCTGTCGGGGGGTGGCCGGCCACGGGGGTGCCCGCGCGGGGCAGGAAAGCCGTCACCATGAAGCCGCCCTGCACGGTCGAGGTCGTGGTGACATGTCCGCCCAGCATGGCCGCGCGCTCCCGGATGCCCAGCAGACCGTGGCCGCTGCCGGGGGACGGCTGGGCGCGATACCGGGGGCGGCCGTTGATGACGCTCAGGAAGATGCCGTCGGGCAGATGGTCGATCTCCACGCGGGCCCCGGCGCCCGGCGCGTGCCGCAGGACGTTGCTCAGCGCCTCCTGGATGATCCGGTACGCCGACAGCTCCACTCCGGGCGGATAGCTGCGCTCCTCCCCGACCACCAGCTTCTCCACGTGCAGACCGGCCGCCCTGGTGTTCTCCAGCAGCGCGTCCAGCCGGGCGAGGTTCGGCTGCGGGGCGTCGGGGGCGCTCGGGTCGTCCGGCTGCTCGGAGCGCAGCACGCCCAGCACCCGGCGCAGCTCCGTCAGGGCCTCCAGGGCGTTGTTGCGGATGCCGGCCAGGTTCTCCTTCAGTTCCTCGGAGGGGTTCTCCACCAGGTGCGGGGCGACCTGGGCCTGGATGGAGATCACCGACATGTGGTGGGCGACCACGTCGTGCAGCTCGCGGGCGATCCGGCTGCGCTCCTCCAGGAGGGTGCGGCGGGCGCGCTCCTCCGCGGTGATCGTCGCCTGCTGGACCAGTTGGGTACGGGCCTCGCTGCGGCTGCGCAGAACGGTGCCGACGAGGACGGCGACGGCGAAGAGAAGGACGGCGACGTAGCCGGTCCCGGAGGAGTGGCCCGGGTTCAGGTAGGTCTGGAGGACCCAGGTCAGCAGGGCGGTCGCGGCGAGCGCGGTGAGGGTGCCGCGGACACGGACGCGCAGGGCCAGGAGAAGGAACACGGCCATGTGCGCCTGGAGGGCGGGGGTGGCCCACGGCCATTCGGGGCCCTGGCCCGGAACCGACCCCAGATGGGGTCGGGCGAGGAGGGCGGTGGCCGCGGCGTCGGTCAGGGAGAGCACCCACGCGGGAACGGGACGCCAGAGGGCCAGCACGAGGGCGGCGGCCTGGAGCGAGGCGAGGAGGAAGGCGGTGGGGGCGGCGAGGAGGTAGGTGTCCGTGATCTCCGAGCCGCCGCCGAGGGCGAGGGCCAGCGCGATGTAGACGGTGACGAGGTAGGTGAGCAGGCGCACCCAGCGGTAGCGGGAGAAGGGGGGCGAGTGCGGGGAGGGGGACGCGCCGAGCCAGGCGCGCAGGGCTTGGCCACGGCTCGCGGGCCCTTCGGCGGGGGGCGCCGGGGTGGGCGAGGGCCCCGGGGTGGGGTCTTGGGGGGCCGCGGGCGTCACGTCGGTAACTCTAGGCATGGTGCGGGGACTTCGCGGCAGGGAGGTGCCGGTGCAGCACGCGTGAGATGCGGTTCCGGGGCCGTCGAGGACCCTGTTCGTGGTGGCGGAAGGCCGCCAGGGCGAGGAGCAGGGCCAGCGCGAAGACGGGGAGCCAGGCCAGCCGCTGGGCCACCCAGGTCAGGGAGTCGGGCGAGGTGTGCAGTCCGGGCAGGCGGCCGGCCGGAAGAGCCGTGACGGTGGTGGCCATCATCGCCGTCTGGTGCCAGAGGTAGATCGTCATCGCGGAGAGGTTCACGAACGCCGTCGCCGCCCAGGCGAGCGGTCGGGCCGTCGCCCGGCGGAGGCGGTCGCGCAGCAGCAGGGCCAGCCCGCACTGGGCGAGGCCGAAGGTGACGGCCGCCAGGGTCGGCGGGTCCAGGTTGGAGATCCTCGCGCCGGGGACGCCGACCATGGACGCCGGGTAGCCCGCGACGAGCACCAGGGCGGCCGTGGCCGTCGTACCGCCGAGGAGGAGGACCCAGGCCGAGCGGCGCGTGCTCAGCTCGCCCCGGGCCCAGGCCGCGCCCAGGGTGTACGGCACCAGCCAGCCCGCGGCCACGTTCACCCAGGCGAGCCAGGACGGGCCGAGGTGCAGGCCGAAGCGGAGGACGTCCACGTGCAGGACGACCGCGAGCGGCCAGAGGGGGTGGAGGCGGGCGACGAGAGGGGTGGCGGCCGTCAGCGCGGCGAAGACCAGAAGGAACCACAGCGGGGACAGCGCCAGTTTGAGCAGCGTGTGGAGGGTGCCGAACGGGACGCCGGTGAGGAGCAGGGTGGTGGCCGTCACCGTCCACAGGCACAGCAGGGCGGCCACCGGGCGCAGCAGCCGGGTCAGCCGGGCGCGCAGCCAGGCGGCGTAGGTCTCGCCTCGCGTGCGGGCGGCTGCCAGGCCGCGGGTCGCGACATGGCCGCCGACCAGGAAGAACACGGCCAGGGTCTGGAAGAGCCAGGAGACCGGGGCCAGCCGGGGCAGGTGCTGGAGGGGGCTGGCGGTGTGCAGGCCGCCGTCCGTCGCGACCAGGGCCGTCACCAGCCAGTGGCCGAGGACCACGCCGAGGATCGCGAGGGCGCGCAGGGCGTCGATCGCCCGGTCGCGGCCGGCGGGGGTGGCCCTGTCGACGCGCTCGGCTCCCTCGCGGATCGCGCGCAGGACGCGGAACGGGCGCCGGGTGGTGAGCGGTGGGCGGGTGGTGCCGGTCGGCCGGTCAGGCATGGGTCACCTCCGCGGTCTCGCCGAGGGTGATCCGGGCCAGGTTGGCGAGGGCGGTCGAGCCCGGGGTGAAGTAACCGCTGTGGTCGGCGCCGGCCGCGTCGAAGACCCGGGCGCCGAAGGCGCGGGAGACCGGGTCGGTGCCGAAGCCGACGGTGGTGCCGAGGAGGCCGGCGCGGCGGTGCGGGACGTGTGCCACCCAGTCGTCGCTGCCGCGGGCCGCCCAGATCCGGGCATTGGTGTGCAGGGCGGACACCGAGTCCGCGCCGGTGCCGGGGCTGCCGATCAGGGCGATGTCGTCGGCGTCCACGCCGGGGGCGGCCCGGCCGCAGACCACCGAGCCGTAGGAGTGGCAGAGGAGGGAGATGCGGGTGTGGGGCGGGGTGAGGGTGCGCAGTCGGCGGACGAAGGAGCGGAGGCGGGGGGCGGCTTCGTCGGCGCGGGTGGTGGTGGTGACGGTGGAGCTGACGGTGCCGGGGGTGCGGTAGCCGAGCCAGGCGATGACGGCGGCGCGGTGGCCGGGGGTGGCCGTCAGTTGCCGGTAGAGGGACGTGGCCGCCGTGTGGAAGCGGGCGTAGGTGTCCAGGGAGGTGTCCGAGCCGGGGACCAGGATCGCGACGCGGTCGGCGTGGAGGAGGTCGCCGAGGACCTCGGTGGCCTGTCCGGGGCCGCGGCCGTCGAAGGTGAGGAGGTGACGGGTGGGGGAGGCCAGGGAGGCGTCGGCGGCTGCGCGGTGTTCGTCGCCGTCGGCGGCGGCCATGCGGGCGGCCCGGGTGGCGTTGGCCCGGTTGGCGTCGTAGGTGGCGGCGAGGGTGGTGCGGGTGAGTGGGGGGAGGTGTGCGGGGGTGGGGGACGGGATCGGGGGGAGGGCGGCGGCGGAGAGGGGGATGGCTATGGCGGCGGTGAGGAGTGCGGCGAGGAGGGGGCGGTGCCAGCAGCGACGGCGGTGTACAGCTTTCGCCGTCAGCTGCGGGTGGCCCTCGTGGGGCGAACCCACCGCCGGCGGCCGCGGGTTCGCCATGTCCAGGGGCGAGTTGCCCTCGGGATGAGCTGTCGGCGGTTGGAGGGTGCGCGGGTGGCCCATGGGTGGCTTCCTTCCGGGACGCCCGGCCATCGGGCTGCTCCAGAAAGGAAGTTAGAAATCGGGACCCGTCGTCGGCGTCACGCCAGGGAGCTGTCCTGCGGGGTAGCTCTCAGGTACTACGGGTATCCCCCCGGTACCGCCCTACGGGCACGCCCGGCCCCCTCAAGCAAACTCAGCCCCCCTCAACCCCGCTCAACCCCACTGCTCACCACGCCAGTTGAGCGATCTCCTCCGCCACCACCGCACACGCGTCCGCCGCCGGATCGATCAGCGGGAAGTGACCCACGTCCTCCAGCAGCGTCAGGCCCGCCATCTCCCCCGCCCTCGCGCCGGCATCGACGTACGCCTCCGCCACCGCCTGCGGCACCACCAGGTCCGTACGGCCCTGCACCAGCGTCGTCGCGATGCCGGTCGGGAGGAGGAGCGCGGGGTCGGCGTAGGGGCGGCGGGCCGCGAAGTGGGCCGTACCGCCGAGGAGTTGCAGCGACGCGTTGCCGCAGACGTCCAGCTTCTCGGCCACCTCGAAGTCGGCGATCGGGGCCAGGGCCACCACCCCGCGCAGCGGAGCCGGGCGGTCCGTGCGCCACGGGGAGTCCGCGGGAAGCACATGCCGGGCCGCCGCCCACAGGGCCAGATGGCCGCCCGCGGAGTGGCCGGTCAGCACCGTGCGGCGGACGTCGGCCTGCGGGAGCGCTGTGCGGACCAGGTCCGGCAGGGCGTCCAGGGCCGCCGCGACATCGTCGAAGGTGTCGGGCCAGCGGCCGGCGGGCGGGGTGGCGTCGCCCGCGTTCGGGGAGTTGCCCGTGTTCTGCCCCGGGATCGGGGAGTCGCCGCCGCGCCGGTACTCGACGTTGGCCACCGCGAAGCCCCGGCGGGCCAGGTAGTCCGCGAACGGGGTGATGTGGCGGCGGTCGTAGCGGGCCCGCCAGGCGCCGCCGTGCAGGACCACCACCAGCGGCGCGGGCGCGGCCGCAGCGGTGCGCGGAGCGTAGAAGTCGATCACCTGGTCGGGGTGCGTGCCGTACGCGACGGTGACGTCGGGATCGACCGGGGCGTGCGAGAAGGCCGACTCCTCCTCGGCGGCGGCGCGGGCTGCTGCTGCGTCGTCCGGCATGCTCCAACCTCTCAGCGATGGAACGTCGATGACACGTCGTCAGGGTGTGGCGGTCGCGTGGCGGCTGTGCACCGTTGGCGGGACCGTATCAGGCCGGTGACGTGCGCGGACATGGGGATGTCACGCTCGGTGAGGGCAAAACGGTTCTGTGGGCCACCGGGCGCCCATGGGCTGCCCGGCCCGGTGGCCCACAGCGGGCCTACTCCGGCTGCCGGACCAGTTCCTCGGCCAGCGCCCTGGCCGCCCGTTCCACGTCCGCGAAGCCCACGTACAGGGGCGTGAAGCCGAAGCGGAGCACGTCGGGATGGCGGAAGTCGCCCACCACGCCACGGGCGATCAGGCGCCGCATCACCTCACCGGCGTCGGCGCAGCGCAGGGCCACCTGGCTGCCCCGCTGCCCGTGCGGCACCGGCGTCAGGTTCTCCACCCTTCCGGGTTCCGTGTACGCGGACACGCACCGCAGGAAGAAGTCCGTCAGGGCGAGGGACTTGGCGCGGACCGCGGTGACGGAGACGCCCTCCCAGACGTCGAGGGCCGCCTCCAGGGCCAGCATGGAGAGGATGTCCGGGGTGCCGACCCGGCCGCGCAGCGCACCCGGCGCCGGGGCGTAGGACGGGTCCATGCCGAAGGGGTCGGCGTGCGAGTTCCACCCGGGCAGCGGGGAGTCGAAGCGGGGCTGGAGCTCCTGGCGGACGTAGAGGTACGCCGGTGAACCCGGGCCGCCGTTCAGGTACTTGTAGGTGCAGCCGACCGCCAGGTCGACCCCGTGCTCGTCCAGGCCCACCGGCAGCGCGCCCGCGCTGTGGCACAGGTCCCACACGGCGAGGGCGCCCGCGGCGTGCACGGCCGCCGTCAGGGACGGCAGATCGTGGAGCCGGCCGGTGCGGTAGTCGACGTGGTTGAGCAGGACCGCGGCGGTACGGCCGGTCAGCGCGTCCGGCACCTCGGCCGGGGTCACCGGGCGCAGGGTGCGGCCGGTGAGACGGGCGGCGGACTCGGCGATGTAGCCGTCCGTGGGGAAGGTCGTCGCGTCGACCAGGATCTCGGTGCGGTCCTCGCCCGCCATGCGGACCGCCGCCACCAGGGCCTTGAAGACGTTGACGCTGGTCGAGTCGCCGACCACGATCTGGCCCGGGGCCGCGCCGACCAGCGGGGCGATCCGGTCGCCGATCCGCTCCGGCGCCGTCCACCAGCCGCTCTCCTCCCAGGAGCGGATGCGCAGTTCGCCCCACTGGCGGCGGACGACGTCCGCGACCCGGTCGGGGACGTGTGCCGGGAGCGCGCCCAGCGAGTTGCCGTCCAGATAGACGCCCTCGTCGAGGTGGAAGCGGGACCGCAGCGGGGCCAGTTCGTCCGCCGCGTCCAGCTTCTCCGCCTGCATCGCCAGCTCAGACATGGGACCTCGCCGTCCACAGCTCGGGGAACACGTTCTTGCGGGCGCGCTTCTCCAGCCAGGCCACGCCGGCCGAGCCGCCGGTGCCGGGCTTGGCGCCCATCGCGCGGCGGGTGGCGACCAGGTGGTCGTTGCGCCAGCGCCACACGAGCTCGGCGACGTCGGTCAACGCCTCGCCGAGCCGGGCGAGTTCGGCGTTCTGGTCGCCCGAGTAGACGGCGGCCCAGGCCTGTTCGACCGCTTCGGAGGGCTCGTAGCGCCGGGAGACGTCACGGTGCAGCAGGCTGTCGGGGATGGCGTGGCCGCGGCGCGCGAGGAGCCGTACGACCTCGTCGTACAGGCTGGGCTCGTGCAGCGCCTTCTCCAGCTCGGCGTGGACGCGCGGGGCGCCGCGGTGCGGTACGAGCATGGAGGCGGACTTCTCGCCGAGCAGGAACTCCATGCGGCGGTACATCGCCGACTGGAAGCCGGAGCCCTCGCCGAGGGCGCTGCGGTACGAGTTGAACTGCGCCGGGGTGAGCTGGCCGAGCGGCGTCCAGGAGGCGTTCAGGGCCTCCAGCTCGCGGACGGAGCGCTTCAGCGCGGCGATCGCGGTCGGTACGTCGTCCGAGCGCAGGGCCTTCGCCGCGGTCTCCCACTCGTGCACGATGACGGTGAACCACAGCTCCATGACCTGGGTCGTCACCAGGAAGACCATCTCTCCGGGGTCGTCGGAGAGGGTGTGCTGGAGGTGGGTGAGCACGTCCGCCTTGACGTAGTCCTCGTACGGCGTCGTACCGGCGAAGTCGAGATGCGGGGTCTCGGGCTCGGCCTCGGGAAGGGGGTGAGCCTGTTGGGACATCGCTGTCTCCTGTTGTTACTCCGGGTAGCGGTCCGCCCCTGCCGATTCCGGCACGGGGGCCCCGGTCCCCACCCGGAATCCTCCGCAATCGGCACGGATACGGCAAGGCCCGTCTGCTGCCAGACGGGCCACACCTGTCCCTCCCGTAGGGGATGCCGGGGTCAGCCCAGGGTCTGGGCCGCCGTCGGCGAGGAGTCCTTCAGGAACTGCGTGCAGCGCTCGTACTCCTCCTGCTCGCCGATGGACTGGGCGGCGCGGGCGAGGGCGTGCAGGGCGCGCAGGAAGCCGCGGTTCGGCTCGTGCTCCCAGGGGACCGGGCCGTGGCCCTTCCAGCCGTTGCGGCGCAGGGCGTCGAGGCCGCGGTGGTAGCCGGTACGGGCGTAGGCGTACGACTCCACGACCGCGCCGCGCTCGAACGCCTCGTCGGCCAGCTGGGCCCAGGCGAGCGAGGAGGTGGGGTACTTCGCGGCGACGTCCGCGGAGGGGGTGCCCTGGGCGAGGAGGTCGCGGGGCTCCGGCTCCTCGGGGAGGTGGGTGGGGGGCGGGCCGCCGAGCAGGTTCTCGTGAATCGTCATGGGGTCCAGTCTGGCGTACGGCGGTGGACACGGGCGGGGCTGCTGCCCCGTAAGGGACGCGGGGAACTGCGCGACCGGCCCACCACCCGGCCGCACCTACCCCCGACCCTCACCCCGCCCCTCACCCCGCCCCTGCCCCTCCTCCTCGCCCGCGCCCTCGGCGTCCTCCTCGCCCTCACCCTCCAGAGGCGGAGCCGTCACACAGCTGTGGACCCTGCATTCCGGGTGGTGGCAGTCCGGAGGGAGGCGGCGGATCAGGGTGAAGGACAGGGCCGAGCCCAGCAGCAGCACCACCGCGCAGATCAGCATCGCCCGGTCGAAGGCCGCGTCGAACGCCGTGGCCGACCGGTACGCCTCCGGGCCCATCCCGGACAGCAGGGGCAGGGCGGCGACGGCCACCAGGCCTGCCGCCCGGGCCGCCGCGTTGTTGATGCCGCTGGCCAGGCCCGCCCGGGCGGTGTCGACCGAGGCGAGGACCGTGGCGGTGAGGGGGGCCACGAGGGTGACCATGCCGGCGGCCATGACCAGGAGGGCGGGCAGCACGTCGGTGGCGTACCGCGCGTCCGGGCCCACACGCAGCATCAGCGGCATCGCGGCGGCGCACAGCAGCGGGCCGACGGTCAGCGGCAGCCGCGGGCCGATGCGGTCGGCCAGGGCCCCCGAGCGGGCGGAGAACAGCAGCATCACGACCGTGATGGGCAGCAGCGCCGTACCGGCGGCCAGCGGGGAGTAGCCCGACACCACCTGGAGCTGGAGGGCGACGAGGAAGAAGAAGCCGCCGAAGGCCGCGTACACGCACAGGGTGACCAGGTTGACCGCCGTGAACTGCCGGGAGGCGAAGATGGCCGGCGGCACCATGGGATGGGGCCGGTGCCTCTCGACGTGGACG
This sequence comes from Streptomyces sp. NPDC001606, assembly GCF_053596835.1. Classification (NCBI taxonomy): domain Bacteria; kingdom Bacillati; phylum Actinomycetota; class Actinomycetes; order Kitasatosporales; family Streptomycetaceae; genus Streptomyces; species Streptomyces sp. NPDC001606. Next base: position 47,242 of record NZ_JBSFHC010000010.1, read on the forward strand.
AAGGCCACCGCGGCGGCCAGGCCCGCTGCCGCGCTCAGCAGCACCACCAGGGAGCCGCTCCGGGCCTCGATCAGGGCGTAGGTCAGCAGGGCCAGCGCAAGGGCGCCGAGGGCGGCACCGAGCACGTCGAAGCGGCCCCGGGCGTTCTCGTCGGCGGACTCGGGGACGTGCCGTACGGCGACCGGGACGCACAGCAGCGCCAGCGGCACGTTCAGCAGGAACACCCACCGCCAGCCGGGTCCGGCCACCAGCCAGCCGCCCAGGAAGGGGCCCACGGCGGCGCCGATCCCGCCGAAGCCGGACCACAGGCCGACCGCCCGGCCCCGGTCGTCGGGGTGGAAGGATGCCTGGATGAGGGCGAGGGAGCCGGGGGTCAGGAGGGCGCCGCCGACGCCTTGCAGCGCGCGGGCCGCGATCAGCACCCCGGAGGTCGGAGACAGGCCGCACAGCAGCGAGGCGGCCGCGAACCACACGACCCCGAGGACGAAGATCCTGCGGCGGCCGTAGCGGTCGCCGAGGGAGCCGCCGAGCAGGATCAGCCCGGCCAGCGTGACCATGTACGCGTTGACGGTCCACTGGAGGGCGGCGAGGTCGGCGCCCAGGTCGCGGCCGATGCTCGGGAGCGCCACATTGACGACGGTCGAGTCCAGCAGGGCCATGCTGGAACCCAGGACCGTGGTCAGCAGGATCCACTTGCCCTGGGGGGAGGCCAGCCGGACGTTCGGCACTCTCCAGGTATACAGCGGGCCCGGCGCCGATGACCGGCTGCCGGGCCCGCTGGGAACGCCGTACGGCGGTTACTTGATCTTGTTGCCCGCCGAGCGCAGGTTCTGCGTGGCCTCGACGACGCGCGCAGCCATGCCCGCCTCGGCCAGCTTGCCCCAGGTGCGCGGGTCGTAGGTCTTCTTGTTGCCGACCTCGCCGTCGACCTTCAGGACGCCGTCGTAGTTCCGGAACATGTGGTCGGCGACCGGACGGGTGAAGGCGTACTGGGTGTCCGTGTCGATGTTCATCTTCACGACGCCGTTCTCCAGCGCGGTGAGGATCTCCTGCTCGGTGGAGCCGGAGCCGCCGTGGAAGACGAAGTCGAAGGGGGCGTCCTTGCCGAAGCGGGCGGCGACGCCCTCGTTCAGCTCCTTCAGCAGCTCGGGGCGGAGCACGACGTTGCCCGGCTTGTACACGCCGTGGACGTTGCCGAAGGAGGCGGCCAGCAGGTAGCGGCCCTTCTCGCCGAGGCCCAGGGCCTCCGCGGTGCGGATCGCGTCGTCGACCGTGGTGTACAGGGAGTCGTTGATCTCGTGCGAGACGCCGTCCTCCTCGCCACCGGTCGGGGTGATCTCCACCTCGAGGATGATCTTGGCGGCGCGGGCGCGCTCCAGCAGCTCCTGGGCGATGGAGAGGTTGTCGGCGAGGGTCTCCGCCGAGCCGTCCCACATGTGCGACTGGAAGAGCGGGTTCCGGCCGGCCTTCACGCGCTCCTCGGAGATCGCGAGGAGCGGGCGGACGTACCCGTCGAGCTTGTCCTTCGGGCAGTGGTCGGTGTGCAGGGCGATGTTGACCGGGTACTTCTCGGCGACGATGTGCGCGAACTCGGCGAGCGCGACCGCGCCGGTCACCATGTCCTTGCTGTACTGGCCGCCCAGGAACTCGGCGCCACCCGTGGAGATCTGGACGATGCCGTCGCTCTCGGCCTCCGCGAAGCCGCGCAGGGCGGCGTGCAGGGTCTGGGTCGAGGTGACGTTGATGGCCGGGTAGGCGAACTTGCCTGCCTTCGCCCGGTCGAGCATCTCGTTGTAGACCTCGGGGGTTGCGATGGGCATCTGTCCGCTCCTTGTGTTGCGGGTTGGCTTTGCTGCGTTACGGCCCTGACCTAGACCTTGGGGGTGACGTCATCGTCGTCCCCATCTTTCCAGACCGGGCTGGTGGCCCCTGTCCGGCGGTCGGCCCGGACAAGTCCAGGTCATACCGCCGGGTCAGTCCAGACCCAGTTCATCCTTCGAGAAGGCGAACCGGTACGGAACACCCGCGCCGGCCTCGATCTTCTCGGCGGCGCCGGTCGCCCGGTCCACGATCGTGGCGACGGCGACGACCTCGGCACCGGCCTCGCGCACGGCCTCGACGGCGGTGAGCGGGGAGCCGCCGGTGGTGGAGGTGTCCTCGACCACCAGCACCCGGCGGCCGGCGATCTCCGGGCCCTCCACGCGACGCTGGAGACCGTGCGCCTTCGCCGCCTTGCGGACGACGAACGCGTCGAGCTTCTTCCCGCGCGCGGCGGCGGCGTGCAGCATGGCCGCAGCGACCGGGTCGGCGCCCATGGTGAGCCCGCCCACCGCGTCGAACTCCAGGTCCGCGGTGAGATCGAGGAGCACCTGCCCGACCAGCGGGGCGGCCTCGCCGTCGAGGGTGATGCGGCGCAGGTCGACGTAGTAGTCGGCCTCCAGACCCGAGGAGAGGGTCACCTTGCCGTGCACCACGGCCTTGTCCTTGATCTGTTGCAGCAGCGCGCCACGTACGTCCGTCATGCCGACCAGCTTAGATGCGGCGCCAGCTCCAGGTGGTGCTGGCCTCCAGCGGCTCCAGCGGCGTGACCAGGCGCGGCAGGGTGTTGAGCCCGTTGGGCGGGCCGGTCTGCGGCTCCACGCACACCGCCTCGGCCTGCTCGTCGTAGACGACCACCCATTCCTCCCTGCTGGCCACCTTCAGCTCCAGCCGGCCGGGCCAGGTGAGGGTGACGTCGACGCCGCCGGGCATGCCGAAGCAGTCGTCCCAGGGGCCAGGCTCGGGATCGATCCGGTTGCCGGTGGGCAGGTGGTCGGCGCCACGCTCCTCCTGCCAGGCGGGCTCGAAGCCGAGGGAGACGTCCGCGCCGTCGAGGGTGCGGTTGAACCAGGGGTGCCAGCCGATCTGCGCCGGGAAGGAGTCCTCGTACGCCTCCACGGACATCGTCAGCGTCAGGCTGTCCTCGGCGAGCGTGACGACCTGGGTGACGCGGCCGGGGTGCGGCCAGGGGTCGGTCAGTTCGCAGGTGATCACCGCCTCGTCGGCGGTGACGCGGGCGGTGCGCCAGGCGCCGTCGCGGGCCGTGCCGTGGATGGCGTGCGGCGGGGAGTTGAGCGGCATCTGGCGGACCGTGGCGCCGTCCAGGAAACGGCCGTCGCGGATCCGGCCGCACCAGGGCACCATCGGGAAGCAGCCGTAGCGGGGCCCCTGGCGGAGCAGTTCGAGGGAGCCGACCTTGAGTCCGCTGATCCGGCCGCCGTTGGTGTGGCTGACGCGTACCTCCGCGTCGCCTGCTGTCAGCGTGATGTCTTCGTCACTCACGGGACGACCCTACTGGGGCGGCCCGGACCGTCGTCGGCGTTCAGTGGCGTTTGCGCAGGGCCCGGCCGACGACGATCGCCGAGGCCAGGGCCAGCGCCGCCGCGGGGGCCGCCCAGCGCAGGGCCGGGTTGCCCGCGACGGTCTGGGGGGCCGGTACGGGGGCGTAGCGGCCGCGGGGCGGGGCGTGGTCGACCTCCTCGGCGCTGCGGCCGATCATGGTGCGGCGGGCGTGCGCGGCCTCGGCGGGGGGTTCACCGGAGTCGGCGAAGACACCGGAGAGACGGTCCTCCAGCTCCGCCTCGTCCACCTCCCCGTCATCCACCCCGTCCTCCTCGTCCTCCCCGTCCCCCTCGCCTTCCTGCCCCGCCTCGAACGCGTCGTCGGCATCGGCCTCCGCGGCCAGGGCGGGCGGGGGAATCTCGGCGTCGAAGACGGCGAGGTGGTCGTCAGCGGGCTCGAACGAGGACTCGGCGTCGAGGGCCGGGGCCTCCGCTTCCGGGGCGTCGGCGTCCGAGGTGTCGATGGCCGGAGTGTCCGGGGCCTCGGGCAGGGCGTGCAGGAAGCGGGTCAGGAGGCGGGTGGTCGCCGAGGTCACCGCTTCCTGGGGGAGTTCCGTGAGGCGGCCGGTGGCGGTTGCCGTGCCGGAGGCGGTGACCGTGGTGCCGCCGTCGGTGTCGGCCAGGCGCAGGGTGACGGCGAGTTCGACCGAGCCGGTGCCGCGGGCTTCGCCGGCCTCGGCCTCGACGCGGTAGGTGCCGTCCGGCCGGGCGGCGATCCGTGCCGCTCCCCGATAGGTGACGGAGTGGCCGCCGACGCGCAGCTTCAGCCGGCCGGTGAGGGGCGTGGCACCGGGGTCCTGCTGGAAGCCGGGGACGGCCCGGGCGACCCTGGCGGGGTCGGCGAGGGCGGCCCTGAGCCGCTCGGCCGGAACCGGGGTGAAGACCTGGTGCTCCATGGTCGGTGAGCCTACCCAGTCATGGCCGGATCTCACCCTGCCGTGCTGGCCGGGCCGCTCCGGACCCGGCTCAGTACCGCGGATGCACCAGCGTCGACGCGGGCAGGTCCGGGATCCTCGTGCGCTGCGCCGCCTCCCCGTCCGCGGTCAGGGAGGGCTGGGTGAGGGTCCGGGGACGCGGGCCCCGGGGGTCCAGCCGCAGCGGCGGTGGCGTGGGTCCCGGTACGGCCAGGAGGTACCCCCAGTCGTGCGGGGCGCGGGAGGTGGCGGCCGAGCGGTCGGGGCCGGACGGGAAGCCGGATTCGTGGCCGAGGACCCGGTAGGGGGAGACGGAGAAGCCGGCCGCGCGGAGGGTCGCGGCGACCGTCCAGAAGACCCGGGGGCGGGTGGTGACCGAGCCCGCGTGGACGACGAGCCGGCCGCCGGGCGCGAGGACGCGGCGGGCCAGGCCGTAGAACTCCTGCGAGTACAGCTTGGTGCTGGCGGTGATCCCGGGATCGGGCAGATCGGCGATCACGACGTCGTACGACGCGGCCCGCGCCCTCCGCAGCCAGCCGAGGGCGTCGGCCGGGCCGGCGTGCACGCGCGGGTCGGCGTAGGCGTGGCCGTTGGCGGCGGACAGGCCGGGGTCGTGGCGGGCCAGCCGGATCAGGGCGGGGTCGAGGTCGACGATGTCGACGCGGCGCACCCCGCGGTGGCGCAGCGCCTCGCGGGCGGCCAGGCCGTCACCGCCGCCGAGGATCAGCACGCGCGCGTGGGGGCCGCCGGCGAGCGCCGGATGGACCAGGGCCTCGTGGTAGCAGGGCTCGTCGCCGCCGCCGACCCGCAGCCGGCCGTCGAGGAAGAGGTCGAGCGGCCTGCCGTGGGTGCCGCCGGCCAGCACCACCTCCTGGACGCCGGTCTGCACGGCCACCCGGACGTCCTCGCCGTACACCGCGTGCCGGGCGGCCCGTTCGAAGTCGCCGGCGAGGGCGGCGGCGGTGGCGAGCACACCGAGCACGGTGAGGCCGGCGACGAACAGGGTGCAGCGGGCCCGGCGGGTGAGGTCGCGGCGGAAAAGGCCGAGCACCAGGGCACCGCCCGCCATCACGTTGACCGTGCCGGTGAGCAGGGCGCCGGTCAACTGGCCGAAGAAGGGCAGCAGGAGGAAGGGAAAGGCGAGCCCGCCGACGAGCGCGCCCACGTAGTCCGCGGCGAACAGGTCGGCCACCGCGCCCCCGGCGTCCTGCCGGCGGATCCGCTGGATCAGCTCCATCAGCAGCGGGACCTCGGCGCCGATCAGCAGACCGATGGCGAGCGAGAAGGCGACCAGCAGCCAGCGCGGGCCCTCGGCCCACAGCCCGCCCCAGCCGCCGGTCCAGGCGAACACGGCGTACAGCGCCATCGCGCTGCACCCGCCGACCAGCGCGAGGGCCGACTCGACCGCGCCGAACCCGGCGGCCGCGTGCCAGCGCAGCCGTTTGGCGCCGAGGGAGCCGATGCCCATGGCGAACACCATCACGGACAGCACGACGGAGGCCTGGGTGACCGAGTCGCCGATCAAGTACGAGGCGAACGCGACGAGTTCCAGCTCGTACACGAGTCCGCAGGCCGCGCAGACGAAGACGCACACGAGGACCAGGAACCGCCCGGTACCGGGCCGGACGGGCAGCCGGGCGGGGGCTGTCCAGGACGGCGGGCAGCCCGGGGGTGCAGGGGCGTGCGGTTCGATCACTCTGCGACGTTACGTCACATACCCGGCACGCTTTGTCACCCACACGTGTGGATCTGGGGGCAGTTGACACCCCAAAGGTTTATGGCGCAAGGACTCGCTCAGGCCGGTCCTCATGGTCCGGTCGCCCTGCCGCCGCCCGGACGCCCACGCGGGTGCGGGTCGCCACCAACTGGCCGTCCTGCGGATAGGCGTGCCAGGTGCGCCAGTGCACCTGGCCCTCGTACCGCTGGGCCAGCATCGCCGTGAAGGCGTGCGGGCTGCCGGGGAAGACCCCGGCGAGGCCGTGCGGATGGTCGGAGACGAGGGCCAGCAACTCCTGGGCGCGCCCGGCGAAGGAGCCGGGCGTGAGCACCTCGACGCGGGCCGCGAACTCGTACTCCCAGTCGCCGACGCGCTTGGCGACACCGAGGGGCAGCGGGGTGCTGGAGCCGGGGATGCAGGCGACCGTCTCCGAGCAACTGCCCCGCTCCTCGTCCAGGAGCACCTGGTGGGAGGCGCCGAGCAGTCTCAACTGGAGTCTGGCGCCGGTGAGTTCGAGATCGAGGGTGGCGAGCGCGGGCAACGGCTCGCGACCCAGGGCCCAGGCGAGGTCGGCGGCGCGCGTATCGGTGTAGGAGGTGTTCAGGGTCGTGAGCATGGATCGGCTCCGCTAACACGCGATGAGGGGGAGTTCGGCCATGTCAGCCCAGTCGGCCCGGCCGGGGTCAGGAGTCTGTGGGACGTCCGGGGGGCTGCGTTGGCGGTTTAGAGGGAATCATGAACAGTGCCGCCCCCACAGCGTTTTTACCCAACTTCGTAGGGTTTCCATCCCTCAGAGGGCTCCCCAGCTCAACTGTTCAACCACGGCGTGCGCCGGGCGCGCGAACATCCGGGCCGGGCGCCCGCCGGATCCCCTCCCTCCGGCGGGCGCCGGGCGGCGGCCGAAACCATCCCCTGCGGAAGCCGTCCCCTGCGGAAGCCATCCCCTGCCGAAGCCGTCCTCTGCGGAATCCATCCCCTGCCGAGACCGTCCCCCGACGACGCCGCCGCCCTCTCCCCGGGCGGTCCGCCGTCCCTCCGTCAGCTGCCGCCACCGCAGGACGAGCCGCCGCCGCAGGAGTGGCCGCCGCAGGAGGAGTGGCCGCCGCACGAGTGACCCCCGCCGCAGGAGTGGTGGCCGCCGTGGTGACCGCTGTGACCGCTGTGACCGCCCGACGAACCCGAGTCCCCGCTCCCGGCCCACCAGCTGCCACCGCTGTCGTACCCGTCCGAGGACCTCGAGGACCCCGAGGACTTCGAGGACCACCCGCCGGACGACCGCCGGGACCGCGAGCCCCCCAGCCCCTTGCCCCGCCTCGCGTTCTTCGCCGCCGACCCCAGGATCTGCGCGCACAGGACCACGACCACCGCCACGACGACGATCACGATGTCGCCCATGGGCGTCACCTTCTTTCTCTTCCCCCGAGTTTCCGGTTCCCCCGGACGGCCCCGACGGGGCCCCGGTGCACGGGGGATGCCCGTCCGCCCGACCCGCCAAAGCGGAGTTGAGGAACTCCAGAGCTTGGGCGCAGGATGGCCCGCATGACCTCCACCGCGCGCCCCTACCTGAACCGCCGGCTCGCCGCGTTCGGGACGACGATCTTCGCCGAGATGTCCGCGCTCGCGCAGGCCACCGGGGCGATCAACCTGGGCCAGGGCTTCCCGGACACCGACGGCCCGGAGGAGGTCCGGGAGGCCGCCGTACGGGCGCTGCGGGAGGGCCGCGGGAACCAGTACCCGCCGGGGCCCGGCATCCCGGAGCTGCGCACCGCGATCGCCGCGCACCAGCTGCGCCGGTACGGGCTGTCGTACGACCCGGACCGCGAGGTGCTGGTCACGGCGGGCGCCACGGAGGCCATCGCGGCCGCGCTGCTGGCCCTGGTCGAGCCGGGTGACGAGGTCGTCGCCCTGGAGCCGTACTACGACTCCTACGCGGCGAGCATCGCGCTGGCGGGCGGCACCCGGGTACCGGTCACCCTGCGCCCGCACGAGGGGGCGTTCCGGCTGGACCTGGACGAGCTGCGGTCCGCCGTCACCGACCGCACCCGGCTGCTGCTGATCAACACCCCGCACAACCCGACCGGCACCGTCCTCACCCGGGCGGAGCTGGCCGCGATCGCCGAGCTGGCGGTGGAGCGGGAGCTGCTGGTGGTGACGGACGAGGTGTACGAGCACCTGGTCTTCGACGGCGCCGAGCACCTGCCGCTCGCCGCGTTCCCGGGGATGCGGGAGCGGACGGTGACCATCGGGTCGGCCGGGAAGACGTTCTCCTTCACCGGCTGGAAGGTCGGCTGGGTGACGGCCGCGCCCGAGCTGGTCGCCGCGGTCCGTTCGGTCAAGCAGTTCCTGACGTACGTCTCCGCCGGGCCCTTCCAGTACGCGGTGGCCGAGGCGCTCGCCCTGCCCGACTCCTACTTCGCGGAGTTCCGCCGGTCCATGCAGGCCCGCCGGGACATCCTCGCGGAGGGGCTGACGGCGGCGGGCTTCGAGGTCTTCCGGCCGGCCGGCACGTACTTCATCACCACCGACGTCCGCCCGCTCGGCGAGAAGGACGGCTTCGCCTTCTGCCGCGCGCTGCCGGAGCGGGCCGGGGTGGTGGCCATCCCCAACGCGGTCTTCTACGACGACCGGGAGGCGGGGGCGCCGTTCGTGCGGTTCGCGTTCTGCAAGCGGGAGGAAGTCCTCCGCGAGGCGGCCGGGCGGCTGCGCGCCATGTGAGACCACCTTCGTATGGACGACGCTGCTCCGTTGGAATAGCCGCGGACCGGCCCCTGTTGCCGCGGGCATGACCACGAATGCGCCGCGGCCCGAGGTGCTGCGATACACCGCCTTCTCCAGCGTCCCCGAAGGCGGAAACCCCGCCGGCGTCGTTCTGGATGCCACCGGCCTGGACGACAGCGAGATGCTGGCCATCGCCCGCGACCTGGGGTACTCGGAGTCCGCGTTCCTGACCGCGCCCCCGGAGAGCCTCGGCGGCCAGGAGGGGCGGGCGTACAGCATCCGCTACTTCAGCCCCAAGGCCGAGGTGCCGTTCTGCGGGCACGCCACGGTAGCCACCGCCGTCGCGCTCGCCGAGCGGACAGGCCCGGGGAAGCTGGTGTTCGCGACGCGCGCCGGCACTGTGCCGGTGGAGGTGACCGAGGAGGGCGGGACGGTCAGGGCCACCCTCACCAGTGTCGTGCCGCACATCGAGGAGATCGCCGACGCCGACCTCGCCGAGGCGCTCGCCGCGCTGGACTGGCCGGCCGCCGATCTCGACCCGGCCTTCCCGCCCCGTATCGCGTTCGCCGGCGCCCGCCATCTCGTTCTCGCCGCGGCGACGCGCGAGCGCCTCGCCCGTCTCGCGTACGACTTCGCGCGCCTCGAAGCCCTGATGCACCGCTTGGACCTGACCACGGTCCAGTTGGTGTGGCGGGAGTCGGCCACCGTCTTCCACGTCCGTGACCCGTTCCCCGTCGGCGGCGTCGTGGAGGACCCGGCAACCGGCGCCGCGGCCGCCGCGTTCGGCGCGTACTCCCGTGAGCTCGGCCTGGTTCCCGAGGACGCGGTCCTCACCCTGCACCAGGGCGACGACCTGGGCCGCCCCGGCGAGCTCACGGTGACGCTGCACGCGGGTGACCCGCGCGTCCGAGTCAGCGGCGCAGGGACGCGCATCGGCTGACGGCCGCTCTGCGGTCGACGTCGTCACGGGACCCCTCCCCTTCCGCCGGGGGCGCTCCCGGACCCGCTGCCGTACGCGACACAGGTGAACCCGGGGGCCGCTCGGCCCCCGCCTGCTCGCGTCGGCGGGCCGGGCCTTGCATGGTGCGGAGATGTGAGTCATGCCAGCACCCTCCTCGCCCCACCCGTCGCGGCGCCCGGTGAGCGCACCCGGTCCTTCCCCGTCCGCGCGAGCGGAGTCGCCGTGGGGCTGTTCCTCGGGGTGCGGCTGACCGGCGTGGCCGTGGTCGCGCTCGTCGCGCATGCCGCCGGCCGGCATCCGCTCGCGCTGCTCGGCCGGTCCTGGGACTCGGTCTGGTACGTCGGGATCGCGGCGCACGGCTACGGCCACGACCTGCCCTCGCACGACCCTGGTCTCCACAGCGACCTGGCCTTCTTCCCGCTGTACCCGGCGCTGGTGCGGGCGCTGACCGCGCTGCTGCCGGTCAGCGGGGGCGGCGCCGGGCTGCTGGTGTCCTGGGCCGCGGCCGCCGTCGCCGCCGCCGGGATCCATCTGGTCGGCACCCTGCTGCACGGGCGGTCGGCCGGGCTGGCGCTGGTCCTGCTGTGGGGGCTGCTGCCGCACTCGGTGGTGCTGTCGATGGCGTACACCGAGCCGGTGCTGACCGCGCTCGCCGCCTGGGCCCTGTACGCGCTGCTGACCGGTCGCTGGGTGTGGGCGGGGGCGCTGGCGGCGCTCGCGGGGCTGGCCCGGCCGAACGGGGTCGCGGTCGCCGCCGCCGTCCTGGCCACGGCCGGCTGGACAGTGTGGCGGCGGCGCGGCCGGGTTTCCCACAGGCTGTGGACGGGCGCGGCGCTCGCCCCGCTGGGCTGGACGGCGTACGTGCTCTGGGTCGGCCGGTGCCGGCACGATCTGCTGGGCGGCTATTTCGACGTGCAGCGGCGCTGGGGGTCGCAGTTCGACTTCGCGCACGGCTCGCTGGTGGTCGTCCGGCGCATGCTGCTGCACGGCAGCCGGTTCACCGCCCCGATGGTCTTGCTGATCGTGGCCGGGAGCGTGCTGCTGTACGCGCTGCTGCTGCTGGAACGCGTACCGCTGCCGCTGCTGGTCTACAGCGGAGTACTGCTGCTGATCGCGCTCGGCGGCTCGGGCTTCTTCGAGTCCAAGCCGCGGTTCCTGCTGCCCGCGTTCCCCTTGCTCCTGCCGCTCGCCGGGGCGCTCGCCCGCACCGCGCGAGCCCGGCCCTGGCACGCGACCGTGGTGATCGCGGCCCTGGCCGGGCTCGGCTATGCCTACGGCGCGTACCTGCTGGTGTACGCACGGGTGCCGCTGTGAGGGAGGGCGCTATTCGCCGGTGCGCTCGTCGCCCTCGTCGTCGCCGGGCTGGTCCGCCTCGTTGACGTCCTGCTCCAGGCCGAGCTGCTCGACCAGCCACTTGTCGAACTCGATCGCGGCCCGCACCCAGCTGACCGTGGAGGAGACGAAGTGGTTGATGTCGACGCCCGTGCCGATCAGCATCTGGGCCTCGCCGATGAGACGGACGGTGCCGTCGTCGTGGGTGTGGGTGTACACCTTCGGCCACAGGGTGCGGCGGTTCCAGTCGTCGATGGACTCGAGCAGCTGGTGCTTCTCATCGATCTTGTGCGGGCGGTCGTAGAAGGTCCGCACCGAGAAGACGGCCTGCTCGGCCTCTCCGCGGAACATGAAGTAGGTGCGGAACTGCTCCCACGGCGCCGCGAGGTCACCCTCCTCGTCAACGACGTACTTCAGCTCCATCTGGTCGAGGAGCTGCTTCACGAGGTCCTGGTCCGGGAGGACGGGGCCGGCCGGTCCCTGGGGCTGCGGCTCGGGCTGGCCCCCGAAGTTCGGAATGGAGGACGGGTCGATGCTCACCGTGTTTTTCCCTTCATGGTGGATTCCGCCATCCTCCCCCATCCGGGGAGGGGGGAGGCAAGCCCCGACGCCCGCCTGTCCGCCATTGGCTGACAGCTGACATGATTTCCGGCTGCCGGGCGGAGGCGAGCCGAGGGGGGCCTGATGGGCGGGACTGCGAGACGGGGCCGGACGCGGTGGTGGCCGGTCGTGGCGGTGCTGGCGCTGCCCGCGCTGGTGGTGGCCTGGGGGGCCGCGATCGTGGTGCGGGCCATGACCTCCGACTACCCACTGGGCGGGGGTCCGGAAAAGGTGTCGTGCGCCGAGGCGCTGGCCTTCGGCGGGGCGCGGCTGCCGCAGCGGGCGTACGAGTCCAGGTGCACGGTGCAGGCCTGGCAGGACACCAGCTACGACGCCGACTTCCGGATGCCCCGGGCGGACGTCTGGGCGTGGCTGCGGCACACCTATCCGCACGCGCCGAAGCCCAGGACGGACCTCTGCGCCGCGGAGGACTCGGGTCCGGTGGACTTCTGCGTGGACATGAACACCGACGCCACCGCGCCGCAGGGCGTCGACGCGAACGCCGTGCAGATCTCCGTGACGTACGAGGGGCCCGCCACCGCACGGGTCCGCTTCTCCGCCTTCACGGTGTGACCGCCGCACCCCGGGTGCTCGGGCACCCGGGGTGCGGCGGCCGGCCGGCGCGCGGGCCGGTTACAGCGTCTTGCCGGTGGCCGGGCCGACCAGCAGGCCGTCGCCGAAGCGGTCGACGCGGACCGTGTCGCCGTCCTTGATCTCGCCGGACAGGATCTCCTTGGCGAGCCGGTCGCCGATCGAGGTCTGCACCAGCCGGCGCAGCGGACGGGCGCCGTACGCCGGGTCCAGTCCCTCCTCGGCGAGCCAGGCCAGCGCCTCGGGGGTGATCTCCAGGCTGAGCCGGCGCTCGGCCAGCCGCCTGCCCAGCCGGTCGATCTGGAGCTGCGCGATCCGCTCCAGCTCGGGCTTGGTCAGCGCGGAGAAGACCACCAGGTCGTCCAGCCGGTTGAGGAACTCCGGCTTGAAGGAGGCCCGGACGGTCTCCAGCACCTGCTCCCGCTTCTCCGTCTCGCTGGTGAGCGGGTCGACCAGGTACTGGCTGCCCAGGTTGGAGGTGAGGACGAGGATCGTGTTGCGGAAGTCGACCGTGCGGCCCTGACCGTCGGTCAGACGGCCGTCGTCCAGCACCTGGAGGAGGATGTCGAAGACCTCGGGGTGCGCCTTCTCCACCTCGTCCAGGAGGACCACCGAGTACGGGCGGCGGCGCACCGCCTCCGTCAGCTGACCGCCCTCCTCGTAGCCCACATAGCCGGGCGGGGCGCCGACCAGCCGGGCCACGCTGTGCTTCTCGCCGTACTCCGACATGTCGATGCGGACCATGGCCCGCTCGTCGTCGAAGAGGAAGTCGGCCAGCGCCTTGGCGAGTTCGGTCTTGCCGACGCCGGTCGGGCCGAGGAAGAGGAAGGAGCCGGTGGGCCGGTCGGGGTCGGCGATACCGGCGCGCGAGCGGCGTACGGCGTCGCTGACCGCCCGCACGGCCTCGCTCTGCCCGATGAGCCGCCGGCCGATCTCCTCCTCCATGCGCAGCAGCTTCTGCGTCTCGCCCTCCATCAGGCGGCCGGCCGGGATGCCGGTCCAGGCGGCGACGACGTCGGCGATGTCGTCGGCGCCGACCTCGTCCTTGACCATGGTGTCCCGGGCGGCCTGCTCCTCGGCGGCGGAGGCGGCCTGGAGTTCCTTCTCCAGGGTGGGGATCTCGCCGTAGAGCAGCTTGGCGGCGGTGTCGAAGTCGCCGTCGCGCTGGGCGCGTTCGGCCTGGCCGCGCAGGTCGTCCAGCTTCTCCTTCAGCTCGCCGACCCGGTTGAGGGACTGCTTCTCCTTCTCCCAGCGGGCGGTGAGCCCGCGCAGCTCCTCCTCCTTGTCCGCGAGGTCGCGGCGCAGCTTCTCCAGCCGCTCCCGGGAGGCCGGGTCGGTCTCCTTGCCGATCGCCAGCTCCTCCATCTTCAGCCGGTCGACGGCGCGCTGGAGTTCGTCGATCTCCACCGGCGAGGAGTCGATCTCCATGCGCAGCCGGGAGGCCGACTCGTCCACCAGGTCGATCGCCTTGTCGGGCAGGAAGCGGGAGGTGATGTACCGGTCGGAGAGGGTAGCGGCGGCCACCAGCGCGCTGTCCGCGATCTGCACCTTGTGGTGCGCCTCGTACCGGCCCTTCAGACCGCGCAGGATCGCGATGGTGTCCTCGACGGTGGGCTCGGCGACCAGCACCTGCTGGAAGCGCCGCTCCAGCGCCGGGTCCTTCTCGATCCGCTCCCGGTACTCGTCCAGGGTGGTCGCGCCGACCATGCGCAGCTCACCGCGGGCGAGCATGGGCTTGAGCATGTTGCCCGCGTCCATGGCCGAGTCGCCGCCGGCGCCGGCCCCGACGACGGTGTGCAGCTCGTCGATGAAGGTGATGATCTGCCCGTCGGAGTCCTTGATCTCGGCGAGCACGGCCTTCAGCCGCTCCTCGAACTCGCCGCGGTACTTGGCACCGGCGACCATCGCCCCGAGGTCGAGCGCGACGAGCCGCTTGTCCTTGAGGGACTCCGGCACATCGCCCTTGACGATCCGCTGGGCGAGGCCCTCCACCACGGCGGTCTTGCCGACGCCCGGCTCGCCGATGAGCACGGGGTTGTTCTTGGTACGGCGGCTCAGCACCTGCACGACCCGCCGGATCTCCTGGTCCCGGCCGATGACCGGGTCGAGGCGGCCCTCGCGGGCGGCGGCGGTGAAGTCGGTGCCGAACTTCTCCAGGGCCTTGTACTGGCCCTCCGGATCGGCGGTGGTCACGCGGCGTCCTCCCCTGGCCTTCCGGAAGGCCTCCAGCAGCTTCTTCGCATCGGCGCCCTGCGCCGTGAGCAGCTCACCCGCCGCACCGCCCTTGGCCGCGAGCCCGATGAGCAGGTGCTCGGTGGACAGGTAGTCGTCACCGAGGTCCTTGGCGCGCGCCCCGGCGTCGGCGAGCACGGCCAGCAGCTCACGGTTGGGCTGCGGCGGCGCAACGGTGGATCCGGTCACACTGGGCAGCGCGGCCAGCAGCTTCTCCGCGCCCGCGCGTACGGCGGCCTGGTCGGCGTCGACGGCGGCGAGCAGGTCGGTGATGTTCTCGTTGTCCTGCCCCTGGAGCAGAGCCAGCAGCAGGTGAGCGGGGGTGAGGTCCGGGTGCCCCTCGGTCACGGCACGACTGCTCGCCGCGTTGATCGCATCCCGGCTCCTGTTGGTCAGCTCGGCGTCCACGGTCGCGTACTCCTCCTCGACAACCCGGCCATTCCTGACTCAGCGCATTCCTGACTTAGCCAGCGTACACAAAGTTGAGTCTATTCCGCTCAAGCCCGGAGGGGCTAGGTTTTCAGCCATGGCCTCACACTCCTACGCCGTGGATCCGGCCGCGCCGGACGAGCCGTATCTCGCCTTCTGGCGGGAACGGCACCTGTGCACCCTGACGACCCTGCGTCCCGACGGCAGCCCGCACGTGGTGCCGGTGGGCGTGACCTACGACCCGGTGGCGGGGCTGGCCCGGGTGATCACCAACAAGTCGAGCGCGAAGGCGGCCCATGTCCGCGCGGCCGGCGCCGAGGGGGCGCGGGTGGCGGTGTGCCAGGTCGACGGACGGCGCTGGGCCACGCTGGAGGGGCGGGCGGCCGTACGCACCGAGCCGGAGCGGATAGCGGAGGCGGAGCGGCGGTACGCCGAGCGGTACGAGCGGACGCCGTCGCCGAACCCGTCACGCGTGGTGATCGAGATCGAGGTGGAACGGGCGCTGGGGCGCGGCTGAGGGGCGGGTGCGGAGCGCGACGCCGGGACCGGCGGGTTACGGCGGTTTCCAGCCGGTGTGAAAACGCCCCCAGGGCACGATATGTCGCCATAAAACTGCAGCGGCGTCACCGTGTTCAGGTCACGGTGACGCCGCTGCGGGGGGAAGCACCTGAGCGATCTTTTACGACGGGGGAATCGCGTCAGGCACTGCGGGGGGTGGCTGAGATGGTCGTCAGGTCGGGGTCCGTCGACTCGCACTGCCGGTGGTCCCGCTGGTCCAGGTTCACAAAGATCATTCCGTACCGGATGGCACAGCGCACCGGCTGCGGAGCACCACGCGGCTTGCGCAGGCACCGGAACGCCCGCACGTCCCCGTCCTCGTCCCGCGTGACGACGACCGGCTCACCGAACACTGTCACCATCAGTGAGTCACCACTGTGGGGGATGGCGGTGACCAGATCGATGAAGTGCCAGCCCGACCGGTAGGCGGTGGCCATTTCACGACGGAAGGAACGGTCGTCGGGTGGAGTTGTCACGTCAGCTCCCGGCTCCGTTTTCCGCCGTGTGCGCGGCTACCGTGGGCCACTCGGTGATCGCCTGAACGTCGCCCTTGACGCCGGCCACGCCGCTCAGCACACCGAGGGCAACCAGGGCGGAAAAGGCGGCGCCGAGCACCGAGCGAAGCAGTCTGTTACGCATAGTCGGCTTCGTCCTCACTTGAAGGTCCCCTTTTCCCCCGTCGGGTACGACGATGGCTTATTCGGGCACGTGATGGCCACACAATCAGTGCATCATGTTCCTGCATGTTCAGGACCCTGGGGGGTGGAGATTTGTCAGCAAATCAGGGGAAATCGGGACATCCCCATGGCGTAGCGGAGTTGTGCGACGCGGGTAGTCGCCTTTACGCCACCGCCCTGCGCGCGGGACGCGTCGCCCGCGCGGACGCCGAGGACGCCCCCTGCCTGATGGAGTTCGCGCTGCTCCACCCCGATCCCGACGATCCGGCCTGGCTGCTGCCGGTGCCGCCGTCCATCGCCCTGGCCCGGCGGCTCAACCCGATCGAGCAGGAGATCACGGACCGCCGCCAGCTGTCCCTGGAACTCGCGCGTCTCTTCGAGCCATTCATGGCGCTGAGCGCGGAGACCAGCACCTCCAGCGACTACCTCACCGTGCTGGAGGGCGGCGAGCGGATCAACGCGGCGCTCAACCTGGCCACCGCGCAGGTGCAGACCGAACTGCTCACCGTCCAGCCCTCCGACCGCCTCTCCGAACACAGCCTGTTGCAGGGGCTGGAGCGGGACCGCCCGCTGCTCGAACGCGGCGTGAAGATCCGCAGCCTGTATCAGCACACCGCCCGCTACAACCCGGAGAAGCTGGCCTACGCGGCCCAGTTGTCCGGCGGCAGGGTCGAGTACCGGACCATCGACGAACTGGTCGAACGGCTCATCATCTGCGACGGCGCGGTCGCCTTCATCCCCGCCCGCGACGACCAGAAGATCGCCCTGGAACTGCGCCACCCCGGCCTGGTCCGCTACCTGGTGAAGGTCTTCGAGTACCTCTGGGCCCGGGCCGTGCCGATGAGCGCGGGCGGCCCGTACGAGACGGACTCCGACGGCATCACCGAGATCCAGCACTCCATCGCCAAGCTCCTCGTCGAGGGCCATGTCGACGAGGCCATCGCCCGCCGCCTCGGCATGAACGTCCGCACCTGCCGCGCCCATATCGCCAAGCTCGCCCAGGCCCTCGGCAGCGGCAGCCGCGCCCAACTCGGCTACCTCATCGCCCAGTCGGGCATCCTGGACCGGGACGGCCCCTGAGGCGACGAGGGCGCAAGGCCGGCTAGCGGATGCTCGGCGTCTGCTGGTCCGGGCTGGTGAGGCGGCTGCCGTCCAGGCCCACCTGGGCGATCCGCACGCCGAGTTGGGTACGGCTGGCCGCGCCCAGGGTCTCCGACAGCCGGGCGATGTGCGCACGGCAGGTGCGGACGCTGATGCCGAGGCGCTCGGCGATCACCGCGTCCTGGTGGCCCTCGGCGAGCAGCGCGGCGATGGACTGCTCGCGGTGCGAGATGCCTTCGATGCCGGTGTCGGGCAGGGGCGCGGTGAGCGGGATCGCGAGCCGCCACAGGCGCTCGAAGACGGTCACCAGATAGCTCACCAGGGCCGGGTGGCGCAGCTCCAGGGCCATCGTGCGGTCGGTGTTGGCGGGGATGAAGGCCACGGTCCGGTCGAAGAGGATCAGCCGGTCGATGACCTCGTCCAGGGTGCGGGCCTCGACCGCGTCACCCATCAGCTCCAGGTAGTTCAGCAGGCCCTGGCCGTGCCGGGCCACATGCGTGTACAGGTCCCGCATGTGCACCCCGCGGCCGCGCAGCGCCAGCGCCCGGTGCAGCCCCTCGGTCAGCTCGGCCTCCCGCCGGATGCCGCCGGGCTGCACGGTGAGCACCTCGGTGGTGCACGCCTCGGTCGCCTCGTCCATCGCGGCCTGGATCCGGGACAGCCCGTCCAGGACCCGGATGGAGCTGCCCTCGGCGGGTGCGGTCAGCGCGTTCAGCTGCCGGCCGAGGCCCGCGTACCAGTCGAAGGCGGCCACCGCCGAACCCACCCGTCGCTGGCTCGCGCTGACCTCGTCGTAGACCCCGCGCAGCAGCCGGGTCATCACCTCCTGCGGGGAGGTGGGCACCAGCCAGTCCATGTCGTCGGGGTCGGGGTGCAACAGGGCCAGTTCCAGCAGGCAGGGCACCGGTTCGGCGTCCGTGCGCGGCACCCGGCCCCGGCGTACGGCCCGCGCGTACACACGGTCCCCGGCCGCGCACAGCCGGTCGGCGCCGTGTGGATGCTCCTCCGTCCCGCGCCCGGCCATCGCCCATCCCACCCCCGGTGTGCTGCCACTTCCGCAGCGCAACTATGCGCGGCGCCGACCCGGTCCGCAACACGGCTCGTCCGGGGCGGACCAGCGAGTCGCACCGGTATGCCCCGATTCGCTCCAGGCTTCGCCCTGGCGGGACTTCCCTCGCGGGACAGCCCTCGCAGGACAGGATGGAGCCGGCGCACCGGCGGGTCGGCGTCGCGGGTGTTACTTCAGGCCGATCGTGGTGCACGCCGCCCGGTACTTGGCGGTGCAGATCTCGTCGACGGTGTAGATGCCGTCCTCGATGACCGTGTTCTTGATGGTGCTCTTGGTCAGCGCGCTCACGGAGACCAGCTTGGCCGGGATGTCCTTGTTCGTCGGGCTGTCGACCTTGTCCTGGGTCAGCGCGTCGAACTGGATGTCCTTGCCCTGCACCTTGGCCACGGCCATCTGCGCGGCGGCCTCGGCCTCGTCCGGGTAGGACTTGTAGACGCTCATGTACTGCTCGCCGGCCACGACCCGCTGCACGGCGTCCAGTTCGGCGTCCTGGCCGGTGATCGGCGGCATGCTGGTGACACCGGCCGCCTTGAGGGCCTTGATGACGCCGCTCGCCATGCCGTCGTTGGCGGCGTAGACACCGGCGATGTTCGCCTTGCCGATCTGGGCGATCGCCTCGGCCATCTTCGCCTCGGCGTTCTCCGGCTTCCAGTCCTTGATGTCGTAGCTGTCCGCGATCGTCACCTTGCCGTTCAGCTCGGACAGCGCGCCCTGCTTGAACTGCTTGGCGTTGGGGTCGGTGGGCGAGCCGTTCACCATGACGATCTTGTCCGTCAGGGAGGCGCCGCCGATCGCCTCCAGCAGGGTGCGGCCCTGCACCTCGCCGACCAGCTCGTTGTCGAAGGAGATGTAGGCGTCGATCGGCCCCTCGGCGAGACGGTCGTACGCGATGACCGGGATGCCCGCGTCCTTGGCCTTCTTCACCTCACCGGCGATGGCGTGCGAGTCGACGGCGTCGAGCAGGATGACGTCGACCTTGTCGTCGATCATCTTCTGCATCTGCTCGGCCTGCTGCGAGGGGGACGCGGCGGCGTTCTCGTAAGCGACCTTGCCCTGCTTGCGGGTGAGTTCGGCCACCTTCTGCTTGATGATGGGGTAGTCGAACTTGTCGTAGCGGGAGTTGGTCTTCTCCGGCAGCAGCAGGCCCACGGTGACGTCGTCGCCCTTCGAGGGGCTCGCGCTCGCGCCGCCCCCGGTCGCGTTCAGCATGCCGCAGCCGGCCAGCGAGAGGGTCATCGTGGACGCGGCCACGGATATGGCGATACGACGCATTCGGGGGCTCACTTCAGGTGCGATCCGGACGTGGGTGCTGCTATACGACCCAGGTGTCTGAAAAGACAACGCGGAGCGCCCACCCGGCGTCAAGAAGAACCACTTAACGAAAGCGCAACATCACCCTCCGCTTCCCCCGTGAAGGCCCTGGCGACCCCCGCAAATTGGCCTTCAAACGCCCTTTACGGACCCTTCACCGGAGCACACCGACCTCGCACACGCGACCGAACATTCCCGGCCAGCCGAGACCTCGTCACCGGCCGGCCGGGGCAGGGGCGCACGGGTTACCGCGCCCCCGGGTCGTACTTGCGCAGGGACGCCTGCACCTCGGCCGCGTACGGCCCCTCCCACCAGGGGATCGTCTCGACCAGCACCGGCTTGGTGCCGGAGGCGAGCACGAGGGCGCGGCCGGGGGGCATGGCGCCGAGGTCGGAGACCTGGAGCACCCGCTCACGGCGGACCGACTCGCTGACCGTGCGGTTGCCGGACCAGCCGTAGGACTCCGACTCCCGGCTGGTCTGGTACTCGCGCAGTTCGAACTCGCCCGCCAGCTCGCTGAGGTCGCCCAGGAAGCGGGTGTCGGAGACACCGCCGCCGTACACCCGGACGTTCGCCGCGGACCACAGCTTCTCCATGCCGCGCTCGCCCCACACCTCGATGCCCTGCGCCCAGGACTGGAGGATCGTCATCAGGATGATGCCGCGCGAGCCGTAGTGCGAGTACAGGTCGGGCAGGGAGCGCCAGCGGCACACGTTGGCGGCCTCGTCCAGCACGCCCACCAGGGGCAGCGGGAGGCGGCCGCCGCGCTGGGTGGTGGCGTACTCCTCCGCGGCCTCGACGACGGCCACGGTCAGCGCGGTCACCAGCGGACCGGCCGAGTCGCGCCCCTCACGGGACAGCGAGTACAGGGTGCCGCCGGTGCGCACGAAGGCGTGCGGGTCGAACTCCGGGGCGCGCGGATCCGCCGGCGGCGTCACCCAGCGGTTGACCTCGGGGTTGATCAGGCAGGACGCCATCTGCTGGGCCACGCCGTAGATACCGCTGCGCTGCTTGTCGGGGGCGGTGATGACGCCGTTCAGCCCGTCGGCGGCCATGGTGTGCCCGGCCGAGCGCAGGATCCGCTCCGGGGTGTCGTCCTTGGGGTTGGACAGCCAGGTGTAGATCTGGGTGATGGGCGCCTTGGCGCAGGCGGCCGCGAGCAGCAGGTTGGCCAGCAGGTCCTGGCCGGCCGGGTCGAAGAAGGCGTCGGTGGAGGCGTTGGCGTCCCGCGACCCGGACGCGAAGTGGTCGGCCATCTTGCGGGCCTTGGCGACATCGGTGACGTACGACAGCGGGTTCCACCACCAGCTCGGCGCCTCCGCCGCGACCTGCTGCGGGTCGAACACCCACACCGGGCCGCGCGCGGCACGCGGGCCGCGGGTGGCGTCCACGACGTCCCGCTTGTTGGAGGTGACGAGCACCGCGCCCGGGCCGTCCAGGATCGCCGGGATCGCCCGCCGCGTGGTCTTACCGGTGCGCGGCCCCCAGATGTCGACGTGCATGTCCTCGTACGAACCGAACAGCGGCTGGCGGCCCTTGACCGAGCGGCCGATGAACACGCCCGGGGTCTTCGCCTGCACGCCGAGCCGCTCGGCGGTGGCCGCCGCGCCCTTCATCGTCAGCTTGCCCAGCTCCTCGCCCTTGGCCAGGTGCTGGGCGGCGCCGTCCACATCGGGCTTGTTCCGCAGCCGCTGCCGGACCCGGTAGACGGCCAGCAGGACGACACCGAGCAGCACGGCCTCACCTGCCGCGACCGCGCTGGCCGCCGAACCGGGCCAGCGGTAGTCGCCCTTGACCATCGCCACCAGGAACGACAGCGGGTTGCCGGGCGGTTCGGGAGCGTGGTCGAAGGAAGCGCCCAGCTTGGCGGCCAGCCAGGCGCCGCCGACGGCCAGCAGCACGATCGCGATGAGCAGGACGATCTCCATCGTCCAGTCGTCCTCGGCGCGGGGTTTCTTCTGCTGTTCTGCGGTCACCCGCGGGATCCTTTCTGGGGTGCGAAGACGAAGAGGTCGCGGCCGGCCAGGACGGCGTGGCCGTCCGTGGTGAACTCCAGCGGGGCGCCGTTCCCGGCGAGGGAGTCCTCGGGAGAGGCGGCGTCCGGGGCCAGGTTCTCGGCCAGGACCTTCCTGGTGGCCAGGTCCAGCGCCGTCAGGCCCTGGTCGCCGGCTGCTGCGTAGAGGACGCGGGCGGTCGGCAGTCCCTCGGGCGTGACGCCCTGTTCGCCGTCCCGCTGCCGCCACAGCTCCCGGCCGCTGCGCACGTCCCAGGCGACCGCGCCGGCGCCGAGCCGGGTGACCGCGGTCCGGCCGTCCGGGGACAGCACGGTCCGGGGCCGGGCCGTGTCGACCTCGTCCATCCGCGGCCCCTCGGCGAGCATCCGGCCGGTGCCGAGGTCGACCACCGTGAGCTGCACATCGTGCGCGGAGCCGGGCGGCAGGTCCCACACGAGCAGCCCCTCGTCCCCGGTGAGGGGCAGCAGGCGGGCGGTGAGACCGGCGGCCTTCGCGCCGGCCAGGGCGGTGGGACGGCGGATGCCGGCCAGGGTCCACAACTGCGCGCCGGTACGGCGGTCGCCGACGGCCAGCCGGCTGCCGCTGCCGTCGACCGCGTCGTAGGTGCTGAAGGCATAGACGCCGAAGCCGGCGCCGACCGGCTGGTCGCCGTCCCCGAGGTTGTGCACCCGGACCGGGGCACCGCCGCCGATCGGCACATAGGTGCTGGTTCCGGTCCCCTGCCGCAGCAGCAGATGGCCCGCCTCGGCGGTGAGGTCCGTGAACTCGGCGCCGTCGAAGGAAGAACGGCCCAGCACCGTCCCGGAGGGGGCGTAGAGGGTGTACGTCGTCCGCAGCGACGCCTTCCCGG
Source organism: Streptomyces sp. NPDC001606 (assembly GCF_053596835.1). NCBI lineage: Bacteria > Bacillati > Actinomycetota > Actinomycetes > Kitasatosporales > Streptomycetaceae > Streptomyces > Streptomyces sp. NPDC001606. The sequence continues at coordinate 69,697 of NZ_JBSFHC010000010.1, forward strand.
CCCCGTCGGCCGGGGTGACGTCCCCGTCGGTCACCAGGAGCGCCGGGGACCCGTCCTTCGCGGAGGTGACCTGGACGAACGCGGAGGGCCTGAGCGGGCGGTCGCTCGTCCAGCCGGCCGGGACCGTGATGTCGATCGTCCGGCGCAGCCGGCCGGTGGCCGCCGCGTAGAGCCGGGCGCGGAAGCGGTGTACGGCCGGCTCCGCGCCGCGCCGGCCGCTCTTCCCGGTCAGATCCTGGGTGACGACGACCGCGTCACCGACCACACAGGTCCGGGGGTCGCCGGTGGCGTGCGCGGCCGGGTCGCCCGCACAGCCGGTGGCGTCCTTGCGGCCCAGACTCCAGACAGGGGCCGCGGTCAGGCCCGGCAGCGCGGGACCCGCATAGTCGGGACCGGTCCGCCGGGCCGCGGAAGCGGACGCCCCCGGGGTCGCGTGGGCCGACTCGCCCGCGCCCTCGGTGCCGCCGCCGCGGCAGCCCGCGAGCAGCCCGACAGCGAGCACCATCGCGGCGCCGACGGCGGCCCTGTGACGCGCCGCCACCTAGGCCCCCTTCTCCTTGCCGCTGCCGTTGGTCTCCACCGGGTCGGTGCCCTGCGGGATCGGCACCCGGTACACGCCGGTGATCTGGGCCTGGTAGTCCCACTTGCTGAACTCGACCGTCTTGCCGGGCCGCGGAGCGTGGATGATCGTGTGGCCCTTGGGGTCCCAGACCAGGCCGACATGACCGGAGCGGCCGCCGCCCTCCGGGTGGAAGAAGATCACGTCACCGGGCTGCGCCTTGTCCAGCGGCACCTCGTACTTGCTGAGGTACGGCTGCTGGTCGTACGTCGTGCTGCCGATGTCGATCTTCCCGCCGCTGGCCATGTAGTACGCCCACTCCGTGAAGCTGGAGCAGTCGAAGCTGGTCGGGTTCTGGCCCTGGAGGCGTGGGGCGCCGTACACGTAGGGCACGCCGATGCCGCGCTGGGCCCAGCCGAGGACCGCCCGGATGACCGGGTTGTCGGCGTCCGGGATGACCCCGGAGGCGCCGGCGCCGTCGGGCGGGACGTTCGCGCCGCCGCCGTTCTTGGCGCAGTCGGCGTACTGGCCGTCGCGGCCCTTGCCGTTGCCGTTGCCGTTGTCGCCCCCGGGCACGGTGCCGTAGTCCGGGTTGGCCGTGATCCGGCCCTTCATCCACTCCACCGGGTCGACCATGCCCGGCCCCTGGTCCTGGCCCGCGATGAACGGGTTGTCGACGCCGGGGACCCGGACCTCCCAGTGCAGATGGGGGCCGGTGACATTGCCGGTGGAGCCGACCGTGCCGATCAGGTCGCCGCGCTTGACGGACTGGCCCATGGACACCTTGATGGTGGTCTGGTGGGCGTAGAGCGTGATGACGCCGCCGTCGTGCTCCAGCTCGGTCATGTTGCCGTACGCGCCGCCCGGGCCCGCGTGCACGACCTTGCCGTCGGCGGGGGCGTAGATCGGGGTGCCGGCGGACGCCACCAGGTCCTGGCCGGTGTGGTAGCCGAGGCTCCACATGTTGCCGCGCTGGTGGTAGGGCGTGCCGAGGGTGTAGGTGCCCTCCTTCATCGGCCACTGCCAGTCCTTGCCGCCGGTGGACGGCTGCTTGGCCTGCGGGAAGGCCGCCGGGAGAACACCGGTGGAAGCCGGGAGAGCATCGGTGGAATAGGCCGCCGGGGCCATGGCCGTCGTCGTCGTGGCACCGCTGTCGGCCAGCGGCGGGGTCGACCAGGAGCGGGGCGAACTGGAGGCGATGCTCAGCGCGTTGTCCGGGTTGGCGTTGTTGCCGACCGGCTCCGGGATGTCCGACTGCTTGCCGAGCGTCGGGAAGGACGGGTTCTTGTCGATGGTGTCCTTCAGATGCGCGTACCAGCGCTGGATCAGCTCCTTGTCGCCGGTGAGCACACCCTTGTAGCGGGCGGCCTGGGTCAGGACGACGCGCGGGTAGATGGTGTTGGAGGCGGTGGAACCCGAGTAGGACAGCAGCGCCTGCCAGGGGTGCGCCTCGGCGTGCAGGGCGTGCAGGTAGTTGGCCGCGCCCCAGGCCGCGTCGTCGACGTTGTACAGGTCCTTCTTGCCGTCGTTGTTGCCGTCCGCGCCGTACTCGCTCCAGGCGGGGTGGCCGAACTGGAGAATGCCCATGTAACCGGCCGAGTTGGCGCCGCCCGGTGCGGCCGAGGGGTCCTGGCCGTACTTGGTCTCCTGGTACATCTGCCCGGCGATGATGGTCCAGTCGAGGCCGTCGTAGCGGGCGGCGGCGCGCATGGCCGCCAGGATCATCCGCGGCGGTACCTCGGCCCGGGCGGTGTCGCTCGGCATGTACATCTTGCCGGCCGGGATGATCGGGTTGGTGGCCGCCGCGTCACCGGTGTTGCCCGCGTTGGCGTTGTCGGCGTAGTCGCCGCACGCGGCGTTCACGGCACCGTTGCCGGCGCCGCCGATCATGCCCATGAGCAACACGGTCACCAGGGCGATGGCGCCGAACGTCAGCAGTCCCCCGCTGCCGCCGAGGATCAGGAACAGCTTGAGACCGTTGTTCTTGTCCTCGTCCTGCTTTTTGCCACCGCCGCCCGACGCGGCCTGCCGGGCCCGTTGGGCGTTCTTGGCCACCTTGGCGGCCTTCCGGGCGGCCGCGAGTACGGCGGGTGCCACCATGCCGGACTCACTCCCCCGACTCGTCGGAGCCGAGGTCACCGAGCCCGAAGACGTTGAACCCGGAGACCAGCCACGCGCCGCTGTCCTCCTTGGCGGACACCAGCCACTCGGCGGACTCGGTGGAGGTCTTGCCGGCCGCGACGCGGGTGGTGGTCACCTTCACCAGGCTGGAGATGGTCCGGCCGCTGCCCCGCACCAGGTCGTCCGCGATCAGGGCGTCCCGCTCCACGACGGCGGTGCCCTTCGAGGAGCACTGCTCGGCCTTGCAGGTCGCCCACACCTTGCCGCTGGGCAGCACCGTCGCCTGCTTGATCTGCGGTTCGTCGGTGGTCAGCCCGATCAGCGGCGCGCTCCAGGACGCCTGGCTGCTGTCGTGGTCGTAGGTGCTCAGCCCGGCCATGTACCGGGCCATGACCTGGTGGGCCTTGGCCAGATCGGTGAGCGAGACGATCGGGGTGGCCGCCCCCGGCCCCGGCCGGCCGGTACCGCCGTCCGTGCCGCCCTGCCCCTGGTTCGCGGGGGCGGAGGCGGAAGCCGCCGTACCGCCGTCGCCGCTCTGCTGGTCGTCGCCGCCGTCGAAGACGGTGAACACCGTGAGGACGGCGGCCAGCAGAACGCCGAGCACCGCCAGGGCGAGCACTGCCGTGCGCCTGTTCTCCGTCGGCAACTCCACCTGTCCGCGCCTCCCTTGTCCTGATCCGACCGGCGTTACGGGGGATGACCGGGACACGGTAGGTGGCGGCGGAGCGGCGGGGCTGCGGGGAATTCCCCACGGGAAAACCCCGGGAAAGCAGGACGGGAAGCCAGGAAACCCGGGAACGGCCTCCGGGCAACTCCCCGATCAGGGCGAGGACCGGATCAGGCCGGGCGCGGGTCCACCGGCAGCGGGTCGAACGGGTACGCCGTATGGCCGCCCTTCGGCGAACAGGCCGCGAACGGGCCGCCGTCGGGATCCATCAGGACCCGCAGATGCGGATCGGCGTGGTGCAGCCACCACGTGGACATGCCGAGCGCCGGGTCCTGGCGCAGATGCTCCCAGGCCAGCCACAGCGCGGACAGCCGCGCGCCCGCCTCCGGGTGCTCCCACCAGCTCGGGCACCAGGTGGTGGAGGAGCCGTTGACCCGGCGGCGGATCATCTGGGCGAGGTAGTCGGAGACAAAGGCGTACACGTCCGGGAAGTAGAACTGCGGCTCTTCCTCGGCCTGTTCGGCGGGTGTGGTCATCGCTCCACTCCTGTGGGCTGCTGTACGGCTGCGGGAGGCGGCAGGGTGAGGGCCGCGGCCGGGTTGATGACACCGTGCTGGGAGGCCGGAGCACGCGGGCCGGGCATCGCGACCGGCCGGATCTTCACCCCGGGAAGGAACTCGTTCCGCATCGCCGGCGTCCGCCGCTCCTGTTGCGGTGCGGGGGCGTTCAACTCCTCGTAGGAGTTCGCCGCACCGAGCCGTCCCAGGGCGGCCGCGTGGGTCTCCTTCAGCCGCTCGGGAACGTCCATCCCGGCCAGCTTCTGCGCGAAGTCCTTGGGCGTGGACGCCCCCGGGTCGATGTCCTCCATCCGCCACTGCGAGCGCAGCGTCTTGTCGCCGATCAGTTCGTCGATCTCCTGCGGCAGGTGCTCGTGCCGGGGCATGTCGATCGGGAACTCGATGTTCTCCTTCCCGACCTTCTCGTGGGCCAGCAGCCGGGGCAGTTCGTCGGCGCCCAGGACCGAGCCCCGCCCGATGTCGGCCGCGAACGCCACCACCGGGCCGGTCGCCGCCTCCGCGTAGCGGCCGGAGACCGTCTTCCACACGTACTGGGAGGTCTCCTCCACCTGCTCGAGGTCCAGCTGGTAGTCCTGCGCGAGGGCGAGTTTCACCTCCTCGTTCGTGAGGTGGTACGAGTCGAGCTGGGCCCCCGCGGGACTGTCCTCCAGCACCTGGAGCCCCCGCGATCTGCCGCAGGCCTGCGCAAGGTAGCGGTGTCCGATCTCCCGGGGCGCACCCTCCGGCTGCGACCGCCAGGACCAGAACGCCCGCATCTCGCCCCGCTCCGGATGCGTGACGGCACCGTTCTCCGCGATGTCCCGGACGAACGACAGCACGTCCGGGAACTGCCGGCCCTCCTCGTACGCAGCGCCCCAGTCCGCGTACATCCGGGCGACCACGGCACGCGCCTCGTCCCGGTTGCGCGGTTGCGTCAGCGCGTGCGCGTCCTCCAGCGCCAGCGCGTCGGCTATCTCGTCCTGGGTCGGCGGCGCGTCCGGGTTCACAGGCCCCTCCGGGAGCTCTCAGGCGGATACACAACCAGACTGATCATCGATCCACCGGGCAGGTCCTGGGTCCAGGTGGGGAATGACACCGACTGGTCCAGCACGAAGACCGCCTGTCCCGGCGTCTCGCCCACAGGGCCCCAGTAGGCCATCCGGAACGGACTGCGGTTCCTCAGCCGGGACTCCCGGCCTGCCCAGAAACGGGGGTCCGGCGGCTCCGGGAAGTCCTCTGCATCCCACTGTCCGCTCCAGGCGGGCGCACCCATGGCCGACACCGCCGCCTCCACATGGAGCGGCCAGGCCTCGGCAGCGGCGTCGAGAACGGCTGCGTTCTCCCCGGGGACGGAGGCCTTCAGGTTCCAGAACCCCGTGAGGTACACACTCGTGAAGGGGCTTCCGTAGGTGGTGGTGTTGCCGAAGGACAGCTCGGAGCCGGTCTCCGTACGCACCCGCAGTTGCCGGTCGGACGTCAGCGGCTCCCAGCCGAACCGCCCGCACCACTCCCGCAGTTCAACCGCGCTCTGCGGCGGTCCCGCCCACACGGAACCCCAGTCCACCCCCCGCAGCATCGACAGTTCGGCGGCGAGGTCCTGGGGCCTACGGCCCGCGGTCTCCGTCAGCATGTGAGTCCTATCGGTCGGACGGGCGCACGATCAGGTCAGGACGATACCGAGCAGCAACAGCACCACCACGATGGCGCCCATCACGATCCGGGCCGTCGGGTCCTCCCGCTCCCACAGGTCGTGAACCACCGCCCAGCCGGTCAGCCGGGCCGCGCGGCCGCTCTGGATGCGGGTGGTCAGCCCCTCGTCGTCCTCGTCCACGGCCTGGCTCGCCGCCGGGGCCAGCTCCGGTTCCGCGTCCAGTCCGACCGGCAGCCCCTGCTGCTCCTGCGCCACCAGGACCAGCGGCTCGAGCAGGTCGGGGATCGTGTTCGGAGTGAGGGGGTAGGCGACGGTGCCATAGGGCGTTTCCAGACACAGCCGGGCCTGCCACGGGTCGCCGGGCTCGTATCCGTCGACCCAGGCGCGGGACGCCGGGAGGGCCTGCGGCGGTACGGCGAGCTGCGGGGCCGCCGGCTGCTGCGGCGCGGCCGGCGCCGGTGCCTGCGGGGGTACGGTCCAGGCGCGCGGGTCGGAGGGCTGGGGGTGCCCGTTCTGGTCGCTCAACTCTCGTCCTTCGCCGGGGCCGTGGGTCCTGAGGTACTGCGCGGGGCACACCGCCCGGGCGTGCCTGTGCGCATTGTGGGCCGAGCGTCCGCCCGGGCGGCCATCCTCCTTCCCGGCGAGTCCCCGGCGCTTTCCCCGCCCGTTTTCCCGGAACACAGCCCGTCGGGAATTCCCGTGCTCCCGACGGGAATCGGCCACGGCCTGCGGCACGGGCTCTTTGTCACACTGCCAGCGCACCTGGCCGGGCCAGGGCCCGTCGTACGGCGCGGTCGCGCCCGCCAGGCAGACGGGGAACCGACTCGCTGGAGTAACCGACTCGATGACAGACCAGAACAGCTCTGCTGGCGCGGTCGGCGCAGGCCAGCCTTCCGGGCAGCCCGGGTCCTTCGGTCCTCCGCACGCCCCGCAGCAGGCCCAGGCCCCGCAAGCGGCATGGCCGGCGCAGGGGCAGCAGGCCCCGCAGGCCCAGCCCCAGCCGATGGCCTCGGACGCGGCCCGGGCGCAGGTCGCCGCCGCCTGGGTGCGCAGCCAGCCGCGGGCCGGCCAGGCCGCCGTACCGGCGCTGCCGCCGCGCGAGACCACCCCGCGGACCGAGTCGAAGAAGGAGAAGCGGGAGCGGGAGCGCGCGGCCCGCAAGGCGGCGTACGAGCAGAAGAAGGCGGCGAAGCAGGAGCGCAAGAACGGCGGTGCGAAGGCACCGGCCGCCCCGGCTCCGGTATCCGCTCAGGCCCCGGCCGTCACCGCTCCGGCTTCGGTTCAGACCCCGGCCGCCCCGGCTCCGGTATCGGCTCAGACCCCGGCCGTCACCGCTCCGGCGCAGGCGCAGCCCCACGCACCCGCAGCACAGTCCGCCGCGTCTCCCGCGCCCGCGCAGACGACCGCCCCGGCCGCCAGCCCTGCCGCGACCCCGGCCTCCCCGGCTGCCCCTTCGGCTTCCGCCGCCCCCTCCGCCGACAAGTCCTCCGCCACCGAGGCGGCCGCCCCCGCGCCCGCCCGCTCCTTCGACGTCCCCAAGCCCGGCGGCCGTATCCCCACCGGCGGTTCCGGCGGACGCCGTACCCATGTCGCCCTGCGCGCCACGCTCCTGGTCACCACCTGTGTGCTGGCCCTCGGCTCGTGCGGTGTCATGGGCCTGATGGTCGGCGTGTCGTCCCGGACCAACAGTGCGGCGCTGGACGAGTCCGACGCCGCCCGCTACCGGCTCACCGACTTCCCGCTCCAGCAGGCCGCGAGCCTCGCCGAGCAGTACGCGCTGCTCTGCCTGACGTACTCCCCGGAGAAGGACTCCGAGCGGCGCGCCAAGCTGGCCCAGTACGCCTCCGCCGGGGTCGACCCCGAGTGCGGCTGGAACGGCACGGGCAGCAGCACGGCCGTCTCCGCCACCTGGGACGGCACCGTGGAGAACCTGCCCGAGTACGGCGACCACGGCCGCTACCTGGGCGTGCAGGTCCGCACGGCCGACGGCAACCTGACCGAGCTGACCGTCCCGGTCTACGTCAAGGACCTCGCGAGCGGTGAGGGCATGCGCGTCGCCGGCGACGTCGGCCAGATGCCGCTGCCCGCCCACGCGGACGTGCCGGAGATCAACCAGAACCACGAGGTCACCGACGAGAAGCTGGCGGACCAGCTGAAGAGCCAGGTGCTGCCCGGTTACTTCACGGCCTGGGGCGCTTCGGACGCCACCGCCATGGCCCGGTTCACCGCACCCGGCGCGACCCTGTCGGCGACGTCCGGGCTGGCCGGCCGGCTGTCGAAGCCGAACGTCACCCAGGTCGTCGCGCTGGTTCCGCCGAAGCTCCAGGGCAACGACCCCTACACCTACCCGACCGGGCAGACCGTCCAGTTGCGGGTGGTCGTCGAGTGGGGCGACCCGAACGGGCAGACGGCGCGCCGCGCCTACCGGATGACCGTGGTGAACACCGCCCAGGGCTGGTTCATCCAGGACATCCGCGGCGGTCTGCTCGACCCGCAGGGCGGCCGTGCCGACGACGGAAGCGACTCCACGGACCCGTCCGCCTCGCCCGGCGCCACCGACTCCTCGGACTCCTCCGACTCCACCGGGAGCACCCCGTCGGCCTCCGGCTCACCGTCGCCGTCCGGCACCACTGTCCAGTCGACCAAGGGCAAGCGGCACTCCGGGCACTGACCCCGTCCGCCCGCCTGCTCCGAACCACTACGCCATACCCGAGAGGAAACACCGTGTACCTTGCAGCCAACAGCAGCCTGGACGACATGTTCGGACGGATCGAGACGATCCTCCGCGACGCCGGCACCATGGTCGCCGTCATCGCCCTGCTCATCCTCGGCATCCGCATGCTCATGTCCATGAAGCGCGGTGACGGTATGCGCGAGGCCTTCCAGGGCTTCGGTCTGATCGCCCTCGCCGCCCTCATCATCGGTGGCGCCACCGGCCTGGCCGGCCTGCTCATCGACCTCGGCGGCCAGATCGGCGGCGGCAAGGGCAACTGAGCCACCCGCAGCCGACGTAACCGAGAGCCGACGTAGGAAGAGGGGAGTGCGCGGTCATGAGTCAGGACGCTCCGGAACCGCTGGTCGCGTACGACCACACCGACCTGGTCAACCGGCCCAAGCGCATCTGGAACTGGGGCAACATCCCGCTGCCCGGCCTGCTGCTGCCCGCCCTGGGCGCAGCCTTCGGCTTCGGGCTGCTCTGGCTCGTCGCCCTGTTCTCGCTGGCGGCGTTCGTGCCCTTCCTCGGCATGTCGTTCCTGACGTCGCCGCTGTACTTCGGGCCGCCGATCGCCATCTACTTCGTCTGGGGCCGGCCCCTGCCCTCGGCACTCACCCTCAGCCAGCAGCTGGTGGTCTGGGCCGACTGGTGGTGGCAGCCCAAGCGGTTGCAGGGCCTGGCCGCGGACCGGGAGCCGGAGGAGCTGCACTGGCAGGTGATCCTCTGGACCCCCGGCTCGCCGCGCTGGCAGGCCCGCTACGACGCCGCCCGCCAGGCCGCCGCCGAGCGCGGCACCCCGTTCTCCGCCCGCTCCTGACCGACCGATCCACGTCTACTACCGCTAGGTGACCCCATGTTCATGCTGATCCTCCTGGGCGGCGCCGTCGCCTTCTTCGTGGTCGCCATGATCATGGCGTCCTCGTCGAGCAAGAAGAAGCAGAACGGCAACGGCGGTTCCGCCGGGAACCGTTCCCGCCCGTCCTCCTCGTCGTCCGGGGCCGCGTCCGCCCGCCGCGAGGACCTCCGGCTGCCGTACCGCTACGCCGACGACATGATCTTCGTGCACGGCGACTCGGTGTGGACCGGCCTGGTGCTGCCCAACGCCATCGACGAGTACCTGAACAGCACCGAACTCCAGGCGATGGCCGAGGGCCCGGCCCGCGGTCTGCTCAACCTGGCCCGCGGCGACCGCAACGTCGAGTGCCACTACCGCAAGGTCTACCAGCCGATCACCGCGCTGACCTGGGCGGAGGAGCTGAACGCGATCGCCTGGGACCCGACCGAGAACTACAAGGCGTACAACCTGCGCAAGGCCGAGTACCAGGAGCGCATCGGCGCCAAGCGGGAGCGGAACATCCTGCTGGTGAAGCTGGGCTCGCTCAAGCGCACCAGCGGCTCCACCGGCGTGCTCGGCAAGGACGACGAGCCGTACGACGAGCCCGGACTGCTCCGGGGTGTGCGCAGCACCGCCGACCGCGCGGCGGCCACCGCGACGGGCGTCGCCGACGAGCACCTGTCCCCGGCGGTCATCGCCGAGTGGACGCAGGTCGCCGTCGAGGTGCACGAGAGCCTGGAGAACCTCAAGGGCACCCCGCTGACCCGCGAGGAACTGGTCTGGCTGATCCGCAAGCCGCTGCACGGCGATCTGCCGGTGCCACCGGAGCCGGTGCTCGGCTCGCGCGCCTGGGGACCGGACCAGTTCGACCTGGTCGTCGACTTCTCCGGCGAGAACCGCAAGACGCACATCGTGCTGCACCAGTACGACGAGGTCACCGGCGAACGCCAGACCAGCTACACCACCACCCTGGTCGCCGCCAACTGGCCCGCGGAGACCCGCTTCCGCCAGTCCACGGCCTGGGCCCGCTACGCCGCGCAGCACGTCGACTTCCCCGTCGAGATCGACATGCGGTTCACGCTCATCCCGTACCCGAAGTTCAAGGACCGCGCCGACAAGATCCGCGGCAACCTCGTGGACGAGATGAACGACATGGCCAACTCCGGCCGTACCCCGGACACCAAGCTGGCCAGCCAGGTCACCCGCGCCCAGGAGCTCGTCGACGACATCGAGGAGCACAAGATGCCGGGCATGGAGGCGCAGATCCGCTTCACCATCTCGGCACCGGACGTGAAGGAGCTGGAGCGGCGCCGGCGCGTGCTGGAGATGCAGTTCAAGCAGGACCTGAAGGTCACGCTGCTGCGCCCGACCCGGATGCAGTGGCGGCTGCTCCAGGCGCAGCTCCCCGGGGACGCGCCCAAGCTGCCGATCGCGCCGTACATCCGGCTCCAGGAGGTCGAGCAGCTCGGCGCCGGGCTGCCCACGGCCGGCACCGAGCTGGGCGACAACCCGGAGACGCGCTCCGGCAAGCGCCTGGGCTGGGTCGGCAACCTGGTCGGCTGGGCGGGCAAGATGCCGGTCCACTACTCGCTGCACGTGGGCCCGGCCCGCAACGACGGCGGTGGCCTCGCCATCGTCGGCGCGTCCGGCGGTGGCAAGTCCTCGCTGGCGCTCCAGAAGTTCTACGAGGAGTCGGAGTCGGGCGTCCGCTGCCTGGTCATCGACCCCAAGACCGACTTCGCCCAGATGTGCTACTACCTGGCCTTCGGCTCCCAGGTGAACGACCCCGCCTTCGCCTCCGACGCCGAGGCGGGCATCCTCGGCACCCCGGACAGCCGCTTCCAGCCCCTCAACCGGGAGTTCTGGGCGGAGACCGAGGTCGTCGACCTGCTCAAGGGCCAGGCGGGCGTCCTCGACCCCTGGGTCATCGCCCGCGACGTCCCCTCCGGCCGGCTGCTGGCCGAGTCGATGCTGCGCGGCTTCCTCGGCGACGAGGACTACCAGCGGGTCCGGCTGCCCGTCATCGAGGCGATGGCGGCCGTGGTCGGCCGCTACAACTCCGCGATCCGCCAGGCCGTCGAGCAGGGCCTGTCCGCCCGCGACGCCGAGCAGCGGGTACCGCGCCCGACCCTGTGGCAGGTGGTCGACGAGGTCGTGGAGTCGTACGACCACGCGGTCTCGACCGGTGACCGCGAGGCCGCCAAGGACCTCAAGCTCGCCCAGATGCTGCTGACCGAGCTGCGCACCCTGCCCTACGCCCGGCTCGCGTTCGCGGCCAAGCCGCAGCCGCTGAGCAGCATGCGCAAGCGCCGCACGGTCATCACCCTGCGCGGTTTCCAGTCCCCCGCGGCCTCCGACCCGCGCAACTGGAACCCGGCCGAGCGCCTCGCCGCCACCGCGCTGATGGCGGTCGTGGAGCTGGGCAGCCAGATGCTGGACGTCGGCTACGAGAAGAACCCGGTCACCGGCGAGGTCGGTCTGCGCCCCAAGGCGCTCTTCGTCGACGAGGCGTACGTCGTCACCGCCACCGAGGCGGGCCGCGACCTGATGCGCCGCGCGCTCAAGCAGGGCCGCTCCTACCTGGCCGTCACCGTGCTCATCACCCAGCAGGCCATCGACCTGGTGCAGATCGAGGACTCCGAGGCGCGCAGCGGTGGCGCCAACCAGATCCACACGGTGTTCGCGTTCAAGCAGAAGTCGGCCCAGGAGGCGTCCCTGGTCGCCCCGCTGCTCGGCCGCCCCGAGGACGACCCGAAGGTGATCGCCGCCCTCCAGGAGCTGCGCACCGGTGTCTGTCTCCAGCGGGACGCCGACAAGCGGGTCGGCACGGTCGCCGTCGACCTGGTCTTCAAGGAGATCCTCGCCGCCACGGACACCAACGGCACCACCCGCCCGGCCCGCCAGGGCATCGACCCGCCGCAGAGCGTGTGGCAGTGGACCTTCCTCCAGGAGGCGGAGGAGGACCCGGCGGCCCGCGCAACGCAGCCCGAGCCCGGCCGCACCGCCCAGCCCGCCTAGCCGGCCCGCACCCCCACCCCCAGGAACAGGACAGACACCATGCGCATGACCCGAGCACTCGCGACCGGCATCGGCATCGTCGCCCTGGCGGCGACGGCGGGGTGCGGCGGCGGTGGCGGCGGCGGCGACAAGAAGGGCGGCGGCTCGGCTTCCGATCTGCCCTCGGCCACGACCGTCGCCGCGGCCGCGAAGTACGTGGGCCAGTACACGACCTGCGGCAACACCCAGTCCGGCACCGCCTACGACAACAACACCGAGAGCAACCAGTCGTGGGGCGCCGGCGGCGAGGCCGAGGACCCGTCCTGGGGCATCAAGGAACGCGCCGTGTGCGAGGACAAGTCCGGCACTCCGATCACGCTTCTCCTCACCCCGGACATGAAGAAGTTCCAGACCGCGCTGAAGAAGCACCACAAGCAGATGCTGGTCGGCGCGGACTTCGCGGTCGTCCTGATGGACGCGGATGCCATCCAGGGCATGCGGAAGTCGAAGCTGAAGTTCCTGAGCTGCGAGCCGAACTTCTCGGTGCCGGGCGGCTACACCAAGGAGCCCGCACTGGTCGACGGCTGTGTGCTGACCAACTACGTCCCCAGCTGATCCGGCACCCGCCCCGCCTCCCCACCCGTCCCCGCGTCCCGAAGGATTACAGATGCCCTCGCGCACCGCGCTGCACCGCGCCATAGGCAAGGCAGGTGTGGTGATCCGTGCCGTCCTCTTCGTGGCGCTGACGCTGACGGCGCTCACCCTCGCCGTACCCGTGTCGGCCTACGCGAGCTTCGCGTGCGACTTCACCGGGGACGACAACTACTCGCAGGACACACCGGGTTCCAACGGCGAGTCCATGTTCGCGGCCACCGCCCAGTGGGAGAAGGGCAAGCAGGCCGGCTCGCTCACCGACCCCAGCGGCACGGTCACCGGCGCGGTGCACATGCCCCTGGACGCCGACCAGTACACGCTGTACGAGCTGGACGCCATGCGCGGCCTGAACTGGTCGCAGACGTTCAAGGGCCGCGGTGACGCCTCCGAGGCCAACGGCGACTTCGGCAGCGGCGCGGACCACTGCTCCGTGATGTCCTACGTCAACAACGGCATCGCGAACTCGATCTTCGACGGCACCAAGATCTTCACCCGCGCGGCCATCTCCATCAAGGAGTCCGCCTCCAACCCCAGCCCGCTCTCCGGTCTCTACGAGGGCCGGGACAGCGTCGTCGCGTCGCTGAAGAAGAACGTCCTCGAGCCCGCCGTACCGGTCATGATCCTGCTGGTCGGCCTGTGGGTGTTCACCAAGTGGCGCAAGGGCGACATGCGCGAGGTGTGGGCAGGCATCTCCTGGTCGGCGCTCACGGTCATCGCGGTCACCGCGTTCCTGACCGGCAACAACTACAGCAATGTCGTCAGCAGCGCGGACGGCTATATCGCCGAGGCCAACTCGGCGCTCACCGAGGCGGTGCTCGCCGGCACCAGCGGCAGGATGCAGTCCCCGTGCGACCTGCCCAACGGCGTCTACAACCGCGGACTGCGTGTCTCCAGCTGCGCCATGTACGACACCCTCGCCTTCCGGCCCTGGGCCCTCGGCCAGTTCGGCGACCCGGGCAAGAACTGCATCTTCAAGAAGGACGGCGGCAAGATCGAGGGTGGCGCCTGCATCGCGAAGGAGCCGAACAAGCTCTGCGACTTCGGACGCGGCGCCCGGTGCGAGGACCTGCGGGTGAAACAGGTCGTGGCCCAGTCGATCACCAACAAGGAGGCGTTCAACAAGACGCAGGACGACAAGATGATGCACGTCTGGACGCCCATCCGCCGGCAGATCGCCGGTGGTTACGACAAGGGCGACGACAAGGGCACAGAGCGCAGCATCTACGACGTCTCCTTCAACGAGTGGGCCGGCAAGAACGCCGGTAACCGGGTGGGTCTCGCGTTCTACTCGATCGTCGCCGCGCTCATCGTCGGCCTGATGGTCATCGTGCTCAGCGCCCTCACCCTGCTCTGGCACGCCGTGACGCTGATCCTGGTGATCCTGCTGCCGCTGGTGGCCACGATCGGCATCCACCCCTCCCAGCAGAAGGTGCTCAAGAGCTGGCTGGAGACCTTCATCCACAGCTTCGTGCTGCGCGCGGGCTTCGGCGTCATCCTCACCGTGCTGCTGGTCCTCTACCAGATGATCCTCCCGGCCAAGGTCGCCCTCGGCACCCAACTGCTGCTGCTCCTGCTGGTCACCATCGCCATCGTGATGATGCTGAAGAAGCTGCTCGCCGGTAACTTCACCCCGCAGATCGCGGGCGGCGAGGACGTTCTCGGCATCCGGGACACCGCGAACACCGTCGCGAGCAAGGCGGGAATCACGGCCCCCGCGGCCGCCGCCGGAGCGGCGCGGGCCGGCGGCCGGGTGGCGGGGTCCACCGCCAGGGGAGTGTCCTGGGCCGTCGACCGGACGGCCTTCAAGGGCAAGGGCCGCGAGAAGCTCCAGAGCTGGGGCGTGCTGGGCCAGTCCAAGCGGGAGCAGCGCAAGGCGGCGTACCAGAAGGCGAAGACGGTCCAGAAGAACTACGAGGACGCAATGGAGCAGCCGTCGGCCACGCCCCCGAACCTGGAGAAGCCGGCCACCCGCCGGCCCAGCGGCCGGATCAGCGGCTCGACGGCCGGGAAGGCGCCCCAGCAGACCGCGGCACCGGAGCAGCGCCAGGCCCCGGCCCAGCAGCCGGCCGCCCCGGCGCCGGCGCCCGCATCGCAGCGCCCGGCCCCGGCCCCGGCTCCCCAGCCGCGACCGCAGCCGCAGCCCCAGCCGCCGGCCCCCCGGCCGCAGCCGGCAGCGCCCCGGCCCCAGCCGCCCGCTCCGCGCCCCCCGGCGCCCGAGCCGCCGGCCGCGCCGCACATGCCGCCGCCCCGCGACCCCCGCGACCCGCGCGGCCGCACCCAGTAGCCCGACCCGCCACCACCACCGAGAAGGAGCAGCCCGATGCCCGCCCTGACCGCCGACCGTTCGCCTGAGCAGCTGGTCGCGGAGTTGGGGCGGCTTGTCGAGGTGGACTGGCCCGCGGTGTGGGCGGGGGTGCCGGAGGAAGTGGACAGGCTCACCCTCTGGTGCGCCGGGCTCGGCTGGCGGCCGCTGTGGTTCCAGGCGGGCCAGTGGGTGCGTACGGCGGGCGGCGGCCGCCTGCGCCTGGCCACCACCGCCCCCGGCCGCCCGGTGACCCGGGCCGAGCACACGGTGTGGGCGGCCCGGGCGCGCCACACCGACGAGAACGACCGGGTCGCCGCCCTGGCCCTCGACCGCTTCACGGCCCACCTCGCCGCCCTGCGCAGCGTGATGGGCGAGCCGGCCCAGGACGCCGGCTGGGCCGACACCGACTTCCCGGAACTGCCCGGCCGCGGCCCCTGGTACAGCCCTGAGTGGCGTCTGGAGCACCGGGACCCGCACCGCGTGGCGGTGTGGCGCTTCCGCACCCCTGGGGCGCCGGTCTTCGAACTGAAGCTGGACCTCGGGCTCGGTTCGCCCACGGTTCCCGCCGCGGCCGATGCGAGGATCGGGCTGACATGCCACAGCCCCCTGGAGCTGAGCGCATCCGGACCGGACCAGCGGCTCTGAGGGACGAGAGAGGAAACGGGAGCAGCAATGCCCACCTTGCAGATCGACGAATCGCCGCAGCGGCTGGCCACCGAACTGTCCGGCCTCGAGCACGTGGACTGGCCCGCGGTCTGGGCCGGCCCGCCCGTCCCCGGCCAGGCCCTGGACGACTGGTGCGCCCTGTTCGGCTGGAAGCCCCTGCCCGAGGACCGGGTCCTCGCCGTACGCACCGCGACCGGCGGCCGGCTGAGCCTCACCCCGGTCGTCGGAGGCGGTTGGGCCCCCGTCCAGTCCCTCGGGTGGACGACCTGGAAGGTGCAGGCGGACAACGCCGACGAGAACGAGCGCGTGCTGGACATCACCGCCGACGTCTGGCCGCGGTACGAGGCGGCGGCCCGGGAGGTGCTCGGTGCACCCGACTTCTCCGGCGCGTGGGACGCACCCGACTTTCCCGAACCCAGCGGTCCGTCCCACTGGCTCGTCTCCCGCGAGCGGCGTCTGCGCACCCGCAATCCCTACCGCCTCGCGCTCTGGCGCAGCGCCGACCCCGAAGGGCCGGTCGTCGTTCTGGAGGCGTTCAGCGGCGGCGTCACCTCGACCGGCGTGGGCCGGCGGGGCGTCCTGATCAACCTGAACTGCTACCCGCAGGAGCTGGAGTGAGCGACGGCACCGAAAGCAAGACACCCACGCAGCGCGCGCTCGACCGGCAACTGGCGGCCAACGCTCCGCTTCCTGAGGAGGAAGTGGATCGCATCCGCGACATGATCCTCGCCGGGGCCGAGGAAGCGGGGGGTATCGAGGAGTACATCCTCGACTACGTCGGCAAGCTCGACGTCCAGCCGCCCGTCCCGGGCATGAAGTCTGCCTTCTGGTCCCATGGCGTTCCGCACCCGGCGCTGCCTCCGGACACGGTGTTGAGCAACCAGTACATAGCCGCCGTGTGGTGCGAGGACCAGCCGGACGGCACCGCGCGCTACCTGGAGGGCACGCCGGGTGGACAGGTCCTGGACAAGCTCTACCTGTGGCGGCCGGAGGTCCAGAAGGCTCTGAGCCTCGACAGCGCTACCGGGAACGCCCTGGCAAGGAAGGCCTGGGCCGCGCTGTCCGAGAACTACGCCAAGAGCGTGGACGGTGAGGCCGTCGCCTTCACCGCGACCATGGCCCCGTGGAGCGTCGCGTACGAGACGGAGATGCCCGAGCTGCGCCAGGGCGCGGGTCCCGAGAACATCCGCTTCATGTACGACCTTCCGGAGGAAGTGCTGAAAGGCCTGCCGCCGGAGACGCAGCAGGTGCTGTCCGACGGCGCGATCCGCTCCCACCTGCATTTCTTCGCGCCCGACCCGGAGAACCCGCCGACCCAGAAGTACTGGGCCGCCGGTCATCTGGACCTGGACTACCTCCGGTCCCTGCCGACGGTCGAGGCCCAGCGCGCCGCGGTACTCGATGTCTGTGCGCGCGTCGCCCAGTTGGACGGCCGAGACTCCGCGGCCGAACAGTACAGCGCGGAGGCGCTGAGCCTGCGCACGGAGCAGGAGGCGACCGCCCCGGGCGTCGAGGAGAAGGAGCCACCCTCGGTGGCCCTCCCCGAACAGACACCGCAGACACAGACGACGCAGCAGACTCCTCAGGTGCAGAAGGCCGAGGCGCCCTCCGTCAAACCACCGGTTGCCGGGTTCCACGGCGTCAACTGGATGCCGGGCGTCGCCGTGGAGGCCCGCCAGGTCGTGGTTCCCAGCGGGCACTCCGGACCCACCGAGCCCGCGCACACACCCCCCGCGCCGGTGAAGTCCGCCGCCACGGGCATCGGAGAGTGACTCGATCATGAGCCATGACCATCCCGTCCGCCGCTTCCTCCGGCAGGACAAGGCCGACACCTGGGCCGTCCGTCTGCTCCCCCGCATCGTCTTCGGCCTGGCCGCCGCGTACACGCTCGTGGCGCTCGCGGCCCAGAGCGGCTCCTCCTTCATCACGGTGTGCACCCTGCTGGTGCTCGGCGCGATCGTCTGGCTGCTGCGCCGCCGGGGGCAGCTGCTGCTGGCCCTCGGTTCGACCGTGCTGACGGCCGCACTGGCGGGCTATCTCTCCGCCGCGGGCGAGAACGCGCGCGGCACCGCAAGTTCCCTGCTCACCGGCCAGACCGTGTTCGGTTACTGGGCACTCTCCGGCATGGCGCTGCTCGGCGCCTGGATGGTCAAGGAGCACCCGGGCCGGCGCGGAGTCACCGTCGTCCTCGCAGACCTGGTCCTCCTCATCGCCTCCGGCATCGGGATGTTCGCACCGCAGACCGGCGTTCCGATCGGCTTCATCGGCCTGCTCTGTGTGCTGGCGCTGCGCGGCGGCACGGCGAAGGCGCTGCTCAGGCGGGTGCGGCGGGCAGGACCGGAGAACCGATCCGACGTCAGGGCGGCCGAGCGACGGGACCGTTGATGCTGTTGTGAACGTTTCGTCGCGTCACTGTCTCAGCTCTGTACGCGGTTTGCACATGCGTTGCAGCCGTTTTGACAGGTGCTTTAGAGTCCCCAACGCTCAAGGATCACCACGGGGGACTTCACACATGCGCCTGGCACGTCGAACGACGCTGCCCGCACTGCCCGCGCCTCGCGTGCGCGAACGGCATCGGGAGGCGTACATACCTGACGCGGCACTGCCCTGCCGCCGCCGTCCGGACGTCTTCCAGCACCCGCTGCTGGAGAACGCCCCGGACTCCGCCGGGGTTCCCGGCACCACGCCCGAACAGCGGCGCCAGCATCTCGTCCTGCTGCGCACCGCCCGTGACCTGTGTGCCTCCTGCCCGCTGTGGGCGGAGTGCCTCCAGGACGCGGTGGCCTACGCCGAGCCCTACGGCTACGCGGCGGCCACCACCCCCGAGGACCGCCGCCGGATGCGCCGCGCCCTCGGCATCGGGGACGCCTCGGGCGACCTGCCGACGCGGGTCGCGGAGGGCGCCGACGACCAGGCCCGACGGCTGGCCCGGCTGCGCTCCCGCACCGCCGAAACGATTCGCCCTCGCCCCTCCGACCAGGGCCTGCCCAGCCTGGAGCAGATCCTGGACGCCTTCGACCTCCTCCAGGACCAGCCACCGCACGGCCCCGAGGAGCCGGAGCATCCTCTACCCACCCTCAGAGCAGCAGACCCCGGGCCGACCGGGTGGCACACGGAAAGCGGGAACGAGCACATGGCAGCGGCCGGGGCCGGGGAGCGGATCCCCTTCTCGTACGAGGATCCCGCCCAGGCCGTACGACAGGCGCTGCTCGGCCCGGTGGTGCGCGCGACCCTGCCCGCGCTGGCCAGCCTGGAGCAGTTCGTCGCGATGCTGGCGTGCCTGCCCGGCAGCGACGTCCGGCCGGAGGCGCTCGGCGAGATCCGCGCCGTGAGCGCCGCCGTCGCCGCCCTCGTCCCGGAGCCCGCCGACGACGACTCCGTGCCCGGACCCCGTCTGCTCGGCGGGTCGGTCTCGGTGGAACTCGCCACCAAGGACCCGGTGGCCGCGCTGCGCCGGGACGTGATCAACCCGCTGCTGCGGGAGCTGGCCGTGAGCCTCGGGAACATCGAGACGGTGGCGACCATGCTGGCCGCGACCGAGGACGGCGCCGACGACGGGCTCGCGACCATCCGCGCGGCCCTGCACCGGCTCCACGCCCACCTTCCGCACCCGGCGCCGGACGGCCCCGTCACCCATGGCACCGGCACGGCGGCCGTCCCGGAGCAGCGCCGCCGTCCCGCCACCGTGCCCAGCATCCGCGCGGCGGTGGAACGCGCGGTGGCGGCCTTCTCCGGCCCGTTCTCCGCCCGCGACATCCAGCGCGCCCTGCCGCCCGGCGTCTACGGCGACCCGTCGAAGACCATCAGCAACGTCCTGTCCGCCCTGGTGAAGTCGGGCCGCCTGGAACGCGTCTCACGCGGCACCTACCAGCGGGCCGAGGACCCCCTGTCCTGACCCGTCCCTCCCGACCGACGGCACTCTGCGAGGATCCGATGACCGAACCGACGCCCCTTCCGCCCACCCCGGGCACCGACGCCCAGGTGCACGTCTTCTCCCCCAACGCCGGCCTGATCGACGGCGTCCCGGTCACCGCCCCGCCCTACGGCGACATCCAGGAGGTCATCCTGTCGATCCTCCAGCAGCGGGCCCAGCAGCTCGGCGCCCCCACCCCGGCGACGATCAACGACAACCGGTACGGGGGCGCCATCCGGCTGCTGGTGCACCCGAACGGGGTGACGGAGCAGCTGGACTGAGTCAGTTCGGGTCGCTCGGAGCGCCTGATTCGCCCCCGGGAACGACGAAGGGGCCGGCGGGATTGCTCCCGTCGGCCCCTCGTCCTGTTCCACTCAAATCAGTCCGTCTGCTGCCGCTTCGGTCGCCACACGACCAGCGCGCTGGTCTGCTGGACCTCCTGGTACGGGACCAGGTCGCGGCGGTAGGAGGCGTGGACGGCGGCCTCGCGCTGGCGCATGGTGGCCGCCGCGCCGTCCAGGGCCGCTTCCAGTTCCGCGACGCGGGACTGGAGGGCGGCGACCTGGTTCTCCAGTTCGATGATCCGCTTGATGCCGGCCAGGTTGATGCCCTCGTCCTGCGACAGCTGCTGCACCTGGCGGAGCAGCTCGATGTCGCGGGCCGAGTAGCGGCGGCCCCGGCCGGCGGTGCGGTCGGGGGAGACCAGGCCCAGGCGGTCGTACTGGCGCAGCGTCTGCGGGTGGAGTCCGGAGAGCTGGGCCGCCACCGAGATGACGTAGACCGGGGTCTCCTCGGTCAGTTCATACGGGTTACGTCGACGGCCGTCCATCTCTCTCAAGCTCCCTTCGCAGCCTCGAACAGCTCCGCCCGCGGGTCCTCGCCCGCGGTCGCCTCGCGATACGCCTCGAGCGCGTCACGAGCCTTCCCCGACAGGTCCTTCGGAACACTCACCTCGACGGTGACCAGGAGGTCGCCGTGGGTGCCGTCCTTGCGGACCGCGCCCTTGCCGCGGGCGCGCATGGTGCGGCCGTTGGGCGTGCCGGGCGGCAGCTTCAGGGTGACGGCCGGGCCGCCCAGGGTGGGCACCCGGATCTCGCCGCCCAGGGCGGCCTCCGCGAACGTCACCGGCACGGTGACCGTCAGGTTGTCGTCCTTGCGGCCGAAGACCGGGTGGCTGCCGACGTGGACGGTCACGTACAGGTCGCCCGCCGGGCCGCCGCGCTCGCCGGGCGCGCCCTTGCCACGCAGGCGGATGCGCTGGCCGTCGGTCACCCCGGCCGGGATGCGGACCTGCATGGTGCGCGAGGACTTCGCGCGGCCGCTGCCCTTGCACTCCATGCAGGGGTGCTCGGCGATCAGGCCGCGGCCCTTGCAGTCGGGGCAGGGGTCGGTCAGCGAGAAGCCGCCGCCGGAGCCCCGGGCGACCTGTCCGGTGCCGACGCAGGTCGGGCACACGCGCGGTGTGCCGTTCTTGTCGCCGGTGCCGGAGCAGGCCTTGCAGGGGGCCTGGGAGGACATCCGCAGCGGCACCGTGGCGCCCTCGATGGCCTCCGTGAAGCTCAGCGTCACCTCGGTGTCGACGTC
The DNA here is from genome assembly GCF_053596835.1 of Streptomyces sp. NPDC001606. NCBI lineage: Bacteria > Bacillati > Actinomycetota > Actinomycetes > Kitasatosporales > Streptomycetaceae > Streptomyces > Streptomyces sp. NPDC001606. The sequence goes on from NZ_JBSFHC010000010.1 coordinate 90,922, forward strand.
CTGGCCGCGGCGCGGCTGGGTACGGGTGGCACCGGTGCCGCCGCGGTTGAACAGGCCCCCGAAGACGTCACCGAGTCCGCCGCCGAAGCCGCCGGCCTGGGCGCCGCCCGCGCCTCCGAAGAGGTCGCCCAGGTCGAAGTTGAAGGAGCCGCCGGCGCCCGGCCCGGGGCGGAAGCCGCCGTTGCCGAACAGGGCGCGTGCCTCGTCGTACTCCTTGCGCTTCTTGGGGTCGCCGAGGATGTCGTTCGCCTCGGAGATCTCCTTGAAGCGCTCCTCGGCCTTGGCGTTGCCCTTGTTGGCGTCCGGGTGGAACTCGCGGGCGAGCTTCCGGTACGCCTTCTTGATCTCGGCCTCGGTCGCGTCCTTGGGGACGCCGAGGACCTTGTAGTAGTCCTTCTCGATGAAGTCCTTGGTGCTCATCCCCGGCGTCCCTCCTTTCCGACTGCGCCGGTTGTCAGGTCAGCCCTCGTCCGGGCCACCGCTCTCCTTGTCGTCGGCCTTGTCCGCCTCGGTGGCCTTCTCCTCGGCGCCCTCGGCCTTGACCGTCTGTGCGCCGGGCTGCGGCTCGGCGACGGCCACCCGCGCGGGGCGGATGGTGCGCTCGCCGATCCGATACCCGGGCTGAAGGATCGCCACGCAGGTCGTCTCGGTGACGTCCGGCGCGTACGAGTGCATCAGGGCCTCGTGGATCGTCGGGTCGAAGGGCTCGCCCTCCTTGCCGAACTGCTGGAGGCCCATCTTGGCCGCGACGGTCTCCAGCGACTCGGCCACCGACTTGAAGCCGCCGACCAGCTCGCCGTGCTCCCGGGCGCGGCCGATGTCGTCCAGGACCGGCAGCAGCTCGGTCAGGAGGTTCGCGATGGCGATCTCCCGCACCGCGACCCGGTCCCGGTCGACGCGCCGGCGGTAGTTCTGGTACTCGGCCTGGAGGCGCTGGAGGTCCAGCGTGCGCTCGTTGAGCGCCGTGCGCACCTGGTCCAGCTGGGCCACCAGGCCCGCGTCTGCACTTACGTCCCCGGCCGGGGCCGCCCCCTCCTCGGGGGCGGCCTTCGACTCGGCGTCGTCGGGGGTGGCGCCGGAGGGGACGTCGGACTCCTCCTCGAAGCCCGGGGTCTCCTCCGTCACGCGGCACCGTCCTTGCGCTCGTCGTCCACGATCTCGGCGTCCACCACGTCGTCGTCGGCCTTGGGGGCCTCGGCGCCGGCGGCGGCCTGCGCGGCCTGGGCGTCGGCGTACATGGCCTGGCCGAGCTTCTGCGAGACGGCCGCGACCTTCTCGGTGGCGGTGCGGATCTCGGCGGTGTCCTCGCCCTTGAGCTTCTCCTTCAGCTCGGCGACGGCGGACTCCACCTCGGTCTTGACCTCACCGGGGACCTTGTCCTCGTTGTCCTTGAGGAACTTCTCGGTCTGGTAGACCAGCTGCTCGCCCTGGTTGCGGGCCTCGGCGGCCTCGCGGCGCTTGTGGTCCTCCTCCGCGTAGCGCTCGGCCTCCTCACGCATGCGGTCGACCTCGTCCTTCGGCAGCGAGGAGCCGCCGGTGACGGTCATCTTCTGCTCCTTGCCCGTGCCCAGGTCCTTGGCGGTCACGTGCATGATGCCGTTGGCGTCGATGTCGAAGGAGACCTCGATCTGCGGGACGCCGCGCGGCGCCGGCGGCAGACCGGTCAGCTCGAACATGCCGAGCTTCTTGTTGTACGCCGCGATCTCGCGCTCGCCCTGGTAGACCTGGATCTGCACGGACGGCTGGTTGTCCTCGGCCGTGGTGAAGATCTCGGAGCGCTTGGTCGGGATCGTGGTGTTGCGCTCGATCAGCTTGGTCATGATGCCGCCCTTGGTCTCGATACCGAGGGACAGCGGGGTGACGTCGAGGAGAAGGACGTCCTTCACCTCGCCCTTGAGGACACCGGCCTGGAGCGAGGCGCCGATGGCGACGACCTCGTCCGGGTTCACACCCTTGTTGGCCTCCTTGCCGCCGGTCAGCTCCTTGACGAGCTCGGCGACGGCGGGCATACGGGTGGAGCCACCGACGAGGACGACGTGGTCGATCTCGTTGATGGAGATGCCGGCGTCCTTGATGACGTTGTGGAACGGCGTCTTGCAGCGCTCCAGCAGGTCCGCGGTCAGCTGCTGGAACTGGGCGCGGGTGAGCTTCTCGTCCAGGTGCAGCGGGCCCTCGGCGGACGCGGTGATGTAGGGCAGGTTGATCGAGGTCTCGGTGGAGGAGGACAGCTCGATCTTGGCCTTCTCGGCGGCCTCGCGGAGGCGCTGGAGGGCCATCTTGTCCTTGGACAGGTCCACGCCGTGGCCGGACTGGAACTGCTTGACCAGGTAGTCGACGACACGCTGGTCCCAGTCGTCACCACCGAGGTGGTTGTCACCGTTGGTGGCCTTCACCTCGACGACGCCGTCGCCGATCTCCAGCAGGGACACGTCGAAGGTGCCGCCGCCGAGGTCGAAGACGAGGATCGTCTGGTCGTCCTTGTCGAGGCCGTAGGCGAGCGCGGCCGCGGTCGGCTCGTTGACGATGCGCAGGACGTTCAGACCGGCGATCTCGCCGGCCTCCTTGGTCGCCTGGCGCTCGGAGTCGTTGAAGTAGGCCGGGACGGTGATGACCGCGTCGGTCACCTTCTCGCCCAGGTAGGCCTCGGCGTCCCGCTTCAGCTTCTGAAGGATGAACGCGGAGATCTGCTGCGGGTTGAAGTCCTTCCCGTCCAGCGCGATCTTCCAGTCGGTGCCCATGTGGCGCTTCACGGAACGGATGGTCCGGTCCACGTTGGTGACGGCCTGGCGCTTGGCCACCTCACCGACGAGCACCTCGCCGTTCTTGGCGAAGGCGACGACGGACGGCGTGGTCCTGGCGCCCTCGGCGTTGGTGATGACGGTGGGCTCGCCGCCTTCCAGAACGCTGACGACGGAGTTAGTCGTGCCCAGGTCGATGCCGACCGCACGTGCCATGGTTGATTCCTCCAGCTGACTTGAGTGGAACAGGCTCAAGTGTGCCCGAGGGATGCGCCGGGGTCAACAGACCTGAGTCAGCCGGACTCAACTCTTATCCGTTCCTTACACGCAACTGGCTCCGTACCTGCCCCCTGACCTGCGAAGACGGAACCTGCCGAGGTGCCTGGGCGGGGATACGGACACGGATGCGAGCGAGCACCAGAACGGTGAGCAGCGCCCCGCCGGCCACCCAGAGCGCGGCCTCCTGCCCCGCCCACCCGGTGTGCACGAGCACCCCCACGGTCACCGCCGCGAAGGCGCCGGCCCCCAGCAGCACCACCGCCCCCGGCGGGGTCAGCCCGAGCCGCCGCAGCCGGTGCGCGAGATGGTCCGGGCCGCGCCGCAGCAGCGCGCGCCGGGACAGCCGCCGTACCAGCACCACCAGGACCGCGTCCGCGAGCGCGACCGCGCCGAGGCAGAACACCACCGCCGCGCTCGGCCCGAGGCCGTACCCCGCGCGCGTGAAGACCACGGACGACGACAGCAGGAACCCGGTGAACAGCGAGCCGCACGCGCCGAGCCCGATCCGCGCGGGATGCCAGTTGTGCATCAGGAAGCCGGTGAGCGCGGCCGCGAACACGCTGAGCAGCACCGCGAGCCCGTCCATCACCTCGGCCGCGGCCAGGGCGCCGGCCCCGAAGGCGGTCACCACGCCGACCGTCCCGGCCAGCCCGTCCGCATGATCGAGCCCCTTGAAGGCGAGCGAGGCGAGGACGATCCAGCCGACCGCGAGGATCCCGCCGGGTACCCCGGTCTCGTCGTACGGCACCACCCAGACGGCCGCCACCGCCGTACCGACGGCCAGCACGCGCGCGCGCAGGCGCCAGACGTCGGCCACCAGGCCCAGCGCGGCGAGCGAGGCGGCGGCGACGAGCAGCTGCACGACGCCCTCGCCGAGCGGGGCGACCCGGGTCCACTCGCCCACCCAGGCCACCAGACAGGTGACGGCCACGACGGCGAGCCCGCCGAGCAGGGGCAGGGGCCTCTGCCGGCGCCGGTCCACGATGCCCGCCCGCAGCGCGGGCACCCGGAACAGCGCCGCCAGTACGGCGGCGAGGAGTAGGGCGGCGGTGGCAGCGGCGATCCCGTAGAGCACGGCTCTAAGGTAGGGGCGAATGTAGCAAATCGGTATGAATAACACGATCCGATTGGAGCGCGGCGACCCAGATCACTCCGCGCTCTACTGCATCCCGAAGGAAGATGGGGGTAGTCTCAGACGGACTACCTAAGTTACCGCTTAGTAATGTCCGCCCGACAGCACCGATAGTTCCCCGAAAGTTCAGGCCGCTTCAGGAGCCCCAATGCAACTCGCCGCGATCATCGTGTCGCTGGTCCTGATCGTGGTCGGCGTGGCACTGTTCGGCCGCGCCCTCCTACAGATCTTCAACTTCATGCGGCTCGGCCAGCCGGTCCCGGCCGGGACCAGGACCGACGATCCCGCACAGCGCACCGTCACGGTGGCCAAGGAGTTCCTCGGCCACACCCGGATGAACCGCTGGGGCGTCGTCGGTGTGGCGCACTGGTTCGTGGCGGTGGGCTTCTTCACCCTGCTGCTGACGATCGTCAACGCGATCGGACAGCTGTTCAAGGCGGACTGGATCCTGCCGGTCATCGGCGACTGGGCGCCGTACAACATCTTCGTCGAGTTCATCGGCACGATGACGGTCGTCGGCATCCTCGTCCTGATCGTGATCCGCCAGCTGAGCCACCCGCGCACCCCGGGGCGCAAGTCCCGCTTCGCCGGCTCGAACTTCGGCCAGGCGTACTTCGTCGAGGCCGTCATCCTCATCGTCGGCATCTGCATCTTCATGCTGCACGCCCTGGAGGGCGCCCAGCACCACGTGGACGGCTACGAGGCCTCGTTCTTCATCTCGTACCCGGTCGTCGCGGCGCTGAAGGGCCTGAGCGTCGGCACGCTCCAGAACCTCACCTACTTCTTCGCCGGCCTGAAGATCGCGACCTCCTTCATCTGGATGATCACGGTCGCCCTGAAGACCGACATGGGTGTCGCCTGGCACCGCTTCCTGGCCTTCCCGAACATCTGGTTCAAGCGGAACGCCGACGGTTCCACCTCGCTGGGCGAGCTGCTGCCGATGACCTCGGGCGGCAAGCCGATCAACTTCGAGGACCCGGGCGAGGACGACGTCTTCGGCGTCTCCCAGATCGAGCACTTCTCCTGGAAGGGCCTGCTGGACTTCTCCACCTGCACCGAGTGCGGCCGCTGCCAGTCGCAGTGCCCGGCGTGGAACACCGGCAAGCCGCTCTCCCCGAAGCTGCTGATCATGTCCCTGCGGGACCACGCGCACGCCAAGGCGCCGTACCTGCTGGCCGGCGGCGGCAAGACGGTGGAGGGCGAGGAGAAGGCGTCCGAGGAGGCCCTGAAGGACGTCCCCGCGGCCGCCCTGGCCGAGGCCGAGCGCCCGCTGATCGGCACCGCCGAGGAGAACGGCGTCATCGACCCGGACGTGCTGTGGTCCTGCACCACCTGCGGCGCCTGTGTCGAGCAGTGCCCGGTGGACATCGAGCACGTCGACCACATCGTCGACATGCGCCGCTACCAGGTCATGATCGAGAGTGCCTTCCCCTCCGAGGCGGGCACCATGCTCAAGAACCTGGAGAAGAAGGGCAACCCCTGGGGCCTGGCCAAGAAGCAGCGCCTGGAGTGGACCAAGGAGGTCGACTTCGAGGTCCCGGTGGTCGGCAAGGACATCGAGGACCTGTCCGAGGTCGAGTACCTGTACTGGGTCGGCTGCGCGGGCGCCCTGGAGGACCGCGCCAAGAAGACCACGAAGGCCTTCGCCGAGCTGCTGCACATCGCGGGCGTCAAGTTCGCGATCATGGGTGGCGACGAGAAGTGCACCGGTGACTCCGCCCGCCGCCTGGGCAACGAGCCCCTGTTCCAGGAGCTCGGCATGGAGAACGTGATGGCCCTGAACACGGCGTTCGGCGAGGAGCTGGACGACGAGGGCAAGGTCACCGCGGAGTCCAGGAAGCCGAAGTCGGCGAAGAAGATCGTCGCCACCTGCCCGCACTGCCTCAACACGCTCGGCAACGAGTACCCGCAGCTCGGCGGCGACTACGAGGTCATCCACCACACCCAGCTGCTCCAGCACCTGGTGGACGAGGGCAAGCTGATCCCGGTCACCCCGGTCGAGGGCATCATCACCTACCACGACCCCTGCTACCTGGGCCGCCACAACAAGATCTACACGCCCCCGCGCGAGATCATCGGCAAGGTCCCGGGCCTGCGCAACGAGGAGATGCACCGCCACAAGGAGCGCGGCTTCTGCTGCGGCGCCGGCGGCGCCCGGATGTGGATGGAGGAGCGGATCGGCAAGCGCATCAACAACGAGCGCGTCGACGAGGCCCTCTCCCTCAACCCGGACATCGTCTCCACCGCCTGCCCGTTCTGCCTGGTCATGCTGACCGACTCGGTCAACGGCAAGAAGAACGACGGTACGGCGAAGGAGTCCATCCAGGTCGTGGACGTCGCCCAGCTGCTGCTGGACTCCGTCAGGACGCCGGTCGACCCGGCGGGCGAGGCGGAGCAGGAGAGCGAGCCGGAGCCGGAGCCGGTGAAGTAACCCCGAGCCGGTGAGGTGACCACCGGTCCGACAGATGTACGGCGCCCCCTGACCCGCACAGGCAGGGGGCGCCGTCGCGTCTGCCGCAGCCGGCTACGGCCGCGGGCTACGGCCGCCGATTACGGCTGCTCGCTCACTCGCTCTTCGGCGCGGCCTGCTGGACGACCTCGAAGGACCACAGGGTGGACCCGGAGGCGGCCGGCTTCGGCCGCTCGGCGCCCTCGCCGCCGCCCTGGTGCGCGGTCTTCATCGGCCCCTCCATCCAGGCCTGGAAGGACTCCTCGTCGCGCCAGCGGGTGTAGACGAGGTACTGGTCGGTGCCCTCGACCGGGCGCAGCAGCTCGAACCACTCGAACCCGTCGGAGCTCTCCACCGCGTGGGCCCGCGAGGCGAACCGCTTCTCCAGCACCTCCCGCTGCTCGGCGGGCACGGTCAACACGTTGATCTTCACTACGCTCATGGGCCCATCCTGGCCCAGATCCGGCCCCGGCACAGGCTCGGGGTCCCTCCCGCCACGCCGCCGCATGGCTCCGAGGGCGGATATCGGCCAGGCCGACCTGGACTCGGCGGCGAGGAACCGTACGCAGTGCACAGCCTGACACACCCTCAGCGAGCCGGGCCTGCGGCCCTTAAGGGACCGGCGCCGACCCCTTAGGGGATGTCACAGGTCGGCCGCAAACCCCGCCCCGGACCGCCGGGCCCGGCACGTCGTCCCCCGGGACCAGGTACGTTCGATGACGTGGCTGGATTCAGGATCGGAGGCGGGGGCCGGGACAACCGCACCCCCCAGGGACAACAGGCGCCGCAGGGACCGTCGTACGGACGGCAGGGCCCACCGTACGGGCAGCCCTCGGGGCCGTCGTACGGCTACCCGTCGGCACCCCAGCCGCCGCACCAGCAGCCGTACGGTTACGGCGCCCAGGGCGGCGGTCGCGGTGGACACGGCAGTCACAACGGCGGTTACGGGTACCAGGCCGGCGACGGCCCGGAGTACTTCGGCGACGCCGACCACGGGGGCTACCCGAACGGGGCGGCGGGCGCACCGGGCCCGGACCCCTACGCGGCCGACAACCCGGGCCACACCCAGGCCTTCTCGATCGACGAGGCCGCCGGCTACACGCAGGGCGCGACCTACCAGGCCGGCTCGGCCACCGCGCCCGCGGCCCCGCTGGGCCCGCCGCTGCACTGGAAGGACCTGCTGAAGGGGATCGTCACCGCCCCCGACCCGACCTTCCTGCGGATGCGCGACTACACGATGTGGACCCCGGCCCTCATCGTCACCTTCCTCTACGGCCTGCTCGCCGTCTTCGGCTTCGACAACGCCCGCAAGGACGCGATCAACGCGACGCTTTCCAACGCGGTGCCGATCGTGCTGATCACGGCGGTCGTGATGGTGCTGAGCATGTTCATCCTGGGCGTGGTCACCCACACGCTGGCCCGCCAGCTCGGCGGTGACGGCGCCTGGCAGCCCACGGTGGGCCTCTCCATGCTGATCGCGTCCCTCACGGACGCGCCCCGCCTGATCGTGGCCATGTTCTTCGGCGGCGACGCCGGCTTCGTCCAGGTGCTCGGCTGGGCCACCTGGATCGGCGCGGGCGCCCTGCTGACCATGATGGTCTCCCGCTCCCACGACCTGCCCTGGCCGAAGGCGCTGGGCGCGTCGGCGATCCAGCTGATCGCGCTGCTGTCGATCGTGAAGCTGGGCACCTTCTAGTCCAGGTGGCATGTGTGAGGGCCCCCGGCGACACCACCGGGGGCCCTCACACACGTCCGGAACACTCAGGCGTCGAGAACCTGCCCGGCCCGCTTCACCACGGGCGGCTCGACGCTCCACGGGAAGTTGATCCACTCGTCGGTGCGCTTCCAGACGTACTCGCACTTCACCAGGGAGTGGGACTTCTCATAGATCACCGCGGAGCGCACCTCGGCGACGGTGTCGAGGCAGAAGTCGCGCACCAGCTTCAGCGTCTTGCCGGTGTCGGCGACGTCGTCGGTGATCAGCACCTTCTTGTCGGAGAAGTCGATGACGTTGGGGACCGGAGCCAGCATGACCGGCATCTCCAGGGTCGTCCCCACGCCTGTGTAGAACTCGACGTTCACCAGGTGGATGTTCTTGCAGTCCAGGGCGTAGGCGAGCCCGCCCGCGACGAACACGCCACCCCGGGCGATGCTGAGCACGATGTCCGGCTCGTACCCGTCGTCGGCGATGGTCTGCGCCAGCTCGCGGACGGCGGCGCCGAACCCCTCGTACGTCAGATTCTCGCGCACTTCACTCATGTCGCTGTGGCCCTCACACCTGGGTCCGATGGAAATTGACGTAGGACCGCGAGGCGGTCGGTCCGCGCTGGCCCTGGTACCGGGAGCCGTACCGCTCGCTGCCGTACGGGAACTCGGCCGGCGAGCTGAGCCGGAACATGCACAGCTGCCCGATCTTCATACCGGGCCACAGCTTGATCGGCAGGGTGGCGAGGTTGGACAGCTCCAGGGTGACATGGCCGCTGAAGCCGGGGTCGATGAACCCGGCGGTGGAGTGGGTGACCAGCCCGAGCCGCCCGAGCGAGCTCTTGCCCTCCAGCCGTGATGCGAGATCGTCCGGCAGGCTGATGACCTCGTACGTCGACGCGAGCACGAACTCCCCGGGATGCAGGATGAACGGCTCGTCGCCCTCCGGCTCCACCAGCCGCGTGAGGTCGGGCTGCTCGACCGAGGGGTCGATGTGCGGGTACCGGTGGTTCTCGAACACCCGGAAGTAGCGGTCCAGCCGTACGTCGATGCTCGACGGCTGCACCATGGATTCGTCGTAGGGATCGATCCGTACCCGCCCGGCGTCGATCTCGGCCCGGATGTCCTTGTCTGAGAGAAGCACGTAGCGAGGATACGCAAGGCGCGCGGAGCCGTGACAATCGTGACGACTCCGCGCGCCCGGCACGTGACCTTCCGTGCAGCCGCAGCTGTCTCTCCGGCTACCTCTTCAGCTACCTCTTCACCAGGACGACCGGCACCGCACTGCGGAGCCGGGCGCACCGGGGACACCTCATGAGCCGGCCGGGGCCGAGCCGCTCGGCCTGCTGCATCGGGAACGAAGCGGTGCTGAAGACGTGCCCATCCGCACAGCGGACGACGGTGCGTTCCATCAAGTCCCTTAAGTCCCTTCCCCAAGAGCCTCGTCGGGCGTTCCGACCCGACGACAAAAGCCACATTACGGGATCAAAGAGAGGACTCTCCAGGCGGCACTCCGACCCCACGCGGACCCACCACCAGCCCCCCACCGTACGCCCCAACTCCGGTCCCCCGCAGCCGGATCCCCCCGCTGAAACACACTCAGGCCCCCGGGGGTTGAGCACCGGGGGCCTGCGATGAGGTACAGTGAGCGAGCGTCGGACACCGACCCCTCCGGGGCCCGGTTCCGTACTTACGCGGGTGTAGTTTAATGGTAGAACATCAGCTTCCCAAGCTGAGAGCGCGAGTTCGATTCTCGTCACCCGCTCTGTGATGAAGGCCCAGGTCAGAGACCTGGGCCTTGTTTGTTGTGCGGCGCGATAGGTGGGCTCATGCCACAGGCGTGCCAGTCCCGCACCACAAGGTGCACCACAGAGTGCCCCCCCCGCCAGCGGCGCCGCCGCCTGCCTTGGGCCGGTGGGGTTCGTAAAAGCCGAATCAGGCATGCGAGTGTTGCAACCCCCTCTCAAGTTGTAGTAGTTCTTATACATGAGCGAGCAGGTGCACAACAGACTGGCCGTGGTTCGCGCCGAGCGGAAGGTGTCGCGGCAGAGCCTGGCCGAAGCGGTGGGGGCGCACTACCAGACCATCGGCTACATCGAGCGGGGGCAGTACAACCCGAGCCTCGACCTGGCACTGAAGATCGCGAGGTTCTTCGAGCTGCCGGTGGAGGCACTGTTCTCACTCGAACCGTTCCGGCCGCTCACGGATGAGATCTACGGGAGGAAAACGTCATGACCACGACGCCGCTCACGCGCTACGACCGCAGCATGCTGCGGCTGATGAACGATCGCCGAGGCCGGCCCCTGTACGCCACGGCCGCCCGGCGCCGCTCGGTCGTCGCCGCGCACCTGGTGCTGACCGCAGCCATCGGCGCTCTCATGGCCTACAGCTTGCTCACGGAGAGCAAACCGATCTGGGCCGTCATCGTCATGCTGGTGCTGCTACTGCCGTGGATGGTCGCGACCGGGGCGATCAACGCGGCAACCCGTGGCCTGCTCGAACTGCGCGGACGAGCACTGGACGAACGGCAATTGGCCGAACGCGCTCGGGTGCAGGCCCGCGCCCACCGCATGATGACCCTGCTCCTCGCCGCAACCGCCGTCGGCCTGTTGATCACGGGCGCGACCATCGGTCATGCCCCGACGACGTACGCCGCGCCAGCACTCATCGCTGTCCTCGCGGTGCACTGGCTGATGCCCTTGTGGGTGGCCGGCCTGACGACTCAAGACGAACCGGCCGAGGACGACGCCCCCACGGCCTGACCAGTTCGCTACGCCCGGCCGACACATCGCCACCGCGAAGAAGGCGCCGGCGGCCCGGCCGACCCGAACGCTCAGAGGCCGGCCGGAGCCCGCGGCCACAGCCACGGTTGCTGTACAGCAGGGGAGTACAGCAACCACCGCAACCCCAGCCGCCCGCCAACAGCGTGGCCGAGACCGGTACAGGTGCAGCGAGGCACACGCGCGCCCGGTCGGTCGGCCCACCCGCCGTCGTGGCCGACGTCGTCGGCTGAGGACTCAAACCTCCAAGACTGAGCTTCCGCTCAGGGGTTCTCCGGAGCGAACGGGTCGTGCCATTCGCGTGCCAGATCGTGCGGGGCACCACGGGAAACAGCGGGGAGTGGCCACGGGTGCGATCTGAATCCACCACCGTGCCCTCCGCGTGCCCTAAGTCGAGGCTGCACGGTCACTCCAGGGGTGCCTGGACGCCTCTCCGGCCACCCCCGCCCTGGTCTCCTCAGCTGTCGGTCTTGACCGGTGCGGGTCCGGGTGTCTTGCCGTGCTGGTCCACGACTGCACGCTTCATGACAGCGTCGGTGCCGTACAGCGTGTCGGTCCTGATGCCCTTGGCCTTGTCATGCGTGATGTACGAGCGCGAGCCGAGGTAGGCGAGTGTGGCCTTGTCGAAGATCCACTCGTCGCGTGTCGCGGAGGCGTCCTCGCGCGTGACGCCGATGCCGTGACGGCCGGCGGCGTCGACGGCGTCGGGGATCACGGTCACGCCGGGTATCCGCTCGACCGCCTTGTAGAGGGCGGAGGCATTCGCGGGCGGCATGATCGTCGAGCTGAGCAGGCTGCCGATCGTCCCGAAGACGGCCTGGTCCTTCGACGTACCCTTCTTCGCCGACGTCTGGGCGTAGAGCAGCTTGAGCAGGGCGTCGGGGTCGGTGGGCAGCGAGGCCAGCCACTTGTGCGTGGGGCGATCGATGCCCGCCGGCACGGGAACGGTGGATTCGACGGGGATCTCCTCGCCCGGCATCACGGCGTCCTTCCCGGTCTCTCGGAGCCAGCCCGTCCTGGTGAGGGGGCGGGGGCTCTGCGACGTCCAGGACTCCCGCGTGTGCAGGGCGCCGAGCCGCACAGGGCCGTTGAAGGTGCCCGTGTTCTCGCGGACCAGCGTCTTCACGTAGACGAACTGGTCGTCCTTCACCGGTGTCGCATCGGTTTCCATGGCCGCGGCAGCGATCCGGTCGAGGGTGACGGACGCACTGTTCACCTTGGCGGCCCCGGTGTTGGCTCCGGCCGCCGGAGAGGAGTCGTGACCACCACCGGAGAACGTGATGACGAGCGCCCCGGCCAGCGCCATCGAAGCGATGGGCAACACCAGTGCCGGACGCCGCAGTCGGCGGCTGCGCGGTGCCGGGCACGCCTGCGCGGAGGAAGTGAGGTCGCGGTCGATCTGCTGCATCAGAACTTCCTTGTAATGGAGATGACTGCTCGGCGAGAGGTCCCATTCGGTGGGAGCCGCCAGCAGCTCCTCGGCCTCACTCCGGGGGGAGCCGGCGTGGTGCAGGTCGTCGGCGTTCATGGGGTTTCCTCCTGCAGAAACAGGGCCGCGAACGCGGCCTCACTCTCCATCTCTCCGCGAGGGCTCCGCGGTTCCGCCTTTCCGCGGCCGGGTTGACCGGAGCTGAGTCGGGCCAGTCGCGCCCGGGCTCGCGACAGCCGCGAACGCACGGTGCCGACCGGGATGCCGAGGGCCTCGGCGGCCTGCCGATAGTCCAGCCCGGCCGTTACGCACAGGGCGAACACCTCCCTGTCCTGGCGCCGAAGTCGGCGAAGTGCTTCGTGGACCGCCGCGAGGCGGCGCGCGTCGTCGATCCGGCCTGCCGTCTCGTCCGCGAAGTCCTCGACCGGAGGTGGGGCCGGCTGACGGGCCAGGAAGGAAAGCCGACGGCGCAGACCGCGGTTGGCGTTGTGCGCCTTGTGCGTGGCGATGCCGAGCAGCCAGGGTTTGAGCGAACCGCCCTCGGGCTCCACTGTCTCCCGGGTGCGCCAAGCAGCGAGGAAGGTCTCGGACATGGCTTCCTCGGCCTCTGACCAGTTGCCTGTCAGTCTCAGGGCATGGTTGTAGACCGCCCGCGCGTACTCGTCGTACAGGCCGGCGAACGCCGCACGGTCCCCTGCCCGTATGCGCGCACGCAACGACTCTCCTGGTTCTGTATGCCTCACACTCGTTACTCACTCCGCACGCGCACGAGTTCCTGTGGCCTTCGCCACACCCGACCCGGGGGAGGCTCAGCGCCGATCTCTGCCTACAGCGTGCCCGCAGGAGGGGAATGCTGCGGTCAACCAAGGTGTGATCCGACCGTGCGACCACGCGAGTTCGATTCTCGTCACCCGCTCCACGCCGAACCCGGGGCAATGACCTGGGGGTTCTTTGTTGCCTTGCTTCTGCGGTGTCACAGCGGTGCGATCGCGGGTGGCGTGTCAGTCGCCAGACCCTCGCCGTCCAGGACCAGGGCACCGCTCACGCGGCTGCCCCGGCATGTGAAGCGCCACCGGCCAGCCGGGCACGCTTGGCCGCCACGGCCTCGGGATCGGCCGGTCCGTGCACCTTGGCGAAGTCCGCGATCAGCTCATGCAGGCTGTCCCGTTCGATCTGCCACTGGGCGGCCTTCTCCAGGTAGCAGATCGGTTGCGTGCCGGGCGATGGCCCGGTGTCGTCGTGGAGCACAGCCAGGCCTGGGTGGGGGCAGGCGCTCGGCGTCCTCGACGGCACCCCACTCACGCACACGCTCGAAGTGACGGCTGATGCGCGCCGCACGCTCCTGCCCACCGACGACCCCGGCTACACGAGGGCGTCACCACCGCTGCCGTCAACCCGCCGGACCACTGATCCGGCCCCGGGCCGGCCTGCGTCTCACTGGTCGAAGTGGACGAGATCTCCGACGGTCCACGCGCTGACGTCCTTGATGGCAACGCGGTACATGCCCCCCGTCTCCGGGATTCCGAGGCTGCCCTGGAGGATCCGGGCGAGGTGGAAGTGCAGATGGGTGGGCGCCTCGTGGCCGGGCCGGTTGCCTCGCGGGGCGCGGGCGAAGACGTCCGCGAACGGGCCGAGACGGTCCGAGTCCTTCAGGACCTCCGCCACCCGCTCCCGCCACACGGCTTCCGGAGCCAGCCGGCCGGTGATGACGGCACCGCCGACGATCACGGTGAGCGCCATCTGATTGCTTCGCTCGGACTCCACCGCGGCGGAGATGGCGACGAGCAGCTCATCAGGGTTCGACATGGCAGCAGAGCTTATGCGGTCCACCGGTGTTCACGCCCCGTGAGGGTCGATCACGGCAGGTTTCCTTCTCCTCCAGGAGAGTGAAATCTACTCTCGCCGGGGTAGCTTTTCGGTGTCGTCGTGGGTATGGTTCTTCTCGTAGAGAAGGTCGAACGAGAGCCGAATGGAGGAGCAGACGCCATCAGGATCGCCCGGTCCGGGTAGCACTCGGCCGGGTACCGCAAGACCCCGGATTGGATGGTGGTCCCCGGTCACGCAGCTGCGATCCCCCGCTCCGCCCTGCCGGGCCGGGAGGCGGGCATAGGAGGTCGGCACCGCAGTAGGGCCGACAGATGGTGTTCAATTTCCTTCGGGGCCCTGGTGCCGTACGGCACCAGGGCCCCTCGACGCGTTACACAGCGAGGTGACATGACATCGGACAACCCCCTGAATGATCGCCTGGACGACGACGACTATCCCGCGTACACGATGGGCCGGGCGGCCGAGATGCTCGGGACCACCCCGGCCTTCCTCCGGGCCATCGGGGAGGCTCGTCTGATCACTCCGCTCCGCTCGGCGGGAGGGCACCGCCGGTACTCCCGCTACCAACTCCGGATCGCCGCGCGCGCCCGCGAGCTCGTCGACCAGGGCACCCCGATCGAGGCCGCGTGCCGCATCGTCATCCTCGAGGACCAGCTCGAGGAAGCGCAGCGCATCAACGCCGAGTACCGCCGCGCGGCCGGCCGATCGACGGCCGGTTCCGGATCCGGCTCCGGCTCAAGTTCCAGCTCCACCTCCGCCTCCGCCTGAACACGCGAGCGCGGTTGACCCTCCCCTTACGTCAGGCCTGAGGCTGTAGGCCGACGAAAGGGCTGATGGATGAGCTACTCCGTGGGGCAGGTGTCGGCGTTCGCCGGGGTGACGGTGCGTACGCTGCACCACTACGACAAGGCGGGACTGCTCTCGCCCAGTGAGCGCAGCCACGCCGGCTACCGGCTCTACAGCGACGCCGACCTGGCCCGGCTCCAGCAGATCCTCTTCTACCGCGAACTCGGCTTCTCCCTCGAGGACATCGCCGCGATCCTCCACGATCCGGAGACGAACGCCGTGGACCAGCTGCGGGCCAGGCAGCGGCAGCTGAGTGCGGAGATCGCCAGGCTGCAACGGCTGGCCGAGGTGGCGGAACGAGCCATCGAGGTGCAGCGGACCGGGGTGTCCCTGACTCCGCAGGAACGCTTCGAGGTCTTCGGCGAGATCACCTTCGACCTGAGCTACGCCACCGAGGCCGAGCTGAAGTGGGCGGACTCGGAGGGCCGGCGCGAGTCGATGACGCGCGCGGCCGCCCACACCAAGGAGGACTGGCGGCAGCTCATGGGCGAGGCATCCGCCTGGCGCGCGGAGCTGCTCGCGGCCTTCGACGAGGGGGAGCCCAGCGACGGCGAGCGGGCCATGGACCTCGCCGAGGAGCACCGCCTGCACATCTCGCGCTGGTTCACCCGCTGCCCGCCCGACATGCACCGGCGCATCGCGGACGACTTCGTCGCCGACCCGCGCGCCTTCGCCCTGGTCGTCCCGCCGTCACAGCAGCGCCCGGGGCTGGCCGCCTATACGTGCAGGGCGATCCACGCCAACGCGGCCCGTCACGGGGACGGCCGTACCGCATCCGGGGAGGACCGTTGAGAATCCTGATCGCCGCGGCCGGATCCCGCGGCGACGTCGCGCCCTACACCGGTCTGGGCGCGGAACTGCGCCGCGCCGGACACGACGTCGCCCTGGCCACCACGGACACCTTCGCCCCCCTCGTGCGCGGGGCCGGGCTGGACTTCCGCAGCCTTCCCGCCGACCCTCGGGTGCACGGCGGTGTCACGGGCGGGCGGGGGCTCATGCGGGCCGCGGCCGCGTTCGTCACGGAACTGGGGCAGGGGTTCGCCGACGCGGTGGACGACGGCACGGAACTGCTGCTGCTGTCGCCCACCACCGCCCCGCTCGGCTGGCATCTCACCGAGGCCACGGGCACCCCGAGCCTCGGTGTGTACCTCCAGCCCACCGCACCGACCGGCGATTTCCCGCCCGTCGTCACGGGTCTGCGCTCCCTGGGCCGCCGCGGCAACCGCGCCGCCGGGCGCTTCGCCCTCCGCCTGGCCGACCGCCTCTACGAGGAGGCGGCCGCGAAGCTGCGCCACCGCCTCCAGCTGCCCCCGGCCTCCCCTTCCGAGGTCCGCCGGCGACAGGAACAGGCGAACTGGCCCGTGCTGCACGGCTTCAGCACGGCACTGGTGCCACGCCCCTCCGACTGGCGTCCCGGCCTGGAGGTCGTGGGCACCTGGTGGCCCCACCACGATGCGGCGGAACGGCTGCCCGCGGTGGTGGAGGCCTTCCTGTCCGCCGGGCCCCGGCCCGTCCTCGTCGGCTTCGGGAGCATGGCGCCCGGGGACGGCGCACGGCTCAGCGAGATCGCCGTACAGGCCCTGCGTCGCGCCGGACTGCGCGGCATCCTCCAGGCCGGCAGTGCCGGGCTCGCGGCCGACGCCGACGCCGACGACGACGTCCTGACCATCGGGGACGTGCCGCACGCCCTGCTGTTCCCCCGGCTGGCCGCGGTGGTCCACCACGCCGGGGCCGGCACCTCGGCCGCCGCGTTGCGGGCCGGAGTGCCCGCGGTCACCGTGCCGGTCACCGCCGACCAGCCGTTCTGGGCGGGCCGGCTCGCCGCCCTCGGCGCCGCCACCGACCCGATCCCCTTCCGGTCCCTCACCGCCGAACGGCTCGCGGACGCGCTCGACCGCGTCGTGAAGCAGCAGGCGTACACCCGAGCCGCCGCCGAAGCCGCGCGCCACATGGCGACCGAGGACGGGGCGGGGCGGGTCCTCAAGGCCATTGAGCGGCTGACCAACGGATGACGCCGACGACGCCGATGACGTCGGCGACGCCGATGACGCCCGGGTGCTAGAAGGGGTCCTCGAAGGTCGCCACCACGTGGCCGCGCGCGTCGTACGCCGTCATCGTCGTCGGCCCGTCGTCCTGCCTCGGCGGCGGGCGGCGCCAGGCGTAGGCGATGACGAAGCCCGGGGTTCCCGGCAGGGTCACCACCCGTGCCTCGTCCGCGGCCGGGCTTCCGCCCCGGCGGACGACGATGCGGGTGGGCTTGCCCGGCCCCACGTAGACGGGCATGAGGAACTGGTACGAGCGGTCGTCCGAGACGTCCAGGGACAGCGAGCCCCGGCGCTGGTGCCGGCCGGTGACGGAGTGGCACTCGCGCTCGGAGCCGGGGCCGTGGTCCAGGCAGTACTGGTCCGGGGCCAGGGTCACCCACACCCCGTGTCCGAGGGCGACGCGTGCGCCGGGGGCGACCACCAAGGGGCCGGCGGGGGAAGGCCGGGATGACAGGGACGGTGACGGTGACGCCGGCGGCCTCGGCCGGGCCGGGACCCGGGGTGGCGCCTCGGTGCCGGAGGTCTGGCGGCCCGGCAGCAGCAGCGCGCCCGTGGCGGCCACCACCGCCGCCAGCGGTACGGCGATCACCGCGCGCCTCCTGCGGCGCATGCGGTGCACCCGCTTCCGTACGGCCGCCGCCGACCAGGGCGGCACCTCCGTCGCCCGCCCAGCCTCGCCCAGTACGCGTCGTACGACGTCCTCCATGCCGTCGGCGGGCCCGGTGCCCGGTTGCCCGTTCATCGGGGTCCACCTCCTCGTACGGCCCGCTCCGCGACGTACCCGGCGAGCGCCGGATGCTCGCGCAGTTTGCGCAGTCCCCGGCTGGCCTGGCTCTTCACGTTCCCCGGCGAGCAGCCGAGGATCTCCGCGGCCTGGTGCTCGCTGTAGTCCTCCCAGTACCGCAGCACGACCGCGGCCCGCTGCCGCGGCGGCAGGGTGGCAAGTGCTGCCATCAGCAGGGACCGTTCCTCGACATGGGACTGGCCGCCCTCACGGGAGCGTTCCGGGAGGACGGGGGTGAGCAGTTGGACGACCCGGCGCTTGCGGTGACGGCTCAGGTTGTTGTTGACCAGCGCACGGTGGACGTAGGCGTCGGGCACGTCCAGATGCCGGATCCGGTGCCAGCCCAGATAGACCTTGGCCAGGGTGGCCTGGACCAGGTCCTCCGCCTCGTGATGGTCCCCCGTCAGCAGAAAGGCCGTCCGGAACAGCCCGGACCAGCGTGCCGCCGCGTAGGACTCGAAGTCCGAGCGGCCCCCCTCGACCCGCACCCCACCCCCCAAGGTCCGGCCGGGGAGTCACGCGCTCCCCGGCCGGCGCCGTGTACGACAGAACGTCAGAGCTTGGCAAGGACCGTGCCGGCGGCGTCGTACACGGTGACCTCCGGCCGGCTGTCCGACTTGCCGGCCGGGGCGCCGTCGTTGGCGACCCAGGCGTACCCGGTGGCGTACCCGGGGTCGCCCGCCAGCGTGACCACCCGCGCCCGGTACGTCACGCCGTCCACCGCGACCGTCATGCGGGCCGCCTTGCCGGGGCCTATGTACAGCGGCGAGTACAGGGTGCGGGTGCTGTCGCCGAAGCTCTGGAGGCCGACGGTGCCGGGGGGCTGGTTGCCGTCCACCACGCTCTTGCAGCTGAAGCCGTCGGCGTCGCCGACGCAGCGCTCGGTGTCGGTGAGGGTCATCCAGCCGCCGTGGCCGAGGTCCACGCGCTGCCCGGCGGGCACCACCCTGACCCGGTGGTGCACGGGGATCCGGTGCGCCCCGGTGACCCGGTGGTGCACGGCGCCCGCGGCCCGGAGCGCCGGCTGGGCGTGCGGGGTGGCCACGGCGTCCGCGGTGACGGGGACCAGGGCGATCGCCGCCGTCAGCACGGCGGTCGAAAGGATTCGGCGCGGGAACATCATGCTCCTTCTCGGCAAGGGTCGTTCGGCATCGGGAGAGACCTCCTCCCGACCTACTCACCCCGTGCGCGAGGGAAAGGTTGCATGGACGGCCTAGTTGCCGAGCGCCAGCGAGGTGAAGGCGCGGATCTTGGCGTTCTCGGTGTCCGCGCGCCACACCAGGGCGCCGTTGGCCGGGGGCAGGCCGGTGAGCGGGCGGTGCACGACGCCGGGGTGGGCGTAGGAGCGGAACAGGCCTTCGTGGGTCGTCCAGACCAGCTCGCCGGCGGCCACCCGGTGCAGCGCTTCTTGGTAGGTCCGCCCGCCCGGCCCGCGGCGGAGCGGCCTGCCCAGCGGGGTGAACGGCGGGCAGAAGCCGTGCCGGAGGGCCTCCGGGAGTTCGGCGGGGCCGTCCAGCAGGACCCAGTCCGGGAGGTCCTCGATGTCGACCGTCCGCCGTGCCGCCAGCGGATGGTCCGCGCCGACGGCCAGCAGCCGGCCGTGCGAGACCAGGACGGCGCCCACCCGCATGTCCGGCTCGTCGACCGGCAGCAGCGTGAACAGGACGTCGACCGCACCGGAGCGCAGCGGCCCGTAGGGGTCGGCCCAGGGCACCTCGGCCACCGTGATGTCGCAGGCCGGGTGGAGCCGGCCGAAGGCGATGACCAGCTCGGTCAGCGGCGGGCCGTTGAGGCAGCCGAGGAAGCCGACGCACAGGGAACCGACCACGCCCTGCGCGATGGCGCACGCCTCGTCGAAGCTCTTCCTGAGGCCCGCGTGGGCGGCGCCGAGGCTGCGCCGGGTGTGCTCGCCCAGCGGGGTCAGCGCGACCCGGCGGCTGGTGCGGGTGAACAGCGGTGCCCCGATACGGCGTTCCAGGGAGCGGATCAGCTGGCTGACCCGGGACTGGGACAGCCTCATGCGGTCCGCGGTGCGCCCGAAGTGCAGCTCCTCCGACAGCACCAGAAAGGTCTCGATCTCCGTCAGGTCCACTGCGCCCCCCGCATCGATGAGCCTGGCTCATGGATTGTGCATCACTTCGACCTTGATCGGCCAACTCCCCGCTGGAATCGTCGGGTTGGCGGCCGACGCCGTGGCAGCAGGGATCAGAGCGGACACAGCACAGGGGGTACATGTGATCGTCGTCAGCGGAGCGACGGGCACCGTCGGGGCGCGGGTCGTCACCGGTCTGAAGGACCGGGGCGTGGCGGTACGGCCGCTGGTGCGCGCGGGCTCGGCGGTTCCGGCCGACTGGGGCCCGGAGGTCGTCCCGGCGGTCGCCGACTTCACCGACCCGGCGTCGCTGGACGCGGCCCTGGCCGGTGCCGATGCGGTGTACCTGCTCGTGGCGGTCCACCCGGACATGGCGGAGCACGAGCGGAACGTCGTGGACGCCGCCGTCCGTACCGGCCGCCGTCCGCGCGTCGTGCTGCACGCGGCCGCCGGGATCGGGCAACGGCCGGACGGCGTACGGTTCCTGGCCGCGCACAGCAGCGGACTCGACCACCTGGCCGGCAGCGGACTGCCGTGGACGGTGCTGGCTCCGAACGGGTTCTTCCAGAACTTCCTGGGCATGGCGGAGGCGGTGCGCGGCGGGCGGCTGGCCCTGCCGGGCGGCGCGGGCGCGGTGTCGTACGTCGACACGCGGGATGTCGCGGCCTCGGCCGTGGAGGTGCTGACCGGGGACGGGCACGACGGCGCGGTCTACACGCTGACCGGTCCGGCGGCCCTGTCGCACACGGAGATCGCCGGCCTGCTCGGCGGGGCGGTCGGGCACCCGGTGGGGTACGACGCCGTACCGCCCGAGGAGGCGCTCGCCGGGATGCTCGCCGCGGGCTGGGACCCCTGGCGGGCGGAGGGGCTGGTCGAGCTGTACGGCCTCTACGCGTCCGGGGCGGCCGGCGCCGTCACCGACGACGTGGAGAAGCTGACGGGCCGGCCCGCGCGGTCCTTCGCCGACTTCGCGGCCGAGCACGCCGCCGCCCTGCGCGGAGAGGCACACCACTGAACGGACGGCCACGGCGGCTGGTGGTGGGCATCAGCGGCGCCACCGGCATCGCCTACGGGATCCGGGTCCTGGAGCTGGCTCGCACGGCCGGGGTCGAGACGCACCTGGTGGTGACGCCCGCGGGCCAGCAGACCAGGGCGTACGAGACCGACCTGGACGCGCGCGAGCTGGCCGCGCTGGCGGACGTCAGCCATCGGCCGGCCGACATCGGGGCGGCGATCGCCTCGGGGTCGTTCCGGACCGACGGCATGATCGTCGCGCCCTGTTCGGTGCGGACGCTGTCCACGATCGCGTACGCGGGCGGCGACAACCTGCTCACCCGGGCCGCGGACGTGACCCTGAAGGAACGCCGGCGACTGGTTCTCCTGGTCCGTGAGACCCCGCTGACCCTGGCGCATCTGCGGGCGATGACCGCGGTCACCGAGGCGGGCGGGATCGTGATGCCCCCGGTGCCCGCCTTCTACCTGCGCCCCGGCACGGTCGAGGACATCGTCGACCACACCGCCGGCCGCGCCCTTGACCTGCTCGGCATCGAGGTGCCCGGGCTCCCGCGCTGGGACGGCAGTCCGCCCGGCGCCGACTCGACGAGGAATCCCCGTGACACATCTGCGCAGTCTGCGTGAGTTCATCGCGGAGCTGGCCGCGATCGGCGAGGTCAACGAGATCGACACCGAGGTCGACTGGAACCTGGAGATCGGTGCGGTCATCCGCCGCTCGTACGACCTGAGGGCGCCCGCGCCGCTGTTCACCCACATCACCGGCTACACCGGCACCGGCTTCCGGGTGTTCGGCGCACCCGGGGGCCTGTCCGGCCCCGAGCATCCGCTGGCCCGGATCGCGCTGGCCCTGGGGCTGCCGGCCGAGTCGTCGGGACGGGCGGTCATGGAGGCCGTGGTCGCCGCACGCGGCCGCCCCGGCGTCCCCCCGGTCGAGGTGCCCGCCGCCGGCGCCCCCTGCAAGCAGAACATCCTGCGCGGCGACGACGTCGACCTGTTCGCCTTCCCGACCCCGCTGATCCACGGCAACGACGGCGGGCGGTACATCCAGACGTACGGCATGAACATCGCCCGCACACCCGACGGCTCGTGGACGAACTGGTCGGTCAACCGCATGATGATCGCCGGCCGGGACCGGCTGGCCTGCCTGATCCCCGCACCCCAGCACCTCGGCATCATCCGCGCCCAGTGGGCGGCCCGCGGCGAACCGATGCCGATCGCGCTCGCCCTCGGGGTGGAGCCGGCGCTGCCGTACGCGGGGGCGATGCCGCTGCCCGAGGGCGTGGACGAGAGCCACTTCGTGGGCGCGCTGTTCGGCGAGGGCATCGAGGTGGTGCCCGCCGAGACCGTGGACCTCCAGGTGCCCGCCAGCGCCGAGATCGTCATCGAGGGGCACATCGCCTTCGACGAGACGGTGCAGGAGGGGCCGATGAACGAGTATCCCGGCTACAACAGCGACGAGGCCTCGCCCAAGCCGGTGTTCCACGTCAGCGCGATCACCCACCGGGACGGGGCGATCCTGCCGGTGGTCGCGGCGGGCCCGCCGGTCGAGGAGGACCACACCGGCACCGGGACCATGCACGCCGCGGAGATCCTCTACCAGCTCCGCGCGGCGGGGCTGCCGGCGGCCTCCGCCTGGTTCTCCTACGAGTCCGCGCTGCACTGGCTGGTGGTCTCGGTGGAGCGGGACTGGTACGAGACCCTGGGCATCCATTCCGGGGAACTCGCCCGGAAGGTCGGCGACATCGTCTTCGCGGGCAAGGCGGGCTTCGGTGTGCCCAAGGTGCTGCTGGTCGAGGACGACATCGACATCACCGACGTCAGCGAACTCGTCTGGGCCTTCGCCACCCGCACCCATCCCGAGCGCGGCGAGGTCCACTTCCCGGCCAAGCCCACGGCCGCGCTCTCCGTCTATCTCTCCGAGGCCGAGCAGCACAGCTACCGGGCCGGCAAGGTCGTCCACAACTGCCTGCTCGCCGACCGCTTCCCCAAGGAGCGGCGCCCGGTCAAGGGCAGTTTCACCAACGGCTGGCCGGCCGCCGTACGGCAGCGTGTCCTCGCCAACTGGACCACGGCGTACGGCTATCCGGAGCCGCGGGAGCGGTAGCGGGGGCCCGCTATCCCTCCGCCTTCGCCGGCTGGGGCACCGGGGCCGTGAACTCGCCGGGTTCGAGGTGCGGTCCCGGCTGCCGCTCGGGCTCCCAGGACGTGGTGGTCCGTACATAGCCGTGCACCACCGAGGTCATCGCGAGCAGCAGCAGCGGTCCGGACACCCACGGATGGGCGGCCATCTGCATCGGCAGCCAGCGGTACGACACCAGGAGCACGGCGAAGACCGTCGTACCGTAGGCGACCAGCTGGAGACCCGCGCGGTCCCAGCCGCGGTCGTACGAGCGCACGCCTGCCTCGACGGTGAGCGCGAACACCACGCCGGCGACGAGGTCGGCGCCGTAGTGGTAGCCGAAGCCCAGCGTCGCGGTGAGCGTGGCGACCAGCCAGAACGTGCCCGCGCCCCGCAGCGCCCGGGGGCCCCTGCGGGTGTGGATGAAGATCGCGGTGGCCCATGCCGTGTGCAGGCTGGGCATGCAGTTGCGGGGGGTGATCCCGTCGTACGGCATCGGGTGCGGAGGGGTGAGCGGCGGGGGCGTGTCCGGCCAGAGGTCGGCCACCGCCCAGTGCAGGCCGCCGGTGCCGGAGGCGCCCGGGCCGTAGGCGAAGACCGGGCCGACCATCGGGAAGACCATGTAGACGACCGGCCCGAGCAGCCCGATCAGCAGGAAGGTGCGCACCAGGTGATGGACCGGGAAGCGGCGCTCGGCCGCCACGTTGCGCAGCTGGTACAGCGCGACGACGATCGCGGCCACCGCGAGCTGTCCGTAGACCAGGTGGAGGAGGTGCGAGCCGGCCGAACCGGTTGCCCTGACCACCCGGCCCATCAGCCAGGACGGGTCGCCCAGCGCGTGGTCGGCGGTCGCGACGTACTGGTCGAGCACCGACGGACGGGCCTTGGAGGTGATGAGCAGCCAGGTGTCGCCGATCTTGCGCCCGGCCACCAGCAGCAGGCCCAGCCCGACGCCCTTCAGCAGCAGGGTGCGGTCCCGGCCGGTGCGGCGCGTGACGGCGACGAACGCGCAGCCCGCCATCACCCACACCGCGCCGGTGCCGAAGGGCGCCCCGGCGGGCCCCCCGGCGCCGGCCGCCCACCGCACCAGTGCGAGGACGGCGTCGATGCCGAGGGCGGCACCGGCCGCGATGAACCGCTCCCGCCAGGTGAGCACCACCATCGTCAGCGCGAGACCGCCGTACAGCGGACCCGGCTTCGGGGCGCATATCAGCCCCTTCACCTGGGTGGTGATCGGTCCGGGCTGCCCGTAGCGGCGTGCGACGATCTCCAGTGCGACGAGGAGTGCGAGAGCCGCCGTGGCCGCCACGGACCACAGCACGGCGCGCGGCCGACGCCACGCGGCCGACACACCCCTGTCGCTTATTCGCGCAAACACCCGCATCGCTCTAGACATCGATCATTTGGCCGGTTTGTTCGACTCGGACGGACAGACGAAAACGCGATGACCGTCGTCATCGCGCGATCGGACCATGCTAGCCCTGCGCCGCTGCGCACCCCCCGGGCCAGGTGGTGCCCGGAGCCTGGCAGAGTGAGCCGAGGATTCCTAGTCCCGTCACTACAGAATTTCGGTGCCCGACCGCGCGAGAATGGCTGACGCGTCGTAAAACACATGGGCGCCGCGGGCCGACCTGTGTTAGCGTGATAGCAGTTGCAGTTTTGGTTGCCAGAGAATTTTTTCTTTGCAGAGCTTTCCGGATCTTTCCGGAGGGGTGATCATCGCGGCGACTCGGCCCCGCAAAGTGCGGAGTCCGACACTGCCCCTCTAGGGAGATTCAAATGGCATCCGGCACCGTGAAGTGGTTCAACTCGGAAAAGGGCTTCGGCTTCATCGAGCAGGAGGGTGGCGGCCCGGACGTGTTCGCCCACTACTCGAACATCGCCACCCAGGGCTTCCGTGAGCTTCAGGAAGGCCAGAAGGTCACCTTCGACGTCACGCAGGGCCAGAAGGGCCCGCAGGCGGAGAACATCCTTCCCGCCTGACGCTGACACACAGCGTCGCGAGCCGGCGGCTCGCACCTCACGTGGCTGGGGCCCGCGCTCTTGGGGCGCGGGCCCCAGCCCGTTCTCTTTTCCCCGGCTCATTCTTGCGAATCCTCGTACGGTCATCACCGTCGGAAGGAATTCCGCGATACGCCGCATCGAGGAAGGTTCCTCCATGAACCGCAGGCCCCGTCGCACCGAGGGCAATTCCGGTGGCTTCCGCACCGAAAAAAGGTCCGCGCGGACGGGGAAGAAGGGCCGGACAGCGCCCTCCGCCGCGCCCCGGCAGGAGTTCGCCCTGCCGGTCACCCTCACCGAACCGCTGCCCGCGGTCGAGACGTTCGCCGAGCTGGACATGCCCGACCGGCTGCTGGCCGCCCTCGACGCCGAGGGCGTGACCGTGCCCTTCCCGATCCAGGCGGCCACCCTGCCGAACGCCCTGGCCGGCCGGGACGTCCTGGGCCGCGGCCGCACCGGCTCGGGCAAGACGCTCGCCTTCGGCCTGCCGCTGCTGGCCCGCCTGGCCGGGCAGCGCGCCCAGCCCCGGCAGCCGCTCGCCCTCGTCCTCGTCCCCACCCGGGAACTGGCCCAGCAGGTCACCGACGCCCTCACCCCCTACGCCCGCGCCCTGCGCCTGCGGCTCACCACCGTGGTGGGCGGCCTGTCGATCGGCCGGCAGGCGAGCGCGCTGCGGGCCGGCGCCGAGGTCGTCGTCGCGACGCCCGGCCGCCTCCGGGATCTCGTCGACCGGCAGGACTGCCGGCTGGACGAGGTCGCCGTCACCGTCCTGGACGAGGCGGACCAGATGACCGACATGGGCTTCATGCCGCAGGTGACCGCGCTGCTCGACCTCGTCCCCGCCGGCGGACAGCGGCTGCTGTTCTCGGCCACTCTGGACCGCAACATCGACAAGCTGGTCCGCCGCTACCTGCACGACCCCGTGGTGCACTCGGTCGACCCGTCCGCGGGCGCCGTCACCACGATGGAACACCACCTGCTGCACGTGCTCGACACCGAGAAGAACACCGCGGCGACCGAGATCGCCGCCCGCGACGGGCGCGTGATCATGTTCCTGGACACCAAGCACGCGGTCGACCGGCTCACCAAGCACCTGCTGTCCGTCGGGGTCCGGGCCTCGGCCCTGCACGGCGGCAAGTCGCAGGCGCAGCGCAACCGGACGCTCGCCCAGTTCAAGGACGGCCCCGTCACCGTGCTGGTGGCCACGAACGTCGCCGCCCGCGGAATCCATGTCGACGGCCTCGACCTCGTCGTGAACGTCGACCCCCCGGGCGACCACAAGGACTACCTCCACCGCGGCGGCCGCACCGCACGCGCCGGCGAGTCCGGCACCGTCGTCACCCTGGTGCTGCCGCACCAACGGCGCGCGATGGAACGCCTCATGGCCGACGCCGGTATCGCGGCGCGGCACGTCACGATACGGCCGGGCGAGTCCGAGCTGCACCGCATCACCGGCGCCCGGACCCCCTCCGGTGTGCCCGTCGTGATCGCCGCACCGGCCGACCCGGGTCACGAGCGCGGCAAGCCCGCCGGCCGGCCGCGCCGGAGCCGGACGCAGGGCCGGGCGGAGACCGGCCGGAGCGCCGGCCAGGGCACCGGCCGGGGCACCGGCCGGGGCAGGTCGGGCCGAGCCGCTGCCCGGCCCCGCCGGTCCGCGCCGGGGAACAACGCCTAGGCAAGCGGAAAGCGCCCTTCTTCCCGTCCCCCTGTGGAGGCATCCATGCGCTGTGTCATCGCCCGTTTCCCCTTCGACCTCACCAAGACCGAGGTCGAACGCGCCCTGCACGGCATCACGCCCGAACCCGTCACCGGTCTGTCCGTCACCATCGACGACCAGGTCTTCCCCGTGATGCAGGTCGGCGAGGTGGTCACCCGGCAGAACCGCCGGGACTTCACCTCGGCCGAGATGCGCCGGGCACTGACCCGGCTCGGCTTCACCTGCCACGAGGCACGCCCGGTAGCGCCGGTCACGGACGCCCACGCCGACGGGGACCCGCTCGGCTGGTGAGGCCCTGGGCCGACCCGCCCGCGCCCGCTGAGCAGGACGGCCGGACGCGCACGGCCGGACGCACTCCCTCAGCGGGTACCGGCCGGTTCCTCGGCGGCCGACTCGGCCGCGGCGGCGATGTTGCGGAGCATGCCGCCGAAGACCGCCGCGTGGAAGGGGGCCACGCCCCACCAGTAGGCGTGTCCGGCCAGACCGTGCGGATGGAACAGCGCCCGCTGCCGGTACACCGTGCGCCCCTGCGGGTCACGGCCGACGGTCATCTCCAGCCAGGCCAGGCCCGGCAGCCGCATCTCCGCCCGCAGCCGGAGCAGCCGGCCCGGCTCGATCTCCTCCACCCGCCAGAAGTCCAGGCTGTCGCCGACCCGCAGCCGGTTCGCGTCCCGGCGGCCCCTGCGCAGGCCCACACCGCCCACCAGGCTGTCCAGCCATCCCCGCAGGGACCAGGCCAGCGGTGCGGAGTACCAGCCGTTCTCGCCGCCGATCCCCTCGACCACCTGCCACAGCACCTGCGGTGACGCCGCGACCGTGCGCTCACGGTCGTCCGTGTAGAGGCTTCCGCCCGCCCAGCCCGGGTCGGTGGGCAGCGGGTCGCTGGGGGCGTGCGGGGTCGAGGCGGAGGACCACCGGGTCGCCACGTCGGCGTTCTGCACCCGCCGCAGCGCCAGCCGGATCGCCCGGTCCAGTGCGACCGGTCCCTCCGGGGGGTCCGGCACATAGCGGGCGATGTCCCGCTCGGCGCAGACCACCTCGTGCCGCAGCGACTCGACCAGCGGGCGGGCGAGGGCGCCCGGTACCGGGGTGATCAGACCGACCCAGAGGCTGGACAGCCGCGGGCTGAGCAGCGGCACCGGGAGGATGACGCGCCTCGGCAGGCCGGCGACGGCCGCGTACCGCTGCATCATGTCCTGGTACGTGACGATGTCCGGGCCGCCGATGTCGAAGGTGCGGTTCACCTCGTGGGGCAGCCGGGCGCACCCCACGAGCAGCCGGAGCACGTCGCGTACGGCGATCGGCTGGATGCGGGTGCGCACCCAGCGCGGGGTCACCATCACGGGGAGCCGCTCGGTCAGATACCGCAACATCTCGAACGACGCCGAACCCGACCCGATGATCACGGCTGCCCGCAGTACGGCGGTGGGCACCTCGGAGGCCAGGAGGATGCGGCCCACTTCGGCGCGGGACCGCAGGTGCGGGGAGAGGTCGGCTTCGGGTACCCCGGCGGGGGTCAGCCCGCCGAGGTAGACGATCCGCCCGACTCCGGCCGCGCGCGCCTGCTCGGCGAAGATCCTGGCCGCGCGCCGGTCGGTCTCCTCGAAACCCCGCCCGGTGCCCAGCGCGTGCACCAGGTAGTAGGCGACGTCCGTGCCGTCCATCGCCGCGCGCACGGACGCCTCGTCCGTGACGTCCCCCTGTACGGCTTCCACCCGCCCGGCCCAGGGATGGTCCCGCAGTTTGCCGGGCGAGCGGGCCAGGCAGCGCACAAAGTGCCCGGCGGCGAGCAGTTCCGGCACCAGCCGGCCGCCCAGGTAGCCGGTGGCCCCGGTCACCAGACAGCGCAGCGGCGGCCCGTCGGCGGTCATGCCGGCCGCCTGTGCCGGGGTCGGCTGTGCCGTGAGGACGCCATGGCTCCCATGCTTGGCCCGGGGTACCGGCTCTGCAACTGCGGCGCACGTCCGTTCGTCACCAGTTGAGGGCGTCGTCCATCGACTGCTGCCAGTAGGTGACCTTGAGCGAGTCGTCCACGTAGACACCCTTCGCGGGCAGCGACGGCCGGGCGGCCGCTCCCACGCTTCCGTTGCCGGAGGCGCCGTAGAAGTAGACGGTCAGGGAGTTCACGGTGTGGCCGTGCGAGGCCTGGCCGTCGGTGGCGGAGAGGTTCACGGACGCGTACCCGGACTCGCCGGGCTTGAGCGTGACCACCGCCTGCGGGTGCGACTCCTTGATGACCGGCGGCACGGCCTGGGCCTCGCCGAACCGGACGGCCGGGTAGCCGTAGAGGTAGCAGGTCCGGGTGCCGGTGTTGGTGACCGTGAGCAGCATGTGGTTCACCGGGCGGTTCAGCGGGGCCGCGACCGTCCTGGTGTTGGAACCCTCGCAGATGACCGGCTTGCCGGAGGAGCCGGCCGGCTTCGGTGCGGAGGAGTGCGCGGAGGGCGTGGCGTTGGTGGTGGGGCGGGAATGCGCCGAGGGTGTCGAACCGGCGGTGGGCGTGGCGCCCGAGGAGTGGCTCGGGGCGGCGGAGGAGCCGGCGCTGCCGGAGTGGTGCGCGGTCGTGGAAGCGGTCGGCGCGGCCCCCTCGTCCTTGGTGCCCGATCCGTTGTTGCACGCGGTCAGGGAGAGGGCGGCGAGAACGGTGGTCGCGGCGGCTGCGGCGAGGCGGGTGCGGGTGGTGCGGAATCCGGACATGTTGGCCGTGCCCCTTCGGAGTTCGGGTGGCGGTGGTGATTGGATGACCCGAGCTTGTGCGGTGATCCGTCCCAACTGCCACGCCCAGCGGGCGGTTCGGGACGCCGGAACGCGAAATCGCGCTCTGACCAGGGGCGAAGCAGTGTTCCTGGAATGCTCGAACGGGATGCGGAGGCAAGGGGGATGAGGTGTCGGGGGCGACGGAGGCGTTCGCGCGCCTGCTGCGGGAACTGAAGGACCGCTCGGGGCTCAGCTACGGGACGCTGGCCAAGCGTCTGCACATGAGCGCCTCGACGCTGCACCGCTATTGCAGCGGCGCCGCGGTGCCGGTCGAGTACGCACCGGTGGAACGCCTGGCCAGGCTGTGCCGGGCCACACCGGAGGAGCTGGTGGAGCTGCACCGCCGCTGGATCCTGGCGGACGCGTCCCGCAGCCGCAGAACGGACCAGCCGCCGGCACCGGCCCCGGCACCGGCCCCGCTGGAAACGGGCGAAGTCCCGGACGAGGACGAGGCCACCGAGGACACCGGGCAGGCCGGAATCGAAGACAGTGGCCGGGATGGGGACGAGGGAAGTGCCCCGACCGGCGAGACGGTCGGCGAGGAGACGCCTGCGCGGCGTCCGTTCCGGCTTCGGCAGCGCCGTACCGTACTGATCGCCTCCGTCGCCGTGGCCGCCGCGCTGGGAGCCGTGCTGCTCACCGTGCGGCCGCAGCCCGGCGGCGGGAGCGCTGCGGTGGACCGGCGGGCGGCCGCCCCCACCGAGGAGACCGCCCGGCCGACGGCGACGGCCTCCCCACGCAGGCCCTCCACCCACCCGACCCCCAGCAGCACCCCTGCACCGGTCTCCCCCTCCCCCAGCCGGTCCGGCCCGGCGAAGGACGACCACCGGCGCCCCGCGCCCCCGCCCAACGGCGACAGCACCGGAGGCGCCGTACCGCTCACCGTCGGCACCCGTCCCTACGTGTACGAAAGCCCGTGCAGCCAGCACTTCCTCGTCGACAGCGAACCCGCGCAGGTCGGCCCGCCGGCGGGCGAGGAAAACGCGCCGCGCTGGACCGCCGCGTACGGCGCGGTCGCCTCGGACGAGCAGCGGGTCGCGCTCACCGTCCAGGGCACCGGCGCGGACACCGTCGTCCTGGAGGCGCTGCACGTACGCGTCCTCGCCAAGGGCGCGCCCCTCGCCTGGAACGACTACTCGATGGGCGTCGGCTGCGGCGGTGGCGTCGAGACCGAGTCCTTCGACATCGACCTGGACGACGGCAGTCCCACGGTCACCGTCAAGAACGGCCAGCGGGACTTCCCGTACAAGGTCAGCGAGTCGGACCCGGAGGTCTTCTACGTCACCGCCCACACCAGGGCGCACGACGTCCGCTGGGACCTCTCCCTGGACTGGTCCAGCGGCGCCCGGCACGGGACCGTGCACATCGACAACGCCGGTACGCCGTTCCGTACCAGCGCCGACGTGGGCCGGCCGGGCTACGACTATCCGCTGGGCAGCGGCGAGTGGATCAAGCGGACGGGCTGATCCGCGCGGGCGCGGCCGGAGTATCGCCCTGCCCCTGAAGGACGTACCGCTGCCCCCGGTTCTGCCCCCGTGGGCGTTCCGGCGCGGCGCCCCGCGGGCCAGCCTGGTGTCGGCCTCTGTCCGAACGCCAACTGGGTCCGAACGCCAAGGAGACGTCCATGCGGGCACACGGGAAACGAGCGGATCAGACCGAGACCCCGCAGCCGCCTGCGCGGGCGGCCGACCACAGACAGCAGACCGCGGCCCAGCAGACCGCGCCCCCGCAGACGGCGGCCCAGCAGACCGCGGCCCCGCAGACCCTGTCCGGTCACCGGCCGCCCCTCGCTCCCGCGACGGTCGCGGCGCTGGGGAGCACGGCCGGCAACACCGTGGTGCTGCGGGCCCTCGCCCGGGAGCGGGAGGCGGCGGCCCCGGTCCAGCGGTCGAGCGTCCAGGACGTGCTGCGCAGCCCCGGCAGGCCGCTGGACGACGAGGTCCGCGCCGACATGGAGGGGCGTTTCGACACCGACTTCTCCGACGTCCGCGTGCACACCGGCCCCGCCGCCCAGCGCTCGGCCGCCGAGATCGGGGCCCGCGCCTACACCTCCGGGCACCATGTCGTCATCGGCGAGGGCGGTGCCGACCGGCACACCCTCGCGCACGAGCTGACACATGTGCTCCAGCAGCGCCGGGGGCCGGTGGCGGGCACCGACGACGGCAGCGGGCTGAGGATCTCCGACCCCGCCGACCGGTTCGAACGCGAGGCCGAGGCGCAGGCGCACCGCGTACTGCGCGAACCCCCGCCCGTCCAGCGCGCGGAAGCGGAGTCCGTGCAGGCGGCCGAAGCGGTACGGCAGCCGAGGGCGGTCGCGGCGCAGAGTGTGCAGCGCACCCACTACGAGCCGGGGGACACGGTCACCGCGAACCCCGGCTTCTCGGTCACCCTGCAAGCGACCCTGAACGGGGTCGCCATCGGCACGTTCAGCAGCGAGACGACCCCGTACTCACCCGGTGACCACGCCGAGGACCAGCTGGTGGACGAGATCGAGGCGAGCATCGGCGGCCTCTACGGGAACCCCGCCGTGCAGCAGGCGCTGAACGCGGGCCAGGGGGGAGCGCACACCCTTGACATCAGTCTCACCGCGAGTCCCTGCTCCACCGCCCGGGGCACCTGCACCAAGATCGACGGGGCGGAGGGCTGCTCGGAGCGGCTCATCGCCCTGGCGCAGCACGGCTATCAGGGGCACACGTTCACCATCACCGTGCGCGCCCACCACCTCTACCAGCCACGGCTCGAAGGCGTCGACTCCCGGCAGGCGTCCCAGCAGGCCGTCGGTGACATGACGGCCGCTGGGATCACCGTGCAGATCGGCTGACCGGGCCCGGACCGACTCCCCGTCAGCCGGTGCGGAAGCGCCCGTTCAGCCGGTGAAGAAGCGCTCGTCGAAGGCGATGGCCGCCAGCCGGTCCATGCTCAGCGCGGGCTTCGGACGGGTCACCGGGGCGCTCTCGGCATACGAGTTGACCTCCCGCACCAGCACCCGGCGGCCGTCCGGGCGCAGCGTGTCGACCAGCCACACCGAGGCCGAACCACCCTTCTCGGAGCGGCCCTTGACCTTCTTCACCTTGGTGCCGTCGGCGAGGGTGGTGGCCTCGCAGTCACCGGAGACACCGGCGCAGCCCATGTGGGCGGCGAGGTCGGCGGTCATGTCGTACTGCGCGTCGACCTCCACCATGTTCTTGCCGTGGCCGTCGTCGAAGACCAGCTGGACCAGGCCGGGGCCCGGATTCAGGTCGGAGACGGTGCCGCCGTGCGGCAGGTGCGACCTCAGCACGCTCGTCATACGGCCGCCGGGGACCTGCTTCCGGCCGCTGGAGGGGCTCGTGGAGGGGGTCTTCTCGGGGGCGGGCAGCGCGGCGATCGCCTTGTTCCACGCGGGGCTGCGCACGATGCCGGCCAGCCGGTCGAGGGACAGCAGCGGAGCGGACCCGCCGGACGAGCCCTTCTCGCCGCCACCGCCGTACTCGTTCACCGTCAGCTGCACCCCCTTGGCCGTGGTGAGCACCACGTACCAGCGCTGCTGTCCGGTGTCGCTGTTGGGGTAGGTGAACGACTTGGTGGTGTTCAGCACCGCGCCGCCGGGGAGCTTCCGGGTGGTGCACGTGTCGTACGGCCGCACCTCCACCGGCATGCAGCCGCCCTGGCCCTGCTGGTCCAGGGGGATGCCCGGGGTCAGCCGGGAGAGGGCGATGTCGAGGCCGGAGGAGCCGTCGGCGGTGGAGTAGGTGAGCTTGGCCGTCGGGTCGCCCTCCTCGCTGCCCCGGCCGGAGGCCTCGGAGACGGTGCCGCCGGGCGGCAGCAGGCTCTTCAGCGTGCGGACCATGTCCTCGGCGCTGACGGGCGCCGGTGCCGGGGCGGGCGTCCGGCCGGTGGACGGCGCCGCGGCGCTCGTCCGGCCGGTCGGGCCGTCCCCGCCCCGGCCGCCGAAGGCGTCCGTGACCAGCAGGGTGCCGCCCGCGACGGCCACCGCGCAGACGGTCGCGGCGGCGACCTGGGCGGCGCGGACCACCCGCATCCGGCGGCCCCGCGCGACGGACCGGCGCACCAGGTCGGCGGAGTGCGGCGGGAACTCGCCGGTGGCGCCGCGCAGCGCACGGGCGAGCTGTTCCTCGAGGTCTTCGGTGCGTGCCATGGTGGCTCTCCGTTCGTCTGGGGCGTCGGTCGGAGCGGGGGCGGGCGAGAGATGCCGCCGGGCCGTGCCCGTCATGCGGCGAGGTCCGCCAGCTCGTCGCCGAGCAGGGCACGCAGCCGCTCCAGGGCGCGCATACAGCGGACCCGGACGGTCACCGGGGACAGCTGGAGGACCTGGGCGGTCTCCTCCACCGAGCGGTCCTCCCAGTAGCGCAGCACCAGCACGGCACGGTCCTTGGCCGTCATCCGGGCCAGGCCGTCCAGCAGGGCCAGCCGCAGCTCCGCGTCCCGCGCCGGACCGGCGGTCGTGTCCGGCAGCCGGTCGCTGGGCCGCTCGCCGGAACTGCGGAGGCGGCGCTGCGAGATGAACGTCCGCACCAGCACGGTGTTGGCGTAGGCCACCGGGGACTCCACCCGGTTGATCCGCCGCCAGGAGCGGTACATCTTGGCGAGGGTCTCCTGCACCAGGTCCTCGGCGAGGTGCCAGTCGCCCGTGAGCAGGCAGGCGGTCCGGAACAGCGGCCCGCTGCGCGCGGCAGCGAACTCCAGGTAGTCCGCGGGTGCTTCCCTCACCGTGTGTCCCTTCGTGGTCGGACGTCACCCCGTACACGCCCCGGCCCCGCTGCCGCGTTACACGCGCTCAGAGACGGTCGGTCAGGTCCTCCGCGTAGACCTGGGACAACGGCTGCGGGCCCACGTACTGCTGGCAGTTGCACTCGCCGGCCTCGTAGCGCACCGGCTTCTTGTTCTCGTCCCAGGCGGTGGGGACCTCCACCCGCTCGTGGCAGCGGCCCTGCTTGTCGTGCTTGGCCAGATGGTGCGTGCACCCGCACACCGGCTCCGGCGTCCGCTGGGACGCCTCCACGGCGAGACGTTCCTGCCGGGCCGCGTTCAGCAGCTCCAGCTTGCGCTCGTGCCGGTTGCGCAACGCCGTACGGACGGTGTCGGCCGCCCAGGCGAAGCCCCCCGTCCAGAAGGCGATCATCACCCACCAGAACCAGTCCACGGTTCCACCTTCCCCCTGTGTCCCCCGGATTCCCCCGGATTCCCCGTGCGCCGCAGGTCACGCGGTCGCCCGTCCAGGATAGGAGCAGGACGGGACCGGACGCCGGTGCCGGTGGCTACTCTTCACCCGTGACCATCGAGCTGGCCCTGCTGACCCAAGTCTCCTGCCACGGGCGGGAAATCACCGCGCCCAGGCTGCGCGGCCTGCTCGCGCTGCTCGCCGAGGATCTGCGCGGCGGATGCAGCACCGGACAGCTGGTGGCCGGGCTGTGGCCGGACGAGCAGCCGGAGCGGCCCGGCAAGGCGGTGCAGGTCCTGGTGTCCCGGCTGCGCGCCCAGGTCGGCGCCGACCTGGTCGTCAGCACCCCGGCCGGCTACCGGCTGGCGCTGGACGAGACCCAGGTCGACAGTTCCCTGCTGCCCCGGCACGAGGCGGCCGCCGCCGAACACGCCCGGGCCGGCGACCACGCGGCCGCCCTCGCCGAGGCCGAGGCCGGACTCGCCCTGTGGGACGGCTCGCTGGGCGCCGCCGCCGGGGAGGAGCTGTACGACCCGGTGGCGGCCCTGCGCGCCGCCCGGCTGCCGTCCCTGCACGCCCTCGCCCGCGCCCGGGCGCTCGCGCTCGCCCGGCTCGGCCGGCGCGAGGAGGCCGCGGGCCCCCTCGCCGAACTGGCCCGGGAACACCCGCGGGACGAGGAACTGCTCGCCGAGCTGCTGCGCTGCGAGGCGGCCGGCGCCGGCCGGGCGGCGGCCCTCACCCGGTACAACGACTACCGCCGCGCCCTCCGCGACGAGCTGGGCACCGATCCCGGCCCCGCGCTGCGCGCCGTCTACCAGGAGCTGCTCCGCGCCGACGCGGCGCCGGTCCGGCACGGGGTGCCGCACGAACCGAACCCGCTGCTCGGCCGGGACGCGGACATCGCCGCCGTGACCGGCCTGCTGCGCACCAACCGGGTGGTCACCGTCACCGGCCCCGGCGGGCTCGGCAAGACGAGGCTGGCCCACGCGGTCGGCCGGGCCGCCGAACAGCCCGTCGTGCACTTCGTCCCGCTGGCCGGCGTCACCTCCGACGACGACGTGACCGGCGAGGTCGCCTCGGCCGTGGGCGCCGGGGACGGACGGCAGCCGGGCGGCCCGCCGGACGTCGTACGCGGCATCGCCACCGCGCTCGGCCCCGGCCCCGCGCTGCTGGTGCTGGACAACTGCGAGCAGGTGATCGCCGGAGTCGCCGGCCTGGTCCAGGCGCTGGTGTCCCGCTCCAAGGAACTACGGGTACTGGCCACCAGCCGGTCCCCGCTCGGGCTGTCCTCGGAGGCCGTCCACCCGCTGGCCGAGCTGTCCCTGACCACCTCCGTGGAACTCTTCGAGCAGCGGGCGCGGGCCGCCCGGCCCGGCGTGGAACTCCCCGCCGACCAGGTCGCGGAGATCTGCCGGCACCTGGACGGGCTGCCGCTCGCGGTGGAACTCGCCGCCGCCCGGGTGCGGGTGCTGTCGGTGGCCGACATCTCCCGCCGGCTGCGCGACCGCTTCACCCTGCTGCGCGGCGGCGCCCGCGACGCCCCCGCCCGGCACCGCACCCTGCACGCCGTGGTCGAGTGGAGCTGGAACCTGCTGGAGCCGGACGGCCGCGCGGCGCTGCGCGCCCTGTCGGTGTTCCCCGGCGGCTTCACCGAGGAGGCCGCCGAGTACGTGCTCGACGGCGACGGCGACACCCTGGACCTGCTGGAGCAGCTGGCCGGCCAGTCCCTGATCAAGGTGGACGACCGCCCGTCCGGGACGCGCTTCCGCATGCTGGAGACGCTCCGCGAGTTCGGTACCGCCCGGCGCGCCGAGGCCGGTGAGGAGGAGGCGGTCGCCGGCCGCTTCCTGTCCTGGGCCCGGGACTTCGGCCGCGCCCACCACGATGTGCTCTTCGGCGCCGACCCGCGGCACTCCTGGATGCGGGTACGGGCCGAGCAGGACAACCTGGTGCTGGCCCTGCGGCACGCGCTGGCCCGCGCCGACGGGCCCGCCACCGCCGCGCTCACCGCCGTACTGGCCTCCCTGTGGTCCACCGACTCCAACTACGCGCGGCTCGCCGCCCTGGCCGCCGAGACCGGCGGGCCCCTGTCCCGGTACCGTCCCGACCCCGGGCATCCGCAGGACGTGGAGGCCGCCCGCAGCGCGGCGGCCGTGTGCACGGCCGTGCTGTTCATGGGCCACGGGCCGCGCGCGGTAAGGCAGTTGGCCACCCTGCGCCGGCTGCCGCCCGCCGCGCCGGACACCGTGCTGCGGGCGCTGGCCGCCGTGCTGAGCGCCGTACCGGAGATCCGTGCGCCGCAGTACACCCGGCTGCGGGAGCTGTGCGAGGCCGCCGAGCCGCTGCTGGCGGGGGTCGCGTCGGCCGTGGCCAGCTATGTGTGGGAGTCCGAGCACGAGACGGAACGCGCGCTGGAGTACGCCCGCCGGATGCTGGAGAAGCTGGAGCCGTCCGGCAACCCGTCCATGCTGCTGATGGCCCACGGGCGGGTCAGCGAGTTGTGCCTCCAGTCCGAGCGGGGCGCGGAGGCGTACGGCCATCTGCGGGCCGCGCTGGCGCTGGACGGGTTCGGCGACGGGTCGGACGCGCTGGGCATCCGCTGGGGGCTGGTGCTGGCCTGTCTGCAACGCGGGGAGGTCGACGAGGCCGAGTACTGGCTCGGGCTCATGGCGCTGGACCGGAAGAGCGACTCGGCCGACATCTACACCTTCGACCTGCCGGTCCGCGCCGAGATAGCGCTGGCCCGGGGGCTGACCGAGCTGGGGCTCGGGCTGTGGCGCCAGGTGGTGGAGCGGATACGGGAGAGCAGCCTGCTGTACGCCGACGACCCGTTCGCGGACACCTGGGGGCTTCAGCTCCAGTCGGCCGCGCTGGCGGCGCACGCCCAGCACGGGCGGCTGGAGCCGGTGGCGGCGCTGGCCGGGCAGCTGCGGGACCGGCTGCTGCGGCTGCTCGCGGGCAACCCCGACGACCCCGCCCCGGTGGAACTGCCGGTGTACGGCACGGTCCTGCTGGCCCTCGCCCAGGCCTCGCTCGCCGGGGGTGCCACGACGGCCGTACGGCTCATCGCGCTCACCGAACGCATGCCGGTGGTGCGGGAGTTCCCGGTGCTGTCCTCGGCCCGCGCCCGGCAGGCCGCCGAACAGGCCGACAGGGCGGCGTACGACGAGGCGAGGTCGTCGTACACCGCCCTGGGGCGGGAGGAGCTGCGGGCCGCGGCCCTGCACGAACTCACCGCCGCGGCTCGCGGTTGAACCGGGCCCGGGACCAGAAGTAACCCAGCACGGCGAAGCCGAGGAACCAGGCGACGGACAGCACCGCGTCCCGGGTGCCGATCGGGCTGCCCAGCAGCAGTCCGCGCAGGGTCTCGATGGCGGGCGTGAAGGGCTGGTACTCGGCGAACCAGCGGAACCAGCCCGGCATGGCGTGCACCGGCACGAACGCGCTGGACAGGAACGGCAGCATCACCAGCGGGTAGCCCATGTTGCTGGCGCCCTCCGGGTTGGGGCTGATCAGACCCAGACCGACCGCGATCCAGGTCAGGCCCAGGCTGACCAGCGCCATCAGCCCGGCCGCCGCGAGCCACTGAACCGGTGTGGCGTCGGGCCGGAAGCCGATGGCCAGCCCGATGCCGAGGACGAGCACCAGCGCCGCCATCGTCTGGATGACGCTGCCGACCACATGCCCGGTCAGCACGGAGGTGCGGGAGATCGCCATGGTGCGGAAGCGGGCCATGATGCCCTCGGTCATGTCGGTGCACACGGACACCGCGGTGCCCAGCGAGGTCATGCCGGCGGTCAGGAAGAGGATGCCGGGGACGAGGTAGGCGACGTAGTCGGACCGGTTCGCGTGACCGCCGTTGATGCCGGCGCTCATCACGTTGCCGAAGACGTAGACGAACAGCAGCAGCAGGATGACCGGGGTGAGCAGCAGGTTCAGGGTGAGGGAGGGGTAGCGGCGGGCGTGCAGGAGGTTGCGCCGCAGCATGGTGAGGTTGTCGCGGAGGGTGTGGGTGGGGGCGGGGGTGCTCATCGGGCGGTCGTCTCCTCGGTGCGGGCGGGAACGGTGGTGTTGCCGGTCAGGGCGAAGAACACGTCGTCCAGGTCGGGGGTGTGCACGGACAGCTCGTCTGCCTCGATGGCGGCGGCGTCCAGCCAGTCGAGGATGGCGCGCAGCTCGCGCTGGCTGCCGTCGCTGGGGATCTGGAGGGTGAGCGACTCGTCGTCCCGGCTGGTCTCGCGCAGCGCGGCGGCCGCCCGCTCGTAGGCCACCGGGTCGGAGAAGCGCAGCCGCACATGGCCGCCGGGCACGAGCCGCTTCAGCTCCGCGGGGCTGCCCTGGGCGACGAGCCGGCCGCCGTGCAGCACCGCGATGCGGTCGGCGAGCTGGTCGGCCTCCTCCAGGTACTGGGTGGTGAGCAAGACGGTGGTGCCGGAGGCGACCAGCTCGCGGATGATCTGCCACATGGTGTGCCGGGAGCGCGGGTCGAGTCCGGTGGTCGGCTCGTCCAGGAAGATGATCCGCGGCGCGCCGACCAGGGTCATCGCGATGTCCAGCCGGCGCCGCATGCCGCCGGAGTAGGTGGAGGCGGGCTTCCGCGCGGCCTCGACCAGGTCGAACCGCTCCAGCAGCGCGTCCGTCACCCGCCGTCCCTCGGCCCGGGGCAGATGGTGCAGGTCGGCCATCAGCAGCATGTTCTCCTCGCCGGTGATGAGGCCGTCCACGGCGGAGAACTGCCCGGTGACCCCGATGGCACCGCGGACGGCCTGCGCCTCGCGGACCAGGTCGTACCCGGCGACCCGCGCCTCGCCGCCGTCGGCGGGGACCAGCGTGGAGAGGATGTTGACCGCGGTTGTCTTGCCCGCGCCGTTCGGCCCGAGGAGGGAGAAGATCGTACCGGCGGGCACCTCGATGTCGATGCCGTCGAGGACCGTCTTGTCCCCGTAGGACTTGCGCAGTCCGCTCGCCGCGATCGCGGCTTCGTCGTAGCTCGTCGTCATGGAACAGAGCGTGCGGCCGGGCGGGTTCAGAACGGCTTCAGCCCGGTTTCAGCACGGGCCGCCCCGGTTTCAGCGGCCCTCTCGCGGCGACCGATCCACTACGCTCCCCCCGAACAAACACTCGGGGGGTCATATGTTTGCCATGTCCACCAGACGCTGGTGGATCGCAGCCGGTACGACGGCCGTCCTGGCCGGCGGGGTCGGCACCTACACCTACCTCGACGGCGACTGGCCCTCCAGCACACCCCCGCGGCCCGTCACCGGCCTGCGCGACACGATC
This sequence comes from Streptomyces sp. NPDC001606, assembly GCF_053596835.1. Lineage (NCBI taxonomy): Bacteria > Bacillati > Actinomycetota > Actinomycetes > Kitasatosporales > Streptomycetaceae > Streptomyces > Streptomyces sp. NPDC001606. The sequence continues at coordinate 131,076 of NZ_JBSFHC010000010.1, forward strand.
CAGCACGTCTCCGCCCAGACCACCGAGGCCACCCGCCCGCACCTGGTCAAGACCTGCACGACCGGCACCCGCCGGGTCAGCCACTCCTCGACCACCGGCACGGGCAGCCACCGCACGACCCGCACCTGGTACACCACCGAGCGCTACCGCGACTGCCGCTCGGTACGGCACGGCACGGAGACCTACACCCGGGTCCTCCACCCCGAACGCTGGTGCGTCCGCCTGGACGCCGTCGACGGCGACCCGGCCGACAACGACGTCTGGTACCGGGTCGGCCGCGGCGACTACTACCTGGCGCTGGCCGCGGACTACCACGCCCGCATGAAAGTGACGCCGCTGGACTCGGCCCCGGGCTGCTGAGTGCCCTCGGTCAGCTGCGGAGACCGCCCTGTCGGCGATCAGAGTTCCGGCTTTTCCTCACGGGTGCGGTGCATCCACTCCAGTGGACCGCGCCGCAGGGCCTCTTCGGCGAGGCGCTTGGCGGAGGCCGTCTTCAGCGCGGCGAGGGAAGTGTCGATCCACGCCTGTGTGTGCTGGTTGCCCTGCGCACGGTATTCGACGGCCTGGAGAAGACATTCCAGCTTGTCCGCGTCCCGGGCACAGACGGCTTCCACCGTCTCCCGCCCCTCGTACTCGGCCACCGCGCTGCCCACCACATCGGCCAGCGGCTCGGGCAGTGCCGCGGTCTGGTCCACGGTGACCTCGACATTGGCTGCTGCCTTGAGATACCGCTTGCCCAGGTGGGGAATGTCGGTGGTGCGAGTCTCCTGGCTGTCATGGAAGAGCGCGAGAAACGCGGCGCGCTGCGGGTCGGCGCCCTCCATCGCCGCGACGGCCGACGCGATCACAGCGGTCCGGTGGGAGTGATCCGCGATGCTCTCCGGGTCGGGCACTCCGGCGATCACCCAACCAGTGCGCTTGTAGCGCTTCAGGAGGCCGATCTCATAGAGGAAGTCCACCACCCGCGCATCGTTCTCTGCCATGAATCTCCTTGTCCCCAACGGAACGTCTTCTCGGGCCTGCGGCGTCGCCCAATGCCCCCGCTATATCGGCTACATCCGCTCGTCATCTTCCACGGCCGCCGACCCGGTGTTCCCCAGGCCGTACCACGCACCGATGGCCTGCTTGTAGCCATCCGGCATGTTCAGACCGGGCACCTCGTGCGCACTGAACATGCCCAGCTGCTTGTGCTCGTGGCTGACGACCGGAGGTCGGTCGGGAGTCAGCACGGTGCAACCGTAGGTCACGATCAGTACCCGCCGACCTGGGATGGGCTGGTAGATCCAGACACCACCGTCGATGAGTGGGCCTGCTTTGACCTCCCAGCCGGTCTCCTCCTGGATCTCACGCTCCAGCGCCGCCTCCGGACTGCTGTCCGGCAGCTGAACGCCGTCGACTGTGCCGATCTCCAGGCGGCCTCCGGGCAGTTCCCACTCATCACGCTCGTTCCGCAACAGCAACACGCGATCAAACGCGTCGAGCGCAACGCCCTTCACGGAGACGGGCCAGAGCGGCGGCGTGTACGTCATGACGTCCTCGTCCTGCGGGGTGCGTGCCGGGTCTTCGGAACGTAGCACCCGCGCCCTCACCCGCCGCGCGATCGCCTGATGCCCCGCCACCCAGAACCGGCAGGAAGACAAGCGCGGATGAGTACGACAGCGGATGTGCGGGCCTACGGGCGCGTCGAGGATGACGGGATGACCACTCCGACCCCCGCCCGTGGCCCGGTAACCGCGCTACTCCTCCTGGCTGCGCTGGTCCTGCTGCCCCTGCTGATCGGCCTGTTCTACGTCAGCCAGGACACGCTCGCCTGCTTCGGTCAGGCCACCGCCTGCCGTGGTCAGCGCGCGGCGGTGATGTCGGTGGTGCACGCCGCCATGGCGCTGGTCGCCGGGCCCTGCGCCGGCGCCGCCCTCCTGGGGCTGACCGGCGCCGCCCTCCGCCGCCGTGCCGCCGTCTGGTCGGCGACCGGTGCCCTGCTGGGCGCGATGGCGATGTGGATCGTCGCCCTGCATGTCCTGGGACAGGCCTTCTCGCAGTGGGAGTTCTGAGGGCCGGACGCGCCCGTCGCTATTCGGATACGTCCGTCATCGCATGCCGTCCAGCCGCGATCAGCCGTGCGACGGCGAGCGGCGCGCACAGCTCGGCGGCCGACCTCATCGGCACCGACCAGTAGGAGGCACCTGCCCCCGGGAGGCACCGCGTGCGGCCCACCTGCGGAACGCCCAGATAAGTCCCGTTCCCCAGCACTTCGACGCCCGCCTTCGCGCGCCACTCCGCAGCCGCCTCCTTCCAGCTGCGGGCCATGCTCGCGGGCACGAGGGCGTAGTAACGGCGGCCCTGTGGGTCACAGATGACCGGTCCGCTCCTCAGGGCGTCATCGAGGACGGCGTCGACCTCTTCGGCATCGTCCGTCAGCGCCATCGCGAAGACCAGCCGGCCCGGAATCCGTACAGCGGAGAACAGAGTGCCCAGCGGCAGCAAGGCCACCCCGTTCTCCTGCCACTCAGCCCTGATCCGCTCGTGACTCGCGGCGGGGCAGGTGGCCATCAGCCACTGCTCGACCGCCAGCCGCCGGTCGGCGGTGGAGTGCACCAGCGTGCCCGGCCCCGGTTCGACCGGGCGCAGTGCGGCGGTATGAGGCTCAGGGGTAGCGTTCACGGTGCCGAGGCTCCTTCACAGCGTTGGCCATGCCCCAGGCCGTCAGCGCGGTCGTGGGGGTCTTGTCGTAAGGGATCGTGGCCTGCCGTCAGGGACGAATCTCCCTATGTGTGGGGACAGTTGGGCTCGCTGCCGATAGGGTCACAAGAAGGCCCAAAAGTCCCTGCCCAGGGGGTTGATGTGAACGCCAGACTTCGTTCGGCGATGGCCGAAGCGGGCCTGTCCCCGCGCCAGCTCGCTTACCGGGTGGGGGTATCCCGGAAGCAGGTGGAACGATGGGTTTCGAACGAGGCGTTAACGCCCCATGCCAGGAACCGCGAAGATGCCGCCCGCGCGCTGGGAGTGGACGAGGAAATGATCTGGCCACAGGTGGTCAAGGACCGCATCAAGACCGGAAACGACCGCGAGATCATCCACAGCTACCCGTACCGCACGGCGGCACCGTCCGCCTTGTGGGCGGAGCTGGCGGAAGCAGCCACACGAGAGATCGTGCTGGGCGGGTACACCAACTACTTCTTCTTCACGTCCGTCCCCGCGTTCGCCGACATCCTGCGCCGCAGAGCAGAGGCAGGTGTCGGCGTGCGGATCCTCCTCGGAGATCCGGAGGGCGAGGTGACCCGGCAGCGCGAGGCCGTCGAGGACACGGCACTGAGTGTGTCCACCCGGATCAGGATCACCCTCGAGCACCTGGAACGGCTCGGCCCGCTCGAAGGCCTGGAGACCCGCTACAGCGCGGCCGAGGACGCCGTGAACCACGTCTCCCTGTCCGTCTTCCGCTTCGACGACGACGCGTTGGTGACGCCCCACCTCGCCCGGCTGGTCGGCCATGACTCGCCCCTCCTGCATCTGCGACGCCAGGGCGACGGCGGTATGTTCGACCGCTTCCGCGACCACGCGGAGGAGCTGTGGAGCCGGGGCACCCCCATACAGCGAACGACCACTGTCCCCAAGGCGTGACCACCGAGGTTCACGGAATCAGGCAGCCCGGCACCACATCGGCACTCACTCCCCGTCCCGGCGGTCACGGTGGATCAGGGCCGCCGTGAGTGCCGTCACGATCAGGAGGGCGCAGCAGACCGGGGTGAGGAAGCCGAGCATCAGGGGGTTTCGGGGCGGGAGCGGGTGATTGCGGATTCCACCGCCGCGATGCGGTCCGCGAGCAGGGTGAGGGCGGCGATCGCCCGGGTCGTCGGGTCCTGGTCCGGGGTGCCGAGGGTGCGGGTGCGGATGTGGGCCGTCTTCAGCTCGGTCCAGCGGGCGGCCTGTTCGGGGGTGAGGGTGCCGCGCAGTTCGGCGAGTTTCAGGAGGTTGGCCTCGGCGCCGGTGGTGAGGGTCTGGGCCTCCGCCGTGTAGTGGTCGTGGACGACGGCCTCGCGTTCGGTGTCGTTCATGACCGGGCGCAGCCGCTGGACGATCTTGTTCATGTCGCGGTAGGAGCCCTGGAGGCGGAAGGGGGGTTCCGTGCGGGCGGCCGTGGCCTGGCCGGCGGAGGCGATGTAGGCCGCGTTGACCGACAGGACCGTGTCACGGACGGCGAGGAGGTGGCGCAGGACGGAGACGGTGCGGTCCAGTTCGGCCGGGGGCAGCGGGGACGAGAGGCGGTCCGCGCGGGCCGTGGGGTCGGCCGCGGCGAGCCGGACCAGCAGTTCCAGGTCGGCCCGGTCGCGGGCGGCGAGCGGGGCCAGGACCGGGTTGGCGGTGAGCGCGTTCTCCACGAAGCTGAGGGCGAAGACGTCCTCCTTGCCGGTGAGGACGTCGCCGAGGTTCCACACGTCGGCCCGGTTGGCGAGCATGTCGGGGATGCGGAAGCGCTCGCCGGACTCGGTGTAGGGGTTGCCCGCCATGCACACCGCGAACCGCTTGCCGCGCAGGTCGTAGGTGCGCGGCGCGCCCTCCCACACGCCGTCCACGCGCCGGGTGGCGTCGCACAGCGGGATGAACTTCTGGAGCAGCTCCGGCGAGGTGTGCTGGATGTCGTCCAGGTAGAGAAGGGTGTTGTTGCCGGCCGCCAGCGCGAAGTTGATCTTCTCGATCTCGCGGCGGGCGGTGGCGTTCGGGGCGTCGGCGGGGTCCAGCGAGGTCACGGTGTGGCCGAGCGCCGGGCCGCTGATCTTGACGAGCATCAGGCCGAGCCGGTCGGCGACGTACTCCATGAGGGTCGTCTTGCCGTAGCCAGGCGGGGAGACGAGGAGGAGCAGGCCGCCGGTGTCGGTGCGCTTGGACTCGCCGGTGGTGCCCAGCTGGCGGGCGAGGCTGTCGCCGATCAGGGGCAGGTACACCTCGTCCACGAGACGGTTGCGGACGAACGCCGACAGCACCCGAGGACGGTGGTCGTCCAGGCGGAGCCGCTCGCGTTCGGCGGCGAGCAGGGCCGTACGGCTGCGCTGGTAGGCGCGGAAGGCGGGGACGTCCGTGGCGGCGAAGCGGGCCGTGCGGGCGAGGAACTCGTCCAGCCGGAGAGTCAGCCGGCCGCCCTGCACGCGCGGGTGGGTGCCGAGGAGGCCCTCGGCCGTCACGGTGAGCGGGGCGTCGCCGTCGTAGCGGGCCAGGCCCGGGCACAGCTCGGCGGCGACCGCCTCGGCCAGCTCGCCGGGACCGGCCTCGGTGCCGGTGGCCGCGGCGAACGCGCCGAGCCAGGCCGCGACCACCTGCCGGCGCGCCGCCAGCTCGGTGAGTCCCTCCAGGTCGTAGCCGCCCTCGGCGTGCCGGAACTTCTCCAGCAGGGTGCGCGCGGCGGCGCCCAGCACGAACCCCTCGGGCCCGCAGGTCAGTTCCTCGAAGAGGTACGCGGCGGCCGGGCCGCCCGCCGCCTCGCCGTCCCACGCCTCGATCGCCGCGGCCAGCTCCTGCTGAAGCTCCCCGATGGCCGGTACGGCGCCGAAGGCGTCCCGCGCCCGGGCCAGCGACACCGCCCGCCGGGTCCAGGCGGTGCGCGCGTCCGCCGTCGTGCCGTGCGCCCAGAACAGCTGGGCGGTGGCCCGGGCGGCGGGCTCGTGGCGCAGGGTGCCGGCCCCGTCGTGGAGCGGCAGCAGGGCGGTGAGGAGGAGCGTCGCGTCGTGGTCGTGGACGCCGCGCTCGTACCCCTCGTCGTAACGCCCCTGCGCCGCCCGGCGGACCAGCGCGGGCAGGTCGGCGGCGGCCAGGGCGGCCGGGCCGTGCTCGGCGAGCAGCCGGGCGGCGAGGTGTTCGGCGCGGTAGACCTCCGGGGACTCGGAGGGCAGCCGGCGGTCCCAGTACCGGCGTGTCTCGGCGAAGGCGGGGTCGGTGACCGGGCGGCGGTAGTCCGTGCCGGTGACCGCGAAGGCGAGGCCGTCGCCGTGCGGGACGAGCGTCAGGTCGAGCGGCTGGGTGTTGACGGCGAAGCGGTGCCCGCCGAGCAGCAGGGCGTGGCCGTCGTCGGCGTACAGGTCGGCGCGGTCGCGCAGCGCGCGGGCGGCCTCCTGGCGGGCGGCCTTGAGCCGGCCGTCCAGCTCCTCGGCGCGCACGCTGTCGCCGAGCCCGCGCAGCTCCTTTGCGGTACGGCGGACCTTGGCGACCAGCGGATCGGAGGCGAAGTAGGCGGTGACCGCGTCGGCGTCGGGCAGGCCGGCGGCGCGCCGGGCGACGGTCTCCAGCACCCGCCCGGCGGAGACGGCGAGCTGCTCGGCGCGGCGGGCGCGGGCGTCGGCGAGGGACTGCTTGCGGGCGGCGAAGGCCTCGTAGATCTCGGTGCGCTTGTCCGCGAGGTCGGCGAGGAAGTCGTCGAACTCGGCGAACCGGCCGTCCAGTTCCTCCAGCCGGGCCAGCAGCGAGGCGAGCTGGTCGTCGCACTCCTCGGGGGTGCCGGACACGGCGAGCGCGGCGGTGACGGCCTGCGCGAGCAGCGCCGTCTCGGCGGCGAACTCGGCGCGTCCCTCCTGGTCCTGGAGGCCGCGGCGGCGGCCCTCCAGGGTGGCGCGGGCCCGGTTGACGCCGCCCAGCACGTCGGCGATCCGCTCCAGCACCGCCGTACGCACGGTGGCGTCGGCGATGTCCAGCCCGGTGACGACCTCGGTGACCGTGCGCAGACCGTCGGCCAGCTCGTCCAGCCGGGCGGCGACGGGTGCCGCCCCGGCCACGGTCTCGATGGCGGCCGCCTCGGCGACCAGCCGCTCGACCTCCTCCCGCTGCCCGGTGAAGGCGTCCTCGCGGGCCAGGAAGGTCACCGCGCGCTTTCCGAACGTGTCGAGGTCGGCCGCCGTCCGGGCGGCCAGCTCGTCCACCTGCGCGGTGTCGACGTAGCGCAGTTCCTTCAGGGTCAGCAGATGGCCGTGCGCGTGCCGGAGTTCGGTCAGTCCGCGCACCCAGGCGGCGGCCTCGCGCGGGGCCTCGCCGCGCAGCCGGCGCACCACGGCGGCGATCCGCTCGGCGCCCTCCGCGAGGGCCTCGGCGGCCTGCCGGGTCAGCTCGCGGACCGTCTCGAACTCGCCCAGCACCTGCTCGCCGGTCTCCCGTACGGCCGTCAACGGGCCGAGCAGGCCGCCGAGTTCGGGGTCGCCCAGCCAGTGGTGGGTGTCGGCGGCGCGGACGCAGGCGGCGACCAGCGCGCGGTAGCCCTCCCCGGTGTGGATGCCGTCGGCCACCAGCCGGGCCACGGACAGGCAGTCGGCGAGCCCGCGCACCAGGTCGGCGTTGCCCACCCGGGCGAGCGCCCCGGTGCCGGTGCGCAGCGCGGCCGCGTGGGTGTCGGAGACGTACGGCGAGGTCCACCACTGGAGCGGATGGGTGTGCGCGGGCTCCTCCCCGGCGGCGCGCAGCACGGCCAGGGCGCCGTCCCCGAAGAGCGCCCAGCCCCGGCACGGCAGCGGGTTCGCGACCTCCTTGCGCAGGGTGTTGTACGACAGCAGCAGGGTGCGGCCCGCGGTGCGGGAGCGGAACGCGTACAGCACGTCCTCGCCGTTCGGCGCCCGCACCTCGCGCTCGAACTCCAGCCCCTCGACGTCGAGTTCGTACGTCTTGTGCGCCCCCGTGGCCAGGCAGTAGCCGCCCGGGAACACGATCCCCTGCTCCTCCGGCAGCCGCCGGCAGGCCTGCCCGATGCCGTCCAGCCGGACCACGGCCCGGGTCAGCGTGTTGAACACCAGGTAGCGGTCGGCGTCCTCCTTGTACGGCCGCACCCGCAGCAGCACCAGCGGGCCGACCCGGGCGTGTGCGACGGCGGCGTCGGCGAGGGCCTGGAGGGGCTCGTGCACGGGCTCGGTGTACAGCACGTCCTGCTGTGCACCGTCTCCGGAGTCGTCCCGCGTGCGGACGGTGAGGTGCCCGCCGACGGTGGACACGCCCAGCCCGGCGGGGACGGCCACATAGGGCTCCCGGCCCAGGACGTGGTCCTCGCGGGTGGTCTCCGTCCAGGTCAGGTCCTGGGCGGGCGGGAAGACGTCGTCGCGGTCGCCGCGGGCGTCCAGGAAGCGGACCCGGCCGTCGTCGCCGACGTTCCAGCGCAGGGCGCGGACGTCCTCGGCCTTGTCGCCGGTGCGGAACACCGCGAGCAGCCGGCCCTCCACCCGGCGCAGCCGCAGCAGCCGGGCCTGCCGGTAGTAGCGGTGCAGGGCGGTGAACTCCCGCACGAACGCCGGGTCGTCGAGCAGGCCCGGTACGGCGTCCTCGGGCAGCCGCTCGCCGTCCCGGCCGTACAGCGCGAGGACGTCCCCGACGGCCGGCTCGGCCTCCCCGCCGCCGGGGTGGCCGCTGCCGAACAGCAGCGCGTCCCCGACGGCCACGATGTCACCCGGAAGACAGGGGCGCGCGGTGCTCAGCCTGCCGGTGGCGGCGAGCTCGAGCCCGGCGGAGCCGAACTCCTCGGCGCGCCGGGCGTTCAGCGCCTCCGCCCTGTGGGCCAGCTCCCTGGCCTGCGCGGCGAGCCGGTCGCGGAGCACCTCGTAGGTACCGGCGTCGACGGATTGCTCCGCAGGGGTTGCCATGGGTTGCTGCTTCCCTTCGTGGGCCGGGTGGGGTCGCCGTGGGGGTTGGGGTGGTGGGCGATGCCCCCGCCCCGGCCGTGGCCCCGGTCCCGCCGCCGACCCCCGTGCGGGGGCGGGACCGGGGGTTCTCAGGAGGCGCGGGCGGGTGCGCTGCCGTTCAGGGCGGTCAGCGGGGTGTCCGAGAGGCCCAGCTCACCGGCCCGGTCGAGCAGCTTCTGGAACTGCCCGGCCGTGGCCCCGCCCCCGTTCATCAGCTTCATCAGCAGCGCCGACACCGTCAGGTTCTGCACATCGGCGGTGCTGACCGAGCCGAGGAGGCCGCTCAGGTCCTCGGTGAAGCTGCGCGACCCGTCCAGCCAGGGACCCGCCAGGGTCTGCGCCGTACGGGAGTTGTCCATGAACCCGTCGACGCCCTTGCCGAGCGCGACCGAGGAGACGAGCCGGTCGAAGAAGACGGACTCCCCGCCGACGATGTCGATGTCGGCGTGCTCCAGGCCGGTGGCGAGCACCGTGGCCTGCGCCTCGGCGACCTGCCGCTGGGTCTCCAGCCCAGCCAGCCGGACCTCCTTCTCCGTCTGGAGCCGCAGCCGGTACTCCTCGTGGCCGCGCGAGGCGTCGTCGAGGGCGGCCATCGCGGCGGCCTTCTCGGTCAGACCGGCGGCCTCGGCCTTCAGCTTCTCGCCGATCGCCGTGGCCTCGGCGAGCGCCTTGGCCTTGGCGCCCTCGGCGTCCGCGAGCCCCTTGGCCCGGGTGCCCTCGGCCTCGGCCTTGAGCCGCGCCTCGGTGGCCTCCGCGGCGGCGCGGGCGCCCTCGGCCTCCGCCAGGGCCTTCGCCCGGGCGCCCTCGGCCTCGGCGAGCGCCTTCGCCTGGACGCCCTCGGCCTCCGCACGCAGCAACGCCTGGGTGGCCTCCGCCTCCGCGCGGCCGGCCTTGACGGTGACCTCGGCCTCCTTGTCGCGGACCTGGACGGCGGCCAGCCCCTCCGCGGCGGCCTCCGCCTGGACGCCCTCGGCGAGCCGCAGCTTGGCCCGGGCGTCGAGGTCGGCGGTCTTCAGCCGGGCCTCGGCGAGGGTGAGCGACTCGGCGGCGTGGTGCCGGGCGGCCTGCTCGGCGGCCTCGGCGGCCTTGATGTCCTTGACCAGCTTCTCCTGCGCCTCCGCCTCGGCGGCGATGACGATGGCCTGCCGGTCCCGCTCGGCCTGCTCGACCGCGCGGAGCTTCTTGATGGACTCCTCCTGCTCGGCGACCGTACGGTCCACCGCGACCCGCTCCCGGATGACCTCGGCGATCTCCCGCTTCTCCGCCTCGACCTCCTTCTCGGCGGAGATCTGGGTCAGCTGGGTCTCCCGCTCACGGGCGATGACCTCCAGCATCCGGTCCTTCTCGATGCGCTCGTTCTCGACGGCGATGACCCGCTCGCGGTTCTTCGCGGCGACGGCGATCTCCCGGGCCTGGTTCTCCCGCTGGACGCCCAGCTGCTCCTCGGTGCGCAGGAAGGCGCTCTGCGCGCGCAGCCGCTCCTCCTCGACCACGCGGGCGGTCTCGGCCTCCTCGCGCGCCCGGGAGGTCTCGATCTCCCGCTTCTGCTTGATCTCGGCGTCCGCCTGCCGGCGCTCCAGCTCCAGGATGGCCTCGCGGGCGTCGACGTTCTGCCGGGTGATCTCCTTCTGCTCGTTGCGCTGGGCCTCGTTGGTGCGCACGTGCTCGATCGCCGTCAGCTCGGTGATCTTGCGGATGCCCTGGGCGTCGAGGACGTTGGCGGGGTCGAGCTGGGTGAGCGGGGTCTGCTCCAGGTAGTCGATCGCGGCGTCCTCGAGGTGGTAGCCGTTGAGGTCGACACCGATCAACTCGATGATGTGGTACCGGAGTTCCTCGCGCTTGGTGTAGAGGTCGGTGAAGTCCATCTGCTTGCCGACGGTCTTCAGCGCCTCGGAGAACTTCGCGTGGAACAGCTCCTGGAGCGTGTCCTGGTGGCTGGCGCGCTCGGTGCCCACGGACTGGGCGACCTTGATGACGTCCTGGACGGTCTTGTTGACCTTCACGAAGAACAGGATGCGGATGTCGGCCCGGATGTTGTCCCGGCAGATGAGCCCGTCCCGGCCGGAGCGGCTGATCTCGATCGTCTTCACCGAGATGTCCATGACCTCGGCCTTGTGCAGGATCGGCAGCACGACCTGGCCGGTGAAGGACACGTCGACCCGGCGGGTCTTCGACACGATCAGCGCCTGGCTCTGGTCCACCTTGCGGTACAGCCGGGAGAAGAGGACCAGCAACAGCAGTACGACGACGAGACAGGCGGCGATGAGCACGCCGAGCGCTTCCATGGCATACGTCCTTGCGTCAGACGATAAATCGGAGCCCCCGTGGTCCCGGTGCCGGGCGGCGCCGTACTGCCGACGCCCGGCACCGGGACCCTCCGTAGCGCTCCCCCGCGCAGCATGCTGCGGGAGAGGCGCACGCCCGCGCATTGCCGGTCTCCGGCAGTCTTCACTACTGTCTGAATGCCGGAAGGGCGCTAAGAAACCGTCACCGGCGCGTCAGGATCACGGAAACGGGGGCCGCTTCCCGGCATCGGTGCGGGGGCGGGGTCATGGGGGCGGCGTGCGCGAGCATCAGGACACACCGGGGCACTATCCGAACTACCTGGACGGGTTCCCGCGCGCCCTCGCCGAGGCCGCGGCCACCGGCCGCCGGCTGACCCGGGAGGAGCTGAAGGAGCGCCGCGCCCTGGGCGAGCAGGCCGCCGAGGCCGGGCACGGGCTGCGCTCGCTGGTCGTCGCCCACCTCGCCGCCGCCCGTGCCGCCTGGCCGGCCGGGCCGGTCTCGACGGAGAGCACGCTGGCCGCGCTGGCCGCCGTGGAACAGGCGGTGGACGCGTTCGCCGAGGGTTACGAACGCGCCCAGCGGCTCGCCGTGCGCCGGGAGGAGACGGCGCGCCGGGAGTTCATCGACGACCTGCTCTACGGCCGCAGCGACCTGGGCCGGGTCGCCTCCCGCGCGGAACGCTTCGGTCTGCGGCTGTCCCGCGCGCACGCGGTCGCGGTGGCCGAGGGCCCGGTCGGCTACGGCGAGGGCGACCCGGTCGCCCGGAAGGTCGAGGCCGCCGTACTCGCCCGGTTCGACTCGCGCAGCATCCTGCTCACCACGAAGAACGGCCGGCTGCTGTGCATCGCGCCCGGCGACGAGGACGAGGTGCTCACCTACTTCGCCAAACAGGCGCACGCCGCCACGGACGGCTGCCGGGTCGCCATCGGCCGCCCGCAGCCCGGCGCCGGCGGGGTCGTGCAGTCGTACGAGGAGTCGCTCGCCGCGCTGGAGATGGCCGGCCGGCTCGGCCTGGACACACCCCTGCTGCGCGCCGCCGACCTGCTGGTCTACCCCGTGCTCGCGCGCGACCGGCAGGCGATGGCCGACCTGGTGCAGCACACGCTGGGCCCGCTGACCTCGGCCCGGGGCGGCGCCGTGCCGCTGCTGGAGACCCTCTCGGCCTACTTCGACTCCGGCTGCGTCGCGGCGGAGGCCGCCCGCCGTCTCTCCCTCAGCGTCCGCGCGTTCACCTACCGCCTGGAGCGCATCCACAAGCTCACCTCGGCCAATCCCGCCGACCCGTCCCACCGCTACATGCTCCAGACCGCGATCATCGGGGCCCGCCTCCTGGACTGGCCGAACCAGCCGCTGTGAGGGCGCCGGGCCACCTCACGGGACGTCAGGCCGCCTCACAGGGCGTTAGGAAAGTACTTGCATTTACGGAAAGTACTGTCCATGCTGAAGGTACGCACGGAGGAGCGGACCGACCAACCGCCCCTCCCCACACCGGAGGTACACGTATGGACACGGGGGAACCGATGGGCACGGGCGAACCGATGGACCCGAAGCAGGCCGAGGAGGCCCTCGCGGCCGCCCGTTCCGCGCGCTGCGCGGCGCGGCAGGCGGGCGACGAGCGGCACCGGCCGCTGGGCTACGCGATCGGGCAGGGACTGGCCTCGGCGGTCGGCTTCAGTGCGCTGGGGCTGGCCGACCGGCAGCCCCAGTGGGCTCCCTGGCTCGCCGGGCTGGCGGTGCTGAGCCTGCTCGTCTTCCTCGCGCTGATCTGGGCGGGCGTGCACCACACCGGAACGGTGCGCTGGTTCGGCGGGGACAGCGGGTGCGACCGGCCGCGCCGGCAGGTGTGGGTGCTGGCGCTGACGCCCGTCGCGATCGGCCTGCTCGGGTACGCGTTCTACGGCGCCGCCGGCTGGCTCGTCGCCTTCGGCGTGAGCGAGGGCGCCGGACGCGTCCTGAACGCGGCCCTGGCGGGACGGGTGGCGAGCACGGCATGACCGATCCCGGCACGACGCCCCCGGCCCTCGACCGCGAGCTGCACCATCCGACCCGGCTGGCCCTCGCCGCCTACCTCTCGGCCTGCGGCGAGGCGGAGTTCGGCGTCCTGCGGGACTACTGCCAGGTGTCCGACTCCACGCTCAGCAAGACGCTCTCCGCGCTGGAGAAGACGGGCTATGTCGGCATCCGCAAGGGCCATCTCGGCAAGCGGCCGCGCACCTGGGCCTCGCTCACCTTCGCCGGCCGCCGGGCGCTCAGCCGCCATCTCGCGGCCCTGGAGGAGATCGCGGCGACGGCGCGCCGGGCCGCGGCCGAACAGGACACCGGCGGCTGAGCGGCCGGCCAGGGCACCGGCCGACCGGCCGCCCGGGCGGCTACTCGTCGTCGACGGTCCGCACCGGGGTGACCTCCCCGGGCTCGCGCAGCTCGGTCTGTTCCGAGCGGACGAGCAGGACGTCGCCGACGAAGAGGTCGTAGATCAGCACCCCGATCACTCCGCCGATCAGCGGCCCGACGATGGGGATCCACCAGTAGTTGCTGAACGCGCCGGAGACGCTCCCCGGGAACGCCAGGCTCTTCCAGCCGGCCAGCCAGGTGAACAGCCGCGGCCCGAAGTCACGGGCGGGGTTGATGGCGTAGCCCGCGTTCGCGCCGTAGGACATGCCGATCGCGGCGACGATGAAGCCGACCAGCAGCGGGCCGAGGTTGGACTGCACGGCCTGGTTGCGCAGGTCGATGATGGCGACGACCAGCATGACCAGGAAGGCCGTGCCGACGATCTGGTCGATCAGCGGGCCCCAGACGCCCCCGTGGAAGTAGGGCGCCGGGAAGGTCGCGAAGATCGAGAACGTGGCCAGGGTGTGCCCGTTCGTCTTGGGCCCCTTCGAGGCGCCGTCGAAGGCGTTGATCGCGTTGTGGTAGACGAGGTAGACCAGCGCCGCCCCGGCGAACGCGCCGACGAGCTGCGAGATCCAGAAGGGCAGCACCTTCGCCCAGGCGAAGCCGCGGCGCACGGCCATGGCCAGCGTCACCGCCGGGTTGAGGTGGGCGCCGCTGACGCCGCCGGCGACGTAGACGCCGAAGGTGACGGCCATCGCCCAGCCCCAGGTGATCAGCAGCCAGTCACCGGCCGCGAGGAAGATCGTGGTGGGGGTGGCGGCGCGGCCCGAGCCGGGCAGCGCGGCCACCGCCATCGCGACCACGCCACAGCCGAAGGAGATGAGCACGAAGGTCCCGAGGAACTCCGCGAGGCACTCGCCCAGCAGCCCGCCCCTGCTGCGCATGCGGGACGGCTTGATGAGCGCGGGAATTTCGACAGCCATGGAGGCCCCCTTGCAGAGGACAATACGGCCAACATCACCATATTGGCGTACAGAGGCCTTCCCCGCAGAACGGGACCGGCCGGGGCCGCCTCAGCTGTCCAGGTCGTCGGCGTAGTGCCGGAACCCGTGCCGGTCCCGGTGCATGCCCCACAGCAGCTCGGCCAGCACCTCCGGGTCCTTGCGCGCGTGCCCCGGCACGATCGCCCCCGGGATCACCAGCTGCGCCACATGGATCGACTCCCGCGCCAGCCGGTCGTGCAGCAGATGGCCGTACGCGCTCTCGGCGGCGAACGCCACCGACGTCCCGGCCCGGTCCGGCTGCGGTACGGCCGCGGTCCCGCCGTTGACCAGCAGAATCGTCCCCCGTCCCAGCCGCCGCATACCCGGCAGCACCCGCTGTACGGCGGCGACGACCCCGTACACCGAGAACTCGATGGGCCCGACCAGATCCCGGGGTCCGGTCTCCAGCACCGGCCGCATGAAGTCCCGGTGCGGTACGGGGCTGTACTGGAGCACCTCCACGGTCCCCAGCTCGCGCGCGGCGGCGTCCAGGGCGGCGCCCAGCTTCTCGGGCCTGCGGACGTCGGCGGTGAAGCCCCGGGCGGTGACGCCCTGCTCGGCCAGATCCCGGACGAGTCCGTCCAGCCGGTCCCGGTCCCGGGCGACGAGCGCGACCCGGAACCCCTCCCGCCCGAAGCGGCGGGCGACGGCGGCCCCGAGCCCCGGCCCGGCGCCCACGATGGCGATACTGCTCACCCACCATCCCTACCGCGCCCGCGCCGGCAGCGCACCCGGGCCGGGCTACCGCCCGGAGCCCCGGTCCCGCAGCGCGCCGACGCCGTCGACACCGGCGAACCGGTGCCGTGCGTGCGCCAGCCGCCGCGCGTCCCGCAGCCCCCGGGCGGCCCGGGCCTCGATCCCCGCGGCCTCCGGCCCGCCGGCCGGCCGCCGCCGCTCGCGCCGCACCAGCACCGCCACGGCCAGCCCCAGAACTCCGGCCACCGCTCCCAGGGCAACGCCCATACGACCCACCGTCCCCGTCCGTATCCGATCGGCTTCAGACCAGACGACGGTACGCCTGCCGCGCCGGGCCGGCCTCGGGCTCAGGCCATCCAGAAGAAGACGGCCGTCATCCGCTTCTCCTCCAGCGTGGTGCCGCAGTAACCGGTCGCGCTGTGCACGAGGTTGGCGTTGTAGAGGAGCAGGCGGTTGTACTTGTGCGGGACGCGGACGTCCTCCTCGAAGTGGTCGCCGGGGACGTACCGGGTGCCGAGGGCCTCGACCAGGTTGTTGTGCGGGGCCTGGACGATGTTGCCGCCCAGCCGGCCGCCGGGCAGCGACTGGCGGTAGAAGGCGGTGCCGCAGTCCTTGGGGGCGGTCGGGTTGAGGTAGAGCACGGCGGCGTACCGGCACAGGGCGCGGGAGTCGGTGTGCGGGCGCGGAGTGCTCTCGCCCTCGCCGACCACCTGGACGCAGTTGTGGTTCAGCGTCCCGCCGCCGGGCGCCTGCTGCACCCACAGCTCCTTGGCACCGGTGGCCTGCTTCACCAGCCGTTCCACGCGGGCCAGTTCGGCGGGCAGCAGGCCGGGCATGGCGCGCAGGCCGGGCCAGGTCTCGGAGGTGTACGGGTAGCCCTCGACCCAGTCGTCCTTGGCCAGGCACCGCTCGCGTACGGCGTCGACGTCGGGCAGGACATCGTCCAGGACCCAGTAGTCACGGCCCTTGGTGGGCTTGCGGTAGGGCAGGACCGGCAGGGCGGCGGGCGTCCTGGGGGCAGGCTGTGGGGGCATGCTGCGAATCTAGGCCGGGGTTTGGTACGGCTTCTCCCGGCGCCGGGTCAACCTTTCCCCAACCGTCTGTCATGTACACCAATACATGATCAAGGGATCTTTACCCGTCCGACACCCGCCGGGCCGAGAAGAACCGCTCCGCCGTGCGTACTCATGGGCGTCCGAACCGCCCCTGCCGCAGGAGACACGGTGCGCTTTTCACGGAACGCGGTCGGCACCCTCGTGGTGAGCGGTGCCATGGTCCTGACCCTCACGGCCCTCGCCTACCCGAGCATGCTCGGCCTGGACAAGGTCACCACCGCCCAGGACCGCGTGATCGCCAGCACCCAGTGGGGTCCGCTCACCGAGCAGGACCGCGACTTCGTGGTGAAGGTGCGGGCGGCCGGCCTGTGGGAGTACCCGGTCGGTCAGCTCGGCCTCCAGAAGGCCACCACCCCCGGCGTCCGCACGGCCAGCAAGCACCTGGTCGACGGGCACGCCGCACTGGACGCCAGCTGCCGCAAGATCGCCCCCATGCTGAACATCACCCTGCCCGACCTGGCCAGCCCCCAACAGCAGGGCTTCGTCAGCCAGTTGAAGGCGGACAGCGGGAAGAAGTTCGACAGCGACTTCGCCAACATCCTGCGGATGACGCACGGCGCGATCTTCAACACCATCGCGAAGATCCGCTCCACCACCAAGAACTCGCTGGTGCGCGCCCTCGCCGACCAGGCCAACGACACCGTGCTCGACCATATGACGGTGATGGAGAAGACGGGCCTGGTCGACTTCGACCAGACCCTCTTCCAGCAGACCACCCCGCCGAAGCTGCCGAACAGCGACCTGACCCCGCCGCCCCCGGCCCCCGGCCAGCCGGAAGTCGTCCTCACCCCGCCCCCGAACCCCACCTCCACCCCCCTGGACCTCAACGGCCTCCTCGGAGGCGGTGGCACGACGCCGAGCCCCTCGGCCGGCTAGACGAGTAGTTCCGATGGTCATGGCGGGGGGATGAGTGCAGCCAGCGCGGTCGGCTGCACCGCGCCGGCGGCAGCCGAGCCGAGCAGCAGGCCGGCCAGTTCATGGGGTCGCGCCTGCTCACCGGTCGGAGCCGCCGCGGTGATCCGGTCCAGTCGGAAGCCTCGACCCGCCTGCCGCGTGCGGCACCAGGCGATGAGGTACCACTTGCCGTCGGCGGTGAGCAGCCCGGCCGGTTCAACGTCGCGCTCGCTCTCCTGCCCCGCCGCGTCGACGTAGGACAGCCGCAGCACTGTGCCGTCGGTGAGAGCCTGCTCCACCGCGGTCCGGACCGACTCCGCGGTCCGCGTCGGCAGCGCGACGATCCGGGCGGCGAGTTCTTCGGCAGCCGTCGAGGCGGGGCCGGTCATCGAGGCCGCGATCTTCTGGGACGCCGTACGGACCGCGCCGGCATAGAGGGCGGAGGCGTCGGCGACGGCGAGCGCGGCGACCAGCGCCGCGGCCTCTTCGGCGGTGAAACGGATCGGCGGGAGAGTCATCGCCTGGTCGATCGACCAGCCGCCGCCCCGCCCGGTTGTGGTGCGCACCGGGACACCCGCCTCCATCAGCGCCTGGAGATCGCGCTGCACCGTGCGCGTGCTCACCTCGAACCGCGCGGCGAGCGCGGCGACCGTCAACGGTCGCGGCGCCGCCGCGCGCAACTCTTCCACCAGTGCGTAGAGCCGAGGAGTACGGTTCATGGGCTGACGCTACCGTCACGCGTCGGCCAGGAAGTCCCGCTCCCGCTGCTGTTCGCGTGCGGTGATGGTCGACGGGAACAGGGTGAAACCGTGCATCGCGCCTGCGACGACGTCGAGTTGCACGGGCGCCCCGGCCGCCTGCCATCGCTGAGCCAGGAAGAGCGAGTCGTCCAGCAGCGGGTCTTGGGTGCCGACGACGATCCGGGCGGGCGGCAGGCCGGTCAGATCGGCGTACAGCGGCGAGACCTGCGGGTCGCGGCGCTCCTCCGGGCTCATTCCCGGCGTGAAGAGCTCGTAACTCCCCCGCAGTGAGTCGGAGTTGCTCAGCAACCGCCGGGAGCCGAACAGCCGCTGGCTCGGTGTCATCGACAGGTCGTAGGGGCCGAAGGCCAGGTGGGCCGCACGGAACGCGCCGGTGATGCCGTGCCGGTCGCGAAGCCGCAGCAGGGTCAGGACGCTCAGGTGGGCGCCGGCCGACTCGCCACCGATCAACAGCCGCCCCGTGCCGAACTCGGTCTCCGCGTGGTCCACCAGCCACCGGGCGGCCGCTTCGCAGTCGTCGGGGCCGGCGGGAAAGGGGTGCTCCGGCGCCAGGCGGTAGTCCACGCTCATCACGGCCAGCCGGGCTTCCACGGCAAGCCGCCACAGCTTCTCGTCCTGCCCGTCCGCCGAGCCGAACGCCCAGCCGCCGCCGTGTATGTGCAGGTACACGCCGTCGACGTGATCCGGCACGAACGCCCGGACCTTCACCCCGCCCCCGACGACGCGGTCCTGGCCCTGCGGCAGTCGCACTGGTGGCGTGTCGCCACCGAGCCGGTTGCGCCGCAGAAGCGCCAGCACGTCTGCATCCACCGCTTGCCCACGAGGTGGACGGCTCGCGGCAGCAGCCTCGAACTGGGCGTTGAATGTCAGGGTCTCGGCGAGGCAGTCCTCATCTGTGATCGTCATGCGCCGACAGTCGCAGCTGTCTGCGACAACACCCTGTCACCCTTTCTCCGTGAACTGCATCACGTCCCTCTCCCGCTGACGAGGGTGTCCGAGATCAGTCTGTGACGACCGAGCTGAACACCCTCTTGGCCGCGCTCTACGGCCGTCGGCCTGGACCGGCCGCACTCCACAAGACCAGCGCACCGATCACAGGCTCGCTGGTTGCGGCTCTGATCAGGCTTGTCCGGGATGGCGCAGTGGATACCGCGTCTGCGCAGGTACCTTTCGATTACCCGGCCTAGCGCGGGAACACGTTGGCGGTGTGACGGCGGCCCGTCCCAAGGGGTGGGAGCGGGCCGCCGGGGTGTGTGCCGGTCAGGCCGCGGCTTTCTGCCGGGCCACTTCCCGGGCCCGCGCCGAGATCTCCCGCACGGCCGGGATGGTCCTGTACGGCCGGATGCTCCTGCGGAGCGTGGCGAAATGTTCGTCCCCGCGGGCGCTGGAGATAGCGGCGTAGTCGTCCAGGAACACGCCCCACTCTTGGCACGCCTCTTCGACGTGCCGCATCTCCATGAGCCGGGAGGCGAGGAGACCGGTGGCGTGTACGCGTCCCTGCCGCTCTCCGGCAGGGCGGGCCTTGTTGGACCGGCGCAGGGCCTTGACCGACGCAGGCCGGTCGCCGAGGGCCCACATGACGTGGGCGACGTGGAATTCGTAGGCGGCGCGGTCGTATCCGCCGATGTGGTCGTTGCGGCCGTCGGCCTGCGAGAGCGCTTCTTCGGTCTCCCGGAGCCGGGTCAGCGCTTGACGGCGGTCGCCGACCATGGCCGCTCCGTGGGCCTGCTGGCCGCGTAGGAACGCCACCAGGCGCGGCCCGGACGCCGGTGCGGCTTCGGCGGCCGAGTCGGCGAGTTCGAGGGCCTTCGGGCCGTAGCCCAGGTTCGACGCCTGCAACGCCATCCCGCGCAGAGTCCGGCAGTACGTCACGTGGTCTTCGGCTTCGCCGGCCAGCTCGAGGGCCTTGACGTAGTAGCGCTGCCCCAGGCCGTGTTCCCGCTCGTACATGGCCATCCAGCCCGTGAGGTACGTCAGGTCCGACGCCGCCGCCCGCATCGCCCGCTTCACCTCGTCCGTGCCGTCAGCGCGCAGATAGGGCCCCACGGTGTTGACCAGGAACGCCGCCGCCATGGGCCGGGCGTGGCCGCCCCCGAGGTCGTCCAGGATGTCCGCGATCCGCTCCGTCATCCGCTCCACGGTCGCCACGTCGGACATGCCGATACAGACGGTCCGACCGGCGGAGACATGCTCGATCCGGCCCGCGACGTCCCGGTACCCGGGGACGACCAGTGCTGCCGAGTACAGGCCCGCGCCGAGCAGAGCACGCCTGGACGGGTCCATGTCCGCCCTTCCGAGATCGACCATCCCCGACACCGCGTCCGGGGAATCGGCCGGATGGTCCTCCCAGCCGAGTTCCGCCGAGGTTACGGGGCGCGCAAGGAGGCGCGAGAGCGCTTCGGCGACGGCCGGTCGGGCCTCCTTCTTCGGCAGATGCCCTTTCAGCCATTGCGAGACGGCCGCTTTGCCGTAGGACAGGCGGAGGCCGAGTTCCGCGCCGACGGTGTTGACCCGGCGGGCGAGCTGGTCGTTCTGAATGTTCCCCTCTCGCATCAACGCCGCAAGGCGGTCGTTCGGTGTGAGTGGTCGACGTCCCATCGAGACCCCCGAGCGTGTGCAACCGGTGCAACTCACCCTCCACTCTGCTCCCTTACCCAGGGAAGCGCAGCGGAGTTGAGTGATTACCGGCCGTCCGGAGATCGTCCGGACGGCCGGTTGACGGCTCACCGGTCCATCCCGCCCCGGAGGGAGGACCGGCGGACACCGAGACGACGAAGAGGCGGTAATGACCACGACTGCTTCCCCCGGACTGCCCGCGCTGCGGCCCCTGACCGGCCCTGTGCCCGGGTACGTGCAGACCCTGCCGCTGGACCCGACGGCGGCAGCGGTGGCGCGGCTGAGCGTCCGCACGGCGCTGGCGTGCTGGGGCCTGGAGAACATGACGGATGACGTCGTACTCGTCGTCTCCGAGCTGGTGACGAACGCCTTTCAGCATGCGCGCCCGGCGTGCCCGCTGCCGGATGATCCGGGCACCTGCCGTCTGACGCTGGAACACCCGGACGCAGGAACCGTGTGGGTGTCGGTCGCGGACTCGTCCGGCCGCCGGGCTGTACGGCGTCCGGCTGACGACGACGCCGAGTCCGGCCGGGGGCTGGCGGTGGTGGACGCCCTGGCGTCCCGCTGGCTGGTCCAGCCGTCCCGGAAGGGCAAGACGGTGTGGGCCGAGCTGAAGGCGACCGGCTCTGCTGTGCTCAGTGGCGTGGGCGGCTGAACCAGGCCACGCCGTCCTTCTGAACCATGAAGACGATCAGCAGAACACCAGCGGCCAGCTCTACGAGGGCTGCCGTGACGACGGCGGTGGGGGCGATGCCGGCGGTGAGGCAGAGCGTGTAGGTGCCGACGACGCAGTGCCAGGCGCCGTAGACGATCGTGCCGATCCGGAGGGCGGTGCCGCCCTTGCCGAATCGTGTGGCGAGCACGAGCGCGAGGGCCGCGTAGACGACACCCTGGAGCATCCCGGACTGCGCAACCGCCATCTGCACTGCCGCGTCCTGCTCCGCCTCCTCGACAGCGGGGGCATGGGACCACCAGGACCCGCTGTAAGGATCGAGAGCGCTCTGCGCCGCCTCGGCCTGAGCGAGCGCAGTCAGGCCCAGAACGATCAGGAAGCCCGCGAGCAGGAACAGGACGATGCGAGCCGCCCTGACCCGCTGCGGCATCTCCACGGAGCCGCCGGCATACGCCGACTGCTGCGCGTACCCGAAGCCCGGCGGCATCTGCGGCCGCGGAGGGTAGCTCGGCGGAGGCGGCATGTACGAGAAGCCGAACCCCGGCTGCCGGCCGGAGAGGTTGCTCTGTTCGGACTCCGGACGCGGTGCCTCGTTCATGAAATGCGTTCTCCTTCGATGTCTGAGGTGGTGAGGGCTCGTGCCGCGGGACAGAAGCCCTCACCGAAGAGCGGCACGTGCTGATCGGCCCTCAGTACGTGCGGGCCTTCTCCCAGCCGCGCGCGTTGTCCAGCGTGGTCGCGAAGTAGTTCCTGGGCGGGACGGTCTGACCGTCGGGCAGGTTCTTGCTGCTGAGGGCGGGGCTGTACTTGCGGAAGATCGCGATCGACTTTGTGAGGCAGTTGTTGAAGCCGATGTCGTAGCCGTTGTTCTTCATGTTGTCGAAGGTGCGCTGCGCGGCCTTGAGGTCACCACTGGCCGTGTTGATGCACCGGTAGGCGTCGTAGTAGCCCGCCCTGTGGTGGCCGTCCCGCTTGATGCTCCTGCGGAGCCCGTCCCAGGTGCCGCCCTTGATCCAGCTGCCGTTGTAGTCCCCGGCCGCAATGTGCAGCTTGCCCTTGTAGCCCTCGGTGGCGCCCCAGATCCAGTGGTTGGTGTTCCGCGGGTCGCGGATCGACCAGGCGACATGACCGTACGTCCGGCCGGCGATTCGGGCGCCCTCCTTGTCCAGGAAGAGGCACACCCGGCCGCCCGTGGCGGCTTCGGCCGTGGCAGGGGTGAGGAGCGGTGCGGCGGTCGCCGAGAGTACGGCCGCGAGGAGGGTGAGGACTGTGCGATGCTTTCGGGTCGTCGATCGGGTCATGGCAGAACTCCGCTCCTGTGTAGGTGGGTTGACGGCGGAACGGCACTGTCGGCGCCCGCCGCAGTTCACTTTCCTGAGTGCCGGAAGCCTGCTCCAGACCCTTCGCCCGGCAGGTGCTTGCAGTGCACGGTGCACACGCTCTGACCTGCTGTTTCACTAGCGCAGTGCAAGCTCTGGGTGGGAGGAGAAGTAGCGGTGAGGGAACCAGGGGAGTCCTTCGAAGGGTTGGCGCACGCCCTCGTCCAGGCCCTGGATGAGTGGCGCGACTGCCTTCAGCAGGTGATGGAGGGGGCTGGGCCCTCCCGTTCGGGGCTGCTCGCCCGGCTGAGGGACGCGGACCCGAAGATCGACAACCCTCTCCTGGGGCATTGGCTGCTCGGCCGCGATCAGCTGCTCGGCGAGAACAGGAGATCCAGCCGTCTGCCGACCGTCCAGGACACCGCCCGGATTGTGGCGGCCTTCCGGGACGATGCAGCGCCCCAACGCGAACGGCTGATGGGGATCGCCCGGCGGATCGAATTCCACAAGACCGAGCTACAGAAGATCAAAGGCCACCAATGGCGAAGTGCGGTAATCAACGCGCTCAAGGCTGCCGAGCCGCCCGCCGACGAACCGGCTCCCCCGCGGACGATCGCGGATCCTCCTGCCCTTGCCGCCTCCCGCTCATGGAAGCGGCCGGCCGGCGTCGCTGCGGCCGTCGGCCTGCTGATCGTTCTGGGAGTCGCTGCGAGGGGATGGTCGGGGTCGACCGAGCAGGGCGGTCAGGCCGAGCCTTCCTCCAGCCCAGCGACATCCGCCGCGGGAACGACTGCCCAGCCCAGTGACGCGCTGGGGGGAGACAGCCGCTGTTCTCCGCCCAAAGCCGGTCCGTCCGGTGTTCATCTGCGTGCCTGCGCGAAGGTCCAGCACGACAAGGTGGTTTTCGCCCTCAAGGTCGACAATCCCACGGCCTCCGCCGCGCACGTCACGGTCAAGGTGGCTGGTTTCTGGGCAGGAGCGGGTCACGACTGCAAGCCCGGGCCCTCCACCAGCCACATCACCGTTGAACCGGGCACCACGTTCACCACCGATCCGGCCCTCTGCGGGACCGCACGCCAGGACGCCCCGCTGGCCTATCAGGGGGAGGCATACATTGCCGCAGGTGACGGGCAGGAGTGGACGGGCCACGCGTGGTCTCCCCGCGCCAACGTCTACGCGGACCGGGGAACCTTGTGGCGGTGCGGTGGCGATGTGCCGTGCTAGGAAGCCTCAGTTACCTCCCCATCTCTCACAACCAGCCTGACGATCGGATGCTCGGAAAGACCCCCTAGCCGAGCCAGGCCGTGGTGTCCGGAGGCAGTTCCCGGCTGCCGCTTCCGGCCATGGCGTCGCTGGTCAGGAGGATTTCGCCCGGGGGGAGCGGTACCGGGTGGTCCGTGAGGTTGGTGACGCAGCGCCAGGTGGCGGTGCGGGCGAAGTCCAGGACCCCGGCCGGGGTGCCCGGCGTCCAGGTCAGTTCCTCGCCCTCCAGCAGTTTGCGGCGCAGCCGGAGGGCGGTGCGGTACAGCTCCAGCGTGCTGCCCTCCGTGCCGGCCTGTGCCTCGACGGCGTACGACGCGAAGGACGGCGGCTGCGGCAGCCAGCCGGCGCCCGGCCCGAAGCCGTACGAGGGTCCGGTCGTCGTCCACGGCAGCGGCACCCGGCAGCCGTCGCGGCCCTTGCGGACATGGCCGGTCTGCTCCCAGATCGGGTCCTGGAGCACCTCGGCGGGCAGCTCGGCGACCTCCGGCAGACCCAGTTCCTCGCCCTGGTAGAGGTAGGCCGCACCGGGCAGCGCCAGCATCAGCAGGGTCGCGGCGCGGGCCCGGCGATATCCGGCCGCCGGGTCGATCGCGGGCGCGGTGCCGCCGGACAGCAGCCAGGCGCCGGGGTCGGTGCCGGGCGGCAGCATGAGCCGGGAGGCGTGCCGGACCACGTCGTGGTTGGAGAGCACCCAGGTGGCGGAGGCGCCGGCCGCGCGGGCGGTGGCCAGCTCCTCGGTGATCACCCGGCGCAGCTCCCCGGCGTCCCACCGGGCCTCCAGGTACTCGAAGTTGAAGGCCTGGCCCAGCTCGTCCGGGCGCGCGTACCGGGCCCGGCGGGCGCCCGGCACCCAGGCCTCGGCGACGGCGCAGCGCGGCGGGTGGTAGGCGTCGAAGACCTTGCGCCAGTCGCGGTAGATCTCGTGCACCTCGTCCCGGTCCCAGTAGGGGTGGGTGCCCGGCTCCACCCGCAACAGGGCCTCCTCGCCGGTCGCGCCGATGCCGCCGATGTCCCGCAGCGGTTCGGAGAGGTCCTTGGCGAGGCCGTGGGCGACGTCGATGCGGAAGCCGTCGACGCCCCGGTCGGCCCAGAACCGCAGGGTGGCGCGGAAGTCGGCGCGGACGTCCTCGTGCTCCCAGTTCAGATCGGGCTGCTCGGCGGCGAAGAGGTGCAGGTACCAGGCGCCGTCGGACACCCGCCGCCACGCGCTGCCGCCGAACACGGACTGCCAGTCGGTCGGCGGCAGTTCCCCGCGCTCGCCCCGGCCGGGCCGGAAGACGTACCGGTCGCGGGCCGGTGAGCCGGGCCCGGCCCGCAGCGCCTCCTGGAACCAGGGATGCAGATGCGAGGTGTGGTTCGGCACGATGTCCACGACGACCTTCAGCCCGAGCCGGTGCGCCTTCGCGACCAGGGCGTCGAAGTCGTCCAGGGTGCCGAGCCGGGGGTCGACGTCCCGGTGGTCGGCGACGTCGTAGCCGCCGTCGGCGAGTTCGGAGGGGTAGAAGGGGCTGAGCCACAGGGCGTCCGCGCCCAGCTCGGCGAGATGCTCCAGGCGCTCGGTGATGCCGCGCAGATCACCGAGGCCGTCACCGTCGGCGTCGGCGAAGCTGCGCGGATAGACCTGGTAGATGACGGCCTGCCGCCACCAGTCGGGGTTCCGGGAGGAGAGGTCCGGCGAGGACTCTGCCATACGGGCCATACGGGCTCCCTTTCGGAAGGACGACAGGAGAGAGCCTGTCCACATTGCCCGGAAAAGCAACCTTCAGTGGCGAGGTGCGCCGCGTTTCACTCCCCGCAGTGCTCCAACAAGCCCCGCACCCGCTGGTCCACCACCCGGTAGCGGACCACCCGCCCCTCCTTCTCCCCCGCCACCACGCCCGCCGCGCGCAGCAGCCGCAGCGCCTGGGAGACCGCCGGGTCGTTCATGCCCGTGGCGACGGCCAGGTCCGAGACGGCGAGCGGCCCGGTGTGGTGCAGGGCCAGCAGCAGGGCGAGCCGGTTGGGATCGGCGAGCAGCGAGAAGCGGTCGGACCAGGCGCGCAGACGGCCCGCGTCGCCGATGGCGGCGATCGCGTCGCACACCCGGTGGCCGTCGATGGTGCGACGGTCGGCGCGGTCGGCAGGCACGAGATGCATGCCCACATCCTCGCAGGCCGGTATGTGATCTTGAATACCTGCCCGGTTGTGCAGCTATGCAGGAGATGGTCCGGCCCCCTACGGTGGGCGGGCCGTGGTGCTCGGGAAGTCGATGAGAGATCGACGCGGCCCTCGCCACTGTGATCGGGGAGTTCCCGTCCCGTCCGGCATCCGCCGGGCCACTGGTCGTACGACCGGGAAGGCAGGGGCGACGAACGCGTGACCCGTAAGCCAGGAGACCGGCCACGGCACTGATGAAGGATCCACGAGGTGCTGGAGCTGACCGTATGAACCTGCCCGGAACCACCCTGCCCGCGTCCGACCAGGCAACCTTCCGCTGGCAGCGCGAGGACACGGTCAGGACGACCGGACTGCTCGCGGTGATCGTCGCCCTGCACGTCGTCGCCTTCGGCATCCTCTTTCTGCTCGTCGCCCCCGGGCACTACAAGGTGGGCCGGGACGTCTTCGGCGTCGGTCTCGGCATCACCGCCTACACCCTCGGCATGCGGCACGCCTTCGACGCCGACCACATCGCCGCGATCGACAACACCACCCGCAAGCTGATGGCCGACGGCAAGCGGCCGGTGTCGGTGGGCTTCTGGTTCGCCCTCGGACACTCCAGCGTGGTGGTGCTGCTCGCGCTGCTCATCGCCGGCGGCACCCAGTTGGCGGGCACGGTGACCAGCGACAAGTCCACCACCCACCAGGTGCTCGGCTTCATGGGCACGACGATCGCCGGCGCCTTCCTCTACCTGATCGCGGCCCTCAACCTGATCGCCCTGCTGGGCATCCTGCGGGTCTTCCGGTCGATGCGCGCGGGCACCTTCGACGAGCGGGAGCTGGAACGGCAGCTGGACTCGCGCGGGTTCATGAACCGCTTCCTCGGCCGGCTGACCAGGTCCGTCTCCCGCCCCGGCCAGATGTACCCGGTGGGCTTCCTGTTCGGCCTCGGCTTCGAGACGGCCACCGAGGTCACGCTGATGGTGATGGCGGGCTCGGGCGCGGCCGCCGGCCTGCCCTGGTACGCGATCCTCTGCCTGCCGCTGCTCTTCACCGCCGGGATGTGCCTGTTCGACACGCTCGACGGCACGTTCATGAACTTCGCCTACCAGTGGGCGTTCTCGCACCCCGTCCGCAAGGTGTTCTACAACCTCACCATCACCGGGCTGTCCATCGCCGTCGCCTTCTTCATCGGCACGATCGAGCTGGTCGGCGTGGTCCACGACAAGCTGGACCTGCGCGACTCCGTCACCGGCTGGATCGCCGGGGTGAACCTGGACAGCGCCGGTTACGTCATCGTCGGCCTGTTCGTGGTGGTGTGGGCGGCGGCGCTGGCGTACTGGAGGTTCGCGCGGGTGGAGGAACGCTGGACGGCGCGCGCCTCCACCCTGTCCGACTAGGGCTCTTTTAAAAGGAGGCTCTAGCGTTCGACCGTCTCCAGGTACAGCTTCACGTACCGGTCCACGTCCACGTCCAACGCCACGTCCACCAGGGCCTGTTCGCGGGCCTCGCCGTGGATCTCGGACTCGCCCGGGCGGGGCCGGCGGTCCACGATGGTCTGGCCGCGGCCCGGCCCGGGGGCCAGGGACACCTCCACCGGGAGGCGGCGGGTGACGATGCCCTGCGGGTCGGCGACCGCGCACACCGCGCCCGCGTCGCCGAGGCCGCCCGCCTCCTCCGCCTCCGGCTCCTCGCCCTGCGTGGTAGGCCGGTGCGCGAGCAGCTCCCCGGCCAGCCGGGTGCCGGGCTCGCTGCTGGCGCGCAGCCGGTGCACGTCCGGGGTGTCCACCACCACCCGCATGAAGACGTCCAGGCCGTACATGGTGATCGGCACCCCGGCGGTGAGCAGGATCGCCGCCGCCTCCGGGTCGTGCCAGACGTTGAACTCGGCGACCGGTGTGGCGTTCCCGGTGGCGACCGCCCCGCCCATGAACACGATCCGCTCGATGTTGCGGGTCACCTCGGGGTGGGTGCGCAGCAGCAGCGCGATGTTGGTGAGCGGCGCGGTGGGGATCAGGGTGACCGGGCGCGGGGAGGCCAGGATCTCCCGGCGCAGCAGGGTGACCGCGTCCACGTCGGCGGCGGTGCGGGACGGCGCGGGCAGGCCGAGGTCGCCCATGCCGTCGGCGCCGTGCACATGCTGGGCCGGCCGGGCGGGCTCCAGCAGCGGGCGCTCGGCACCCCGGCCCACCGGGATGTCCGGGGCGCCCGCCTGCTCCAGCACGGTGAGGGTGTTGCGGACCACGCCGTCGACGTCGGTGTTCCCGGCGACACAGGTCACCGCCCGCAGGTCCAGACCCGGGTGGCGGACGGCGAACAGCAGGGCCAGGGCGTCGTCCACGCCGGTGTCGCAGTCGATGATCACGGGGATGGCCTGACCGGTCACAGCTGACTCCTTCGTCGTACCGACGTTCAAACCCTAGATCAGGTCCACAGCTCCGCGCCGCGCGCACGCACCCGCTCGCCGATCCGCCGCAGCAGCTCCGGCACCGGCAGCTCGCCCGGCCGCCGCCCGTCCCGCAGCCGTACGGCCGCCAGCCCGGCGTCCGCCTCGCGCACGCCGATCACCGCCTGGTACGGCACCAGGCGCGCCGCCCGGATCCGGGCGCCCAGGGTGCCCTGCTCAGGCCCGGCCAGCTCGGCCCGCAGCCCGGCCTCCCGGGCCAGCGCGACCGCCTCCGCGGCCTGCGCCACCTGTTCCTCGGCGACCGGCAGCACCACCAGCTGCACCGGGGCCAGCCAGGCCGGGAAGG
Source organism: Streptomyces sp. NPDC001606 (assembly GCF_053596835.1). Classification (NCBI taxonomy): domain Bacteria; kingdom Bacillati; phylum Actinomycetota; class Actinomycetes; order Kitasatosporales; family Streptomycetaceae; genus Streptomyces; species Streptomyces sp. NPDC001606. Next base: position 159,604 of record NZ_JBSFHC010000010.1, read on the forward strand.
CCCCGCCGTGGGCCTCCACGAGATGGGCGACGGCCCGCTCCACGCTGCCGATGACGCTGCGGTGCACCATCACGGGCCGGTGCTTTGCGCCGTCCGCGCCGATGTAGTGCAGGTCGAAGCGGGCGGGCTGGTGGAAGTCGATCTGCACGGTGGACAGGGTGGACTCGCGGCCCGCCGGGTCGGCGATCTGCACGTCGATCTTCGGGCCGTAGAAGGCGGCCTCCCCCTCGGCCTCCTCGTGCTCGACGCCGGCCTCGGCGAGCACCTCCCGCAGCATCCCGGTGGCCCGCCGCCACAGCTCGGGATCGGCGACGTACTTCCCGCCCGCCCCGGGCAGCGACAGCCGGTGGCGTACGGCACGGATGCCGAGGTCGGCGTAGGCGCGGGCGATCAGCCGGAGCGCGTCGCGGGCCTCCTGCACGGCCTGGTCGAGGGTGCAGAAGATGTGCGCGTCGTTCAGCTGGATGGCCCGGACCCGGGTCAGCCCGCCGAGCACTCCGGACAGCTCGGCCCGGTACATGGGCCCCAACTCGGCGATCCGCAGCGGCAGTTCGCGGTAGCTGTGGGAGCGGGAGCGGTAGATCAGGGCGTGGTGCGGGCAGAGGCTGGGCCGCAGCACGACCTCGTCCTCGCCGACCCGCATCGGCGGGTACATGTCGTCGCTGTAGTGGTCCCAGTGCCCGGAGATCTCGTACAGCTCGCGTTTGCCGAGCACCGGCGAGTACACGTGCCGGTAGCCGGCGGCGCGCTCCGCGTCCCGGATGTACTCCTCCAGGGTGTGCCGGACCACCGCGCCGTCGGGCAGCCAGTACGGCAGGCCCGCGCCCATCAGCGGGTCGGTGTCGAACAGGTCCAGGTCACGGCCGAGGCGGCGGTGGTCGTGCATGGCGGGACGCTCCTTCTCGGGGGAGGCGTACGCCCCGTCACAGACCGAAGCCCCGGGGCGTGCGCCCCGGGGCTTGGATGCTGGTCAGGTGTCAGCGCGCCGGGACGGTCTCCGGCGTCGTCGTGCGGTTCGGGCACTGCTGGGCGCGCTGCATGCCGCAGACGCTAACCCGCCCGGCGCGGCGGGGGCCACCCGTTTTTCCGCCGCCCCCCGCTCACCCGTACGGCCCCGAGCGCTGGTGGCCGGGGCGGCCCGGTGATCCCGTGAGATCAGGCACCAGACCTGCGCAGGAGGCACCGATGACCGCAGCGATACCCCGCGGCCCGCACGGCCGCCTCCCCTTCGTCCTGCTCGGCATCGGCCTGCTCGCGCTCGGCGGCTGTGCCGCCCTCACCCTGAAGCAGCCGGAAAGCGCCCCGTACCCCGTGCCCACGATCGCCAAGCCGACCACGCCGCCGAAGAAGTCCGCCCGCCCCGGCGGCTCCTCCCTCACCGACGAGCAGGCGCAGGCCGCCCTCCTCACCCAGACCGACCTCGGCGCCCCCTGGACGGCGACCCGCGGCGCGGCCACCTGGCGGGACGCGCTGCTGAAGGCGACCACGACGGCCGGCGCCTGCCAGAAGTTCCTCGACGCGCTCTACGCGGACGAGCTGCTCGGCGGTCCCGCCCGGGCCGCGGTCGGCCTGGACGACGCCGACACCGACGCCCAGCTGCGCTACGCCATCACCGCGCGCCGCCCGTCGGACGTGGACGCGGCGCTGGCCTGGCTGAGCACGATGCCGGTCCAGTGCGCCCGGTTCACCGCCACCACCCAGACCGGGATCACGGAGGACGTCCAGATCGGCACGGCGGCGCTGCCCGAGGTCGGGGACGCCCGGCAGGGCCTGCGCGTCTCCCTGGCGGCCACGACCCCCGACGGCCAGCAGGCCCTGCTCACGCTGGACGTGGCCGCCGTCCGGGTCGGCCAGGACTCTTTCACCCTCACCAACGGCGGCCTCGGCGACATCGGCAACGACGCCACCCAGGCAGCCGTCCAGATCGGCGCCCTACGCCTGGCGGACGTCCGCAGACAGGGCCACGCGGAGGTGTGAGGGCGCGGGGGACTGCGGGGGGGGGATTACAGCGGGGGTGGTGCCGGGGGCGTCTCACGGTGGCGGCTCGGCCGTGCCGCGAGGCGGGGCTCACAGCGGGGGTGGTGCCGGGGAGGGGCCCAGGGTTGTGGTGCCTGGGGTGGGGTGGGGGGTCAGGCCGGTGCGGTAGGCGTCCAGGGCCGCTTCCGTGCGGCCCGTGCGGCGCAGCAGGTCGCCCAGGAGGCGGCACAGGTCGGCCAGGTCGCCGGCGGCGCCCGCGCGTTCCAGGATGCTGAGGGCGCGGACGTAGTGCTCCTCGGCGGCCTCCGTGTCGCGGGCGTCCTCGGCGATGATGCCGAGGAGGCGGTGCGCGGCGGCGGCGTGCACGGCACCGCGCTCGGAGGAGAAGTCGCCGAGGACGCCCTCCAGGAGGCTCGCGGCCTCGGCGGAGCTGCCCCGGCGGTGCAGGACGTCGGCCAGTTCGACGGCCGCCTGGCTGCGGTAGAGGGCGGCGCGGGTCTCCGACAGCATGGCCAGCGCCTGCCGCAACTCTTCCTCCGCCCGGGCGAGTTCGCCGTGCTGGGCGTAGACGTAGCCGCGCATCCAGTGGCAGTGGGCCAGCTCGGTGCGCAGGCGCAGCCGGCGGTACAGCTCGGCCGCCTTGGCGAGGGAGGCGTCGGCCTCGGCGATCCGGCCCTCGGCGAGCAGGGTGCGGGCCACCGCCCGGTGCATCCGGGCGATCAGCGCCGGATCGCCGGAGCGCGGGGCGAGCGCGAGGGCGTACTCGGCGGCCTTGGCGGCACGGGCGTGCGCGCCCATGTCCATGTACGGGCCGATGACGCTGGCGTAGAGCTGGAGCAGCGCGTCGGGGTCGTGCAGACCGCCGCGGTTCAGCTCGTCGAGGGCGGTCTCCAGGAGATAGACGGCGTAGCGGAGTTCGCCCGCCAGGTAGTGGGCGACCGCCCGGCCGCGCACGGCCGGGACGCGTGCCGGGAGGGAGGACGAGGACGCGGCGAGGCGCTCCTCGGCGCGCTCGAAGTGGTCGCGGGCCCGCTCCAGTTCGCCGGTCTCCAGGGCGCACTCGCCGAGGCCGAGCAGCGCGGTGGCCCGCTCGCCGTCGAGGTCGTACCGCTCCGCCTCCGTGAGCAGCTCCGCGTACCGCGCGGCGGCCTCCTCCGCGCGGCCGTCGGCGAGGATGCGCTGGGCCTCGGTGAGGCGGAGCCTGAGGTCGGTGGCGAGGTGGGCGGGGCGGCCGACGGCCAGCTCCTCGAAGGTCACGCCCAGCCGGTCCGCGATGTGCCGCAGCGCCTCGTCGGAGGCCCGGACCCGGCCCGCCTCCAGGGTGGAGACATAGGCCGGCGTGTACGCCGGTTCGGCCAGCTGCCGCTGGGTCAGTCCGCGTTCGGTACGCAGCCGCTGCACCCGTCGCCCGACCGTCTCCGGGTCGTCCCGCTCCCGCATGCGCGGCCCCCAACTCGCCTTGATTCCCTTGCCGTTCGCTCCGAACGCCCCTAGGTTAAACGGCGGATTAAACGTACTTGACCCACTTGGGCAAGTTGCCCTTGCCCACCTGCCCGCTACGCCGCCACCGTGCTTGCGAGGTCGCCGTGACCGGACGTACAACCGCACCCCCCGACCGGCCCGCAGCACGGTGCGCCCGGGGTGTCGCCGCCGCGGTGGTGGCCGTGGCGGCGCTGCTCACGGCGGCGAACGCGGGCCCGGCGCGGGCGGCGGACCGCCCCACGACGTCCGCCCCCACGACGTCCGCCCCCACGACGTCCGGCCCCACGACGTCCGCCCCCACGACGTCCGGCCTCACGACGTCCGCGCGGACCTTCGCACCGACGCCCGCACGCGTTTTCGTGATCGCCACGCATCCCGCCCCGCACGGTCCTACCCTGCGGCCATGACCTCTGCCGCCGCCCGCACCGCCCTGGACGTCACCTCCGGTCTGCCCGTGCCGGCCCTGGAGGACTTCTACCGCGACCTGCACCGCCACCCCGAGCTGTCCCTCCACGAGCACCGCACCGCCGGAAAGCTGGCCGAGCGGCTGCGGCAGGCCGGGTACGAGACCACCGAGGGGGTCGGCGGGACCGGGGTGGTGGGCCGGCTGCGCCACGGCGACGGGCCGACCGTGCTGCTGCGCGCCGACATGGACGCGCTGCCGGTGCGTGAGCGGACCGGGCTGCCGTACGCCTCCCGGGCCGACGGGGTGATGCACGCCTGCGGGCACGATCTGCATGTCACCTGGCTGGCCGGGGCCGCCGCCGCGCTGGCGGCCGGACGGGACACCTGGCGCGGCACCCTGCTGGTCGTCGGGCAGCCCGCCGAGGAGAGCGGGGAGGGGGCGCGGGCGATGCTCGAGGACGGGCTGTACGAGCGGTTCGGGCGGCCGGACGCGCTGCTCGGGCAGCATGCCGCGCCGGGCCCGGCAGGCCTGTACCCGCACGCCCCTGGCCTGATCATGAGCGCGGCGACGGACGTGGACATCGTGGTGCACGGGCGCGGCGGGCACGGCTCGCGGCCCGAGGCGACCGTGGACCCCGTGGTGACGGCCGCCTATCTGGTGACGCGCTTGCAGACCGTGGTGTCGCGGGAGGTGGCGGCGGGCGAGTCCGCGGTGCTGACCGTCGGCCGGATCGAGGCGGGTTCCCGGCACAACATCATCCCCGACGAGGCGCACATCGCGCTCAACCTGCGCACCCAGTCGGAAGCGGTGCTCCAGCGGATGCTGGCCGCGATCCGGCGTATCGCGCGGGGCGAGTGCCTGGCCGCCGGCTGCCCGCGCGAGCCGGAGATCATGGTCGGTGCGACGTTCCCGGCGACGGTCAACGACGCCGGCACCGACGCCGCCGTGGCCGCCGTGCACGGCGAGGTCTTCGGCGCGGACACGGTGTTCGACCCGGGCCCGGCGATGGGCAGCGAGGACTTCCCGCAGCTCGCGCTGGGGGCGATCCCGTACTCGTACTGGTTCGTCACGACGACCCCCGCCGAGGTGTGGGAGCAGGCGCCCGGGGAGAGCGTGCCGGAGAAGTTGGCGGCCGTACCGAGCAACCACAGCCCGCACTTCGCCCCCGACCTGTCGGTCGTCGCCCCCGGCGTCCGCACCCTGGTCGCCGGCGCCCTCGCGCTGCTGCCGGCCGCCTGAACCGGGCGGTCAGAGCGTCTGGAGCTGGCTGAGCTGCTGCCGGACGTTCTCCAGCGCGCCCTGCCGGCGGCCCGGGACCCGGGCCCTCAGCTCGGCGAGCGCGGCGCCGAGTTCCCGCACCTGCGCCGGGTCCGTGAGCTGCCCCCACTGGTGGTGGGCCCGGTCGACGGCCGCCTCCACGGCCGGCGCGTCCGGCGCCTGCCCGGCGGTCAACCGCGCTCCGGCGATCGCCAGCCACGCCCGGCAGCTGCGCTCCGCGTCCCCCGCCAGCATGGCCAGGTCGGCCCGGACCTCGGCCCAGTGCAGAGCCTCCTCGGAGCCGGCCCCGTGCACCTGGACGGCAGCAGCCGCACACCGCTCGGCCAGGGCCTCCGCCACCTCATGCCGCCCGGCCCGAACCGCCGCACTGATGTCGGCGTGCGGATCGGAGGGGGGAGGGGTTTCCCGGGGTTCCCGGGGTGCGGGGGGTGCGGGGGGTGCGGGGGTCGAAGGCTGTGGGGGAGTGTCGTAAGGGGTGTATGCGGGTTGCCCGGTGGAGAGGGAGAGCGCGTGGCCCGGGGTCGGCTCGGTGCGGGCCCAGGCCTGTTCGTGCAGCTGGGGCAGGGGCGGCCGGTGGCCGCTGCGCAGCAGGGTCGCCACCGCCTTCATGTACGACGCCTCCGCCGCCCTTCGCCGGCCGGACGCCGGGGCGAGACGGCCGTACACCGCCGTGTTCGGGCCGCAGTCGAGGCCGTGCTCGGCGAGGTACCGCCACGCCTCCGCGTCCGCGTGCAGGTCCACCACCAGCGCGGTGTCCGCGGCGGAGCGCAACCGCAGCTCCTCGCGGATCCAGTGCCAGGGCAGCGCGGTGTAGCGGACGGTGGCCGGGGTGGTGCGGGCCAGCGCCAGATGGGGCAGGTGCTGGCGGCGGTCCAGCGTCAGCTGTCCGGTGAGGTACACGGTCAGCGGGCCCGGCGCGGCCGCGGCGGCGCGCAGCCGGGTCAGCACGGCCTGCGGTTCCAGCGGGTCGACGAGTTCCACCACATGGGCGGTGTCGGTGCCGGCCAGCACGTGCGGGGCGACGGCCGCGAGGACCGGCAGCACACCGGCCGCGTCCACCAGGCGCCCCCGGCCGACCGGCGCGGCCGCGAGCAGCAGCACGGTTCCGGGCATCGTCCCTCCCCACCCCTCGGTTCCGCCTCTCCAGCCAGCACCGTAACCGCTGTCGCCGCACCCCGGCAGGCCGGGCGACTATTCCTCCCCCTCTTCATCCCCCTCTTTCTCCCCTTCTTCCTCCTCGGGCTCCGCCACCGTCCGGCACACCGCGAACACCGTCGTGTCGTCCTCCAGCCGGCCCCCACTGTGCCGCAGCACACCGTCGCGGACCTGGCGGACCAGGCGGCCGGGTTCGGTCCGGCGCGGATCCTCGGCGACCGCGCGGGTCAGCTCGCGGACCAGCGCGTAGAAGTCCCCGGCGTCGTCGCGGGCCTCGGTCACCCCGTCGGTGACCAGCAGCAGCGTCTCGTCGGCGGCCAGCGGCACCCGGCGCACCGGCGGCAGCCCGGCGCCCAGTTCGGCGAGGCCGAGCGGCAGCCCTTCCCCGCCGGGCAGTTCCCGCACCGCCCGCGGGCCGACCGCGAGCGGCGGTTCGTGCCCGAAGTTGACGACGTCGACCACGCCGGAGGCGTCCTCGGGGAAGCCGATGAGCACGGCAGTGGCGAACCGGTCCCCGTCGTCCCGGCCGAGCGCGGCGGTGTGGGAGCGGTGCCGGAGCATCCGGATCTCCAGGCGTTCGGCGACGGTCGCGAGGTCCCGCTCGTGATAGCCGGCCTCGCGGAACGTGCCGAGCAGCGCGGCCGCCGTCTCCACCGAGGCCAGCCCCTTGCCCTGGACGTCCCCGACCAGGACCCGGGTGCCGTGCGGGCCGGGCTGGATGTCGTAGAAGTCGCCGCCGACCCGGGCGTCGACGTCGGCGGCCAGATACACCCCCGCGTGGTCGAGGCCCGCCCAGCGCGACGGCAGCGGGCGCAGCACGGTCCGCCGGGTGGTCTCCACGATGTCCCGCATGTGCAGGGCCTGCCGCTCCCGGCCCAGCCGTACGACGGCGGCCAGGGTGGCCAGCAGCCCGCCGAGGGCGACCAGTCCGAAGTCGCCCGGACCGGCCTGGTACTGACCGGGCCAGGCGCTGTCCACGGCGACGTACGTCACCACCGCCAGCACGGCGTACGCGGCCGTCGTCCACACCCCGCAGAGCGCGGCGGCCGTGCTCGGCACCAGCACGATCCAGGAGATCATCCGGAACCGCTCGGGAGTGTTGAAGTCCAGCAGCACGATGGTGACGAGCAGCAGCAGGGGCACCAGCCAGGCGACGCTCCGCCCGCATACCCGGAGCAGCGGGCGGCGCCGCCCGTACTCCACGACCGAACCGTCGTCCCTGCCGGGGCCCCTCCCGGTGTCCGTCACGACGTCGGTCACGGCGGGCAGCCCTCCATGCCCCTCAGCGAAACACGGCCCCGCACGCCCCGCATCACGAGCCGCTTCGGCCGCACGCCCCGCGTCACGCGACGCTTCGGCCGCGCCGCGCCGGGGCACTCGTCACTCTCCTGGCCGAGTTGCCGGGCCCTGCCCCCGGGTGTGCCCTGGAAGGCGGGGGCGAGGAGAGAGAGGAGCACTCTCATGGCTCACGCGGCACCCGCGCCCGGCGGCATGTCCCGTCCCGGCCGGACACCCGAGCTGGAAGGCCGGGCCGCCGAGGCGGTCCAGCGGCCACCCGACGTCTTCGACGCGCGGACGCACCGCATCGGGCGGTTCGCCGTACCGGTCGTCCTCGGTCTGGTGTACGGCTACTGGGTCGCGGCCGACAACCGCCAGGGCGGCCCCGTCACCGGCTGGAACCTGCTGCTGGGATTCGCCAGCGCCCTCGTGTTCGCGGTGCTGCTCTACGCCCTGCTGACGGCGGCGCCACGGATGCCGCGGGAGATCCACGCACTGTCGTGGACGGCGTTCGTCGGCTGCGCGTTCGGCTTCCTGTACAGCCAGGAGGGGCACTCGATCTGGCGGTCGGTGCTGATCTCGCTGCTGGTCGCGGGCGTGACGTTCGGCGTGTTCTTCTACCGCTACTACACCCGCGAGGACGCGTTCGGCCGCCGCATCCGCTGAGCCCGCCTTCGCCCCACGGCATGCGCGTGGGCCCCGGCCTTGCTGACGGCCGGGGCCCACGCGCTCCCCTTTTCGTCCCTCACCAACTCCAGGAAACACCCGTTCGGGTGAGCCCTCCACCGGAAGGCCCGCGGAGCACAGGCACCGCCGGTCCCCCGAATGCAGTCACTCCGCTCGCGCCCGGCCCCCGCGGGCCGTTGCCTGGAAGCGTGTCCGCACACCTGAGGAGCGCCCTGTCGGCCGTACTGATCGCCCTGTCCTGCCTCCTCGTGCCGTTCGGCGCGCTGGCCGCCTGGGCGGCGTACGGGCTGACCGACACGGGCCGGTACGTCACCGCGATGGCCCCGCTCGCCGCCGACCCGGACGTGCGGGAGGCCGTCGCGGACACGGTCGGCGACGGAATCGTGCACGAGGTGGACCAGCAGCTGAACGTCGGCCGGAGCCCCCGCTCCGCCGCCCCCGTCCCCGCCGTCCGCCCGTTCGTGCGGGACGCGGTGCGCTCCTTCACCCACACCGAGGCCTTCCGGCTGGCCTGGGACACCGGCAACCGGGTCACCCACGACGCGATTCTGCGGGCGCTGCGCGACGACCCGGAGGACGACGACCGTCCCGTCACCGTCGACTTCGCGCCCGTCACCGATCAGGTCAAACGTCAGCTCACGCACGACCATGTGCCGCTCGCCGCGCGCATCCCGGTGGAGCACACGGCGGTCGCCGTGCTGCCGGCGGACGGACTGGCGGCGCTCCGGAAGGGGTTCCACGTGCTCGAAGTCGCCGGTTTCTGGCTGCCGGTGGCGGCCGTCGCCTTCGCCGTCGCCGGGATCGCCCTGGCCGTCCACCGCCGCCGGGCCGTCGCCGCGACCGCGCTGGGTACGGCCCTGGGCGGCGCCCTGCTCGGCGTCGCCCTCTCCGTCGGCCGCGGTCTGACCCTCGCCGACCTGCCCGCCGACGTCCCCCACCCGGCGGCGGGCGCCGTCTACGACGCCCTGACCGGCACCCTGCGCACCGTCGCCTGGCTGCTGTTCGCCGTCGGTCTCGCGGTGGCCGTCACGGCCTGGCTGACCCGGTATCTGCCCCCGCTGCCGCTGGTCCGCCCCGCGCGACGGCGGCGAGAGTCCGCAGCGCCCGCGCCAGCACCGGCTCAGGCTCCGACGCGAGCCCGAGCCTGACCGCGTCCGGGGTGTGACTCGGGTCGACGGCGAAGGCCGTGCCCGGGGTCACCGCGATCCCGTGCGCCCACGCGGCGGCCGTGAAGGTGTCGGCCCGCCAGGGCGCGGGCAGCTCCCACCAGGCGAAACAGGCGGCCGGGTCGGACCGTACGGCGAACCCGGCCAGCTCCCGCACCAGCAGCCGGTGCCGCCGCCGCGCGTCCGCCCGCTTGGCGGCCACCAGCCGGTCCACGATGCCCTCCTCCAGCCACCGTACGGCCGCCTCCAGGGCGAAACCGCCCGCGTTCCAGCCGCCGGAGCGGATGGCCCGGGCCACCGCCGCCCTTCCCGGTCCTCCCGGTCCTCCCGGTCCTTCCGCTTCTTCCGGCCCTTCCGGTCCTTCCGGTCCTTCCGGTCCTTCCGGTACGACGATGAAGCCGATGGTGAGGCCCGGCGCGACCCGCTTGGACAGCCCGTCGACCTGGTACACCAGCCCCGGTGCGAGCGCGGCGAGCGACGGCGGGCCGCCCGGCTGGAGGAAGGACCAGATCCGGTCCTCGACCACCGGCATCCCCAGCCTGTGGACGGTCTCGGCGAGCTGCCGCCGCCGGTCCTCGCCCATCGTGCGCGCGGTCGGGTTGTGCAGGCTCGGCTGGAGGTAGAGGGCGGACAGCGGCGCGCTGCGGTGGGCCGCGGCGACGGCCTCGGGCAGCACGCCCTCCGGGTCCGCGCGGAGCGGTACGAGGACCAGGCCGAGCCGCGCCGCGATCTCCTTGACCAGCGGATACGTCAGCGGCTCCACCCCGACCCGGCCGCCGGGCCGGACCAGGGCGGCGAGCCCGGCGGCGATCGCCTGGCGGGCGTTGCCGGTGAACAGGATCCGCCCCGGGTCGGTCCGCGGCCCACTCTCCCCCAGCAGGGCGGCGACCGCCTGCCGGGCGGCCGGGGTGCCCGCGACGGCGGCCGGCCGCAGCGCCTGCCCGAGGGCGTCCGGGCGCAGCTGGGCGGAGAGGGACGCGGCCAGCAGCTCCGCCTGGCCGGGCAGGACGGGGTAGTTGAGTTCCAGGTTCACCAGCCCGGGCCGCCCGGCCGCCGCCTCGACGAGGGCGTGCCCCGGCTGCCCGTCCGGCGCGGTGGCCCGGACGAACGTCCCGCGTCCGACCTCGCCCACCACCAGTCCCCGGCGCACGAGTTCGGCGTACACCCGGCCTGCGGTCGAGGGCGCGATCCGGTGCCGGCGAGCGAACGCCCGCTGCGGCGGAAGCTGTTGACCGGGCCGCAGCCGACCTTCGGCGATGTCACCGGCGATCCGGTCGGCGATCTGCCGGTAGTCGGCGATCCGCCGGTAGTCGTCCATAGCTCTCCCGCCGAAGAGGATTGCACCGAGGGCAAAGATCTTATTGCACCGAGGAGTTGGGGCACCTAGGGTCGATGACATGCCCCCCTTCCTCGCATATGAGGACAAAGGCCCCGCCGATGCGTCGCGGGTGCCACTCGTCCTCGTCCACGGCCACCCCTTCGACCGCACGATGTGGCAGCCGCAGCTGACGGAGTTCTCCGCCGGCCGCCGGGTGATCGCCCCCGATCTGCGCGGGTACGGCGCCTCCCCGGTGACCCCCGGCACGGTCCCGCTCTCCCGCCACGCCGAGGACATCGGAGAACTCCTCGACTTCCTGGGCGTCGACGGCTTCGTGCTGGCCGGGCTGTCCATGGGCGGCCAGATCGTCATGGAGTGCCACGACCGCTTCGGGGACCGGATCCGGGGCCTGGTCCTCGCCGACACCTTCCCCGCCCCCGAGACCGCCGAGGGCCGGCAATTCCGCGCGGCGATGGCCGAGCGGCTGCTCGCCGAGGGGATGCGGGGGTACGCCGACGAGGTGCTGGACAAGATGGTCGCGCCGTACGCCCGGCCCGAGGTCAAGGCGCACGTCCACCGCATGATGACGGGCACCGCTCCGGAGGGGGCCGCCGCGTCCCTGCGCGGCCGCGCCGAACGGCCCGACTACCGGCCCCTGCTGACCCGGGTGAAGGCGCCGACGCTGGTCGTGGTCGGCGCCGACGACACCTACACCCCCGTGTCCGACGCCGAGTCCATGCACGCGGCCCTCCCCGACTCCGAGCTGCATGTCGTCCCGGGCGCGGCCCATCTGCCCAACCTGGAGTGCCCGGAGGAGTTCAACCGGGTGCTGGGGGCGTTCCTGGATCGGGTGGACGGCTGAGAAGTCCGTCCTTCCGGGGCCGGGGTGGGAGACGGAAGGGTCCGGCTTTCTGGCGCGGCCCGGCGGGCGGCCGTAGGCTCGGCGCCGTGTCCGCGCACACCGGCCCCGACCCCGACCCCGACCCCGGCCCTGCTCCCGGCTCCGGACGAGGACCCGGGCGGCGGCTCGCGATCTGGTCGGCCGGGGTGCTGCTCGCCGGGGTGAGCGTGGTCGTCGGCTGCCGGGTGGCCGACACCGACGGCATCACACCGGTGCCCCAGCTGCTCGCCTTCCTGCCCTGGTTCCTGCTGCCGACGGCCCTCGCCCTGCTGTGCGCGCTGCTCGGCCGCTGGTGGCCGGGGCTGGTGTGGGGGGTCGCCGTACTCGGCCTGCTCGCCTGGTACCTGGAGCCGTACGGCAAGACCCCCGACCCCGGCGGGCCGCCCCTCGCCACCGTGCGCGTGCTCACCTCGAACGTCGAGTTCGGCCGGGGCGCCCCCGCCCTGGTCCCGCTGATCCGCGCCCGCCATCCGGATCTGGTCTTCGTGGCGGAGTGCGAGTACACCTGCCAGGCCACGCTGGAACACGACGTCGGCACCGTCTACCGCTACCGCCGCGCGGTCGCCGCCGGCGGCTCACGGGGCTCGCTCCTCCTGAGCCGCTTCCCGCTGCGGCCCACCGCGGGCGTCCCCGGCACCATGGGCATGCCCGGTGCCGTCGCCGACGTCCACGGTCACCCGGTACGGGTCCAGCTCGCCCACCCCATGCCGCCGCTCCCCGGCCAGGTGCCCCTCTGGCAGCGCGAACTCGGCCGGCTGCGCGCCTTCGCCGCAGCGGACCCCGACGCCCCCACCATCCTCGCCGGCGACTTCAACGCCACCCAGGACCACGCGGCCTTCCGCCGCATCCTGGACGCCGGCCGGCTGACCGACGCGGCCCGGCTGGCCGGCCACGACCGCACCGCGAGCTGGCCGTCCCGCACCGCCTCCGTCATCGGCGTCCAGATCGACCACGTCCTGCTCTCCCGTACGTTCACCGCGGCCGACGCCCGCTTCCTGCGGGTGGCGGGCAGCGACCACCGGGCCCTGCTGGTGGACGTGACCCTGCACGGCTAGACGCACGGACAGCAGCGCGGATGGAGCGCCGCAATCCCTCCATAATGGGCGCATGCCACGAGAGTTCCCCATCGGCCTCACGCCTCCCGACTGGCTGGTGCGGAACCTCCAACCCCAGCAGGCACCGCTGAACCGCGCCGCGATGGCCCGGGCCGCCGTCGCGATGAGCCTGCCCCTGGCCCTCGGCCTCGCGGCCGGCTACCCGGCCTACGGCGCGCTCGCCTCCATGGGCGCCCTGTCCGGCGTCATCGGCGACACCGCCGACGCCTACCGCATGCGCATCCTGAACATCGCCATCCCGCAGCTCTTCGGCGCGGTCGGGGTGACGCTGGGCGCGCTGGTGTACGGGCACGGCTGGTACGCCGTCGCCGCCGTCACCGGCATCGCGCTCGTCTCCGGGATGATCTCCACCATCGGCGCGGTGGCCTCCGTCTCCGGGCTGCTGCTCCTGCTGAACTGCGTGGTCGGCGCGGGCCTTCCGCTGCCCCGCCCCTGGTGGGTGGCCCCGGCCCTGATGACGGGCGGCGGCCTGCTGGTGCTGCTCCTCGCCCTGCTGGCCTGGCCGTTGCGCTCGGGCGTGCCGGAACGCTCGGCGGTGGCGGCGACCTACCGCGCCGTCGCCGCGCTCCTCGCCGTCTCCGGCACGGACCGCTACGAGGAGTACGACGAGGCCCGGCGCGCCGTCACCCAGTCCCTGAACCAGTCGTACGACCTGATCCTCGCCCGGCGCGCCCGCCACCACGGCCGCAGCCGCGAACTCGCGCGGCTGCTGGCCCAGTTGAACGCGATCACCCCGGTGGTGGAGGCGGCCCCCGCGGCCCACCTCACCGGGGTGCCGCTCTCGCCCGCGATCCCCGAGGCGGTCCACCACCTGGCGCACGCCGTCGAGACGGGCTACCTGGGCCCGATAGCCCTCGCCCTGCCGGTCCCGGCCACCGAGACGGCCCGCGCGGTGGACCACGCGCTACGGCACACCGCCGAGGTCGTGACCGCGCCCGACGTGGACCCCCTGGGCATCGACGACCGGCTGGGCAGACCGGCGGGCCTGCGCATCCGCACCGCGCGGGCGGCCCGCAACGTCGTCCTCTCCGCCAACTCCTGGCGCTACGGCGTACGCCTCGCGGTCTGCATCGCCCTCGCCCAGGCCCTGGTGTCCCTGATCCCGGTCCCCCGCTCCTACTGGGTGGCCCTGACCATCACCTTCGTCCTCAAACCCGACTTCGGCTCGGTCTTCTCCCGGGCCCTGCTGCGCGCCCTCGGCACGGTGGTCGGGCTGGTGCTCGCGGCGGTGGTGCTGGCGGAGGTCCCGCTGGGCTGGTGGGACGTCCCGGTCATGTTCGTCCTGGCCGCGCTGATCCCGGCGCTCACCCCGCGCGGTTACGGCTACCAGACGGCCGCCATCACCCCGGTCATCCTGCTGCTCTCCGACATCCTCAACCACAAGGGCACCGCCCTGCTGCTGCCCCGGCTGACCGACTCCCTGCTCGGCTGCGCGATCGCCCTGATCGCCGGCTATCTGCTCTGGCCGGAGAGCTGGCACACCCGGGTCGGCGACCGGCTGGCCGACGCGGTTGCGGACACCGCGCGGTACGTGGAGACGGCGTTCGGCGCGGACACCGACCCCGCGGCCCGGGCCCGGATGCGGCGCCGGCTGTACCGGAACCTCTCCGCCATCCGCACCGAGTTCCAGCGGGCGCTGACCGAACCGCCGCCGACCGGCCGGCGTGCGGCTGCCTGGTGGCCGCTGGTGGTGGCGGTGGAACGCATCGTGGACGCCACGACGGCGGCGCGGGTCCGGGTCGGGCACGGCGCCCCGGCCCCGTCCCCGGCGGAGATCTCGCAGGTCGCCCGGCAACTCCACGAGCTGGCGGAGGGTGTCCGCAACGCCGAAACGCTGACGCCGGTACGCACCGATCTCACGGGCCCGCCCGACAGTGTTCTGGAGCCCTTGCGACAAGAGGTCGCCGCGGCGCGGGCGATCGCTTCTCCGCACTGAGCGCTTCGCTAACCTTACGTGTCCGTCCTGGCCAGCGATCGACGGTCACACCTCATGCGAAGGGTTGCGCACATGGGCATTCTCTCTCTCCTGCGGAACGCATTCGGCCGCTCACGCAAGGAACGCGCGGCCGAGGCAGAGGGAGCGGACCGTCTCCCCACGCAACCCCACCACCCCGAAACCGAACCCCCGACCCCCTCCCTCCCGGAACCCCGCAACGCCGCCGAAGAACACGACCTGGTGGCAGCAGCCTTCGACAACATCAAAATCCCGCACCCCAGTACGGAGTCGGAGTCGGAGGCCGAGGCAGAGGTAGGGGGAGAGGCAGAGTCCAAGGCGGGGGCTGAGACCGAGGCCGAGGCTGGGGCCGAGGCTTCTACGGCCGAGCCGGAAGCTGAGGCGGCCACCGCGGCTGCGCCTGAGGCGGAGGCAGAGGCTGCGGCGGCAGAGCCGGAGGCAGAAGCCGAGGCGGAGGCTGAGCCGGTGGCTGCGGCCGAGGCACAGGCCGAGGCGGAGCGGGAGGCTGTGGCCGACGTAGCGGCGGACGCAGACACCGCGCCCGAGGCAGAAGCCGAGGCCCAGGAGAACGTCGAGGCGCAGCCTGAGACCGAAGCCGAGGCACAGGCGGAGCCGGAGGCAGAAGCCGCGGCGGAGGCGGAGCCGGAGGCTGCGGCCGAGGCAGAGGCAGAGGCTGTGGCCGACGTAGAGCCGGACGCAGACACCGCGCCCGAGGCAGAAGCCGAGGCCGAGGAGAACGTCGAGGCGCAGCCTGAGACCGAAGCCGAGGCACAGGCGGAGCCAGAGGCTGCGGCTGAAGCACAGGCCGACGCCGAACCTGAGGCAGAGGAGCAGGCCCACGCGGAAGCGGAGGCCGAGGCGGAGGCTGAAGTGCAGGCCGACGCGGAGGCTCCGGTCACGGCCGAGGCTGAGTCCGCGTCCGAGTCCGAGGCTGTAGGTGCCGAGCCCGGAGCCGAGGCCAAGGAAGAAGCCGCGGAGGCGGAGCCGCAGGTTTCCGTCGGCGAGACAGACCCGGAGCCGGAGCCGGTAACCGCGCACGAGCCGGAAGCCGCCGACGGTGGGGACGCCCCACAGGAGGCACCCGCAGCCGGCGACGATAGCCGCACGGGTGGAGCGGGTGGGTACGACGCCGGTGCCGAAGGCGAAGCCGAGGCAGCCGGCACCACCGCCGAGACAGCACCCGCACCCGGCGACGAAAGCGACACGAACGAAACCGAGGCACCCGGCCAAACCGTCGGAGACTCCCTCGCCACCGCTCACACCGCCGCCGCGGCCACCCTCGCCAAGACCGACCTCACCGGCACCCGCGCCAAGGTCTACCTCGTCCTCGACCGCTCCGCGAGCATGCGGCCGTACTACAAGGACGGCTCCGCCCAGGCCCTCGCCGACCAGACCCTCGCCCTCGCCGCCCATCTGGACCCCGAGGCCACGGTCCACGTCGTCTTCTTCTCCACGGAGGTCGACGGCACCACCGACCTCACCCTCACCGAGGACCACGAGACGAAGATCGACGACGTGCACGCGGGCCTCGGCCGCATGGGCCGTACCAGCTATCACGCCGCCGTGGAGGCCGTGACCACCCACTACACGGCCCACCACCCCGCCGGCACCCCCGCCCTGGTGATCTTCCAGACCGACGGCGCCCCGGACGCGAAGACCCCCGCCACCCAGGCCCTCACCGAGACCGCGAAGAAGTACCCCTCCCTCTTCTTCTCCTTCGTCGCCTTCGGTGAGCACGACAACAAGGCCTTCGACTACCTCCGCAAGCTGAAGACCGGCAACACGTCCTTCTTCCACGCGGGCCCCACCCCCCGCGAGCTGACGGACACCGAGCTGTACGAGGGCGTACTGGCGCACTGGCGCCCCTGACCCCGCTGCCCCACCCCGTGCCGCCCGCTTCTCACCCCGTAAAACGGGAAGCGGGCGGCATACACACGTCGGCTACGATTTCAAGGTTCGTACGTCTCACGCAGCGACCTGGGAGCAGCCCCCGATGGCTCGACACCTCATCACCAGCGCCCTTCCGTACATCAACGGGATCAAGCACCTGGGCAACATGGTGGGGTCCATGCTCCCGGCGGACGTGTACTCCCGGTACCTCCGCCAGCGCGGCCACGACGTCCTCTACATCTGCGCCACCGACGAGCACGGCACCCCGGCCGAGCTGGCGGCCAAGGAGCGGGGTCTGCCGGTGAGCGAGTTCTGCGCCCAGGCGCACGACGCGCAGAAGGCGGTCTACGACGGCTTCGCGCTGGCCTTCGACTACTTCGGCCGCAGCTCCTCCGCGGAGAACCGCGAGATCACCCAGCACTTCGCCCGCAAGCTGAACGAGAACGGCTTCATCGAGGAGCGGGCGATCCGGCAGGTGTACTCGCCCGCCGACGGCCGCTTCCTCCCGGACCGGTACGTCGAGGGCACCTGCCCGCACTGCGGCTACGACAAGGCCCGCGGCGACCAGTGCGAGAACTGCACCCGTGTCCTGGACCCGACCGACCTGATCGACCCGCGCTCGGCGATCTCCGGCTCCACCGACCTGGAGGTCCGGGAGACCAAGCACCTCTTCCTGCTCCAGTCCAAGCTCCAGCACGAGGTGGAGGCCTGGGTCGCCCGGCACGAGGAGGACTGGCCGCAGCTGGCCTCCTCCATCGCCCGCAAGTGGCTGAACGAGGGCCTGCACGACCGCGCCATCACCCGCGACCTGGACTGGGGCGTCCCGGTCCCCGCCGACACCTGGCCGGAGCTGGCCGCCGAGGGCAAGGTCTTCTACGTCTGGTTCGACGCCCCGATCGAGTACATCGGCGCGACGAAGGAGTGGGCCGACCAGGACCCGGAGAACCGCGACTGGAAGTCCTGGTGGTACGAGGCGGACGACACCGTCCGCTACACCGAGTTCATGGCGAAGGACAACGTCCCCTTCCACACCGTGATGTTCCCGGCCACCGAGCTGGGCGTGCGCGAGCCGTGGAAGAAGGTCGACTACGTCAAGGCCTTCAACTGGCTGACGTACTACGGCGGGAAGTTCTCCACCTCGCAGAAGCGCGGTGTCTTCACCGACCAGGCCCTGGACATCCTCCCCGCCGACTACTGGCGCTACTTCCTGATCGCCAACGCTCCCGAGTCGGACGACTCGTCCTTCACCTGGGAGCACTTCACCGCCACGGTGAACAAGGACCTGGCCGACACCCTCGGCAACTTCGTCAACCGCGTGCTGTCCTTCAGCAGGAAGCGGTTCGGCGACGAGGTCCCGGCGGGCGGCGAGCCCGGCGCGGCGGAGGCCCGCCTCGGCGAGGAGATCGCCCGGCTGCTCGGCGAGTACGAGGAGCACATGGAGGCCCTCCAGTTCCGCAAGGCCGCGGCCGCGCTGCGCGCCCTGTGGTCGGCCGGCAACTCCTACCTGGAGGAGAAGGCCCCCTGGCTGGAGATCAAGACCGACAAGGACGGCGCCGCCCTCACCCTGCGGACGGCGATGAACCTGATCCACCTGTACGCGGTGGTCTCGGAGCCGTTCATCCCGGCCACGGCGAAGACCATGCGCGCGGCGTTCGCGCTGGCCGGCGACACCGCGGCCTGGGTGACCGAGGACGAGGCGAAGGCCCTGGCCGCCGTCCCGGCCGGCACCCCGTTCACGGTTCCGCCGGTGCTCTTCGCGAAGATCACCGACGAGGACCTGGAGACGTACAAGGAGCGCTTCGGCGGCGAGCCCGCCTGAGCCCCGGTACGGACGACGGCAGGGGGAAGGCCCCGGCGCACGGTGCGCCGGGGCCTTCCCCCTGCTGCTACCGCTCGCCTACTTGAGCACCGTCCGCGCGAACCAGCGGCGCACGGGCTCCATGCCGAACGTCCTGGGGCCGACGGAGACGGACTTGCTGGTGGTCAGGCCGGTGCTGCCCGACCTGAAGTACCAGAGGGCGCCCTGGTCGCGGTTCTCGGCTTCCGTGCCGACGGTGAGTTCGCTGCGGCCGTCGCCGTTCATGTCGGCGAAGGCGACCTGCTGGCCCCACCTGTCGTACGGCTCGTTCATGCCCGGCACACCGGTGGTGTTCTGGTGCCAGGACACCGCGCCGGTGCCGGTCAGGCCCTTGGCGGAGCCGCGCAGCACGGTCACCGCACCCGTGGTGCTGACTCCCGAGATGCTCTCCTGCTGCACACCGATCGCCACGTCGGCGTAGCCGTCGCCGTCGACGTCGCCGGTGTCGAGGTTGTAGCCGAACCGGTCGTACGTCTCGCCGGCGCCGGGCACCCCGTAGGTGTCCTGGCTGATGCGCACCGGCTTGCGGGTGGTGCTGAGCCCGTCGGCGCTGCCGTACTCGACGAGGATCGAGCCGCCCACGACCCCCTTCGGCTGGTAGCCCTCCAGGCCGGCGCCCAGCACCACGTCACCGTATCCGTCGCCGTCGACGTCCGCGATGGAGCCGGAGTTGACCTTGGTGGCGAAGTCCTTGACGGGGCCGAAGCCGCTCTTGGAGCCGAGCAGCAGGCTGGCGTCGGCGGCACCGCCGTCGCCCCTGCCCACGGACAGCAGATCGGCGACATGGTCACCGTTCACGTCTCCGGCCGCCAGGTAGTAGGGGTGGAGCCAGTTGTGGACGATGCTGCTCGAGGCGCTCGCGCCGTCCCGGGTGAAGGGGCCCCGGAGCAGCTCGGTGCCCACGTCGGAGACGCCGGTGACCAGGTCGTTCCTGCCGTCGCCGTCGAAGTCGGCCACCACGACCGGGCTCGGGGAATAGCTGGGCGTGATCCCGAGCCGGGTGGGGGCGGACAGGCCCGTGGGGCCGCCCCAGTAGGCCTGCACGGCCCCGGAGCCGACGGCCACGAGATCGTCGTAGCCGTCGCCGTCCAGGTCGCCCTTGGCCATCGAGCCGGCGAGGTCGACGTACCCGCTGGTGCTGCCGTTTCCGATGATCTGGTGGTGGGAGGGAGTCAGGCCGGTCGCTGTCCCGTACAGCACCGTGATGTAGCCGTTCGCGGAGACGGCGATGTCGCCGTAGCCGTCCCCGTTGAAGTCCGCCGTCTTGCCGGCGGCGGAGGCCGCCTTGGCCGTGGTGCCGGCCGCGACGGCGGGACCGCCGAGGCCGAGCACCACGCTGCCCGCCGAGACGAGCGTGGCCGTGGCGAGCGCCGCGACTGTGCGAACTTTTCGCATGTAACCGTCCGTTCCCCTGTTTTTCCTCTTGATCACATCGCTGTGTCAGAGGAGACCCGCGAGGGACCCGCACGGTTGTACGACGCTAGTTCAGCACCCCGGCGCCGGTCGTGGTCGCCAGCTCCGCCGGCAGGCCGGCCGCCGAGGACTCCAGGCCCGCGGTCAGGGCCGGCTTCCAGTTCACCGTCGGCTTGATCTTCTTCGAGGACGCGGCGTTGTACACGGCGACCAGGTCGGTGAGCCTGCCGTTGACGAGGTTGCCGCTGCCCGCAATGGAGCCGGTGCCGTCGCCGCTGAGCAGCTTGGCGACCTTGCCGCCGGACGGCACCTTCCAGTAGTTGTTCTCCGCCACGACCTGGGCGTTCGCGCGCGCGTTGATGCTGTAGAGGGGCGCGTAGCCGTCGACGGTCGTCGTGTCGTAGACGTTGTTGTAGAGGTGGATCTGCCCGAGGCGGGCCAGCGGGGCCCGCTGCACGATGCCCTTCCACACGTTGTGGTGGAGGGAGACGCGCAGCTTGCCGGTGCTGTCCGTGTCACTGCTGCCGATCAGCATCGTCTTGTCGTGGTCGGTGAACCGGCTGTGCTCGACGGTCACCAGGTCTGAGCCCTTGGTGATGTCGAGGGAGCCGTCGTGGATCTGGTACTGGCGGCCGTAGTAGGCGGGGTCGCTCTTGTCGTAGTGCGGCGCGTCGGTGAACGTGTCGTGGTCGGCCCAGACATGGGTCGCGCCGCGCAGCGTGACCGCGTCGTACTCCGAGTTCCAGTTGCCCTGGTCGCCGTCGGTCGGGTCCCACTGCGGGAAGCAGTCCTCGACGGCGGAGAAGGTCAGGTTGCGGATGATGACGTTGTCGACGTTCTTCAGCGACAGGCTGCCGCCCAGGATGCCCGCGTTGGTGCCGGGCACGCCCACGACGGTGGTGTTGGCGGGCACCGTGAACACGACGTTGTGCGCCTGCCTCTGCTGGGCGGCGGCGCGCGCCTTCTCCTGGGTGCCGGAGGGCAGCCTGGAGCGGCCGTAGGTGGCGGGGTCGTAGGCCTTGAGGTAGGCGGGGAGCGAGTAGCCGGTGCCCTTCGCGTAGTCCGCGCAGGTCAGCTTGGTGCCGTGGTCGTCGGTGTTGGCGTCGATGGTGCCCTTGATCCGGATGATCCGGGGTGTGGTGTCGGACGCCGAGCCCAGCGCCTTCGCCAGCTGGGCCCGGGTGGAGACGGTGAAGGTGTGCGCGGAGTCGGCCTGCGCGCCGCCGGTGGTGCCCGTGCCGGCCGCGGCCCAGCCGTCCCTGGCGGGCAGCGTCTGGTGGTAGAGGTCGGCGGGGTCCGCATGGGCGTTCAGCACGAAGACACCGGCGCCAGTGCCCGCGGCGACGACGGCGGCGGACACGGCGAGGGTGCGCCGCCCGCGGCGGGACCGGCGGTGGGAGGGAGCTGCCACGAGGGGGGTTCCTTTACGGGTCTGCCGTACATGCCTTGCGACATGCCTTACGGCCCCTCAGTGGCCGCCGGGCGGGGAGAGGTTGCCGCGCTGGGGGAGAACCGCCCGGATCGAACGGGCGGAGGTCGCGATCCGGCGCGGGTGGCCCGCCCGCGGGCCCGGTTCTGGCAGAGTACGGGTGCCGTGAACCTTCCCGAACCCCACCGGCGGCTCCTCGCGGACGTCGTCACGGCCGGCAGCCCGTACGGTCTGGTCCTCGCCGGCGGCTACGCCCTCCAGGCCCACGGCCTGCTGCTGCGCCCGCACGCCAACCTCGACTTCGCCACGGAGAGCGCCGAGGCGATGGACCGGATCGCCGAGTCGGTGACCGCCGCCCTGGAGGCGCGGGGCCGTCAGGTGCGGCCCGGCACCGGCACCGCGCGCACCGCTCAGCTGACGGTCACCGACCCGCCGAGCGGCGAGATCTGCGCCCTGGCCCTGCACAAGGAGGCCTTCTGGCAGCCGCCCGAACTCACCGAGTACGGCCCGGCCCTCGCCCTGGAGGACGCGGTCGGCACCAAGATCCGCGCGCTGTACGACCGGGGTGCCGCGGTCGATCTGATCGACGCGCGAGCCGCCGCCGCCCGGTTCTCCCTGCCGGACCTGGAGGAACTGGGCCGCCGGCACGCCCATGACCCCCTCGATCTGCCCACCCTTCAGTCCCGGCTGACCGGCACCGACTTCTACGCCGACGCCGACTTCCGGCGTTACGGCCTGACCGAGGAGGAGGTCGCGGCGGTGCGGGTCTGGGCGCAGGCGTGGTCCGACGACATCGCCGAGCGGCTGCTGGAGGACGGCGCGTCCCCGGACGCCGAGGCCGAGCCGGGGGACGGGGACTGAGGAGCGGCGCGTCAAGAGCTGCCCAAGGGCTGGTAAAGTCCGCTCACTTGGCGAGGGCAGGGGCCCTCGCAGGGAGGGACATCGAAAACGTGGGCAGACACGCCCCGAGACGGCGCGGACTCACCGCGGCCGTCTCCTCGCTGACGGTCGCCCTGGCGGCCGTGTCCGTCGCCGTCCTGCCACAGGGCGGCGCCTCGGCCGATCCGGGCGCCCCGGCGGCCGGCACCGCCGAGATCACCCTGACCGCTCCCGGCTCCGACCGGCCGCGCACCGACCGGCCGCTGGTCGCCGGTGCGAGCGGCTTCCTGCACCGGCAGAGCGGGGTCGACGGGCTGCTGTGGACCGACTACGCCGACGGTTCCACCACGGTCATGAGGACCGCGGACGGCGTCTACCCGCCGGCGGGCGTCTGCGCGAGCATCGGTTCGACGACGTGTCCGCAGGCCTGGTTCGGCACGGACGGCGACCTGGTCGCGCTGCCGTCGTCCGGGTCCGTCACGCTCTGGGACCCGGCGACCCGGACGACGTCCTCGTTCACCTCCGACGACCCGTACCGGGGGCTGGCCGGGCGGACCGTGATCACCGAGCACGCCCTGCACGACCGGGTGGACGGCGGCT
This sequence comes from Streptomyces sp. NPDC001606, assembly GCF_053596835.1. Classification (NCBI taxonomy): domain Bacteria; kingdom Bacillati; phylum Actinomycetota; class Actinomycetes; order Kitasatosporales; family Streptomycetaceae; genus Streptomyces; species Streptomyces sp. NPDC001606. Next base: position 182,390 of record NZ_JBSFHC010000010.1, read on the forward strand.
GGCGGTCCCGCGCCCTGTCGCCGTCCTGGTTGCGCGTCACCTCGGGTTCGATCGCCGCCGCCGACGCGCACGGCGCGCTGATCACGGTGGACTCCAACCTGTACTACCTGGACTTCGCCACGGCCGTCGCCACCCCGGCCTTCACCGGCGTGGGCAGCCGTCCGGTCACCGTGCTGAGCGACGGCCGGTTCGGCTGGTACGACTCCGGCTCCGGCGATCTGCATCTGAAGCAGCGCACCGACCCGGGCGGCACCGAGCAGGTCATCGACCTGCCGGCCCCGAGCAACTACCTGGACGGCGCCCCGGTGCCGGCCGGCGACTGGCTGCTGCTGCCCGTGCACACGGGCACCGGCACCAGCAGGCTGACCGCCGTGTCGCTCGCCGACGGCTCGTCCCGGACCCTGCTGGAGACCGCCGGTGCCTATGCGGTCCGCGGCTCCGGGGACAGCGCCCTGGTCAGCGGCGGTACGAGCGCCACCGACTGGTGGGTGCAGCGGGTGACGCAGGGGGCCGACGGCGCCCCGGTCCTGGAGCGCAAGGCCCAGGTGCCGGCGCTGGAGAACGCCAAGACGGGCCTCGCGCTCAGCCGGGGCAGCCTGCGCATCGCCGAGGACGTCCCGGACGGCACCTCGGACACCACCACCGTGCGCACCCTCAGCACCGACGGCGGCACCGAGCTGACCGCGTCCGCGCCGACGGCCGGTGACGCGGTCTTCGCACAGTGCGCGTACCCGGGCGCCGGCTGCTCCACGCTGTGGGGCAACAGCGGCACCGGCCCCGCCGACGTCCACCTGGGCAGCACGCCGGACCACACCGACCAGCTGGTCTCGCTGCGGGACGGCAGCTCCGACCGCACCCTGTCCTTCGGCACCACGGGCGGCTCGATCGTCGACGTCTCCGACGACTACGTGGTGTACGACGCGGGCGGCTCGACCCCGGCGCAGTACGTCGCCGAGTTCGGACAGGGCCAGAAGCTGAAGCGGTCCGTGCGGGCCGCCGCGCTGAACGGCTCCACCCTGTGGAGCGCCACCGCCACCGCGGGCACCCTCACCTCGTACAGCCTCGTCCAGGACCGCACCCTGTCCACGGTCACCGTGCCGGGCCTCGGCTGTGTGCCGGACGAGCTCCAGGCGGCGGGCCGCTGGGTGTACTGGGCGTGCGGCGACGGCACGGCCGGGGTCTACGACACCACGGCGGCCGTCTCGCGCGCGGTGACCGGCGGCGATGTGCTGCTCGGCGACGGCTTCACCGTCCGCCACGACCACACCGCCGGCACCCTGGTGCTGACCGACGCGGCGACCGGCACCAGCCGGGTGCTGACGTCCGCGGTCGCCGCCCCGGGTCCCGGCACGGACCGGCGCCTGGCCTGGACCGTGGACGAGTACACGGGCCTGGTCGCCTGGACCGACCCGTACCGGCGCACCCACATCGCCACCACCGGTGTCGCGCCGTCGGCCGTGACGTCCTTCGAGACGCAGGCCGGGAACTATGTGCAGCCCGGCTCGACGCCGCACTCCGTGAAGGTGCTGCTGTCCCGGCCGGTCACCTCCTGGTCCCTGACGTACACCGCGGTGCAGAACAACCGGCCCACCCGGACGTTCACCGGGGGCGCGGCCCCGTCCCGGGTGTCGGTGGACTGGGACGGCAGGACCGCCGGCGGGACGCCCTTCCCGAACGGCGCGTTCACCTGGTCCCTGAAGGCGACCGGCACCGGCACCGGCTCCGCGGTCACCGTGGCCTCCGGGCAGGGCTTCCTGAGCCGCGGTTCGGCGGTCCGGCACGACTTCGGCAGCCCCGACGGCCCGGACGGCCGGGGCGACCTGCTCACCCTGAACTCCTCCGGCGGGCTCACCTACCAGTTCGGCACCGGCACCGGCACCTTCGGCGACAAGGCCACCGGCAACGGCTGGGCCACCAGCATCAGGGCCGTCCCCTTCGGCGACCTGAGCGGCGACCGCTGCAACGACGTCCTGGTCCGGCTGAGCAGCGGCGCCCTGCGGCTGTACAAGCCGGGCTGCGGCAAGGCGGTCACCCCGACGACGTCGTACACCACCCTGGCCGGCAGCGGCTGGACGTCGTACGACATCCTCACCTCGCCCGGTGACGTGAACCGCGACGGCCGCCCGGACCTGATCACCCGCGACGCGTCCACCGGCGCTGTCTACCTGCACAAGGGCACGAGCACCGGCACGCTGTCGTCCCGCGTGAAGCTGTACGACAACTGGAAGGGCTACAAGAAGATCGTGGGCGCCGGCGACCTGAACGGCGACGGCATCGGCGATCTCCTGGTCCAGGACGCGGCCGACACCCTCTACCGGTACACCGGCAAGGGTGACGGCACCTTCGCCGCCCGGGTGAAGGTGTTCTCCGACTGGGGCGGCTCCTACAACGTGATCGTCGGCGTGGGCGACCTCAGCGGCGACGGCCGGGCCGACATCGTCTCCCGTGACAGCAGCGGCAATGTCTACCGCAACAACGGCGACGGCAAGGGCTCGTTCGGCGGCCGTACGCGGATCGCGACGGGCTGGGGCGGGTACAAGACCCTGTCCTGACCAGCGCGCACCGCACCCGGACAGACGAGAAGGGCTCGGAACCGGTTTCCGGTTCCGAGCCCTTCTCGTCGTCGCGGCGGGGCCTTACTTCGGCTGCGGCTTGCGGATGCTGAGGTGCAGCTCGCGCAGGCGGGCCTCCTCCAGCTCCGTCGGCGCGCCCATCATCAGGTCCTGGGCGTTGCCGTTGAGCGGGAAGGCGATGGTCTCGCGGATGTTCGGCTCGTCGGCGAGGAGCATGACGATGCGGTCCACGCCGGGCGCGATGCCACCGTGCGGCGGGGCGCCGAAGCGGAAGGCGCGCAGCATGCCGGCGAACTTCTCCTCGACGGTCTCCCGGTCGTAGCCCGCGATCTCGAAGGCCTTGAGCATGATCTCCGGGTCGTGGTTCCGGATCGCGCCGGAGGACAGCTCGACGCCGTTGCAGACGATGTCGTACTGCCAGCCCAGGATGTCCAGCGGGTCCTGGTTCTCCAGGGCCTCCAGGCCGCCCTGCGGCATGGAGAAGGGGTTGTGCGAGAAGTCGATCGCGCCGGTGTCCTCGTCCTTCTCGTACATCGGGAAGTCGACGATCCAGCAGAACCGGAAGACGCCGTCCTCGAACTGGCCGGCGCGCTTGGCGGCCTCGACACGGACCGCGCCCATGATCTTGGAGACCTCGTCGAACTCGCCCGCGCCGAAGAAGACGGCGTGGCCGGGGGCCAGGGAGAGCCGCTTGGTCAGCTCGGCGACGTTGTCCTCGGTGAGGAACTTCGCGATCGGGCCGGTCAGGGCGCCGTCCTCGCCGACGCGGACCCAGGCCAGGCCCTTGGCGCCGAGCGAGATCGCGAACTCGCCGAGCTGGTCGAAGAACTTGCGCGGCTGGTCCTGGACCGCCGGCACCGCCAGCGCACGGACGTGCTTGCCGGCGAACGCCTTGAACTCCGAGCCCTCGAAGACATCGGTGATGTCCACCAGCTCCAGCTTGGCGCGCAGGTCCGGCTTGTCGGAGCCGTACTTCAGCATCGCCTCGCGGAACGGGATGCGCGGGAACGGCGAGGTGACGTGGCGGCCGCCGCCGAACTCCTCGAACAGCTCCGTCATCAGCTTCTCGACGGGCTGGAAGATGTCCTCCTGCTCGACGAAGGACATCTCGATGTCGAGCTGGTAGAACTCGCCCGGCGAGCGGTCGGCGCGGGCGTCCTCGTCGCGGAAGCAGGGCGCGATCTGGAAGTAGCGGTCGAAGCCGGAGATCATCAGCAGCTGCTTGAACTGCTGCGGGGCCTGCGGGAGGGCGTAGAACTTGCCCGGGTTCAGGCGGGAGGGCACCACGAAGTCACGGGCGCCCTCGGGGGAGGTGGCGGACAGGATCGGCGTCGCCATCTCGTTGAAGCCCATCGCCGTCATCTTGTGGCGCATCGCCGAGATGACCGCCGTACGCAGCATGATGTTGCGGTGCATGCGCTCGCGGCGCAGGTCCAGGAAGCGGTACTCCAGGCGCCGCTCCTCGTTGACCCCGTCCTCGGTGTTGATGGTGAAGGGCAGCGGGCCGGCCGCGCCCAGCAGCTCGACCTCGGCGACCTCGACCTCGATCTCGCCGGTGGGCAGGTCGGGGTTCACGTTCTCGGTTCCACGTGAAACAACGCGGCCGTCGACGCGGACCGTGGACTCCTTGGAGACCTTGTCGAGGGCCTCGTAGGCCGCGGTGCCCGGGCGGGCCACGAGCTGCGTGATGCCGTAGTGGTCGCGCAGATCGATGAAGAGGATGCCGCCCAGGTCGCGCCGATTGTGCAGCCAGCCACTGAGCCGGACGTCGGTGCCGACGTCAGAGGCGCGGAGCTGGCCGCAGGTGTGGGACCTGTACCGATGCATCGTCGTTCATCGTCCTTCGTGGTGGGGTTCTCTCCTGCCGGGTCCCGGGGACCGGCAGGAGGCGGGCACGGGGCCCGGACCCATCAAGGGTACCGGGCGGCCCCAGCCCGGCTCCCCACACTTTTCTCCCGGCCCCACGGTGGCACGTTCGGATCACATCTTCCTAAAGTGGGGCAATGCGCACTGGCGAGCCCCTCCCGTCGGTCGAGGACGTCCTCGCCGCCCTCGCGACCGGGCTGTGGCACTGGGACACGGCCAGCGGGCTGGTCACCGTGGACGCGGAGGCGGCGCGGCTGCTCGGTCTGCCCGCGGAACCGCACACCCTCACCGAGGCCCAGACCCGGGCGCGGCTGCACCCGGTCGACTGGAACGAGATCACCGGGGTGGTGCAGCTGGCGGTCGCCGAGGGCACCCTCGCCGAGGTACGCGTCCGGATCATGGACGAGCAGGGCACCGTCCTCAGGGTCGTCCGCAGCCGCTCGAAGCCGTCCTTCGACCGCGAGCGCCGGGCCTACGAGCTGATCGGCACCCTCCAGGAGGTCGCCGAACCGACGCCGGGCACCGCGGCCGGGCGGAGCGCGGTCACCGGTGACTGGCGGCGCTCCCGGGAGGCGTTCCTGCTGGACGCCGGCCGGGCGCTGGCGGAGGCCCGGTCCACCGCCGAGGTGCTGCGGGTGGCGGGCAATCTGTCCATGCCGGGGTTCTCCCCGGACGGGCTCGTGGTGTTCGGCGTGGAGGGCGACCGGCTGACCGTCACCGGCCAGCACGGGCACCGGGCCGGGGACATGGGTCCCTTCACCAACATGTCGCTGACCACCGACTATCCGGCGGCCGAGGTCGCCCGCACCGGCCGCGCGGTGTATCTGTCCTCGCCGGAGGAGTACCAGGCCCGCTACCCGGTGGCCTGGCCACTCGCCCAGCACTTCGGGCGCCGGTCCTGGGCGTTCCTGCCGCTGACCGTGGCCGGGCGCACCATGGGCGCCTGGATGGCGGCCTTCACCTATCCGGTGGCGTTCACCCCGGACGAGCGCGCGGTGCTGACCACGGTCGCCCGGATGCTCGCCCAGGCGCTGTCCCGGGCCGGTGCCGAGGAGTCCGAGCGGGCGCTGACCGAGGGGCTCCAGCGCTCCATGCTGCCCTCGCTCGGCCCGGGGATCCCCGGCATGCGGGTGGCCGCCCGCTACATCCCGACCGGCGGCGGACTCCAGGTCGGGGGCGACTTCTACGACATGATCCCGCTGCCCTCCGGCCGCTTCGCGCTGGTGATCGGGGACGTACAGGGGCATGACGTGCGGGCGGCCGGGCTGATGGGCCAGCTCCGCATCGCCCTGCGCGCCTACGCCGCCGAGGGCCACCGCCCGGACGCGGTCCTCTCCCGCGCCTCCCGTTTTCTGCACGGGATCACGCACGACACGCACGACACGCACGACTCGTACGACACGTACGACTCCCCGGACGGGCAGGAGCCGCCGGAGCCGCGCTTCGCCACCTGCCTGTACGTCGAGGCCGACCCGGAGACCGGGATGCTGGAGCTGGCCCGCGCCGGGCACCCGGACCCGGCGGTCCGGATGGCCGACGGCACGGTGATCATGCGTCCGACGGCGGGCGGGCTGCCGCTGGGCGTCGACCCGGACGCCGACTACCCGACGACCCGGTTCGCCCTCGAACCCGGCGAGACGATGATGCTCTGCACCGACGGGCTGCTCGAGACCGGCGGGCACGACCTGGAGAGCGGCTGGCGGCGGCTGCGGGCGATCCTGGAGGAGCACCAGGGGGATGCGGAGTCGCTGGCCGACGCGCTGGTGCAGGGTGTGCACGGGCCGTCCTCGCACCACACCACCGGCCCGCTGGCCGACCGCCGCGAGGACGACATCGCGCTGGTGCTGCTGAGCCGGCTGGCGGAGACCGCCCCGGCGCCCCAGGTGCGGCGCACCCTGCTGTCGGTGGCGCAGGACGCGCCGGAGCTGATCGCCGAGGCCCGCCGCCAGCTGCGCGAGCTGCTGCACGACTGGGCCTCGGCGGACCAGGTGGACTCGGCGGTGCTGCTGGTCTCGGAGATGGTCACCAACGTGCTGGTGCACACCGACAGCGACGCGCTGCTGCTCGCCGAGGTCATCGGCGAGCGGGGCGGGCGCCGGCTGCGGGTGACGGTCGCCGACGCGGGCGACGACCTCCCGCACAAGCGCCGCCCCGGCGAGCTGGCCTCCTCCGGCCGCGGCCTGGTGCTGATCGAACTGCTCGCGGAGCGCTGGGGGGTGAACCCGCGGGGCGAGGGCAAGAGCATCTGGTTCGAGCTCTACGAGTCCCCGGACGGCCCGGTCTCCGTGGACGGCCCGGCTTCTGGGGACAGCCCGGTCTCCGTGGACGGCTCGGGTGACGGCTCGGCGCGCGAGGCGTAGTACGTCCGCAGCTCCTGTACGACCGCGAAGGCGGCGGCGGTCAGCGGGACCGCGAGCAGCATGCCGAGGACCCCGGCGACGGACGCCCCCGCGGTGATGGTGATCATGACCAGCGCCGGATGCATCTGCACGGTCCGGCTCTGGATCGCCGGCTGGAGCACATGCCCCTCCAGCACCTGTACGGCGAGGACCACCCCGAGCACCCACAGCGCGATGACGAAGCCGCGGTCGGCGAGGGCGACCAGCACGGCCACCGCGCCGGAGACGAACGCGCCGAGGTAGGGGACGTAGGCCCCGACGAAGACGAGCGCGCCGAGGCCGACCGCCCCGGGCACCTGGAGGATCAGCAGACCGACGGTGATGCAGACGGCGTCGATGAGCGCGATCAGGGTCGTACCGCGCATGAACCCCTCGACCGCCTCGAACGCCCGCCGGGCGACGGCCTCCACGGTGTCGGCGGTGCCGCCGGGGGCAATGGACCGCAGGGTCTCGACAGCGCGGTGCCCGTCGCGCAGGAAGAAGAAGACGAGCAGCAGCGCCAGCACGGCCATCGCCAGGGCCTCCCCGACGACGCTCACCCCGCTGATGACGTTGGACGCAGCCGTGCCCCCGAACCTGCTCAGCAGCTGCCGCGAGTTGGCGGCCAGGTCGTCCAGCCCGGAGCCGGCGGCCCCGAAGTGCTGGGAGACGCCCTTGGCGGCGTCCCGCAGCGAGGCGATGATCTGGTCGCCGGTGTCGATGAGCGCGGCGACCACGATGTACACCGCGCCGCCCACCACAGCCACGACCGCGACACAGGTGAGCCCGGCCGCCACCGACGCCTGCACCCCGGCCCGCACCAGCCGCCGGTGCAGCGGCCCGAGCAGCGCGGTGCCGAGCAGGGCGAGCAGCACCGGAGTGACGGCCGTACGCAACTCCGCGCACAGCCGGACCCCCACCCAGCCGACACCGGCCAGGAGCAGCAGTACGGCGCACCAGGCGGCGAGCCGGCGCAGGGGGTCGGGGAGCAGCGGCACCCACCCAGCGGATCACGGGCACCGGGAAGGTGTCCTGCGCGGATCCGCCGGGTGGGTGCGCCCGGGTCAGCCCTGTGGGTCAGTCCTGCGGGTCAGTCCTGCGGACCGTTCGGCGTCATCCCGTGGACCGCGGGGACGGTGCCGAGGCGGCCCTTCTGGAAGTCCTCGAAGGCCTGCATCAGCTCTTCCTTGGTGTTCATGACGAACGGGCCGTAGTGGGCCATGGGCTCACGGATGGGCCGGCCGCCGAGCAGGACCACCTCCAGGTCCGGGGTGTGGGAGTCCTGCTTCTCGTCCGCGCGGACGGTCAGCGAGCCGCCGTTGCCGAACACCGCGGTCTGCCCGAGGCGGATCGGACGCCGGTCGGCACCCACGCTGCCGCGGCCCGCGAGGACGTAGGCCAGGGCGTTGAAGTCCTCCCGCCAGGGCAGGGTGATCTCCGCACCCGGCGCCAGGGTCGCGTGGATCATCGTGATCGGGGTGTGGGTGATGCCCGGGCCCGCGTGGCCGTCCAGCTCACCGGCGATCACCCGGAGCAGCGCGCCGCCGTCCGGCGAGGTCAGGAGCTGTACCTGGCCGCCGCGGATGTCCTGGTAGCGCGGCGCCATCATCTTGTCCTTGGCGGGCAGGTTCACCCACAGCTGGAGGCCGTGGAAGAGGCCGCCGGACACGACCAGGGACTCCGGCGGCGCCTCGATGTGCAGCAGGCCGGAGCCGGCCGTCATCCACTGGGTGTCGCCGTTGGTGATGGTGCCGCCACCGCCGTTGCTGTCCTGGTGGTCGAAGGTGCCGTCGATGATGTAGGTGACGGTCTCGAAGCCGCGGTGCGGATGCCAGGGGGTGCCCTTGGGCTCGCCCGGCGCGTAGTCCACCTCGCCCATCTGGTCCATCATGATGAACGGGTCGAGGTAGCGGTAGTTGATCCCGGCGAACGCCCGGCGCACCGGGAAGCCCTCGCCCTCGAAACCGCTCGGAGCCGTCGTCACGGCGAGCACGGGACGTGCCACGGCGTCGGCGGATGCGGTCACGCGGGGCAGCGTCAACGGGTTCTCGACGGTCACTGCAGGCATGGTCGGTACCTCCTTGTGCGCCCACTTTAGTTGAGCGTTGAACTTTCTGCCACCCACAACACAGAGAGCCCGGAGGGCATTCCCTCCGGGCTCCACCAGTTCACGCCGACGGCTCAGCCGCCGCCGTACATCCGGCGCATCGCGAAGTCGACCATCTGCTCGACCGCCTTCGCGTCGAACACGATCCGGTGCTCGCCCTCCATGTCCAGGACGAAGCCGTAGCCGGTGGGGAGGAGGTCGATCACCTCGGCCCCCGTGATCACGAAGTACTTGGACTCCTTGCCCGCGTACCGGCGCAGCTCCTTGAGCGAGGTGAACATCGGGATCACCGGCTGCTGGGTGTTGTGCAGGGCCAGGAAGCCGGGGGTGTCGCCGCGCGGGCAGTACACCTTCGACGTGGCGAAGATCTGCTGGAAGTCCTCGGCGGACATCTGCCCGGTGGTGAAGGCGCGCACCGCGTCGGCGAGGGAGGGCGGGGACGGCTCGGGGTACAGCGGCGGCTGCTGCCCGTATCCGCCGGCCATCGGCTGCTGGGGCGGGGCGTACTGCTGCTGGGCACCCACGTTCTGGTCGTAGCCGTACATGGGCGCAAGCGTACCGAGGCGCGGGGGCGGGGCGTCGGGCGCTCCCACCCTGCGGACCCTCGCGAAACCCAGGCGACCGACCGGTATGGGACGCGACGACCGACCGGCGGACAGCCCTGCTCACGGGCGCGGCCGGGTAGACCCTGCTCACACTTCGACGGAAAGGGGTTGCCCCTTATTACCGACGGGTAGCATCATCGTAGCTACTTGTTGGTACGTGAACTAGGTGCGAGGAGTCAGTGCCTCGCCGATCCCTCTACGGAGCCGTTGCCATGGGGCACTACAAGTCGAATCTCCGCGACATCGAGTTCAACCTCTTCGAGGTACTGGGGCGCGACAAGGTGTACGGCACCGGCCCGTTCGAGGAGATGGACGTCGACACCGCGAAGAGCATCCTGGAGGAGATGACCCGCCTCTCGGAGAACGAGCTGGCCGAGTCCTTCGCCGACGCCGACCGCAACCCGCCGGTCTTCGACCCGGAGACCAACACCGCGCCCGTCCCGGCGTCCTTCAAGAAGAGCTACCAGGCCTTCATGGACTCCGAGTACTGGCGGCTCGGCCTGCCCGAGGAGATCGGCGGCACCACCTCCCCGCGCTCCCTGATCTGGGCCTACGCCGAGCTGATCCTGGGCGCCAACCCGGCCGTGTGGATGTACTCCTGCGGCCCGGCGTTCGCCGGCATCCTCTTCGAGGAGGGCAACGAGGTCCAGAAGAAGATCGCCAAGATCGCCTCGGAGAAGCAGTGGGGCGCCACCATGGTGCTGACCGAGCCCGACGCCGGCTCGGACGTCGGCGCCGGCCGCACCAAGGCGATCCAGCAGGAGGACGGCTCCTGGCACATCGAGGGCGTGAAGCGCTTCATCACCTCTGGTGAGCACGACATGTCCGAGAACATCATCCACTACGTGCTCGCGCGCCCCGAGGGCGCCGGCCCCGGCACCAAGGGCCTGTCCCTCTTCATGGTGCCGAAGTACAACTTCGACTTCGAGACCGGCGAGCTGGGCGAGCGCAACGGCGCCTACGCCACCAACGTCGAGCACAAGATGGGCCTGAAGGCCTCCAACACCTGCGAGATGACCTTCGGCGACAAGCACCCCGCCAAGGGCTGGCTCGTCGGCGACAAGCACGACGGCATCCGCCAGATGTTCCGCATCATCGAGTTCGCCCGCATGATGGTCGGCACGAAGGCGATCTCCACGCTGTCCACGGGCTACCTGAACGCGCTGGAGTACGCCAAGGAGCGCGTCCAGGGCCAGGACCTGGCCAACTTCATGGACAAGACCGCGCCCAAGGTCACCATCACCCACCACCCCGACGTGCGCCGCTCGCTGATGACGCAGAAGGCGTACGCGGAGGGCATGCGCGCCCTGGTGCTGTACACCGCCTCGGTCCAGGACGCCATCCAGATCAAGGAGGCGAACGGCGAGGACGCCTCCGCCGACCACGCGCTGAACGACCTGCTGCTGCCGATCGTGAAGGGCTACGGCTCCGAGAAGGGCTACGAGCAGCTCGCCCAGTCGCTCCAGACCTTCGGCGGCTCCGGCTTCCTCCAGGAGTACCCGATCGAGCAGTACATCCGGGACTCCAAGATCGACACCCTGTACGAGGGCACCACCGCGATCCAGGGCCAGGACTTCTTCTTCCGGAAGATCGTCCGCAACCAGGGCGCCGCGCTGAACTCCCTCGCCGAGGACATCAAGAAGTTCCTGGCGCTCGGCACCGGCGGCGAGGAGCTGGCCGGCGCCCGTGAGCACCTGGCCAAGGCCGCCGTGGAGCTGGAGGCGATCGTCGGTCTGATGCTGACCGACCTCGCCGCCACCGAGCAGGACACCAAGAACATCTACAAGGTGGGCCTGAACACCACCCGCCTGCTGATGGCCTCCGGCGACGTGGTCATCGGCTACCTGCTGCTCAAGGGTGCCGCGATCGCCGCCGAGAAGCTGGCCACGGCCTCCGCCAAGGACAAGGCCTTCTACACCGGCAAGATCGCCGCGGCGAAGTTCTTCGCGGCGAACGTCCTGCCGGGCGTCACCCTCGCCCGCAAGGTCGCCGCCGGCGTGGACCTGGACCTGATGGAGCTGGACGAGGCCGCGTTCTAGCCCCTCCGGACGCCCCGTCGTTTCCCGCACGGGCCCGCTCCCTTCCCGGGAGCGGGCCCGTGTCCGTCGTTAAGGTGAATCCCATGAGCGCACCAGTCCGCTTCGACCGCGGCCACACCGACGACCTCATGTCCTTCCTGGCGGCGAGCCCGACGCCGTACCACGCCGTGGCGAACACCGCCGCGCGGCTGGAGAAGGCGGGCTTCCGGCAGGTCGCCGAGACCGAGACCTGGGACGGCTCGGTCGGCGGCACGTACCTGCTGCGCGGCGGCACGATCGTGGCCTGGTACGTCCCCGAGGGCGCCGAGCCGCACACGCCCTTCCACATCGCCGGCGCCCACACCGACTCCCCCAGCCTGCGGGTCAAGCCCCGCCCGGACAGCGGCGCGCACGGCTGGCGCCAGCTCGCCGTGGAGCTGTACGGCGGTCCGCTGATGAACTCCTGGCTCGACCGGGACCTGGGCCTGGCCGGCCGGCTGACCCTGCGCGACGGCTCCACGGCCCTGGTGAACGTGGACCGCCCGCTGCTGCGCGTGCCCCAGCTCGCCATCCACCTGGACCGCAACGTCAGCAACGACGGGCTCAAGCTCGACAAGCAGCGCCATATGCAGCCGGTGTGGGGCCTCGGCGAATCGCTCGACGGCGACCTGATCGCCTTCCTCGAGGAGGAGGCCGGGCTCGCGGCCGGCTCGGTGGCCGGCTGGGACCTGATGCTGCACCCGGTGGAGCCGCCGGCCTACCTGGGCCGGGACCGGGAGCTGCTCGCCGGCCCGCGCATGGACAACCTGCTGTCGGTGCACGCCGGCGTCGCCGCCCTGGCCGCCGTCGCGAACTCCGGCGCCCCGCTCACCCACATCCCGGTGCTCGCCGCCTTCGACCACGAGGAGACCGGATCCCAGTCGGACACCGGCGCGGACGGCCCGCTGCTCGGCACCGTGCTGGAGCGCTCGGTCTTCGCGCGCGGCGGCTCGTACGAGGACCGGGCCCGCGCCTTCGCCGGCACGGTCTGCCTGTCCTCCGACACCGGACACGCCGTCCACCCCAACTACGCGGAGCGGCACGACCCGACGCACCACCCGCGGCTCAACCGCGGGCCGATCCTGAAGGTCAACGTCAACAACCGCTACGCCACGGACGGTTCGGGCGCCGCGCTGTTCACCGCCGCCTGCGAGAAGGCGGGCGTGCCCGTGCAGTCCTTCGTGTCCAACAACTCCATGCCGTGCGGCACCACCATCGGTCCGATCACCGCGGCCCGGCACGGCATCCGCACGGTGGACATCGGCGTGCCGATCCTCTCCATGCACAGCACGCGCGAACTGTGCGGCGCGGACGACCCGTTCCTGCTGGCGAACGCCCTGATGGCCTTCCTGGCGGGCTAGGTGCCGCCCCTGCTCCTGGGCCGGTTCCGGCCTAGGAGCGGGCTGGGCGGGTACCCGAACGGGACCGGAGAGTCCGGAACCGGAAGGGGAGGCGAATTCTCATGGGGCTCGGCGGATGCATCATCCTCATCGCCGCGGGAGCCATCCTGACGTTCGCGACCGACTGGCACATGCGCGGCGTCAACCTCCCGGTCGTCGGGGTCATCCTGATGGCCGTGGGCCTGATCGGCGTCGCCACGTTCAGCGGTATCGCGCGGCGCCGGCGGATCGTGATGCCGCCGACGCCGGTGGTGGAGGAGAAGCCGCTCCACCACCGCGTCGACGACTACAGCGAGGGCTACCGCGACGGCTACGGCGTCTGAGGCGCCGCCTACTGCTCGTCCATCCCCGCCAGGACGAGCGGCAGGCGGTCCGCCCCGCCCTCGGTGAGGCGGACCGGGACACCCCAGTCCTGCTGGTGCACATGGCAGGCGGGGTACTCGTTGGCAGGGTCGTCGTCGCAGGACGCGGCCATCGCCGAGACATGCAGCACACCCTCCGTGACGGCCGGGTTCAGCTCCAGCTCACGGGAGAGATCCGCCTCCGCACCCGCGCCCTTGAGGAGCAGCTCGGGCGGGGTCGAGGAGACCAGCAGCCGGGTCGACGGGCCGTAGCGGGTGTCCAGCTTCTGCCCGGCCGGCGCCTGGAAGATGACGTCCAGCCGGAGGCTGCCGGGGGCCACCTCGGTCGCCGCGCGCTGGGTGCGATGGGCGACCGACTCCACCCGCACCGCCTCCTCGGGCAGCCGCAGCCGGGTCAGCCGGTGCCGGGCCGACTCCACCACGACGATGTCCGCGCCGACGAGCACGGCGTCACTGGGCTCGCGCAGATCCGTGGCGAGGGTGGTGACCTCGCCGGTGGCCGGGTCGTACCGGCGCAGGGCGTGGTTGTAGGTGTCGGCGACGGCGACCGAGCCGTCGGGCAGCGCGGTGACGCCCAGCGGGTGCTGGAACAGCGCCTGTCCGGCCGCGCCGTCCCGGTGGCCGAAGTCGAACAGGCCGGTGCCGACGGCGGTGTGCACCTGCCCGTCGAGGTCCACCCAGCGCAGGGCGCTGGTCTCGGAGTCCGCGAGCCACAGCCGGTCGGCGGTGGCGGCGAGCCCGGAGGGCTGGGCGAACCACGCCTCGGCGCCGGGGCCGTCCACCAGGCCCTCGTTGGTGGTGCCGGCCGCCACGGCGACGGTCCCGTCCACCGGGTCGTACGTCCACAGCTGGTGGACGCCGGCCATCGCCATCCACACCTTGCCGCCGAAGACCGCCACGTCCCACGGGGAGGACAGGTCGACCTCGCGGGCCGGGCCCGAGGTGGCCGAGCCCTGCCACCACTGCCGCCCGGTGCCGGCCAGGGTCGTCACCGCACCGCTGGCGAGGTCGAGGCGGCGCAGCGCGTGGTTGACGGTGTCGGCGACCGCCACGGAGCCGTCGTCCAGCAGGGCGAGGCCCTGCGGCTCGTTGAAGGCGGCCTGCCCGGCGTCGCCGTCGGTGAACCCGCGCACTCCGCTGCCGATGCGCCGTACGACGGTCTCGGCGTCCTCGGCCAGCTCCACCAGCTGGTGCCGGGTGGTGTCGCTGACCAGGAGGTTCCCGCTCGGCAGGAGGAGCGCCTTGCCCGGGAAGCGCAGGGTGGTCGGCTCCGGCTCCGGCGGCACATAGGGGCCGTCGCCGCGGCGCAGGGTGCCCTTCGCCTCGTGCTCCGCCTCCAGCTCCTCGACCAGCCGCTCGATGGCGTGCGCATGGCCCTCGCCGGCGTGCTGCGCGACGACGTACCCCTCGGGGTCGATCACGACCAGGGTCGGCCACGCCCGCACCGCGTACTGCTTCCAGGTGGCCAGCTCCGGGTCGTCCAGCACCGGGTGCTCGACGCCGTACCGCTCCACCGCGTCCACGACCGCCTGGTGTTCGGCCTCGTGCACGAACTTCGGGGAGTGCACGCCGATGACCACCACCGTGTCCCGGTGCTTCTCCTCCAGCTCGCGCAACTCGTCCAGGACGTGCAGGCAGTTGATGCAGCAGAAGGTCCAGAAGTCCAGGACGACGATGCGTCCGCGCAGGTCGGCCAGGGTGTACTGGGTGTCTCCCGTGTTCAGCCAGCCGCCCTTGCCGATCAGCTCGGGGGCGCGGACACGGGCGCGTCGGGGTGCGGAGTCGGTCATGGCTCCAAGGGTGCCACCCGCCGCCGACACCCGGCTCACCGCCTGTGGAAAACTCCCTCGGCCCTGGTCAGGAAGGGTGTGGCCGGACCACCGCGGGCGGTTCGCCCCCATGCGCCCGTGATGATCGCCGTGCGGCGGGGAACGGTACCCGCATGAGACTCCTCGTACGAGACCGGCTGCTCGGCATCGGTGACGACTACTGGATCGAGGACGAGCACGGCCGGAAGGTCTACCTCGTCGACGGCAAGGCCATGCGGCTGCGGGACACCTTCGAGCTGAAGGACGCCCAGGGCCGCGTGCTGATCGACATCCACCAGAAGATGCTGGCGCTGCGCGACACCATGGTGATCGAGCGGGACGGCGAGGGCCTGGCCACCATCAAGCGCAAACGGCTGTCCCTGCTGCGCAACCACTACCGGGTGGCCCTGGCCGACGGCACCGAACTGGACGTCAGCGGCAGGATCCTCGACCACGAGTTCGCCATCGAGTACGACGGTGAGCTGCTCGCCGTGGTCTCGCGCCGCTTCCTGCGCCTGCGGGACACCTACGGCGTCGACATCGTGCGGGACGACGCGGACCCGGCGCTGCTCATCGCGGTGGCGGTGTGCGTGATCCACCTGGCGCAGAAGGAACGCGAGGAACGGGACGACCGGGGCGAGCGGGCGGACCACGGGGAGGACTGAGGCCCGCGGGGACAGCGGTGCCGGTGTCGGAGGGGATCCCCTCGCGCCCCGGCATCGCCGCGCCCCCGCCCCGGCGGGGTCACCGCCCGGGCCGCTCCAGGCCCAGCACCCGGTCCTTCAGCGCCGGGAACTGCTCGCGGGTGGCCGCGACCTTCGCGGTGTCGAGGTCGACCGTGAGGACCTCCTCGCCGTGCCCCGCCTCGGCGAGCACCTCGCCCCACGGATCCACCACGATCGAGTGACCCGCCTGCGGAACTCCCGCATGCGTCCCGGCCGTTCCACAGGCGAGTACGAACGCCTGGTTCTCCACCGCCCGCGCCTGAGCCAGCAGCGTCCAGTGCGCGCGCCGCCGCTCGGGCCAGCCCGCCGGGAGCACCAGCAGTTCGGCGCCGGCGTCGACGAGTCCGCGGAAGAGTTCGGGGAAACGGAGGTCGTAGCAGGTGGCCAGGCCGACCGTGGTCTCCGGCAGCCGTACCGTCACCAGGTCCTGCCCGGCGCCCATCAGCACCGCCTCGCCCTTGTCGAAGCCGAAGCGGTGGATCTTGCGGTAGGAGGCGGCCAGTTCCCCGGTGGGGGAGAAGACGAGGGAGGTGTTGTAGAGCGTTCCGTTCGCGTCCAGCTCCGGGACGGACCCGGCATGCAGCCACACGCCCGCGTCGCTCGCCGCCTTGGCCATCGCCTCGTACGTCGGCCCTTCCAGCGGCTCGGCCTCCCGGCCGAACTCCTCGAAGGCGAAGGCGCCGGTGGTCCACAGCTCGGGCAGCACCACGAGGTCGGCACCGGCCTGCTGCCGCACCAGCGCGGCCACGCGCTGTCTGCGTGAGGCGACCGATTCGCCCTCGTCCACGGCGATCTGGATCAGAGAGGCGCGCACACTACCACCGTCCTGGCATTCGACCCGTCCACACGGGCCTACGATCGTCACACGAAAGCACTGCCGGGGTGCCTGCCAGCAGCGTAACTTGGGGGCACTCCCTGTTCGAGCTCAGCCGAGAACCTGGGGGACTCTCAAGACGCCCGCCGAAGTGCAGCCGCCGCCCGCTGGCAACGCCTCCACAACCTGCCCGTGTACCGACCGCCGAGGGGTCCCGTTCCGTGAGTCTGCATCCCACCCTCCAGCCCTACGCCGACGCCTGGTCGCACTCGATCGAGGCGATATCCGAGATGGCGCAGTCACTGGTCGAGGGCGAGTGGAACCGGCGGACCCCCTGTCCCGGCTGGTCGGTCCGGGACATCGTGTCGCATGTCATCGGCCTGGACTGCGAGATGCTCGGCGACCCCCGCCCGATCCACGCGCTGCCCCGCGACCTCTTCCACGTCGCCACCGACCACCAGCGCTACATGGAGATGCAGGTCGACGTCCGCCGCCACCACACGGCGCCCGAGATGACGGCGGAGCTGGAGTACACGGTCATCCGCCGCAACCGCCAGCTGCGCAACGAGAACCGCGCCCCCGACGCCCTGGTGCGCGGCCCGCTGGGCACGGAGATCACCGTCGAACAGGCCTACCGTGCCCGCGCCTTCGACGTCTGGGTCCACGAACAGGACCTGCGCACCGCCCTCGGCCGCCCCGGCAACCTCGACTCGCCGGGCGCGCACATCGCCCGGGACGTCCTCCTCGAAGCGCTCCCGAAGGTCGTCGCCAAGGACGCGAACGCGCCGCGCAGCTCGGCGATCGTCTTCGACGTGCACGGCCCCATCGAGTTCCTGCGCACCGTCCGCGTCGACATCCAGGGCCGCGGCACCCTGGAGACGGCCCCCGCCCTGGGCCCGGTGGCCGCGCTCGCCCTCGACTGGGAGACCTATGTCCGCCTGGCCTGCGGCCGGGTGACCCCGGAGGCGGCCGCCGACCGCATCAAGACGGAGGGCGACCAGGACCTGGCCTCGGCGATCCTGCGCAACTTCGCGGTGACGCCGTAGGCGCGCATCGGCGCTAGCCGCGGGCCATCCCGCCGTTGAGGTCGGAACGGGATCTGGGGGCGGCAGCCCCCAGCTCGTCCCCCACCGGCACCGGGCGCCTAGGCAGGCACATGCACCGTCTCCACCCGGCTGGCGACCAACCGCTCCCGCTCCCGGCGAGCCGCCCGCCCCCGCAACCGCAGGATCTGCGAGACCCCCAGCGCCTGGAGCACGAACACGGCGCTGAACGCCACGGTGTAGTCGTCCCCGGTCGCGTCCAGCAGTACCCCGACCGCGAACAACGTCGTCATCGAGGCGATGAAACCGCCCATGTTGGTGATCCCGGACGCGGTGCCCTGCCGCTCGGGCGGATTGGCCGGCCGGGCGAAGTCGAAGCCGAGCATCGAGGCCGGTCCGCACGCCCCGAGCACCACGCACAGCACCACCAGCAGCCACATCGGCGCGTGCACGGAGGGATAGCCCAGCGTCGCCGCCCACAGCAGCGCGGTCACCCCCACGGTGCCCAGCGCCAGCGGCAGCCGCGCCGCATGGTGCCGGGCGACGATCTGGCCGTAGACGAGCCCGATCACCATGTTGGAGAGCACGACCAGGGTGAGCAGCTCACCGGCGGTGGCCCGGCTGAGCCCCTGCGCCTGGACCAGGAACGGCAGCCCCCACAGCAGCAGGAACATCATCGCCGGGAACTGGGTGGTGAAGTGCACCCACAGCCCGAGCCGGGTCCCCGGTTCCCGCCATGCGGCGGCGATCTGCCGGCGCACATAGGCCGAGCCCTGGTGCGGCGAGGGTTCGGGGTCGTACCCCTCGGGGTGGTCCTTGAGGAACAGCAGCGTCAGGACGAGGACGACGGCCCCGGCGAGCGCACTGCCCGCGAACGCCGGGGTCCACCCGAGGCCGTGCAGCAGCCGGGCGAGGACGAGGGTGGAGACCAGGTTGCCCGCCATACCGGCCAGCCCGGCGAACTGGGCGACCAGCGGCCCGCGCCGGGCCGGGAACCAGCGGGTGCCGAGCCGCAGCACACTGATGAAGGTCATCGCGTCTCCGCAGCCCAGCAGCGCCCGGGAGGCGAGCGCGGTGCCGTACGTCGGCGAGAACGCGAAGCCCAGCTGCCCGGCCGTGAAGAGCACCGCCCCCAGGCTGAGCACCTTCTTGGTGCCCAGCCGGTCCACCAGCAGGCCGACGGGTATCTGCATGCCGGCGTAGACCAGCAGCTGGAGGATCGAGAACGTGGACAGCGCGGACGCGTTGACATGGAAGCGGTCCGCCGCGTCCAGCCCCGCCACGCCCAGCGACGTACGGAAGATGACGGCGACGAAGTAGACGGCGACGCCTATGGACCACACGGCGAGCGCACGACGGCCGCCCGGCGGATCACCCGGAAGGGTGGCGTTCCTGGCCGGCGTGCTCATCGGACCTCACCCCGCGCGAGGTGCGAGAACCAGCTCACATGCCGGTGCACGACTCCGACGGCCGCCTCCGCGTCCCCGGCGCGCAGCGCCTGGAGGATCTCCTCGTGCTCGGCGAGCGTCTTGGCGACCCGGTCGGGGTGCGAGTGCATGACGGCGACGCCCATCCGCAGCTGCCGGTCGCGCAGCTGGTCGTAGAGGCGGGACAGGATCTCGTTGCCCCCGCTGCGGACGATCTCGGCGTGGAAGCAGCGGTCGGTCACCGCGGCGGCGGCCAGATCACCGGCGGCGGCCTGCGCCTTCTGCTGCTCCAGCAGCTCGGCCAGCCGCTCCAGCAGGCCCTGCGGGGCGGGTACGGCCTTGCGGGCGGCGTGCTCCTCCACCAGCAGCCGGGTCTCCACCACGTCGGCGATCTCCTGCGCGGAGACGGGCAGGACCAGGGCGCCCTTCTTCGGGTAGAGCCGGATCAGCCCCTCGGCCTCCAGCCGGAGCAGCGCCTCCCGGACGGGCGTACGGGAGACCCCGACGGCCTCGGCCAGCTCCCCTTCCGTGAGGAGCGTCCCGCCCTCGTAGCGACGGTCGAGGACTCCTTGCTTGACATGGGCGTAGACGCGGTCGGCGGCGGGCGGCTGCTTGAGGGGCTGTGGGGTCGGGGGGGCGGTCTGCTGAACGGCCGTGTTCATGCCCACAGCATAGATACAACACGTACGCAAGCACTGCCGCCGTCCATCATGCGGACGCGGCCCAGACCGCCCGCAGCGACCGCACAACCTTCTGTGCTACTTACGTGTCACACATATGCGGCCCCGCTCCTTTCACCTCAACTGGGCCGCATTCCAGGGGATTTCCAGACAATCGGGGTACTTCACTTTGATTACCGGCATCAAGGGCACCCGCCTTCGCAGAGCAACCGCCGCCGCCGTGACGACCGGCGCCCTGCTCGCCACCGGTGCCCTCACCGCTGCACCCGCCCAGGCCGTCACGACTCCCTCGATCGTGGCCAAGGGCGGCTATGTGATGAACAACGCCACCGGCAGGACGCTGTACACCAAGGCGGCGGACACCAAGCGCTCCACCGGCTCCACGACCAAGATCATGACTGCCAAGGTCGTGCTCGCGCAGCCGAACCTCAACCTGAACGCCAAGGTGACGATCCAGAAGGCGTACAGCGACTACGTCGTCAAGAACCAGGCCTCCCAGGCCCACCTGATCGTCGGCGACCGGGTCACCGTCCGCCAGCTGCTCTACGGCCTGATGCTGCCGTCCGGCTGCGACGCCGCCTACGCCCTCGCCGACACGTTCGGCTCCGGCAAGACCCGGGCCGCGCGCGTCTCCAACTTCATCGGCAAGATGAACTCGGCCGCCAAGAGCCTGAAGCTGAAGAACACCCACTTCGACTCCTTCGACGGCATCGGCAACGGCAACAACTACTCCACCCCGCGCGACCTGACGACCATCGCCAGCAGCGCGATGAAGAACGCCACGTTCCGCACGATCGTCAAGACCAAGTCCTACACGGCCCACACGGTCACCAGGACGGGCAGCACCCGCACCATGACCCCGTGGACCAACACCAACACGCTGCTGTCCAGCTACAGCGGCACCATCGGTGTGAAGACCGGCTCCGGCCCCGAGGCCGGCGCCTGCCTGGTCTTCGCCGCCACCCGCCACGGCAAGACCGTCATCGGCACCGTCCTGGCCTCCTCCTCGTACGCACAGCGCGCGAAGGACGCCACGAAGCTCCTCGACTACGGCTTCGCCCGGCTCCGCTGACCCCTCCTCACCTCCGAGGCCCTGACGGGCCCGTAGCCCCCGGCTGCGGGCCCGTTCTGCTGCCCGGTCCTTCCGGAGCCACCGCATTGCCAGGACGGATGGAATGAATGGTGCTAGTGTCATTAGCACCATGTTGCTGCGCCTGGACAAGACCGACACCCGCCCCCTGCACGAGCAGGTCGCGGCCGCGATCCGGCGGGCCGTCGCCGACGGCGAGTGCCGCCCGGGTGACCGCCTGCCCTCCGCCCGCGACCTCTCGACGGCCCTGGACATCAACGTCAACACCGTCCTGCGCGGCCTGCGCCAACTCCGGGACGAGGGCCTGCTGGAGTTCCGCCGCGGCCGGGGCATCACCGTCGCCGAGGACGCGTCCCGGCACTCCGGTCTCCAGATCAAGGTGCGGGAACTGGTCACGGAGGCCTCCCGGCTGGGCTACAGCCGGACCGATCTCATCGACATGATCCGGGGGTTGTCATGACGGACGAGCCAGTGCCCGACGACACCGCGACAGAGCACGACCGCGGACGGAAGCAGGGACAGGACGGGGGACAGGACGGGCGGCGGGGCAGAGGGTGGGACCCGGGGCGTGGGGCTCGGCGTGGGGCGTGCGCGGCCGGGGTCGCCGCCGTGGCCGCGCTGATCGCGGGGCTGCCGTGGGCCGTGCGGGACCGGCTCCCCGACCGGCTGGCCACCCACTGGAGCAGCGGCGCCGCCCCCGACGGCTCGATGCCACTGCCCACCGCCTCCCTCTTCCCGGCCGCGCTGTGGCTGCTCCTCGCCGTCGCGATCAGCGTGCGGTGGCGCCGCTCCTGGCCCTCGCCCCGCCCCTGGGTGGCGATCGCGCTGGCCCCCACCGCGGTGATCCTCACCGGCGCCCAGCTCTGCGTGGTCCGCGCGAACCTGGACCG
Organism: Streptomyces sp. NPDC001606; assembly: GCF_053596835.1. Taxonomy (NCBI): domain Bacteria; kingdom Bacillati; phylum Actinomycetota; class Actinomycetes; order Kitasatosporales; family Streptomycetaceae; genus Streptomyces; species Streptomyces sp. NPDC001606. The sequence goes on from NZ_JBSFHC010000010.1 coordinate 204,215, forward strand.
CGCCGACTGGCACGAGGCCCGCGAGCCCGTCCTGGGCATCGTGGCGATGCTGGTCCTGGCCGCCCTCGCGGGGGTGGGAGCCTGGCGGCTGACCGTCCGCTACGCCCCCACCACGGCCCCGGCGACGGGTCCCCGGCTGGACCTCGCCGAGGACGAGCGGGTGGTGTGGTTCTCCCGCACGGCCAACCCCTGGCTCCAGCTGATGGCGGCGCTGACCGGCCTGATCGTCGTCGCCGCGCTGGTGGCACTCGCCCTCGGTCTGGCCTCTCCCTCCCTTCTCTGGCCCGTGTTGGTGGCCGGCACCGTCATCTCGCTCACCGGCGCCGCCTGCTCCTCCGTCCAGGCCAAGGTGTCGGACGCCGGCCTGGACGTGACGTTCGGCCCGCTCGGCTGGCCCGCCCGCCACTGGTCCGCGGCCGCCATCGAGTCCGCCCGTGCCGAGCAGCGCCGGCCGGCCCAGGTCGGCGGCTGGGGATACCGCTTCAGCGGCCTCGGCACGACCGTCATGCTCCGCGCCGGTGACTGCCTGGTGATACGGCCCCGGGGCCGCCGTACCGACTTCGCGGTGAGCGTGGACGACGCGGAGCGGGGCGCGGCCCTGCTGAACACCCTGCGGACACGGCAGTCGGCCTGAACGGCCGGGGACGAGGGCCGGGGGCCCGCTGGCCGGGGTCGAAGGCCGGGTCGCCGGCCAGGGTCGGACTCCTCTCTCAGCGCAGCTGGTCGTATGTCCTGAAGGTGTAGGACGCGTCGTACGACAGCAGGTTGCCGCTGTCCGCCGGGAGCCCCAGCCTGCGGTTGAGGGGCCCGGCCAGTGGGCCGCAGTGCTCGGCCGCCGGGGCGGTGAAGGTGTCGTCGTAGGCGGAGAACTCGATCACCGGCGGGTCCTGGGATATCCACTTCGACGGGCCCGAGCGCTTCAGCCGGAAGTCGACCGGCGCGCTCGCCCCGACCGTGCAGCCCTGCGGCAGCATCGGGCTCAGCAGCCGGAACCGCAGGCTGAACGTCCCGGTGTAGAAGTCGGACCGCCCGCCGTACTCCGGCTGTATCGCCAGTCCCAGCACCGGCGAGCGGTCACCGGCCGGGGTTCCGGTCAACCCGCCCGGCACAGCGGTCGGGGTGGTGTGCATCGCGCCCCACACCTGCCCGTTGCCGCCGTCGGGCATGGGCCCCTCGGCGTGCGTCATGGTGATCGGCGCGAGGTCCACCGCGACCTTGCCCAGGGTCAACCGCGGCGCGGCCGTGTGGACTTCGCATCTCCAGCGGGCCGGGTCGACGCCTGCGGGCAGGGAGGGGCAGTCACGGAAGTCGGCGGCCGAGGCGGCGGAGCCGACGGAAGCAGTGGAGCCGGGCGGGAGCGGTGGAAGGCGTGGAAGGAGTGGAGGTGGCCGGGGTCGCCTGGGCAGCTCCCGCCGTGCACACCACCGCCGTACCGGCGAGGGCCACCGCGCCTGCGGCACCGGCGAGACGACGCACGAACGAGGACCAACGGACCGGAGCGACACGCGATTTCGACATGACACCAGCGTGCCGCCCGTGGCCCTCCCAGCACTATCCGTGACAGCCCTAGCCCGACCCTGAGCCGCCCCTGACCCAGCGTCAGGGTCAGGTCGTGATTCAGCGGCCGACAGCGACCCGGCAGCGATCCCGCACCGACCCCGCACCGATCCGGTACCGATCCGGCTCAGGACCGGAACCCGGGCAGCCGGCGCAGCTCGGCGATCTTCAGCACCCGGGCCAGCAGCAGGAAGACCGCGCCCAGCGCGAGGATGCCCGCGGCCGTGGCCAGCGCGGTTGCCGCCGTACCGCCGCCCAGAACCCCCGTACTCACCCGGGCCGCCGCCCATCCCGCGACCGCTCCCGCGCCGCCCGCGCACAGCAGCTTGGCGTACGTCGTGCGCAGCGTGCCGTCGTCCAGCCGGCCACCGACGCGGCGGGCCAGCAGCCGGGCGGTGAGGGTGAGTCCGGCGAGGTAGGAGACGGTGTACGCGCCCGCCATCCCCGTCACCGCCCACTGCGCGGGCAGCAGCAGATGGCAGGCGGTGGCGAGGGCGATGTTCACGGCGCCGATCCACACGGCCATGAAGAAGGGCGTACGGGTGTCCTCGAAGGCGTAGAAGCCGCGCAGCAGCAGGTACTGGGCCGAGAACGGGATCAGCCCGGGCCCGAACGCCTGGAGCATGTGCCCGAGCGGCCGGGCGGAGGCCGGGTCGGCGGTGCCGTGCGCGAAGAGGAGCGTCGCGATCTGCGGCCCGAGGGCGGCGAACAGGAAGGCGGCGGGCACGATGACCACCCCGCTGATCCGCAGCGCCCGCGACAGATCGGCCCGCAGATCCTCGATCCGGGCGTCCGCCGCGGCCTTGCTCATCCGCGGCAGCAGGGCGGTGACCAGGGAGACGGTCACGATCGACTGCGGGAGCAGCCAGATCGTCTGCGCATAGCTGTAGGCGGTGTAGCCCACACCCGCGTTCGGCAGCGCGCGGTCGGCGGCGTTGGCGTAGTTGGTGACGACCGTCAGCGCGACCTGGTTGGCGAGCACGAACAGCAGCGTCCACTTGGCCGCGTGGATCCCGGAGCCGAGCCCCGTGCCGCGCCAGTCGAACCGGGGCCGGAACCGGAAACCGGCGGCACGCGCGAAGGGCAGCAGCGCCAGCGCCTGTAGGGCGATACCGGCGGTGGTGCCGACGCCGAGCCACCGCACCTGGGCGTGGGTGACGTCGGCGACGGTGTGCGGCACGGTCATCATGCCGAGGTAGACACCGAACATGGCGATGAGCACCACGTTGTTCAGCACCGGCGTCCACATCATCGCGCCGAACTTCTCGCGCGCGTTGAGCACTTGGCCGTAGATGGAGAACAGGCCGTAGAAGAAGATCTGCGGCAGCAGGAACCGGGCGAAGACGACGGTCAGCTGATATGCCTGGTGGCTGTCGGGTGTGTCGCGGATGTACAGGTCCACGATCTCCGGCGCCGCCCACACGGCCAGGGCCGTACCGACGGCCAGCACGGTCACCACGAGGGTGACGAGCCGCTGCTCGTACGCCCGCCCGCCGTCGGGGTGGGTGTTCCGGGCCCGTACGAGCTGCGGCACGAGCACGGCGTTCAGGGCACCGCCGACGATCAGGGTGTAGAGGCTGGTCGGCACGGTGTTCGCCGTGTTGTACGTGGTGGCGAGGAGACCGGTGCCGAGCGCGGCGGCCTGGAGCACGTTGCGGATCAGCCCGGTCCCGCGGGACACGACGGTCCCCATGGCCATCAGCGCGGACGACCGGGCGAGCCCGCCCCCGTCCGCCGCGGTCCGCCGCCTCGCATGCCGAGCCGATTCCTTCGCCCCCGTCAACATGTGGTCAATCTACGGCAGTTCCGTGGTCCCCTCCCGGCGAGGTGATCGACGCCTCCGGCCTGCGCGGCGAAAACCCGTTTGTACGACAGCGGCCCGCCGTCTAGCTTCGGGACATCGGCATGTAGCTCAGCAGCAGAGCACCGGGCTCTTCACCCGGAGGGCGCGGGGGCGGAACCCGCCATGCCGGCTATGAAGGACGACGCTGAGCAGCAGCACCTCGCGCAGGCGAACCCCGGATACGCGGCCGGTCAGCTGGCCGCCGCGTTCCGTACGGCCGCCACCCACCCGGACCCCGAGACCCGCCGCCGTGGCGAGGAACGCGGCCGCAGGTGGCGTGCGGTCCTGGACGGGATGGCGAGCGGCCGGCTGACGATCGGCTCCCGCACCCCCGTCGCCGGACTGCCCGCCTGGGTCACGCCCGAGGTGGTGCGCGGCGGCTTCGCCACCGGCCGGCCGAGCGCCGGCGGTCCCCTGCTCGCCCACGAGATCGCCGCCGCCCGCCGGGCCGGCGTCCGGGAGGAGCGGCAGGCGCTGTTCGCCTCCTTCCTGACCGAGGAGGGACTCGCGCAGCTCTACGGCCTTCTCGACAGCGGCCGTTACGAGGTGACCGTGCCGGAGGAGGCCGCCCTGCTCACCGTGGCCTGGCTGGTCCGGGCCGGGGAGACGGACGCGGCACTGGACCTGGTCGAGGAGCTGGCCCCGTTCGCGGACCGGCTGCGGTTCTGCCCGCGGCCGGCCGACCGGCCCGCGCCCCGGCCCGACGCCGTGCACCGCTCCACCGTCGCCGACGCCCGTGCGGCGCTCGCCCGCCGGCAGCCCAGCACGGCCGTCGAGACCCAGCGCGAGGCCCTGGCCGTCTGGCAGCCCTTCGGCGACGAACTGCTGCGGCACTGGCTGGAGGTGACGGACGAGCACGGGTACGTCCGCCTCCCGCGCGCCACCGACGGCGACTGGCACGCCCGTTCGGCCGCACTGCTGCGGCGCTACCGCGAACTGGCCCGGCGCCACACCCACTGCACCAAGCACCGCAAGCCCAAGGAGAACCTGGGCATCCTGTGCGGGGCGCTGGCGGAGGTCGTCGCCGGGAGGGAGCCGGCACCGCGGCGGCTCGGGCTGGTGCGGCACGCCGTCGCGTCCATGGTCCGGCGGCGCGGCCTGCCCGGTTCCGCGGAGCACACCGCACTGCGCCGGGCGCAGGCCGCCCAGGCCGCACTGCCCTCGCACCATGCGGTGGCCCGTGTGGTGCTGGAGCGGCTGTCCGGCCTGCCCGGGGACGACGGGGTGAGCGATGTCGCGGCGGCCGTCGCACCGGTGAGCGCCGAGGAGGCCGCCGCCACGGCCGTGCCGGACGCGACGGGGGTACGCGGCAGCACCGGTGTGCCCGGCGGCGCAGGTGTGCCCGGCGGCGCCGCTGTGCCGGTGGGCGCGGTGATTCCGCCGGCCGTGCGCCGGCCGGTCGAGGCGGCGCTGAGCGCACCTGTCGGGACGCTCGTGGACCGCGGTGTCGTACCCTCGGCGGAGGTCCTTGCCGAGCTGGTCCCCCAGCTGGTCGCCGCCACCACCGCCGCGGCCCACCGTGAACCGGCTCTTCGCTCGCTGGCCGCCGCGAACTACCGGGCGTTCCGCAACCGCCGCTCCCTGCTGCTGCTCAACCTTGAGCGGCAGATACGGGTGGAGGAGCTCCCCTGGGTCCGGGCCGTCGCCGCCCACCGGACGGACGCCGGGGCGGACGAGGTGGCGGCCGCCGCGCTGCGCGAGCTGGGCGGGCTCGCGGTGCGGGCCTTCCCCGGCACGATCCTGCCCAACCCGCTGATCCGCGAGCTGTCCGTGCTCGCCCGCCAGGCCGAGCTGGGGGCGCCCTTCACCGAGGAACTCGCGGCGGACATCTTCATGGGCACCTTCAGCCCGAAGTTCCTGACGGCCGCGCGGGTCGCGGCCGAACTTCTCCACGGCTCCCTCTACGAGCGGTACTACGCGATCGACTACCGGGCGCTGCGCAACCTCGCGATCGTGGAGGCGGGGAACACGGCGCTGCGCTCCCCTGGGCCGTTCCCGTCCGGCGGGGCGCATACGTCGCCCGGCTTCGCCGCGCTGTGCCAACAGCGGGCGGAACGGTTCGCGCCGGGCGCGGGGACATCCACCTCCTGGGTCGCCCGGAACGGGACGGTCATCGAGCAGGCGCAGATCCTCACCACCCACAACCTGGCCACGCTCGTGCACCGGGCGGGCATCGAACCCGGCATCGGCTGGGACGAGCTGGCGCTGCGCTGCTTCGGCACCGTGTGCCGGCTCACCGGGCAGGTGCAGCACCACCCGCGCCCGCTCGGCACCGTCAAGGACGTCGCCTACGCCTGGCGGCAGATGGTGTTCTTCCTGTCGCTGTGCCCACCGGACGCCCAGCGGCGCACCGTCGGCCGCCTGGCCGAGGAGACCGCCCGTCGGCCCTGGCATGTCGCGGGACGTCTCGCCCCGGCCCTCACCGGCCTGAGCCAAGCCCTGGCCGGCACCCCGGCCGACGCGGGCACGGGCCGACGCCTGCTGGGCTGGAGCACCGGTGGCCACTGGTTCCGCGTGGAGCCCGCGCCTCGGGGCTGAGCGAGGGGGCGGCCGCGAGCCTGTCGCGCTCGCCCCCTCGGGGTGGTGCGGTGTTACCGCCTCACGCCCAGGTGATCAGCCGCTTGGGCTGCTCCAGGATCGCCGCCACGTCGGCGAGGACCTTGGAGCCCAGCTCACCGTCGACCAGGCGGTGGTCGAAGGAGAGGGCCAGGGTGGTGACCTGGCGCGGCTTGACCTTGCCCTTGTGGACCCACGGCTGGAGCTTGATCGCGCCGACCGCGAGGATCGCCGACTCGCCGGGGTTCAGGATCGGCGTGCCGGTGTCGACGCCGAAGACACCGACGTTGGTGATGGTCACCGTGCCGCCCTGCATGGCGGCCGGGGAGGTCTTGCCCTCGCGGGCCGTCGTCACCAGCTCGCCCAGCGCGGCGGCCAGCTGCGGCAGGGTCTTGTCGTGCGCGTCCTTGATGTTCGGCACGATCAGGCCGCGCGGGGTGGCCGCGGCGATGCCCAGGTTGACGTAGTGCTTCTGCACGATCTCCTGGTTGGCCTCGTCCCAGGACGCGTTGACCTCGGGGTTGCGCTTGATGGCGACCAGCAGGGCCTTGGCGATGACGAGGAGGGGGCTGACGCGCAGGCCCTGGAACTCCTTGTCCTGCTTCAGCTCCTCGACCAGGTTCATCGTGCGGGTCACGTCCACCGTCACGAACTCCGTGACATGCGGGGCGGTGAACGCCGAGCCGATCATGGCCTGCGCCGTCGCCTTGCGGACGCCCTTGACCGGGATCCGGGTCTCGCGTGCCGTGTCGTACGACGTGACCGCCGGCGCCGGAGCGGCCGGGGCGGGGGTGACCGGCGCCGCCGGGGCGGCCGGCTCCGCGGTCCTCGGCACGGCCGCCGCATGGACGTCCTCGCGCGTGATGATGCCGTCCGGGCCGGACGGGACCACGGTGGCCAGGTCGACACCGAGGTCCTTGGCCAGCTTGCGCACCGGCGGCTTGGCCAGCGGGCGGTCCTGCGGCACGGCACTGTGGCCGTTCAGCTCCTTCTGGAGCGCCTGCGCGGCCGCCGGGACGGTGACCTCGGGGCCCTTGCGGGGGCGGCGCTTGGTGGCGGAGGCGGCCACGCCGTAGCCGACCAGGACCGGCTTGCGGCCCTCGGGCTTGGGCTCCTCCGCCGGTGCCGCGGGCTCCGCGGCGGGCTGGGCGGCGGGCTGGGCGGCGGGTGCCTGCGCCGGGGCGGCGCCCGCGACCTCCACGGCGATGATCGAGGTGCCCACGTCCACCGTGGTGCCCTCGGGGAAGTGGAGTGCGCGGACCACGCCGTCGTAGGGGATGGGGAGTTCGACGGCCGCCTTGGCGGTCTCGACCTCGCACACCACCTGGCCGTCGGTGACCGTGTCGCCGGGCTGGACGTACCACTTGAGGATCTCGGCCTCGGTGAGGCCCTCGCCCACGTCCGGCATCTTGAACTCGCGTACGGACGCTTCCGTCATCGTCGTCACGACCCTCTCCCTCAGTACGCCAGCGAGCGGTCGACGGCGTCGAGCACGCGGTCCAGGTCCGGCAGGTAGTCCTCCTCCAGACGCGCCGGCGGGTACGGGGCGTGGTAGCCGCCGACCCGGAGCACCGGGGCCTCCAGGTGGTAGAAGCAGCGCTCGGTGATCCGCGCGGCGATCTCCGCGCCGGAGCCGAAGAAGACCGGCGCCTCGTGGACGACGACCAGACGGCGGGTCTTCTGCACCGAGCTCTGGAGGGTGTCGAAGTCGAGCGGCGAGACCGAGCGGAGGTCCACGACCTCCAGGTTCTTGCCCTCCTCGGCGGCCGCGGCGGCGGCCTCCTGGCAGAGCTTCACCATCGGGCCGTAGGCCGCCAGGGTCAGGTCGGTGCCCTCGCGGACGACCTGCGCCTTGTGCAGCGGGGCCGGGATGGCCTCGGTGTCGACCTCGGCCTTGTCCCAGTAGCGGCGCTTGGGCTCGAAGTAGATCACCGGATCGTCGCTCTGGATGGCCTGCTGCATCATCCAGTAGGCGTCCGAGGCGTTGGACGGAGAGACGATCTTCAGGCCGGCGACGTGCGCGAACAGGGCCTCGGGGGACTCCGAGTGGTGCTCGACCGCGCCGATGCCGCCGCCGTAGGGGATGCGGACCACGACCGGCATCTTGACCTTGCCCAACGAGCGCGCGTGCATCTTGGCGAGCTGGGTGACGATCTGGTCGTACGCCGGGAAGACGAAGCCGTCGAACTGGATCTCCACCACCGGGCGGTAGCCGCGCAGGGCCAGGCCGATCGCGGTGCCGACGATGCCGGACTCGGCGAGCGGGGTGTCGATGACCCGGCTCTCGCCGAAGTCCTTCTGGAGGCCGTCGGTCACCCGGAAGACACCGCCGAGCTTGCCGACGTCCTCGCCCATGACGAGGACCTTGGGGTCCGTCTCCAGGGCGCGGCGCAGCGACTCGTTGATGGCCTTGGCCATCGCCATCTTCTCGGCCATCTCAGTGACCCCCTTCTGCGTCCGCGAACGACGCCTGGTAGGCGGCGAACTGGGCTCGCTCCTCGTCGACGAGCGCGTGCCCGTCCGCGTACACGTTCTCGAAGATGGCGAAGTGGTCCGGGTCGGGCATGGCGCGGACCGCTTCGCGCACTCGCCTGCCCAACGCTTCGGACTCGTCCTCGAGTTCCGCGAAGAATCCCTCGTCCGCGTGGTTTGCGGCTTCCAGGTAGCGGCGAAGGCGCAGGATCGGGTCCTTGGCCTCCCAGGACAGACGCTCCTCGTCGCCGCGGTAGCGGCTGGGGTCGTCGGAGGTGGTGTGGGCGCCCATGCGGTAGGTGTACGCCTCGACCAGGGTGGGGCCCTCGCCGCTGCGGGCGCGCTCCAGCGCCCACTTGGTGACCGCGAGGCAGGCCAGGACGTCGTTGCCGTCGACGCGGACGCCGGGGAAGCCGTAGCCCTGGGCGCGCTGGTAGAGCGGGACGCGGGTCTGCTTCTCGGTGGGCTCGGAGATCGCCCACTGGTTGTTCTGGCAGAAGAACACGACGGGCGCGTTGTAGACCGCGGAGAAGGTGAACGATTCGGCCACGTCGCCCTGGCTGGAGGCGCCGTCGCCGAAGTAGGCGATGACGGCCGAGTCCGCGCCGTCCTTGGCGACGCCCATGGCGTAGCCGGTGGCGTGCAGCGTCTGCGAGCCGATGACGATCGTGTACAGGTGGAAGTTGTTGCCGTTCGGGTCCCAGCCGCCGTTGTTCACGCCGCGGAACATGCCGAGCAGGTTGGTCGGGTCGACCCCGCGGCACCAGGCGACGCCGTGCTCGCGGTAGGTCGGGAAGACGTAGTCGTCGTCGCGCAGCGCGCGGCCGGAGCCGATCTGGGCGGCCTCCTGGCCGAGCAGGGACGCCCACAGGCCCAGTTCGCCCTGGCGCTGAAGGGCCGTGGCCTCGGCGTCGAAGCGGCGGGTGAGCACCATGTCGCGGTACAGCCCGCGCAGGTCTTCGGGGGTGATACCGGCGACGTAGGAGTCGTACTCGGCGTTCTTGACCCGCTTGCCCTCGGGGGTCAGGAGCTGTACCAGCTCCGGCCCGGTGCTCTGGGCGGTGGTGCGGTTGCTACGGGTGGTGCGCTTGGTGCCGGTGGCCCCGGACGTCTTCCCGGCGGTACCGGTCTTGTCGCCGGTGGTGCCGGCCTTGCCTGCGGCGGTGCGTCGCGGCTTGCGCGCGGCACTGCTCTCCACGGTCACGTGTGCTCCTCCGTCGTTCCGGCCCCCGGGGTTGCCGGTAGGCCAGTGCGGCTCACCTGTTCGACCACGGGGCACGGGGTGGGTGCCACTCGGCCGGGAACAGGCGTGACAGGTGCCCCGGCGAGCGCCCTGCAACCATTACGTTACCCAGTGCTTCACAATTCTGTGAAACCCCACCTGACCTGCGATTTTGCTTGGATTTCCAAGTAAATCGGGGTGGTGTGCAAGCGTGCTGGTCACAGCCTTGTCGCGGCCGGAACATGCGCACGTTATCCCGCTCACCCAGCTCACGGGAAGAGTTTGCGTGCGAGACCGGTTCGCCGCGCCAAGACCGAAAAATCATGGCAATCCTCCCTAGCGGGGTGTCCCGCCGAGAAGACGATCAAGAATTCCTGTGCGGCCGGATGTAGCCCGAATGCAGGCACAAAAGAGCGGAAGCCACGGAAACATTTGATAAAGCCCGCCGCATGACCGAAAGCGATCACCAGCGACTGTCTGTGATAACCCGCAGCTCACAGGCCTCTTTTCGTGCCCTAGCATCTGCCGCGTGCCGCGCTCTTGTGTACCACCCGCCGTGCCCCACGCGCCCCCTCTCGGCCCCTTGCTGCACCTGTACGCCGCTGGTACGGCCCTCACCTGTGAACCGGTCGAACAGGGGCTGCTGAACCGCGGCTACCGGCTCTGCACCACCCGCGGCCGCTACTTCCTCAAGCACCACTTCGACCCGGACACCGCCGATCCGACCGCCATCGAACGCCGGCACCGCGCCACCCAGCGCCTCGCCGACCTCGGCGTCCCGGTCGCCGTGCCGCTCACCCACCGCGAGGGCCGCACCGTCGCCGTCATCGGCGGCCACGCCTACGCCCTGCACCCGTGGATCGACGGCAGACACCGCCACGGCGGCCAGCTCACCCGTGGGGAGAGCGCACGCCTCGGCGCGCTCCTGGGTGCCGTGCACGCCTGTCTGGAGCGCGTGATGCCGCCGAAGGGGCGCACCCGCCCGGCCACCAGCCCCCACCCGGTGGAGAGCGCCGACCCGGCCGACACCCTCACCGTCATCGACGGCCTGCTCGCGCACGTCGACCGCCACCGCCCCGCGGACGCCTTCGACGAACTGGCCCGGCACCGGCTCCAGGAGCGCCGCGCCCTGCTGGAGCAGCACGCCGACCGGCGCCCGCCGCGCGGCGCCTCGGTGGGCTGGGTGCACGGCGACTTCCACCCGTTCAACCTGCTCTACACCGACGACGACGCACCGGCGGCGATCGTCGACTGGGACCGGCTCGGCGTGCAGCCGCGCGCGGAGGAGGCCGTACGCGCCGCCGCGATCTTCTTCGTACGGCCGGCGGGCACGCTGGACCTGCCGAAAGTGCGCGCCTACGCGCGCGCGTACCGGCGCGCGGCCGGTGCGGCGCCCTCGGAGCTGGCGGCGGCCGTGCACCGGGTGTGGTGGGAGCGGCTGAACGACTTCTGGATGCTGCGCTGGCACTACGAACGCGGCGACACGCGCGCGGACTGCCAGTTCCCGGCCGCGTCGGCGCTCGTGGTGTGGTGGACACGCGCGTACGACGCGGTGTGCGAGGCGTTCACCGGCTGACGGCGACCGCCCTCAGGGCGACGTCCCGCGGGGCGAGGGGGTGCCCGGCGGGACGGTCGCCGTGGGTGACCTTCAAGGACCGGTGTCGCCCGTGGTGCCGTCCGTGGCCCCGGTGTCCGTGCCGCCGCCGACCGTGGTGCCGGTGTCCGTGCCGCCGCCGTCCGTGGTGCCGGTGTCGGTGCCGCCGTCCACGGTGCCCGTGCCGGTGCCGCCGTCCGTCGGGCTGGTGGGCGGCGACTGCGAGGTCTGCGGGTCCGTGGGCGCGGTGGACGGGTCGGTGGTGTCCGGCTGCGACGGGGTGTCCGACGGCGAGGGCGTCGGCGACGTCCAGTGGGAGCCGGAGCCGGCGTCCGAGCCGGTGCCCGTGCCGGTGTCCGAGGTCTGGCCGGCGCCGTCGTCGGACGGGGTCGGCGAGTCGGTCTTGTGGTCCGTGGACTTCGAGTGGGTCGTCGTCGGCTTGGTGTCCGTGCCGGGGCTGTGGGTGGTGCCCGTGTTCTTGAGCGCCAGCGCCACACCCGCCGCGATGGCGATCACCGCGAGGACGGCGAGCACCCAGAGCTTGCCGCGGCCGCTGCCCCTGTTGCCGTGCCCCTCGAAGCCGCCGTCGTCACCATTGCCGTAGCCCTGCGGCAGGACCGACTGCGGGATCTGCGCGGTGCCGGCGCCGTCCATGGGGTGCGGCATCGCGGTCGTGCCCGCGAAGCCGCCCGCCGGCGTGTGCCGGCCGTCGTGCGCCTCCACCGGGCCGGTGTTCCAGGTGCCGGTGTAGCCGCCCTGGTCGTACAGCATCTGCACGCCGTACTGGACCAGGCCGCGCATCTCCTCGGCCGTCTGGAACCGGTCGTCCGGCTCCTTGGCGAGCGAGCGCATGACCAGGCCGTCCAGCTCCGGCGGGCAGCCCTCGGAGACCTGCGACGGCGGCACCGGCATGTCCTGGACGTGCTGGTAGACCACCGACAGCGGGGTCTCGCCGGTGAACGGCGGCCGCAGCGCGAGGAGTTCGTACAGCAGACAGCCGGTCGCGTACAGGTCGGAGCGGTGGTCGACGGCCTTGCCGAGCGCCTGCTCCGGCGAGAGGTACTGCGGCGTGCCCATGACCATGCCGGTCTGGGTCATCGTCGTGGACGCGCCGTGCAGGGCGCGGGCGATGCCGAAGTCCATCACCTTGACCGCGCCGCTGTGCGTGATGATGACGTTGGCCGGCTTGATGTCACGGTGCACGATGCCGTGCTGGTGCGAGTAGGCGAGCGCCTCCAGCACCCCGGAGACGATGATCAGCGCCTGCTCCGGGCCCGGCGCGTCGGCGGTCATCAGCAGGTCGCGGATGGTGCGGCCCTCGACCAGCTCCATCACGATGTACGGCACGGACTGGCCGCCGACGACGTCCTCGCCGGAGTCGTACACGGCGACGATCGCGTGGTGGTTGAGGCCCGCGACCGACTGCGCCTCACGGGTGAAGCGGGCCTTGGAGACCGGGTCCTCGGCGAGATCCGCGCGGAGCAGCTTCACCGCGACGGTACGGCCCAGACGGACGTCCTCGGCGGCGAACACCTCGGCCATGCCGCCCCGGCCCAGCCGGTGCGTGAGCCGGTACCGGCCGTCGCCGACGAGCCCGCCGTTGCCCCACATCTCCGGCGCGTCCGACATGCCGCCGCCAGTCGCCTCGGGGTCGGACGGGCCCTGGGCGCGCTGCGTCTGTGCCATCAGTCCTCGCCGTCGTTTCTGCCCGCGGTGCGCGCGGTGTTGTCACGGTCTCCGTCGGCCACGCTACAGCCTCCGTCGGGCCCGCCGGTCCGGAACCGGAACCGGGACCGGCCCGGCGCCGGACCGGCCATCAAACCTTTAGCACGCGCTGTCGTGCAAATTCTGTGTGCCGGTCGTACGCCCCCTGTAACGCTTGCGCGACGCTTCTTTCGCGTACGGTCACGGAACGGGCACCGAGCTTGACGTGTCAGTGGCCTGGGGCAGACTTGGCCGGTAATGACACATTCGATCAAGGCCTGCGCGGCCGGCGTCTGATCAGCAGCGGATACGACGCGATCGACGACGGCGCCGGACGGGCAGTGGGGGACGCGGAGACATGAGCCAGGACGGCGCACACGGCCGGTACGCGGGGCAGGGCCTGGCCGGCGGCCGCTACCAGCTGCGCGACTTGCTCGGCGAAGGCGGCATGGCCTCGGTGCACCTGGCGTACGACGCCGTGCTCGACCGCCAGGTCGCGATCAAGACGCTCCATACGGAACTCGGCCGGGAGCAGGCCTTCCGCGAGCGCTTTCGCCGCGAGGCGCAGGCCGTGGCGAAGCTCACGCACACCAACATCGTCTCCGTCTTCGACACGGGCGAGGACGAGCTGGACGGCATGGCGATGCCGTACATCGTCATGGAGTACGTCGAGGGCCGCCCGCTGGGCTCGGTCCTCGAGGAGGACATCCGGCAGTACGGCGCCATGCCCGCGGACAAGGCCCTGAAGGTCACCGCGGACGTGCTCGCGGCGCTGGAGATCAGCCACGAGGCGGGGCTGGTCCACCGCGACATCAAGCCGGGCAACGTGATGGTGACCAAGCGCGGCGTGGTCAAGGTGATGGACTTCGGCATCGCCCGCGCCATGCAGTCCGGTGTCACCTCGATGACCCAGACCGGCATGGTCGTCGGCACCCCGCAGTACCTCTCGCCGGAGCAGGCGCTCGGCCGGGGCGTGGACGCCCGCTCCGACCTGTACTCGGTCGGCATCATGCTGTTCCAGCTGGTCACCGGGCGGCTGCCGTTCGACGCGGACTCGCCGCTGGCGATCGCGTACGCGCATGTGCAGGAGGAGCCGGTCGCGCCCTCCTCGATCAACCGCTCCCTGCCGGCCGCCATGGACGCGCTCGTCGCCCGCGCGCTGAAGAAGAACCCGAACGAGCGCTTCCCGACCGCCGAGGCCATGCGGGACGAGTGCCTGCGGATCGCCGCGTCCTTCCAGGCGGCCCCGCCGAGCATCGTGCCGGGCGCCGGGCCGCAGCAGAGCGGTTCGGGCGTGGGCTCCGCGGTGTTCCCGCCGGTCGGGCAGGCGGCCCAGACGGCCCCCGGGCCGGTGCAGACGCCGTACCAGCCGGGTCCGTACGGCCCGCAGACGCCCGCCCCGGCCGCGCACACCCCCGCGCCGGCCTACGGCTATCCGCAGCAGGCCCAGCAGACAGCGCCCCCGGTCGGCTACGGCCCGCAGGGCGCCGCGACCCCGCCGCCGTACACGATCTCGCCCCAGCCGGCCACGCAGACCGCGGGGCGCTCCGGCGGCTCTGGCGGGAAGAGCAACAAGCCGGTGATCATCGGCTCGATCGCGGTGTCGCTCGTCGCCGTCGTCGGTCTGATCGTCGCCATGTCGCTGAGCAGCCACAGCGACGACACCGGCGGGGGCGGCGGGGCCAGCGCCAGCGCCAGCACCTCGACGTCCTCCGCGCACCGGTCGGGCTACCGCCCCCCGGACCGCTCCAAGGTGATCGACAAGACCCAGTGCACGGAGCCCACCAAGGCGTGGGACGACGCGAGCAAGATCGAACTGCCCGACTTCCGGTACAAGGACATCAACTCCGTGAAGGCCTGCTTCCAGGCCGCGGGCTGGATGATGAACATCAAGAAGGTGGACAACAACACCTGGGGTGACGGCACCGTGCTGGACCAGTTCCCGTCCCAGGGATCGGACGTCGACAAGAAGGACCCGGGCACCATCGAGCTGAGCGTGTCGACGGGCAACCCGCCGCAGTGACGCGCACGCGCTGACGAAGGGGCCCGGCGGTCGTCCGCCGGGCCCCTTCTCATGCGGTGTGATCTCGGATGTCGTGCTGACGGTCTACAGGTACGGCCCGCCCGAGCGGCCACCGGCGCGGGGGTCGTCCCCGCCCTCGTGGCTCATGCCCGGCGGCAGCGCGCGGCGCATCTGCTCCAACTGGGCCCGCGCGGCCATCTGCTGGGCGAACAGCGTGGTCTGGATCCCGTGGAACAGACCCTCCAGCCAGCCCACCAACTGTGCCTGGGCGATCCGCAGTTCCGCGTCGCTGGGGGTGGTGTCGTCGTTGAACGGCAGGGACAGCCGCTCGAGCTCCTCGACCAGCTCCGGCGCCAGGCCGTCCTCCAGCTCCTTCACCGAGCTGTGGTGGATCTCCTTCAGCCGGGCCCGGCTGGCCTCGTCGAGAGGAGCCGCGCGCACCTCCTCCAGGAGCTGCTTGATCATGCTGCCGATCCGCATGACCTTGGCCGGCTGCTCGACCTGCTCCGTCACCGGGGTCTCGCGGGATTCCTCGTCCCCGCCGCCGAGTGCCATCCCGTCCTGGCCCACGACGAGGATCTGGGGATTCTCCGGCGACCGTTCGTTCCTCGGCATCTCCATGCCGCCATTCTCTCGCACCAGTACACCTCATCACCGTGGTGCCCCCTCGCGGGACTGATCCACCGTTTAGACCTGACGGAGCAACCCAAAATGCCCTGTTGAGTCATGAATGTGAGGCTTGTTCTCTCGTTATCCATCGATTACGGCCCCTGGGCTCCGGGAGGTCACCGACGTGACTCCAAGGCAGCGACTCACCTTCCACCGCGTACGGCTGCTGCTCGCCCTCACGGCGACCCTGGCGGCGTACACCGCCACCCCCGCCTGCGCCGCGCCCGTACACGCCCCGGAGCCCGGTCCCACGCACCTCTTCGGCTCCGGGCATCCGGCCGCCTCGGGCTCCCCCGGCCATGTCCGGCAGGACACCCGGCAGCACGGGCGGCCGCACGATGCCACGCCGGACGCTCCCGTGGCATCGGCCGGCGCGACGGACGCGCCGGGCCAGGAGCCGCCCGCTCCCGCCGAGGCGTCGCCCGTGGTCATGCCCTCCGACTCCGCCTCCGCCTCGTTCCGGCCCGCGGACCCCGATCCGTCCCGGGCGGGGAGCCTGGCGGGACAGGGGCGGATGCGTCCAGGCCGGCCGGACGGGCCCGCCGCCGAGGTGGAGGGCGACGACGACGCCGTACCCACACAGCCGCCCGACCCCGCCGCCATACCGGAGGAGCCGGAGACCGCGGATCCCGCCGGGCAGTCACCGGCGGCCTCGCAGCCGCCGGAGGAGGCCGGCCTCGACCCCGCCCGTCCCCCGCTGCGGCCGGCCCCCACCCAGAACGCCGCCCAGCAGAGCCAGGACGCCGGCGAGCCGGTGCTGGACATCCTTCCGCTGGGCAGCGGCCTGGTCTTCATCGGCCTGGGCCTCGGCCTGGCCTTCCTGGGCCTGCGGCTGCGCAAGAGCTGAGACGCGCCTACGCCCGCGGCCCGGCCCTCGCCCGGACGGGGCTACGGCGCGACCAGCAGCACCTTGCCGATATGGCCGCTGGCCTCCACCACACGGTGTGCCTCCGCCGCCTGCTCCATCGGCAGCTCACGGTCCACGACCGCCCGGACGTGCCCGGCCTCGACCAGCGGCCACACATGCTCCCGCACCGCCGCCACGATCGCCGCCTTCTCGTCCAGCGGCCGCGCCCGCAGCGACGTCGCGCTGATCGCGGCCCGCTTGCCGAGCAGCATGCCGAGATTCAGCTCGCCCTTGACCCCGCCCTGGAGCCCGATGATCGAGAGCCGGCCGTTGACGGCGAGGGCCTGGACGTTGCGGTCCAGGTACTTGGCGCCCATGTTGTCGAGGATGACATCGGCACCCGCCCCGCCCGTGGCCTGCCGGATCTCCTCGACGAAGTCCTGCTCCCGGTAGTTGACGAGGATGTCCGCGCCCAGCTCGGCGCAGCGCTCCAGCTTCTCCTTGGTGCCGGCGGTCACCGCGACCTTGGCGCCGACGGCCTTCGCCAGCTGGATCGCCATGGTCCCGATGCCGCTGGAGCCGCCGTGCACCAGCAGGGTCTCCCCGGGCCGCAGATGGGAGACCATGAACACGTTGGACCAGACGGTGCAGACCACTTCGGGCAGTGCGGCGGCCTGCTTCAGGCCGACGCCCTCGGGCACGGGCAGCAGCTGCCCGGCCGGTACGGCGACCTTCTGGGCGTAGCCGCCGCCCGCGAGCAGCGCGCACACCGTGTCGCCCACGGCCCAGCCGGACACCCCGGGGCCGAGTGCGGCGATGGTGCCGGAGCACTCCAGGCCGGGGTAGGAGGAGGCGCCGGGCGGCGGGTTGTAGAAGCCCTGGCGCTGCATGATGTCGGCGCGGTTGACGGCGCTGGCCGCCACCTCGACCAGCACCTCGCCCTCGCCGGGCACCGGATCGGGAACCTCTTCCCACACCAGCACGTCAGGATCGCCGAATTCGGGAATCGTGATCGCATACATGCCCGTGACGCTACTCCGCCTCCGGGCCCGTCACCCGTGTCGCGCGGGACGGGTGTCCGAGGTCACCCGGGTGCCGGGCGCGCCATGGGCGATGGCGTCATGGCCCGTTGTTTCACGTGAAACACACCCCGATTCCGCCGGTCGCCCAGGGCAGGTCCAGCAGTTCCGTCTCCGCGCCCTGCCGTGCTCCGCCCGGCGGTACGACGGCCAGCGCGTCGGCGGCGGCGATGCCCCGGAGCATGGCGGGGCCGTTGTAGTGCAGCGGTACGGCGCGGTCGCCGCGCAGCGTCACCGGGATGAGCCGGGTGTCGTACGGGTGGCCCTGCACCGCCTCCCTCAACGGCAGTGTGTACGGCTCGGGGGCCGGGTGGGCGGCCAGGGTCCGCAGCAGCGGCTCGGCGAGGGTCAGCAGGCCGGAGACGGCCGCGAGGGGGTTGCCGGGCAGACCCACGAGGTGCTGGTCGTCCTTGGTGCGGGCGAGCAGCATGGGGTGGCCGGGCCGCACCTTGACGCCGTCGACGAGGAGTTCGGCGCCGATGCGTTCCAGCGTGGGGTGGACGTGGTCGACGGGTCCGGCGGCGGTGCCGCCGGTGGTGACGATCAGGTCGGCGGTGGAGCCGGTGACCGCCTTGAGCAGCGCCCGGGCGTCGTCACCGATGCGGCGCACGGCGGTCACCTCGGCGCCGAGCGCGCGCAGCCAGGGCGGCAGCATCGGGCCGAGGGCGTCCCGGATCAGCCCGTCGTGCGGCAGTCCCTCGGTGAGCAACTCGTCGCCGAGGACGAGGACGTCGACGCGGGGGCGCGCGACGGCGGTGACGGTGTCGTAGCCGGCGGCCGCGGCGAGGCCCAGGACGGCGGGGGTGACCAGGGTGCCGGCGGGCAGCAACTGGTCGCCGCTGCGGCACTCCTGGCCGCGCGGGCGGATGTCCTGGCCGTGGACCATCTCCCGGGTGGGGTGCAGCCGTCCCTGGGCGTCGGTGTGGCCGTGCTCGGTACGCAGGACGCCGGTGGTGTCGGCGGGGATGCGGGCGCCGGTGGCGATCCGCACGGCCTCTCCGTCCGTGAGCGGCGCGGGCTGGGCGTGTCCGGCGAGCACCCCTTCGTCCCGTACCTGCCAGGGGCCGGGTCCGGCGACCGCCCAGCCGTCCATGGCGGAGGTGTCGAAGGAGGGCAGGTCGGTGAGCGCGTCGAGCGGGGTGGCCAGGACCAGGCCGAGCGCGTCGCCGAGCGGCACGGAGACGGGGGCGCGGCGGGCCCGGGTGCGGGCGGCCCGGGCGGCTGTCTCGCGGGCCTCGGGCCAGGGCGTGGCCCTGTGCCGTGCGGCCGCGCGCCGGTCGGGTGCGGGGGGTGCCGGGTCCGGGACGGGTCCGGCGTCGCCGGCGCCGGGTTCCCTGCCGGGCTGCGCGCCGGGGTTCCTGCCGGAGTCGTGGTCGGGGTCCTTTCCGGCTTCCCTCACGAGTGCCAGGGCCTCCTCGACGTCGAGGTCGTCGCTCTCCCCGGCGCGGGTTCCGGGGGCGGTCATCCGGCGTCCGGGGCGCCGGTGGCCCCGCTGCTCTCCGCTTCCCACCGCAGGGCCAGCGCGGTGGCCTTGCGGGCGGCCTCGGCCACGGCCTCGGGGCCGCCCTCGGCGCGTGCGGCGGCATAGCCGACGAGGAAGGTGGTCAGCGGGGCGGCGGGCCGGGCGACGCCGTGTGCGGCGTCCCGGGCCAGGTCGAGCAGGACGCCGGTGTCGACGTCCAGGTCGATGCCCAGCTCGTCCTTGACTGCGGAGATCCATTCATCCAACACGTGCCCATGCTCCCTGATGCGTGCCCTGGCGTTGACGATGTCGTCCCAGGTGTCGCAGTCGAAGGACGCGAGCGGGTCCGGGACACGGGTGAGGCGGAGGGCGCCGGTCAGCCGGCGCAGGGGAAGCCCGGTGAGGCCGTCGGGCGCGGCGGCGAGCGCGGTCAGCTCGTGGCGGAGGGCGGCGGTGCGGTAGGCGGCCACGAGCGGCTGGTCGCGGCCGCCCGCGTCGGTGAGCAGCGCGCCGTCGGCGCCGCTTTCCCGCACCGCGGTCAACAGGCGTTCCAGCACGGCCGGTACGAGGAAGGGCAGGTCGGCGGAGAGGACGACGGCGTACTCGGCCGTGGTGTGCCGCAGGCCCGCCTCCAGCGCGGCGACCGGGCCGGCGCCGGGCGAATCCTCGCGCGTCCAGCGCACCGCGCGGGCGGTGGGCCGGGGGGCGGCCACGACGACGGTCGTACCGGCGCCCGCGCAAGCCGCGAGCACCCGGTCGAGCAGCGTGCGGCCGCCGACGCGGACGGCCGGCTTGTCGGCCCCGCCGAGCCGCCGGGCGGCCCCGCCGGCCAGCACGACGGCGTCGTACGGCGCGGGGCCGGGGCCCGCGGGGGTGGCGGGGGCGGTGTCGGTCACCCTCCGAGTATGTCCTGCGCGCTCCCGCGGCCGGGCCGGTGCCTCACAGGGCGGACAGCGGCCCGGACGTCAGGGGCGGTGCGTCACAGGGTGCGCAGGAGCACCGCCGGGTGTTCCACACAGTCGGCGACATAGCGCAGGAAGCCGCCCGCCGTGCCGCCGTCGCACACCCGGTGGTCGAAGGTGAGCGAGAGCTGTACGACCTGACGCACGGCCAGCTCGCCTTCGTGCACCCATGGCTTGGGGACGATGCGGCCGACGCCGAGCATGGCCGCCTCCGGGTGGTTGATGATCGGTGTGGAGCCGTCGACGCCGAACACCCCGTAGTTGTTCAACGTGAAGGTTCCGCCGGTGAGTTCCCCGGGTGTCAGGGTGCCGGTGCGGGCCGCCTCGGTGAGCCGGGCGAACTCGGCGGTCAGCGACTCGGCGTCGCGCGCGTGGGCGTCCCGGACGACGGGCACGACCAACCCGCGGTCGGTCTGCGCGGCGAAGCCGAGGTGGACCTGTTCGAGCCGGACGATCTCGCGGGCCTCGGTGTCCACGGTGGAGTTCAGCTCGGGGAACCGGGCCAGTGCGGCGGTGCAGATCCGGGCGAGCAGCGCGAGCAGGGAGATCTTGGGGCCCCCGGCGGCGTTCATCGCGGCCCGCGCCCGCATGAGTTCCGTCGCGTCGGCGTCGACCCAGCAGGTCGCGTCCGGGATCTCCCGGCGGCTGCGGGACAGCTTGTCGGCGACGGCACCGCGGACGCCCTTGAGCGGGACACGGGTGCCGTCCCGCGGGGTGCCGGCGGGCGTCGGCCGTACCGTGGCCGCTGTGGCGTGGCCGTGGTCCGCCGGTGCGGTGGCCTGGTTCAGCGGCTGGGCCGTCGCCGGGCCTGCGGCCCTGGCCCGCAGGGCGCCCTCGACGTCCGCGCGCAGGATGAGCCCCTCGGGGCCGGAGCCGGACAGCTGCCTGAGGTCCAGGCCGTTGTCCCGGGCGAGCCTGCGCACCAGCGGCGAGATGACGGGCACCGGGCCGGTGGCCGCCGCGGGCCGCGCGGGCGCGTGGCCGGGTGCGGCAGCGGCCGGGGCGGGGGTGGCGGCGGCCGGGGCGGGCGCGGGGCGCTCCGCCGGCACCGGCGCCGTGGCGGCCGTACGCACCCTGCGGCGCCGGGGCGGCGCCTCGGAGGTGCCGTAGCCGACCAGGACGTTCCCCGAGCCCTCGGGGGCCGCCGACGGTTCGCCGACGGCAACGGTCAGCAGCGGGGCGCCGACGGGCAGTTCGGTGCCCTCCTCGCCGAAGCGGGCGGTGACCACACCGCCGTAAGGGCAGGGCACCTCGACCATCGCCTTGGCCGTCTCGACCTCGACCACGGGCTGGTCGATGGCGACGACATCGCCGACCTGGACCAGCCAGCGGACGATCTCCGCCTCGGTGAGCCCCTCGCCGAGGTCGGGCAGCTTGAACTCCAGCACCTGTGCCATCAGCCCTCGGCCTCCCACTGGAGCCTCGCCACGGCGTCCAGGATGCGGTCGACGCCGGGCAGGTGGTGCCGCTCCAGCATGGGCGGCGGGTAGGGGATGTCGAACCCGGCCACGCGCAGCACGGGCGCCTCCAGATGGTGGAAGCAGCGCTCGGTGATCCGGGCCGCGATCTCGCCGCCCGGTCCGCCGAACCCGGTGGACTCGTGGACGACGACCGCGCGGCCGGTGCGCCGGACGGACGCGCAGACCGTCTCGTCGTCGAACGGCACCAGGGAGCGCAGGTCGACGACCTCCAGGTCCCAGCCCTCGGCCTGGGCGGCCTCGGCGGCCTCCAGGCAGACCGGCAGGGAGGGGCCGTAGGTGATGAGGGTGGCGCTGCGGCCGGCGCGGCGGACGACCGCCCGTCCGATGGGCTCCACGTCTGTGGGCTGCTCGGGGTTCCAGGAGTCCTTGGACCAGTACAGCCGCTTGGGTTCCAGGAAGACGACCGGGTCGTCGGAGGCGATGGCCTGGCGCAGCAGGCCGTAGGCGTCGGCGACGGTCGCGGGCGTGACGACGTGCAGGCCCGGGGTGGCCATGTAGTAGGCCTCGGACGAGTCGCTGTGGTGCTCGACACCGCCGATGCCGCCGCCGTAGGGGACACGGACGGTGATCGGCAGCGGCATCCGGCCGCGCGTGCGGTTGCGCATCCGCGAGACATGGCTGATCAGCTGCTCGAACGCCGGGTAGGCGAAGGCGTCGAACTGCATCTCCACGACCGGGCGCAGCCCGTACATGGCCATGCCGACGGCGGTGCCGAGGATGCCGGCCTCGGCGAGCGGGGTGTCGGTGCAGCGGTCCTCGCCGAACTCCTTGGCGAGGCCGTCGGTGACCCGGAAGACACCGCCGAGGGCGCCGACGTCCTCGCCCATGACGTGCACGGTGGGGTCGGCGGCCATGGCGTCGCGCAGCGCGCGGGTGAGGGCCTGGGCCATGGTGGCGGGCTTGACGGCGACGGTGGTCATCGGGCGCCGCCTTCCTGCGCGCCGTGCTGCTCCTGCTCGGCCGCCAGCTCGGCGCGCAACAGGGCACGCTGCTCACGCAGCTGGGCCGTGGTCTCGGCGTAGACGTGGTCGAAGAGGTCCATGGGGTTCAGCTCGGGGTCCCGGTTCATGCCGTCGCGCAGGGAGGCGGCCATCGTCTCGGCTTCCTGCCGGACGGCCTCGATGCCGGCCTGGTCGATCAGCCCGCGCGCGGTCAGCTCGGCCTCCAGCAGCTCGATCGGGTCATGGGCGCGCCATGCCTCGACCTCGGTGTCACCCCGGTAGCGGGTGGCGTCGTCGGCGTTGGTGTGGGCATCGATGCGGTACGTCACCGCCTCGACCAGGGTGGGGCCGCCGCCCGCGCGGGCGTGCCGTACGGCGTCGCTGAGGACCTCGTGGACGGCGATGGCGTCGTTGCCGTCGACCAGCCGGCCCGGCATGCCGTAGCCGACGGCCTTGTGCGCCAGGGAAGGCGCGGCGGTCTGCTTGGCGAGCGGGACCGAGATGGCGAAGCCGTTGTTCTGGACCAGGAAGACGACCGGTGCCTGCCAGACGGCGGCGAAGTTCAGCGCCTCGTGGAAGTCGCCCTCGCTGGTGCCGCCGTCCCCGACCATGGCGAGCGCGACGACGTCGTCGCCCTTGAGGCGGGCCGCGTGCGCCAGACCGACGGCGTGCGGCAGCTGGGTGGCCAGCGGGGTGCTGAGGGGGGCGACGCGGTGGGCGTAGGGGTCGTAGCCGCTGTGCCAGTCGCCGCGCAGCAGGGTGAGGGCCTCGACGGGGTCCACGCCCCGGGCGACGACGGCGAGGGTGTCCCGGTAGCTGGGAAAGAGCCAGTCGCGCTCCTGGAGGGCCAGCGCGGCGGCCACCTCACAGGCCTCCTGGCCGGTGCTGGAGGGGTAGACGGCGAGGCGGCCCTGCTTGGTGAGCGCGGTGGCCTGCGTGTTGTAGCGGCGGCCGCGCACCAGTTGGGCGTGGAGTCGGCGCAGCAGCTCCGGGTCGGCCTTGGCGGCCGCCTCGGTGCCGAGGACGCGGTAGGGCTCGGCGTCGGGCAGCAGTGGCGCGGGGTCCATACGGGGCTGCCAGGCGGGCGGCGGGGCGGGCCGGTAGGCACCCCGCTGCTCCATCACCGTCATGACGGCACCTCCTCGTGGAAGCGGCTACGGGAGGCGCGTCGGCTGTGACCCGCCTCACCTACCGATTGTTCGGTCGACGGCACATTTTGGCTACAGGCCCCACCAGGCTGTGGACAAACGGTTCTCCACAGCCTGGAATGAACGCAGGACGTCCACAGCGATGAAGCGGGGGGACATGGCACCTGAACAAATGGCCGACGCGCCGTACGACGCGGCACGGGACATGTCCCAGGAGGGCGGTGTGCTGCCGCCGCCGCGCCCGCTGGACGCCATCGATCAGGACATCCTGAAGATCCTCCAGGCGGACGGCCGTGCCTCGATACGGTCCGTCGCCGAACGCGTCCACGTCTCGCGCGCCAACGCCTACGCGCGGATCAACCGGCTCGTCGAGGACGGCGTGATCCGCGGGTTCAGCGCGCGGGTGGACCATGAACGCGCCGGGCACGGCACCTCGGCGTACATCACGCTGAAGATCGTGCAGAACAGCTGGCGCACGGTCCGCGAGCAGCTGCGGCAGCTGCCCGGCGCCTCACACATCGCCCTCGTGGGCGGCGACTTCGACGTGCTGCTCCTGGTGCACACGCCCGACAACCGGGCGCTGCGCGAGCTGGTGCTCACCCGGCTCCAGGCGATCCCGGAGGTGCTGAGCACCCGCACCCTGCTGGTGTTCGAGGAGGAGGACCTGGAGCCGGATTCCTGAGCCGGACCCGAGGGCCGGCTCAGCCCGCCCTCAGCCCGCCCTCAGCCCCGCTCCAGGCCGGCGAATCAGCCCTGCTCCAGGCCGGCGAATCAGTCCTGCTCCAGGCGGGCGAATCAGTCCTGCTTCAGGCCGGTGAAGACCAGCCGGACGACCGCGTCGGCCACCTCCCGGCCGCTGGCGCCCCGCGCCTCCGGCCGGTACCACTCCACAATAGAGTTGATCATGCCGAAGACGAGTCGGGTGGCGAGCCGCACCTCCACGTCGTCGCGTACGTCGCCGTCGGCGGCGGCCGCCTTCAGCAGTTCGGCGACCTGGTGGTCGAAGTCCCGGCGGCGATCCAGCGCCCACCGCTCGGTGGCGGTGTTGCCGCGCACGCGCAGCAGCAGCGTCACATAGGGCAGCTCCGCTATGAGCACCTCGACCATGCGCCGTACGACGTGCTCCAGCCGGTCGACGGGCCGCCCCACGCGCGCGTGCTCCTCGCCCAGGATGCCGAACAGGCCGTCCAGGGCGCGGCTGACGGCCCGCCGCAGCAGCTCTTCCTTGCCGCTGACGTGGTGGTAGATCGACGACTTGGAGATGCCCGCAGCCTTGGACAGATGCTCCATGGACGTGCCGTCGTAGCCGCGCTGGTTGAAGACCTGGACGGCGACCGAGAGCAGTGTCTCGGGCGTGTAGGTGTCGCGCTTGGGGGTGGTCATTCCGCGCCCTCCCGGTTCTCGGCCGCGCATGCGTGGCGGTAGAGCGCGAGGGAGGGCGCGTAGCGCCCGGAGGGGTCGCGCTCGTGCATCTCGTCCAGGACCTCGAAGGCGAACTCGCGGCCGAGCCGGCGGTCCCACTCGAAGGGACCGAGCGGGTAGTTGACCCCCAGCCGCATGGCGGTGTCGATGTCCTCCTCGGTGGCCACGCCCTTGGCGACCGCGTCGTGCGCGAGGTCGATGATCCGGGCGACCGTACGGGCGACGATCATGCCGGGGACGTCCCCGATGACGCTGACGTCCTTGCCGAGCGCCTGGAACAGCCCGACGGCCTCGGCGAGGGTGCGGGGCGAGGTGTCCTGGCAAGTGGAGAGGGCGATACGGGTGGCCGCGCGGTAGTCCAGCGCGAGGTCGAAGTAGACGACGTCGCGGAACTCCACGGAGGTCTGGCCGTCGGCCAGCACCAGCTGGCCGCCGCTGGGCAGCACCAGACGGGTGCCGTTGTCCTCGTCCTCCTCACGGACCTGGAGGCCCGCCTCCCGGACCAGTGTGAGCACCTCGCGCGCGGGGCCGAGATCGCCCTCGGCGACGACGTACGCGGGCGGCTGCTCCTTGTCGGCGGTGTGCGGCTCGGGCCGCTCGGCGCCGTCGGCGTAGTCGTACCAGCCGTGTCCGCTCTTGCGGCCGAGCCGGCCGGACTCCACGAGCCTGCGCTGGGCCAGGGACGGGGTGAAGCGCACGTCCTGGAAGAAGGACTGCCACACCGAGTGGGTGACGGACTCGTTGACGTCCTGGCCGATCAGGTCGGTCAGTTCGAAGGCGCCCATCCTGAAGCCACCGCACTCGCGCAGCACCGCGTCGATGGTGGCCGGGTCGGCGGCCTGCGCCTCGTAGACGGCGAACGCCTCGGCGTAGAACGGCCGGGCGATGCGGTTGACGATGAATCCGGGCGTGTCCGCGCAGGCCACCGGGGTCTTGCCCCAGGCGCGGGCGGTCTCGTACGCGCGGGTGGCCGAGGTGACGTCGGTGGCGAAGCCGGAGACGACCTCGACCAGCGGGAGCAGCGGGGCCGGGTTGAAGAAGTGCAGGCCCACGAAGCGGCCGGGCCGGCGCAGGGCGCCGCCGATGGCCGTGACGGACAGGGAGGAGGTGTTGGTGGCGAGCAGACAGTCCTCGGCGACGATCTCCTCCAGCTCGCGGAAGAGCTGCTGCTTGATGTCCAGCCGCTCCAGCACGGCCTCGACGACCAGCGCGCAGTCCGCCAGTCCGGACAGGTCGTCCACCGGCGTCAGCCGGGCGCGGGCCGCGTCCCGCTCGGCGTCGCCGAGCCGGCCCTTGGCCGCGAGCCGGTCGAGGCGGGCGCCGATCGCTTCGGCCGCCTCCCGGGCCCGCCCGGCGACGGCGTCGTAGAGCCGCACGGGGTGGCCGGCGACCAGCGCGACCTGGGCGATGCCCTGGCCCATGGTGCCGGTGCCGACGACGGCGACGGGGCTGTTGAGGTCGAGTGCTGTCATGTGCGCGATCCTCCCGCACGGGGTTTTCCACAGATGCGGCAGGCCCCCTTGTCCCGACCGATCGTTCGGTTACTCTAGCTCTGACCGGCTGTTCCCGCCCCTGTTTCTGCCCAGGTCATGAACTCGACGAAGAGTTCCCCCAGACGAGGAGTTGGTCCCTCATGGCCGCCGTACCGACCGCGCCCGAGCTGATCGCGAAGCACCGGCCCACTCTCGACCAGGCCCTGGAAGCGATCCGCACGCGTGCGTACTGGTCCCCGCACCCCGAGCACCCGAAGGCGTACGGCGAGCACGGCAGCCTGGACGCCGCCGCGGGCAAGGCCGCCTTCGACGCCCTGCTGGGCACCCGTGTCGACCTCGGTCAGCCGGGCACCGACGACTGGGTGGGCGGCGAGGTCTCGCCGTACGGCATCGAGCTGGGCGTCACGTACCCGCACGCGGACCTGGACGTGCTGCTGCCCGCGATGAAGGCGGGCCAGGGGGCCTGGCGGGACGCGGGCGCGGAGGTCCGGGCCGTGGTCTGCCTGGAGATCCTCAAGCGGATCAGCGACCGCACCCACGAGTTCGCGCACGCCGTCATGCACACCAGCGGACAGGCGTTCATGATGGCGTTCCAGGCGGGCGGCCCGCACGCCCAGGACCGCGGCCTGGAAGCGGTGGCGTACGCGTACGCGGAGCAGGTCCGCACCCCGGGCACGGCGGAGTGGAGCAAGCCGCAGGGCAAGCGGGACCCGCTGGTCCTCACCAAGCACTTCACGCCGGTTCCGCGCGGCATCGGCCTGGTCATCGGCTGCAACACCTTCCCGACGTGGAACGGCTACCCGGGCCTGTTCGCCTCCCTCGCGACCGGCAACGCCGTCCTGGTCAAGCCGCACCCGCGCGCGGTGCTGCCGCTCGCGCTGACCGTGCAGGTGGCCCGGGAGGTGCTCACCGAGGCGGGCTTCGACCCCAACCTGGTGGCGCTGGCGGCCGAGCGCCCGGGAGAGGGCATCGCCAAGACCCTCGCCACCCGCCCCGAGATCAGGATCATCGACTACACCGGCTCGACGGCCTTCGGCGACTGGCTGGAGACCCACGCCCGCCAGGCGCAGGTCTACACGGAGAAGGCCGGCGTCAACACGGTGATCGTGCACTCCACCAGTGACTACAAGGGCATGCTGTCCAACCTGGCGTTCTCGCTGTCCCTGTACAGCGGCCAGATGTGCACCACCCCGCAGAACCTGCTCATCCCCCGGGACGGCATCCGCACCGACGAGGGCCCCAAGACCTTCGACGAGGTCGCCGCCGACCTCGCCCGCGCGGTCGACGGCCTGCTCGGCGACGACGCCCGCGCGAACGCCCTGCTGGGCGCCATCGTCAACCCGGACGTCAAGGCCCGCCTGGAGGCCGCGGCCGGTCTCGGCGAGGTCGCCCTCGCCTCCCGCGAGATCAGCAACCCGGAGTTCCCGGACGCCGTCGTCCGCACGCCCGTCATCGTCAAGCTGGACGGCGCCAAGCCCGACGACCAGGCCGCCTACATGAGCGAGTGCTTCGGCCCCGTCTCCTTCGCCGTCGCGGTCGACTCGGTGACCGACGCGGTGGAGCTGCTGCGGCGCACGGTCCGCGAGAAGGGCGCGATGACGGTCGGCGCGTACACCACCGACGCCGAGGTCGAGCGGGCGATCGAGGAGGTCTGCCTGGAGGAGGCCGCCCAGCTGTCCCTCAACCTCACCGGCGGGGTGTACGTCAACCAGACCGCCGCCTTCTCCGACTTCCACGGCTCGGGCGGCAACCCGGCGGCCAACGCCGCACTGTGCGACGGCGCCTTCGTGGCCAACCGGTTCCGGGTGGTGGAGGTCCGCCGCGAGGGCTGACGGGAGGGCCGAAGAACCCCCGGGCTAGGAAGCCGGGGGTGCGCCCCCGGTGAGGCTCCAGTGGTACAGCGTCATCGCCACGCTGGTGGCGAGGTTGTAGCTGGAGACCTGGGGGCGCATCGGCAGCCGCAGCAGATGGTCGGCACGCGCGCGCAGCTCGGCCGAGAGCCCGCTGCGCTCCGAGCCGAACGCCAGGACGGCGTCGTCGGGCAGCGCGGTGCCGCGGATGTCCCGGCCCTCGGGGTCCAGGGCGAACAGCGGCCCCGCGGGCAGCTCCTCGACGCCGAGCCGCTCCACGACGGTCGCGAAGTGCAGGCCCGCGCCGCCGCGCACCACCGTGGGGTGCCAGGGGTCGAGCGTGCCCGTGGTGACCACCCCGGTCGCCCCGAACCCGGCGGCCAGCCGGATCACGGCGCCCGCGTTGCCGAGGTTGCGCGGGTTGTCCAGGACCACGACCGGCGCGGTGCGGGGCGTGCGGGCGAGCGTCCGCAGCCCGGCCTCGCGGGACGGTCGTACGGCGAGGGCGGCGACCCCGGTCGGATGCGGGCGCGGGACGAGCGAGGCGTACGTCTGCGCGGACACCTCGGTCAGCAGCGCGTCCAGCGTGTCCCGCACGTCCTCGGCCAGCTCCGCGGCGAGCGCGAGTGCGGCCCCCCGGTCGATGGCGACCGCGACCGGCACCTCGGCACCGAAGCGCAGCGCATGCTTCAGGGCGTGGAAGCCGTCCAGCAGCACGGCATCACCGGCGTGCTCGCGCCAGCGGATCAGCGGGTCGGTCATGCGGTGAACCCTACGGGTCCGGGCGCGCTCTCCTCGGGGCTCGCACCGGGGCTCGTCCCGGAGTCCGTCTCGGGGCTCGCTTCGGAGCGCGGCGCGGGCACCGCGCCGTCACCCTGCCCGGCGAACCGCCCACGCGCGCGCAGCGCCAGCGCCTGGATCCGGCGCAGGAAGGACGTCGGCAGGAAGACCGCGTCCGCGGTGATCATCGCCAGGGAGAAGAACGGCAGACCGAGGACGACCGCGATCACCGCGTGCTCGGCCATCATCAGCACCAGCAGGACGTTCTTGACCCGCCGGTTGAACACCGTGAACGGGAAGGCGACCTGCACCATGACCGTGCCGTAGGCCGCGATCGTCATCATGATGCCGCTGGCCGACATCAGATCGGCGAGACCCGGCCAGGGCGTGAAGTAGTCCAGGTGCAGCGGGTAGTAGACGGCGGTGCCGTCCTGCCAGCGCGAGCCCTGGATCTTGTACCAGCCGGCCGTGGCGTAGATCAGGCACGCCTCCGCCGCGATCACGAACATGGCGCCGTTGTGCAGCACGTTCGCGATCACGTCCAGCAGGATCCGCGGCTGCGGCGACTTCGCCGCCCGGCGTCCGACCACCCACCACAGGCCGAGCCCGGCCCAGGCCGTCCACAGCAGCGCGGGGAGCAGCCAGCCGTTGTCGAACCGGCCGGTCGCCGTCACCGTGACCAGGGCCAGTCCGAGCACCGTCCACAGCGCGGGGCCCGTCCAGTCGGCGGGCACCCGCTCGCCCCGCTCCCGTGCCGCCGCCTCGCGTGCCGCCCGCCGGGCGTCCAGCGACCACAGCCGACCGCAGCGGGTGAACACCAGGTAGAAGGACATCAGGTGCAGCACGTTGTCGCCGCCGTCGCCCACGAAGACACTGCGGTTCTGGAGCGACAGCACGCCCACCATGAACAGCACCGACGCGGTCCGGGTGCGCCAGCCGAGCAGTAGGGCCGCGCTGGCCAGGATCGCCAGCACGTAGAAGCACTCGAACCAGAGCTGCCCGTCGGACCACAGCAGGGCCGTGAAGGCGTGGTTGTCGGTGGTCAGCTGCTTGGCGAGGTGCCAGCCCCAGGGGCCGGTGGGCCCGTACAGCTCCTGGCGGTGCGGGTACTCGCGGAGCAGGAACAGCAGCCAGGTCCCGGCGAAGCCGATACGGATCACGGCGCTCTGGTAGGGCGCGAGCGCCTCCCCGGTGACCTTGGCGATCCCACGCGAGAGAGTCAGGGAGAACCGGTTCACCGCACACCTCCGGCGGCCTCGTCGGCGGTCACCGTCCACCACGGCAGCACGCGGTAGACCGGCTTGTCGGGCACCTGTTCGTGGCTCCACTTCGGTGGCTGCACATTGGTGGTGACGGAACGGACCTGCACGCGCTGGATGACACCGTCGCGGCTGGTCGGATCGGTCCGGTAGAGCCGCATCACCACGATCCGGCGCACGTACTGCTCGGACAGCGAGCCGCGCATGCCGACCGGGCGGTTGTCGTTGGTGTGCGTGGCGACGAGGAAGTCCCAGGCACGGCGGACCTCGTTCTGCTGGGTGTGGCTGGGCAGCGGGTTGCCGTCGATCGCGGCACCGTCCTGCGCGGACAGGTCGATCCAGCCGGTGGTCCGCACACTGCCGTCCTTCATCTGCACCTCGGCGCGCACCTGGACGGCGATGTTCTGCTGGAGCGGGTTCGGTGCGAACAGCTTCCAGTTCTGCTCGAACTCCGGGTAGACCCAGTCCTCCACCATCGTGCCGTGCTGCTTGGTCACCGCGTTCGCGGGGGCGACGCTGAGGAACACCATCAGCAGATGCACCCCGGCGGCGACCGCGACCACCGCGAGCGCCAGCGCCGCCGCGACCTGGTAGCGGGGGGAGAGGGCGGCGACACCGGTGCGCGGCGGGGACGGCGGGGTCGGATCCGGCACCGGAACCTCGCCCGGCACCGGAGCGCCCCCTCCGGGCTGCTGGGCCGGGGTGTCCGGGGGCCCCGAGTCCTCGTCGTACGCGTCCATTGCGCCCCGTCCCCCGTTTCGGTCAGTGGTCAGCTCGATGTCCGGGCCGGCGCTTGGGCTGAGCGGGTGACACGGCCGCACCCTGGGCACCGCATGTGTCACGAGCACCTCTCCCTGCCCGGCACTAGCACGGAACGGTACTCAGCCCCCGGCACTCGGCGCAGCCCCGGGTGCGACCGAGGGCCGTGGCGCTCACCACGCAAGGCCGCCGCCGCTCGGCCGGCCCTACCCGTCCCCACCTGCTCGGCGCACTGATCCGCCGGGTTGTCCACAGGTGGCGCGGGGAGTTTTCCACAGCGGTTGACACCCCGCGGCGGCCCGGCACACCATGGATGCGCACGGACCGAACGATCGGTCGGGACGGAATCAATCACAGAGCCCGAGGTCAGGGGGACCGCATGGCCACAGCAGCCGCCGCGCAGCGCACGGCCGGCACGGAACCGGACGGCGCACCGGACGCCACCGTCGACACGACGGAGTACCAGCGCGCCTTCGACGCGGCCGTGGCCGCCGACGAGCGCATCGAACCGCGCGACTGGATGCCCGACGCCTACCGCTCGACCCTGGTCAGGCAGATCGCCCAGCACGCCCACTCCGAGATCATCGGCATGCAGCCGGAGGCGAACTGGATCACCCGCGCCCCCTCCCTGCGCCGCAAGGCCATCCTGATGGCCAAGGTCCAGGACGAGGCCGGCCACGGCCTGTATCTGTACAGCGCGGCCGAGACCCTCGGCGTCAGTCGCGAGGAGCTGCTCGACAAGCTGCACAGCGGCCGCCAGAAGTACTCCTCGATCTTCAACTACCCGACGCTGACCTGGGCCGACGTCGGCGCGATCGGCTGGCTGGTGGACGGCGCCGCGATCACCAACCAGGTCCCCCTGTGCCGCTGCTCGTACGGCCCGTACGCGCGCGCCATGGTGCGGATCTGCAAGGAGGAGTCCTTCCACCAGCGCCAGGGCTACGAGCTGCTGCTGGCCCTGAGCAAGGGCACCCCGGAGCAGCACGCGATGGCACAGGACGCGGTGGACCGCTGGTGGTGGCCCTCGCTGATGATGTTCGGCCCGCCCGACGACGAGTCCCAGCACTCGGCGCAGTCGATGGAGTGGAAGATCAAGCGCCATTCCAACGACGAGCTGCGCCAGCGTTTCGTCGACATCTGCGTCCCCCAGGCGGAGTCCCTCGGCCTCACCCTCCCCGACCCGGAGCTGCGGTGGAACGAGGAGCGCGGGCACCACGACTTCGGCCCGATCGACTGGACCGAGTTCTGGGACGTCCTCAAGGGCAACGGCCCGTGCAACGACCAGCGGATCACCCAGCGCCGGCGCGCACACGACGAGGGCGCGTGGGTCCGGGAGGCCGCCGCGGCGCACGCGGCCAAGCACACCGGCGCCCCTGCCGGGGCGGCACACGAGACAGGAGCAGCGCGAGCATGAGCAGCACCACCGACTGGCCCCTGTGGGAGGTCTTCGTGCGTTCCCGGCGCGGCCTGTCCCACACCCACGCCGGCAGCCTGCACGCCCCCGACGCCGAGCTGGCCCTGCGCAACGCCCGCGATCTGTACACCCGGCGCGGCGAGGGCGTGTCGATCTGGGTGGTCCCGGCCACCGCGATCACCGCGTCCTCCCCGGACGAGAAGGACCCGTTCTTCGAGCCGGCCGCCGACAAGCCCTACCGGCACCCGACCTTCTACGAGATCCCGGAAGGGGTGAAGCACCTGTGACCGCCACCGGACCCGCCACCGGCACCCCGCCCGAGCCCGGCACCACGCCCGAGCAAGCGGCCAACCCCGCAGCCGGCCCCGCCACCCTCCCGGTGGGCGCCGCGCTCGCGCTCGGTGACGACGCCCTGGTGCTCTCCCACCGCCTCGGGGAGTGGGCCGGACACGCCCCGGTGCTGGAGGAGGAGGTCGCCCTGGCCAACATCGCCCTGGACCTGCTCGGTCAGGCCCGGGTGCTGCTGTCCATGGTGGGCGACGAGGACGAACTGGCCTACCTCCGCGAGGAGCGGGCCTTCCGCAACCTCCAGCTGGTCGAGCAGCCGAACGGCGACTTCGCCCACACCATCGCCCGCCAGCTGTACTTCTCCACCTACCAGCATCTGCTCTTCACCGAACTCGCCGCCGGGGACGGCCCGTTCGCGCCGCTCGCCGCGAAGGCGGTGAAGGAGGTCGCCTACCACCGCGACCACGCCGAGCAGTGGACGCTGCGGCTGGGCGACGGCACGGCCACCAGCCAGGAGCGGATGCAGCGCGCCTGCGACGCGCTGTGGCGGTTCACCGGGGAGATGTTCCAGCCGGTGGAGGGCCTGGCCGTCGACTGGCCGGCCCTGGAGTCCCGCTGGCTGGAGTCGGTGACCGAGGTGCTCGGCCGGGCCACCCTGGCCGTCCCGGAGGGACCGCGCACCGGCGCCTGGTCGGCCGGGGCCGGCCGGCAGGGCCTGCACACCGAACCCTTCGGCCGGATGCTCGCCGAGATGCAGCACCTGCACCGCAGCCACCCGGGGGCGTCATGGTGACCGCCACCGCCCTGGAGGCGGAGCTGCTGGAGCTGGCCGGCTCGGTGCCCGACCCCGAGCTGCCCGTGCTCACGCTCCAGGAGCTGGGCGTGGTGCGCGCGGTGCACATCAGCGGCCCGGACGCGGTCGAGGTCGAGCTGACCCCGACCTACACCGGCTGCCCTGCCCTGGAGACGATGACCCTCGACATCGAACGGGTCCTGCACCAGCACGGCATGCGCGAGGTCACCGTGCGCAAGGTGCTCAGCCCCGCGTGGTCGACCGACGACATCAGCGAGGAAGGGCGCCGAAAGCTGCGGGAGTTCGGGATCGCTCCGCCCCGCGTGCGCAGCGCCGCCGGCCCGGTGCCGCTGGCCCTCGGCCCCACGCGCACCCTCGAGGCGGACAGCCCCACGCGCACCCTCGAGGCGGACACCGAGCCCGTCCACTGCCCGCACTGCGGTGCGGCCGAGACCGAGCTGCTGAGCCGGTTCTCCTCCACCGCCTGCAAGGCGCTGCGCCGGTGCCTGTCCTGCCGGGAACCGTTCGACCACTTCAAGGAGTTGTGATGGCCCGCTTCCACCCGCTCCCGGTGGCCGCGGTCGACCGGCTCACCGACGACTCCGTCGCCCTCACCTTCGCCGTCCCGCCCGGACTGCGCGAGGAGTACCGGCACGCACCCGGACAGCACCTCGCACTGCGTCGGCAGGCCGACGGCACGGAGATCCGGCGCACCTACTCGATCTGCTCCCCGGCGCCCGACCCGGCCGGACCGGGACCGGACACCCTCCAGGTCGGGGTGCGGCTGGTCGAGGGCGGGGCGTTCTCCACCTACGCGCTGAAGGAGATCGCCGTCGGGGACGAGCTGGAGGTGATGACCCCGGCCGGCCGCTTCACCCTGGAACCGGCCCCGGGGCTGTACGCGGCGATCGTCGGCGGCAGCGGCATCACACCGGTCCTGTCCATCGTCTCCACCCTGCTGGCCCGGGAGCCGGAGGCCCGGTTCTGCCTGATACGGAGCGACCGCACGGCCGCCTCGACGATGTTCCTGGAAGAGGTCGCCGATCTGAAGGACCGCTACCCGGAGCGGTTCCAGCTGGTGACCGTGCTCTCCCGGGAGGAGCAGCAGGCGGGCCTGCCGTCCGGGCGGCTGGACGAGGAGCGGCTGACCGGGCTGCTGCCCGCGCTGCTGCCGGTCGGACAGGTCGCGGGCTGGTTCCTGTGCGGGCCGTACGGGCTGGTGCAGGGCGCGGAGCGGACACTGCGCACGCTGGGCGTGGACGGCTCCCGGGTCCACCAGGAGATCTTCCATGTGGACGCGGGCTCGCCCCAGGCGGCCACGGCCCAGGCCCCCGCGCACAGCACCGTCACCGCCCGGCTCGACGGACGCGGCGGCTCGTGGCCGGTGCGGGACGGCGAGTCCCTGCTGGAGACGGTGCTGCGCAACCGCCCGGACGCGCCCTACGCCTGCAAGGGCGGGGTCTGCGGGACCTGCCGGGCCTTCGTGGTCTCGGGCGAGGTCCGGATGGACCGCAACTTCGCGCTGGAGAAGGAGGAGACGGAGGCCGGCTATGTCCTGGCGTGCCAGTCGCATCCGCTGACCGAGGAGGTGGAGCTGGACTTCGACCGCTGACGGAGACGCCCCGCCTCACCCCCGCCCCCCGCCTGTGACCGAGTGCTTCAGTCGGCGGATGAGCGCTTCAGCTGGCGAGTCGGTTCGCGGAGACCAGCCACCGCCAGCGTCGACGCTCCGTGACGAGGGTGGCGGCGACCAACAGGGTCACAGGGACCGCCGCCCAGGCGGGCCAGGCCAGCCAGGAGGAGACCACGGCCGCGACGAGTTGGAGCAGCACCAGCAGGATCGTGGCCCAGCCCGGCACCGCGATGATCACATTGGCCTTGTCCCCCGGGGTGGAGAACAGCGTCGGAAGGCCGATCAGGACCAGCACGGACAGGGCGGCGAGCAGGACCGAGTGGCCGGCCAGGGCCCAGGGGGTGGCCACCCACGCGACGAGTTCCGCCGCGAAGCGCAGGGCGGACGCAGCGCGGTCGTCCGGTCGTCTCGAGGTTGGTGCCCCACCAGCAGCGTCGGTCACCAGCGGACGATCTCATGGCGCGTGGCTGACTGCCAGAGGTGGGGACGCCTCCGCCGTTCCCTTCTCCTAGAACCTGTTCTATCTTGACGGGCCGTCAGATGCTGTGTCGGACGGATCGGATGTCGGTTTCCGCCGGGAGGACAGGCCGTGGACTTCACCTTCAGCGAGGAACAGCGGGCGGCGGCCGAGGCGGCGCGGGGGGTGTTCGCCGGGGTCGCGCCGGATGCGGTGCCCAGCCCGGCCCTCACCACCGGTGCCGTGGCCGAGGACTTCGACCGGGAGCTGTGGTCCCGGCTCGCCGGCGCGGACCTGCTGAGCCTGCTGCTCGACGAGGCGCACGGAGGCGCCGGGTTGGACGCCATCGCGCTCTGCCTGGTGCTGCGCGAAGCGGCGAAGGTCCTCGCGCGGGTGCCGCTGCTGGAGCACAGCGCCGCCGCCGCGGCCGTACAGACCTACGGCGACCGGGAGTTGGCGCAGCGGCTGCTGCCCCGGGCGGGGCGGGGCGAGCTGGTGCTCACCGTCGCGGCGCACGGCCGTACCGGCCACGAGCCGGCCGAACTCGCCGTCGGTGCGCGGCGGGAGGGCTCGGCATGGGTGCTGGACGGGGTGCAGACGGCGGTGCCGTGGGCGTACGACGCGGACCTCGTCGTCGTACCGGCGCACATCGGGGAGGCGGGGGCGGGGGCGGGGAGGACCGTGCTGGCGCTCGTGCCGCGCGAGGGGGACGGGGTGGCCCTCGCCGAGCAGGTGTCCACCAGCGGGGAGCGGCTGGCCGAGCTGCGGCTCACCTCCGCCCGGATCGGCGCGGACGAGGTCATCGAGGCCGAGGGGGCGTGGGAGTGGCTGCACGCGCTCCTCGCCACCGGGATCTGCGCGCTGGCGCTCGGGCTGGGTGAGCGGGTGCTGCGGATGACCAGCGAGTACACCGGAAAGCGCGAGCAGTTCGGGTATCCGCTCGCCACCTTCCAGGCGGTGGCCGTCCAGGCCGCGGACCGGTACATCGACCTGCGCGCCATGGAGGCCACGCTCTGGCAGGCGGCGTGGCGGATCGCCTCGGGGGCACCGGGGGCGCTGCCCGCCGCCGGGGACGTCGCCGTGGCGAAGATCTGGGCGGCGGAAGGCGTGCGCCGGGTGGTGCAGACGGCACAGCATCTGCACGGCGGGTTCGGCGCGGACACCGACTACCCGCTGCACCGCTATCACGCCTGGGCCAAGCACCTGGAGCTGGCGCTGGGCCCCGCGGCGGCGTACGAGGAGCGGCTCGGGGACCTGCTGGCCGCCCACCCCCTGGGCTGACGGCCACGCACTCCGGCGCCGGACCGGATCAAACAGAACCGGACCGAACCGGACCAGACCGGCGCGATCCGGATCGGAGTCGGAGTCGGGGTCTACAGGACGTGACCCGGGTGGCCCTCGTCCGTGATCACCGGGCGGCCCGCGGCCTGCCAGACCTGCATGCCGCCGTCGACGTTCACGGCGTCGAGACCCTGCTGCACCAGGTACATGGTGACCTGGGCGGAGCGGCCGCCGGAGCGGCAGATGACATGGACGCGGCCGTCCTGCGGGGCGGCCTCGGTCAGCTCGCCGTACCGGGCCACAAAGTCGCTGAGGGGGATGTGCAGCGCCCCCTCGGCGTGGCCCGCCTGCCACTCGTCGTCCTCGCGGACGTCCAGCAGGAAGTCGCCGTCCTTGAGGTCCGTGACCTCGACCGTGGGCACACCAGCTCCGAAATTCATGCCTCCGACGCTACCCGACGGCCGCGACGGCTCAGTCCTGCGCGAGCAGGGCCGCCAGTTCCGCCTCCCGCTGGGCGATGTCGGCGCGCAGCCGCTCGCCGATCTCGTCGAGCAGGCCGTCGGGGTCGTCCGGGGCGAGCCGGAGCATGCCGGCGATCGCGCCGTCCTCCAGTTCCCGGGCGACGAGGGTGAGCAGTTCCTTGCGCTCGGCGAGCCATTCGAGGCGGGCATACAGCTCCTCGGCGGGGCTCGGACGCCGCTCGGGCGGCACCGGACCGGCCGCCCACTCCGCGGCCAGCTCCTCCAGCAGCGTGACGTCGCCGCGGGCGTAGGCGGCGTTGACCCGGGTGAGGAAGTCCTCACGCCGCTGCCGCTCGTCCTCCTCCTGTGCCAGGTCGGGGTGGGCCTTGCGGGCCAGCTCGCGGTAGAGCTTGCGGGCCTCCTCGCTGGGCCGCACCCGCTCGGGCGGCCGTACCGCCTGATCGGTGAGCATGGCGGCGGCTTCCGGGAAGAGCCCGTGGCCGTCCATCCAGCCGTGCAGCAGCTCCTCGACACCGGGGATGGGCAGCACCCGGGCGCGGGCCTCCTCGGCGCGGCGGAGGTCCTCCGGATCGCCGGTGCGGGCGGCCTTCGCCTCGGCGATCTCGGCGTCCAGCTCCTCGATACGGGAGTAGAGCGGGCCGAGTCGCTGCTCGTGCAGCCGGGAGAAGTTCTCCACCTCGACCCGGAACGTCTCGACGGCGATCTCGTACTCGATCAAGGCCTGCTCGGCGGCCCGTACGGCCTTCTCGAGCCGTTCCTCGGGCCGCGGGGCCTGGGACTGGTCGGCTTCCGGGGTCGTCACCCGCCCAGCGTAGCCGCTGCGCCCGCCCCCCGGCCCGGGCGCCGGGCACCCCACCAGGCCCCGGCCCCCTGTCTCCCGAGCACTCTCCCCCAGCCCTCTCCCCGAGCCCTCTCCCCGGGCCGTCCCGCCCGCCCCTTCTCACACCCCCAGCTCGGCCGCGATCCGGCCGTTCCGTATCCCTGCGACCAGCTCGGCGTGGTCGGCCTCCGTGCGGTCGGCGTAGGCGACGGCGAAGCCGGCCATCGCCTCGTCCAGCTCCTCGTTCTTTCCGCAGTAGCCGGCGATCAGGCGCGGGTCGGCGCTGTGGGAGTGGGCGCGGGCCAGGAGCGCGCCGGTCATCCGGCCGTAGTCGTCGACCTGGTCGGCGGCGAGCGCGGCCGGGTCGACGCTGCCCTTGCGGTTGCGGAACTGGCGCACCTGGAAGGGGCGCCCCGCCACGCTCGTCCAGCCCAGCAGCAGGTCGCTCACGACCTGCATCCGCTGCTGCCCCAGCACCACCCGGCGGCCCTCGTGCGCCACCGGCGCCGTCGCGAAGCCGGCCGTGGCCAGATGCGGCAGCAGGGCCGAGGGGCGGGCCTCCTTCACCTGGAGGACCAGCGGCTGCTCGCGGTGGTCCAGGAGCAGGACGACGTACGACCGGGTGCCGACGCTGCCGGTGCCGACCACGCGGAAGGCCACGTCGTGCACCGCGTGCCGGGCGAGCAGCGGGCGCCGGTCCTCGCCGAGGGTGTCGACGTACGGCTCCAGGGCGGCGGCGACCGCCGCGGCCTCGGCGTCCGGGATCCGGCGCAGCACCGGCGGGGCATCGACGAAACGGCGTCCGCCGTCCGCGGCCGCCTCGGTCGCCTTCGCCGCGAACCGGCCGCTGGTGTTGGCCCGCGCCTTCTCCGAGACCCGCTGGAGGGTGCCGAGCAGATCATGGGCGTCGGCGTGGGAGACGAGTTCCTCGTCGGCGATGGCGTTCCAGGCGTCCAGCACCGGCA
This sequence comes from Streptomyces sp. NPDC001606, assembly GCF_053596835.1. Lineage (NCBI taxonomy): Bacteria > Bacillati > Actinomycetota > Actinomycetes > Kitasatosporales > Streptomycetaceae > Streptomyces > Streptomyces sp. NPDC001606. Next base: position 243,471 of record NZ_JBSFHC010000010.1, read on the forward strand.
GCCGGGCGAGCAGCCGCATGGTGCGGCGGTAGGCGCCGGCCGCGTCCCGGGCCGCCGCGCGGCAGGTGTCCTCGTCGGCGCCGGCTTCCCGCCCGGCCAGTACGAGGGAGGCCGCGAGCCGCTTGAGGTCCCACTCCCAGGGGCCGTGCACGGTCTCGTCGAAGTCGTTCAGGTCGATGACCAGGCCCCCGCGCGCATCGCCGTACAGGCCGAAGTTGGCCGCGTGGGCGTCGCCGCATATCTGGGTGCCGATCCCGGTCGTCGGGGTGCGGGCCAGGTCGTGGGCCATGAGCCCGGCCGAGCCGCGCAGGAAGGCGAACGGGGTGGCGGCCATCCGGCCCACCCGGATCGGGGTGAGTTCCGGGATCCGGCCGGCGTTGGACTCCTCGACCGCGCGCACCGCGTCCGGGCGGGAGGGGTCGAGGTCGAGAGCGCGGTGCGCGGTGCGCGGCACGCGCTCCCGGAGCGCCTTGCCCTCCTGCTTGGGCGAGCCCTGCGGGGGCCAGTGACCGAAGCCACGCACCCGCGGCAGCCGGCGCCCGGCCGCCTCCGCCCCGTCCGTATCCAGCACGCCCGTCACACCCACACCGGCATCGGCCACCGGGACCGCCTCCCCCGCACACGCCACGTCGAATCGATGTCGAATCAATTGCGAGCAGACGGTACAGCCGATGCCGGTCCGGCGGACCACCGCCCGAACCACCGCCCGAACTGCCGCGGGCGGAGCCGCCGCTGAGGCCTTCCTCACAACACGCCTCACAACACGCCTCACAACAGGCGTCGCAACACGCGTCACAACACGCGGCGAAAACACAGCACAAAGAAGAGTGGGCGGCATCGTGATCACGATGCCGCCCACTCCGTGGTGTGCGCGAGGGGGGAGTTGAACCCCCACGCCCTTGCGGGCACTGGAACCTGAATCCAGCGCGTCTGCCTATTCCGCCACCCGCGCATTGGGTGTGTCTTCCGGTTCCTTCCCTTTCGGGCTGGCCCCTTCCGACATCGAGAACATTAGCACGTCGGACGGGGTGGGTTCACATCCCTTCCGGCCGCCCGGCCGGCGGCGCACCCGCCGCGCGGGTTCGCCGGTGCCGTCCCGGCCGTCCCGGGGAGCCCCGCGTCTCGTATCAACCTCGTACCGTTCCGGGGGCATCTCCCCAGGAGCGGGCCGGGTCCACAGCCGGGTGCGGGACACTGGTCTTCACCCGGCTCTACGATCCTTGCGAGGAGAGTTCGAAGGGGAGCCGCTGGGGGAACCGGCTGATTGCCGGACGCGTAGATACGATCAGTGAGCAGTAACAGCACAACCACGTAAGCGAAGGCAGAGCGGCAGGGACGGAGGAGGTGCCCCATGGGAGTCCTGAAGAAGTTCGAGCAGCGTCTCGAAGGTCTGGTGAACGGCACCTTCGCCAAGGTCTTCAAGTCCGAGGTCCAGCCCGTGGAGATCGCCGGCGCGCTCCAGCGGGAGTGCGACAACAACGCCACCATCTGGAACCGTGACCGGACGGTCGTACCCAACGACTTCATCGTGGAGCTGAGCACGCCGGACTACGAGCGGCTGAGCCCCTACTCGGGCCAGCTCGGCGACGAGCTGGCCGGCATGGTGCGCGACTACGCCAAGCAGCAGCGCTACACCTTCATGGGACCGATCAAGGTCCACCTGGAGAAGGCCGACGATCTCGACACCGGCCTGTACCGGGTGCGCAGCCGTACCCTCGCCTCCTCCAGCAGCCAGCAGGCAGCACCGGCGCCGCAGGCCCCGCAGGCCCCCGGCGGCTACGGCCGCCCGCCGGCCGCCGCGCCCGCCGGCGCGCCCCCGATGCCCGCCACGCCGCCCCCCGGCGCCCGGCCCGGCGGCTACGGCTACCCGCAGCCCGCCCCGCAGCGGCCCGGAGCCGCGCCGGCGAGCGGCGGGCGCACCCGCTACTGGATCGAGATCAACGGCACCCGCCACCAGATCTCCCGCCCGACGCTGGTGCTGGGCCGCAGCACCGAGGCCGACGTGCGGATCGACGACCCCGGCGTCTCCCGCAGACACTGCGAGATCCGGACCGGGACGCCCTCCACGATCCAGGACCTCGGTTCCACCAACGGCATCGTGGTGGACGGGCAGCACACCACCCGCGCTACGCTCCGCGACGGCTCGCGGATCGTCGTGGGCAGCACCACCGTTATCTATAGGCAAGCCGAAGGGTGAAGCGGGGGCAATGTCAGAGCTGACCCTCACGGTCATGCGGCTGGGTTTCCTGGCCGTACTGTGGCTGTTCGTGATCGTGGCCGTGCAGGTCATCCGCAGCGACCTGTTCGGTACGCGCGTCACCCAGCGCGGATCGCGTAGGGAGGCCGGGCGCCAGCAGCAGACGGGCCGGCAGCCGGCGGCCCGGCAGCAGGCCGCGCCCCCGCAGCAGCGCGGGCAACAGAGCGGCGGCCGGCGCGGTGGCCGCAACGCCCCCACCAAGCTGGTCGTGACCGAAGGCACACTGACCGGCACCACCGTCGCGCTCCAGGGCCAGACGGTCACGCTGGGCCGGGCGCACGACTCCACGATCGTGCTGGACGACGACTACGCCTCCAGCCGCCATGCCAGGATCTACCCGGACCAGGGCGGTCAGTGGATCGTCGAGGACCTGGGCTCCACCAACGGCACCTACCTGGACCGGTCCCGGCTGACGACTCCCACGCCGATCCCGCTGGGCGCGCCGATCCGCATCGGCAAGACCGTCATCGAGCTGCGGAAGTAGTGCTACATCATGAGTGAGCGCGAGCGGAGCGAGCACGCAGCGGCAGGCCGCCACCCGGCCGCCGCCGGCGCGCTCCCGACCGGAGGGTGGGCAGTGTGGCTCGACACGACCGGCTGTACCCGGAGCCGACGGGCGAGGTGGGCATGAGTCTGTCACTGCGCTTTGCCGCCGGATCGCACAAGGGCATGATCCGCGAGGGCAACGAGGACTCCGGTTACGCCGGCCCGCGGCTGCTCGCGATCGCCGACGGCATGGGCGGCCAGGCCGCCGGCGAGGTCGCCTCCTCCGAGGTGATCTCCACCCTGGTCACGCTCGACGACGACGTGCCCGGCTCCGACATCCTCACCTCGCTCGGCGCCGCCGTGCAGCGCGCCAACGACCAGCTGCGCACCATGGTCGAGGAGGACCCCCAGCTCGAGGGCATGGGCACCACCCTGACCGCGCTGCTGTGGACCGGCCAGCGGCTCGGTCTCGTGCACGTCGGCGACTCGCGCGCCTATCTGCTGCGCGACGGCGCCCTCACCCAGATCACCCAGGACCACACCTGGGTGCAGCGGCTGGTGGACGAGGGCCGGATCACCGAGGAAGAGGCCACCACCCACCCGCAGCGCTCCCTGCTGATGCGCGCCCTCGGCAGCGGCGAGCACGTCGAGCCCGACCTGTCGATCCGCGAGGTCCGCGCCGGCGACCGCTATCTGATCTGCTCCGACGGCCTGTCCGGCGTCGTCTCCCACCAGACGATGGAGGAGACCCTCGCCAGCTACCAGGGCCCGCAGGAGACCGTGCAGGAGCTGATCCAGCTCGCGCTGCGCGGCGGCGGCCCCGACAACATCACCGTCATCGTCGCCGACGTCCTCGACCTGGACACCGGTGACACCCTCGCGGGGCAGCTGTCCGACCAGCCGGTCGTGGTCGGCGCCGTCGCCGAGAACCAGCACCACCTGCACGACAACGGCATCATGCAGACCCCCGCCGGCCGCGCCTCCCACCTGGGCCGGCAGTCCGGCAAGCACGCCCACGGCGGCGGCGAGTTCGGCCCGCCCGGCTCCGGCGACACCACCGGCTACATCCCGGCCGGCTCCTTCGGCGACTACGCCGACGGCGAGTTCACCAAGCCGCGCGCCCGGCGCCCCTGGCTGAAGAGATCCCTGTACGGCGCCCTCGCCCTCGCCGTGATCGGCGGCGGCCTGTACGGCGGCTACCGGTGGACGCAGACCCAGTACTACGTCGGCGCCAACGGCGAGCACGTCGCGCTGTACCGCGGCATCAGCCAGAACCTGGCCTGGGTGTCGCTGTCGCAGGTGGAGAAGGACCACCCCGAGATCGAACTCAAGTACCTGCCGCCCTACCAGCAGAAGCAGGTCAAGGGCACGATCGCGGCGGGCGGTCTGCAACAGGCCCAGACGAAGATCGACGCGCTGGCCGTGCAGGCCTCCGCCTGCCGCAAGCAGGCCGAGCGGGCGGCCGCGGAGAAGAACGCCAAGACGGACCGGATCAAGGCCGCGGGCGGCACCGGAACCACCGCCGCCTCTTTCACGTCCAAGGCATCACCGACGCCGCACCCATCGGCGCCGACCTCCCCGACGTCCCCGACCGCGCCCTCCAAGTCCCCGTCCGCGACCGCCACTCCCCACCCCGGCCCGAGCCTCTCCGAGGATGAGCAGAAGGTCGTCGATCAGTGCGGCAAGCAGTGAGCCAGCCGTGAGAGGCCCCGTCACACGATGAGCAGTACGACAAACCCGCCGACGCACCACACGTCCACGATCGGCGCCATCGGCGCGCCGAGCCGTCGCAACACCGAGCTGGCCCTGCTGGTCTTCGCCGTGGCCATCCCGGTGTTCGCCTATGCCAACGTGGGCCTGGCCATCAGCGACAAGGTGCCCTCCGGGCTGCTGAGCTACGGACTGGGCCTCGGTCTGCTGGCCGGCGTCGCCCATCTCGTCGTACGGAAGTTCGCGCCGTACGCCGACCCGCTGCTGCTGCCGCTGGCGACGCTGCTCAACGGACTCGGCCTCGTCGTGATCTGGCGCCTTGACCAGTCCAGGCTGCTCCAGAACCTGCCCCACTTCGCCCCGTCCGCGCCCAAGCAGCTGCTGAACAGCGCGCTGGGCATCGCCCTGTTCGCCGCGGTGCTGTTCTTCCTGAAGGACCACCGGGTCCTCCAGCGCTACACCTACATCTCGATGTTCGGCGCGCTGATCCTGCTGATCCTGCCGCTGGTGCCGGGCCTCGGGGCCGACATCTTCGGCGCCAAGATCTGGATCAGGGTCCCCGGCCTGGGCTCCCTCCAGCCCGGCGAGTTCGCCAAGATCGTCCTGGCGGTCTTCTTCGCCGGCTACCTGATGGTGAAGCGGGACGCCCTGGCCCTGGCCAGCCGCCGCTTCATGGGGCTCTACCTGCCGCGCGGCCGCGACCTCGGCCCGATCCTGGTCGTCTGGGCGATCTCGATCCTCATCCTGGTCTTCGAGACCGACCTCGGTACCTCGCTGCTGTTCTTCGGCATGTTCGTGATCATGCTGTACGTCGCCACCGAGCGGACCAGCTGGATCGTCTTCGGTCTGCTGATGTCCGCGGTCGGCGCCGTCGGCGTGGCCAGCTTCGAGCACCACATCCAGACGCGTGTGAACGCCTGGCTGGACCCGATGCGCGAGTACCAGCTGAGCCGTCAGATCACCCACGACGGCGTCCTCCACTCCGACCAGCTCCAGCAGTCGCTGTGGGCGTTCGGCTCCGGCGGCACCCTCGGCACCGGCTGGGGCCAGGGCCACTCGGACCTGATCAAGTTCGCCGCCAACTCCGACTTCGTCCTCGCCACCTTCGGCGAGGAGCTGGGCCTCGCCGGGATCATGGCGATCCTGCTGGTGTACGGCCTGATCGTGGAGCGGGGCCTGCGCACCGCCCTTGCCGCCCGCGACCCGTTCGGCAAGCTGCTCGCCGTCGGTCTGTCCGGCGCCTTCGCCCTCCAGGTCTTCGTCGTGGCCGGCGGTGTCATGGGGCTCATCCCGCTGACCGGTATGACCATGCCGTTCCTGGCCGCCGGTGGTTCGTCCGTGCTCGCCAACTGGGCACTGATCGCCATCCTGATCCGGATCAGCGACACGGCCCGCCGCCCGGCGCCCGCGCCCGCCGCCAACCCCGACGCCGAGATGACCCAGGTGGTCCGCCCGTCATGAACAAGCCCCTGCGCCGGATCGCGATCTTCTGCGGCCTGCTCGTGCTGGCCCTGCTGATCCGCGACAACTACCTCCAGTACGTCCGGGCCGACCAGCTGAGCAGCGACAAGGACAACCGCCGGGTCGCCATCGAGCGCTACGCCCACCCGCGCGGCGACATCATCGTCGACGGCAAGGCGATAACCGGATCGGTCGAGGCCCAGAACGGCGACTTCAAGTACAAGCGGACCTACAAGGACGGCCCCATGTGGGCCCCGGTCACCGGCTACTCCTCGCAGGCCTTCGACGGCAGCCAGCTGGAGAAGATCAACGACGGCATCCTCAGCGGCACCGACGACCGGCTCTTCTTCCGCAACACCCTCGACATGCTCACGGGCAAGCAGAAGCAGGGCGGCAACGTCGTCACCACCCTCAACGCGGCCGCGCAGAAGGCCGCCTGGGACGGGCTGAAGTCGCGGGGCGGCAAGGGCGCCGTGGTCGCGCTGGAGCCGTCCACCGGCAAGATCCTCGCGCTGGCGTCCTACCCGTCGTACGACCCCTCGTCCTTCGCGGGCAACTCCACCAGCGTGGACGCCAAGAACTGGAACGCGCTCCAGAAGAAGAACAACCCCGCCGACCCGATGCTCAACCGGGCGCTGCGCGAGACCTACCCGCCGGGCTCCACCTTCAAGGTGGTCACGGCCGCGGCCGCGCTGGAGAACGGGCTGTACACCTCGGCCGACCAGAACACGAACTCCCCGCTGCCGTGGATCATGCCGGGCACCCGGACCGAGCTGAAGAACGAGGGCAGCATCCCCTGCAAGAACGCCAACATGCGCGAGGCGCTGCGCTGGTCCTGCAACACCGTCTTCGGCAAGATCGGCGCGGACCTCGGCAACGACAAGATGCTGGCGGAGGCGAAGAAGTTCGGCTTCGACTCCGAGCAGTTCACCCCGGTCCGCTCCAACGCGTCGGTGTTCTCCAACGGCATGAACCAGTCGCAGACCGCGCTGTCCTCCATCGGCCAGTACAACACCGCCGCCACCCCGCTCCAGATGGCCATGGTCGTCTCGGCGGTCGCCAACGACGGCAAGCTGATGAAGCCGTACATGGTCGACAAGCTCCAGTCGTCCAACCTCGACACCCTGGAGCAGACCCAGCCGAAGGAGCTGAGCCAGCCGCTCTCCTCCAAGAACGCCCAGATCCTCCAGGACATGATGAAGACGGTCGTGGAGAAGGGCACCGGAACCAGGGCCCAGATCCCCGGCGTCACCGTCGGCGGCAAGACCGGCACCGCCCAGCACGGTGTGGCGAACAGCGCCAACCCGTACGCCTGGTTCATCTCCTTCGCCAAGCTCCCGGACGGCAGCAGCCCGGTCGCGGTGGCCGTGGTGATCGAGGACGAGAGTGCCAACCGTGACGACATCTCCGGCGGCGGCCTGGCCGCGCCGATCGCGAAGAACGTGATGGAGGCGGTCATCAAGTCCAAGAAGTGAGACCGTGGGCCCAGGGAGGCACGACAGTCACTCACACAAGTGAGCCCCCTCACACCTCCTTCACATCAGCGCACGTTGCGATACCGGTCCTGTATCGGGTTCCGGGCTTGGCCAGGTCATACAAAGCGAGCCGGGTACCGTAGGCCCGGACGGCAGCCTCGGACGCACACCTCTGTGACGGCCGAGACCGACGGAGAGGGCTGGTAGGTAGCTATGGAAGAGCCGCGTCGCCTCGGCGGCCGGTACGAGCTGGGCCAAGTGCTCGGCCGTGGTGGCATGGCGGAGGTCTACCTCGCGCATGACACCCGCCTCGGCCGCACCGTGGCGGTGAAGACCCTGCGCGCGGACCTCGCGCGTGACCCGTCCTTCCAGGCCCGCTTCCGCCGGGAGGCCCAGTCGGCCGCCTCGCTCAACCATCCCGCGATCGTCGCGGTCTACGACACGGGCGAGGACTACATCGACGGGGTCTCCATCCCGTACATCGTGATGGAGTACGTCGACGGCTCCACGCTCCGTGAGCTGCTGCACTCCGGCCGCAAGCTGCTGCCCGAGCGCGCGATGGAGATGACCATCGGCATCCTCCAGGGCCTGGAGTACGCGCACCGCAACGGCATCGTGCACCGCGACATCAAGCCGGCCAACGTCATGCTGACCCGCAACGGCCAGGTCAAGGTGATGGACTTCGGCATCGCCCGGGCGATGGGCGACGCCGGCATGACCATGACCCAGACGGCCGCGGTCATCGGCACGGCCCAGTACCTCTCGCCGGAGCAGGCGAAGGGCGAGCAGGTCGACGCCCGCTCCGACCTGTACTCCACCGGCTGCCTGCTGTACGAGCTGCTGACCGTCCGGCCGCCCTTCGTCGGCGACTCCCCGGTCGCAGTCGCCTACCAGCACGTCCGCGAGGAGCCCCAGCCGCCGAGCGTCTTCGATCCGGAGATCACCCCGGAGATGGACGCGATCGTGATGAAGGCGCTGGTCAAGGACCCGAACTACCGCTACCAGTCGGCCGACGAGATGCGCGCCGACATCGAGGCGTGCCTGGACGGCCAGCCGGTCGCCGCCACGGCCGCGATGGGCGCGGTCGGCTACGGCGGCTACCCCGACGAGCAGCCCACCACCGCCCTCCGCCAGGAGCAGGGCGGCGGGGCGACCACCGTGCTCCCGCCGATGGGCCCGGACGACGGCTACGGCTACGACGACCGGCCCGACCGGCGCCGCCAGCAGCCGAAGAAGTCCCACACCTCCACGATCCTGCTGGTGGTCGCGGGCATCCTGGTGCTGATCGGCGCGATCCTGATCGGCAAGTGGGTGACCAGCAGCCACAACACGGGCGACGGTCAGGTGGAGGTCCCGAACTTCGTCGGCCAGACGGTGAGCAGCGCGCGCAGCATGGCCGACAACGTCGATCTGAAGGTGACGGTCGGCTCCCGCAAGGCCTGCCAGGAGCAGCCCAAGGGCAATGTCTGCGCGCAGAACCCGGACGCCAAGACGAGCGTCGACAAGGGCACCACGATCACTCTGACGGTGTCCACCGGCGCCCCGAAGGTCCAGGTGCCCGACGTCCGGGGCCTCCAGTTCGACCAGGCGGAGAGCCAGCTCAAGGGCAAGGGCTTCCAGGTCGAGAAGAAGACCGTGGTGTCCACCCAGACCCCCGGTGTCGTCACCGCGCAGGACCCGGTGAACGTCGAGAAGGAGAAGGGCACGGTGATCACCCTCACCGTGGCCAAGGCGGAGGAGAAGGTCACCGTCCCGAACGACGTCGTCGGCAAGTCCTGTGACGACGCGAAGACCGAGCTCCAGAACCTGGGCCTGGCCCCCACCTGCAACGACGTCGCGGTGACCGACCCCGCCCAGGACGGCAAGGTGCAGAGCACCAACCCGGCGGCGGGCACGCAGGTCTCCAAGAACACGCCCATCGCGGTCAACGTCGGAAAGCTCCAGAACAACCAGGTGCAGGTGCCGGGCATCCAGGGCCAGAAGCTCAAGGACGCCAAGCAGATGCTCGCGCAGGCCGGCCTCCAGCTCGGCAACGTCCAGGGCTCGAACGACGACAACGCGGTCGTCGTCTCCTCGAACCCGACGCCGGGCAGCACGGTCAACTCCGGCCAGACCGTCGATGTGATCACCATCGGCGGCGGGGGCAACGGCAACAACAACGGCGGTGGCAACAACGGCGGAGGCACCCTCTTCGGCGGTCTCAACGGCTGACGCCTCCCCGCTCCTACGAAACGAGCCCCTGCCGGTGCATCACCGGCAGGGGCTCGTTCGTGGCGTCAGGGCGCCGGCTTCAGGGCGCGTGGCTTCAGGGCGCGTGGCTTCAGGGCGCCGGCTACAGGGTTCAGCGCAGCTCCGCCGGAGGCGTCCGCTTGCTGTCGACCTTGTCCACCCGGACCAGCTCGCCCCAGACCACATAGCGGTACAGGGACGTGTACACCGGGGTGCAGGTCGTCAGGGTGATGTAGTGGCCCGGCTTCTTCCGGCCGGCCTCGGTGGGGATCTGGGAGATGACCTTGACGTTGTACTTCGAGGTCTCGGGGAGGATCGCGAAGACCTTGTAGACGTACCAGTCGTCCCGCGTCTCGAAGACGATCGGGTCGCCCTTCTCCACCTTGTCGATGTTGTGGAACTTGGCGCCGTGTCCGTCGCGGTGGGCGGCCAGGGTGAAGTTGCCGTCCTTGCCGGACATGGGCAGCACCGCCTTGACCGGGTCGGTGTAGTAGCCGGCCACGCCGTCGTTGAGGACGTCCGTGCCGGTGCCCTTCTCGACCAGCACCTCGCCGTTGTGCATCGACGGCACGTGCAGGAAGCCGATGCCGTCCTTGGTGTCCAGCGCACCGGGGGTGTCGTCCGTGGAGCGGGCCCAGTGCTGGCGGACCCGGTCGGCCCGCTGGTCCGCCTTGCGGTCCGCTATCACGTTCGTCCACCACAGGGAGTAGACGACGAAGAGGGCGAGCAACAGACCCGCCGTGATGAGGAGTTCGCCGAGGACGCTGACCGCGGTCGCGATCCTGCCGAGGCGCCGGGGGCGCTCCCCGGCGGGCGGGGCGGGGTCGGACGCGTCCGTGTGTTCTTCGGTCTCGTCGGCGGTCGCTGCCACAGTTCCTCTGCCCTTACTCGCTGAGCCCTACTCGATGAGCGCGTCCGGCTTTCCCTTGCTGCGCGGGCGTTCCTCGACCATCTTGCCCCAGACGATCAGCCGGTACGTGCTGGTGAACTCCGGGGTGCAGGTGGTCAGGGTGATGTACCGGCCCGGCTTGGTGAACCCGGAGCCCTTGGGTACGGGGTCCAGCACGCTGGTGTTGGCGGGCGAGGTGACCGGCAGCGTCGAGGTCACCTTGTACACGAAGTACGTGTCCTGCGTCTCGACCACCACCGCGTCGCCCGGCACGAGCCGGTTGATGTAACGGAACGGTTCGCCATGGGTGTTGCGGTGCGCCGCGAGACCGAAGTTGCCGGTCTTCGCGTCGGGCATCGCCGTCTTCAGCGGGGGCTCGCCGTAGTGCCCGACCATGCCCTTGTCGAGCACCTTCTCCTTGCTGACGCCCTCCGCGATCGGCGCGACCACGTCCAGCTTGGGGATGTGCAGGATGGCGAAGCCCTGGCCGGGTTCGAAGACGCCCGGGTTGCGCCGGCCGTTCGCCCAGTCGTCCTGGAGCTGGTGCGTCTCGTTTCCGGCCTGCGCGTGCGCGCGGATGTTGGTCCACCACAGCTGGTAGGTGACGAACAGCAGCATCAGGACGCCGGTGGTGATGAACACCTCGCCGATCACCCGGCTCGCGATGACCGCCGGCCCGGGCTTCGCCAGCCGCGCCTGCCGTCGGGCCTCCACCCGGGACAGCGGCCGCCGCGCCGGCTGCGCAGAGGACGCGGGGGACGCGGGGGACGCGTTCTCCGGGCCGCTGTGGCGCCCGCCGCGCCGCTTGGCGGCCTTTCTGCGGGCCGCACGGCCGCCGGCGGGGGTTCCAGCCGCGGGAGGGGCTGTTGGGGCCGCAGGGGCCCGTAGCGGGAGCCGCAGCGCCATCGTCTGCTCGTCCCCGCCGGCCGCCGGGCGGATGCGGGACAACACCACCGTCGACTCGCCGGTGACCGGCGGCAGCACGGCCGTCTGATCCCCGGAAACGGGTGGCAGGACCATCGTCTGCTCCCCGGAAACGGGCGGCAGGACGGCCGTCTGATCCCCGACGGGCGGCAGGACCACCGTCGGCTCCCCGGACGCGGGGGGCGGCGGTGCGGTCCGGGGGTCGGCGTAAGGCGCACCGCCGTAGGGCTCGTACGGTCTCTCCCCGCCGTACAAGTCCTCGCGCTCGGGGCGCAGCGAGGTCACGCCGTGGCCCTGCCCACCACCGGGGCCAGCCCCGCCGACCTCGCCACGGCACCCTGGTCGCCGCACTCCACCAGCCAGTTGGCCAGCATCCGGTGCCCGTGCTCGGTCAGGACCGACTCGGGGTGGAACTGCACGCCCTCGACCGGGAGTTCACGGTGGCGCAGGCCCATGATGATGCCGTCGTGGGTGCGGGCCGTGACCTCCAGCTCGGCGGGAACGGTGGCCGGTTCGGCGGCCAGGGAGTGGTAGCGGGTGGCCGTGAAGGGGGAGGGCAGGCCGGCGAAGACGCCCTTGCCCTCGTGCTCCACCGGCGAGGTCTTGCCGTGCAGCAGTTCCGGCGCCCGGTCGACCACACCGCCGTACGCGACCTGCATCGACTGCATGCCCAGGCAGACCCCGAAGACGGGGACGCCGGTGGCCGCGCAGTGCCGGACCATGTCCACGCAGACCCCGGCCTCCTCGGGCGTGCCCGGGCCCGGCGAGAGCAGGACGCCGTCGAAGCCGTCCTGGGCGTGCGAGGTCGACACCTCGTCGTTGCGCAGCACCTCGCACTCGGCACCCAGCTGGTACAGGTACTGGACGAGGTTGAAGACGAAGCTGTCGTAGTTGTCGACGACGAGAATCCGCGCAGTCACTGGTTGTCCACCGTCACATCGTTGAAGGGCAGCAGCGGTTCCGCCCACGGGAAGACGTACTGGAAGAGGACGTAGACCACGGCCAGAATCAGTACGAGCGAGATGAGTGCCTTCATCCACGCGTTCCCCGGCAGATGCCGCCAGATCCAGCCGTACATGCCGTCCCTTCCGTTTCGCCACGGCACCGGAAACCCACGCCGTACCGCACCAGACTAACGGCGCAGGGCCTTCGGTGGCCCGGACTCCACAGGCTGCGTGGAGTCCAGGTGCGCCCACACGATCAGCCGGTGGCTGTGCCCCCATTCCGGATCGCAGGTGGTCAGGGTGAGATACCGGCCCGGGCGCCGGTAACCGGACGCGCCGGGCACCGGATCGATCACCGCGACATCCGTGGGAACCGTCCGGTAGGGCCCTTTGTCGATCCGGTACGTGAACCAGGTCGTCCCGTCCGTGAGGACGACGGCGTCTCCGGGGCGCAGCCGGGGGAAGTCCTTGAACGGGTCGCCGTAGGTGCGCCGGTGCCCGGCGACCGCGAAGTTGCCCGTCCGCCCGAGCCGGGCCGTCCCCCGGTAGTGGGCGAGGCCCTTCGCCAGGACGTCGCGGCCGGTGCCCTCCAGCACCGGCTTGTTCCACGTGAAACCGAGCCGCGGGATGTACATGATCGCGAAGGCCGTGCCGTAGTGGTACGGCGCGGGGCGCGAGGGGGCGGAGGCCTCCGGCACGGTCCTCCTCGACCACTGCCGGTGCAGCTGGTCGATCTGGTCGCTCATCGCGCCGTCGGCCCGCACTCCGGTCCAGAACAGCACGTACACGACGAAGAGCACGATCAGGGTGCCGGCGGTGATGCACAGTTCGCTGAGCGTCCTCACGATCACGCGCACCGGCGGCTCCTGACGGGGGCCTGGCTACTCCACTGGCTTCGCGTAGTGCAGGTCCACTGTGCCCGAGTAGCCGGGCAGAGTCACCGTCCCGTCCTCGGTGACTTTCCAGCCGAGGCCGTAGACGTTGACGTACACCATGTAGGTCTGGATCGCCTTGCTCGCCGCGAGCGCCTTCTGGAGCCGCCCCGGGTCCCCGATCGCCGTGATCTTGTACGGCGGTGAGTAGACCCGGCCCTGGAGGATCAGCGTGTTGCCCACGCAGCGCACGGCGCTGGTGGAGATCAGCCGCTGGTCCATGACCCGGATGCCCCGGGCGCCGCCCTGCCAGAGCGCGTTCACCACGGCCTGGAGGTCCTGCTGGTGGATGACCAGGTAGTCGGGCTGCGGCTCGGGATAGCCGGGGAGCTTGGCGGTGGCGTTGGGCGGGGCGTCGTTGAGGGTGACGGTGAGGCCGTCGCCGGTGAGCGGCTGGGTGCCGGCGCTGCGCTCCAGCCCGGTCAGCCGCCGGTCCTGGGCCTTGCTGCTGCCGTCGTCGCTCTCGGCCAGCGACTCCACGCCATGGCGCAGGGCCGCGTTGGAGTCGTCCAGCTCCTTGTTCTTGCGGCTGCGCTCCTGGATCAGGTCGGACAGCTTCAGCAGCGAGCCGTCCTGCCGGATGTCGGTGCCCTTGGCGGTGTCGAAGCTGGTGAAGAAGATGAGCCCCGCGAGGGCGAAGACCGCGGCCGTCAGAATCCGCACCGGCCGGACGCGCAGCCCACGGCCGGGGCGGGAACCCATTGATCCCGTCCCGGGGGAGTCGGCAGAATTGCTCAACGTACCCTTATCTCCTTCGGCGCCACGGAAGCACTACGCTAACGGACGCGCCCGACCCAGTTACCTGCGCGGCCACGCAGCGCATCGACAGGAGAGACCCTCGTGCCGAAGTCACGTATCCGCAAGAAGGCCGACTACACGCCGCCGCCGGCGAAGCAGGCACAGGCGATCAAGCTGAACAGTCGCGCCTGGGTCGCCCCCGTCATGCTGGCCATGTTCCTGATCGGCCTGGCCTGGATCGTGGTCTTCTACGTGACCGACGGCTCGCTGCCCATCGACGCACTCGACAACTGGAACATCGTGGTCGGCTTCGGCTTCATCGCGGCCGGGTTCGGTGTCTCCACGCAGTGGAAGTAGCGGGCGAGTGACCGTTTGAGTTATCCACAGGCCTGAGCTTCTGTCCACATGTTCCTGGGGAAAGAAACTACGATCTGTGGATAACTCCTCGGGGGTTGACGCCGGTACGACTGCACAGCTGGCCCTCGCACATCTCTTCGCCCCCTGCCTGACCTGCGGGAACTCATTCGAGCGGCAGGGGGCGCAGGCGTGCCCGCACAGTGTGCACAAGATCCGCCACCCGCTGTGGACAACGGTTCGCCCGGGGCCGGTCGATCAGGTCAGCTGAGCCGTTCTCACCAGGGTCAGGACGACCACCACGGCCAGGACCAGCGCACATGTGCCGTACTGGACCAGCGTCCGCTTCTGGCGCGGGGCGTGGATCATGGCGTAGCCGGTGATCACACCGGCGACCAGACCGCCGATATGGGCCTGCCAGGCGATGTTCATACCGGGGCTGAAGGTGATGACCAGGTTGATCACCAGCAGGGCGAGGAGCGGGCGCAGGTCGTAGTTGAGCCGGCGCATGAGGACGCCCGTCGCGCCGAACAGTCCGAAGATCGCTCCGGAGGCGCCGAGCGAGGGCTGGTTGGGCGCGGCCAGCAAAAAGGTCAGCGCGCTGCCGGCGAGACCGGAGACGAAGTACAGGGTCAGATAGCGGGCGCGGCCGAGGGCCGCCTCCAGGGGGCCGCCGATCCACCACAGGCTGAGCATGTTGAACGCGATGTGGGCATAGCCGCCGTGCAGGAACATCGCGGTCAGCAGGCGGTAGTACTGGCCCGCGGCGACGCCCTGCACCCCGTTCAGATCGGGGGCGTAGGCCTGGCCGATCAGCTCGAACCGGTGGGTGAAGCCGTCACCGACGACCGTCTGGACCAGGAAGACCGCGAGGTTGATCCCGATGAGGATCTTGGTGAGCAGGCGCGGGTCGGCGGTCAGCGTGCCGCCGGCGACGGTGCGCGGGCGGGCTGCGGCCGCCGCCCGGCCGGCCCCGGAGTCTCCGCGCACACAATCGGGGCACTGGAAGCCGACCGAGGCGCTGACCATGCACTCGGGGCAGATGGGCCGCTCACAGCGGGTGCAGCGGATGCCGGTCTCGCGGTCCGGGTGCCGGTAGCACACGGGCACGCGAGGGGCCTGCTGCGCGCTGCCTGCGGGCTGGTCCATCGGTTCCCCTCGCATTCGTGATGCATGTCCCGCTCATCCTGACGGACGAGCGGGGCGTTTTGTTCCCGTGCGGCCCGGCTCCCGGCGATCCGCGGCCGGGAGCGGCCTCAGCGCTTCTCGATGACGACCGACTCGATGACGACGTCCTCGAGCGGGCGGTCGGTGCGGGGGTTGGTGGGGACGCTCGCGATGGCGTCGACGACCCTGCGGCTGGCGTCGGCGACGACCTCGCCGAAGATGGTGTGCTTGCGGCTCAGCCAGGCGGTCGGGGCCACCGTGATGAAGAACTGCGAGCCGTTGGTGCCCGGGCCGGCGTTGGCCATGGCCAGCAGGTACGGCTTGTTGAACGCGAGATCCGGGTGGAACTCGTCCTTGAACGTGTAGCCGGGACCGCCCATGCCGGTGCCCAGCGGGTCACCGCCCTGGATCATGAAGCCGCTGATGACCCGGTGGAAGATCGTGCCGTCGTAGAGCCGGTTCTTGCCCTTCACACCGGTCTCGGGGTGCGTCCACTCCCGCTCGCCCTGCGCCAGCTCGACGAAGTTCCTGACCGTGGCCGGCGCATGGTTCGGGAGTAGCAGGATCTCGATGTCGCCGCGGTTGGTCTTCAGGGTGGCGTAAAGCTGCTCGGCCACGGTCTGCCTTCCGTTGTCCTCCTGTGGTGCCCCGATCCTCGCACGGCCCGGAACGCTCGCCGCGCGTCGGTCATCAGGTGCATGAGATGCGCCGACACGGCCGGTGAGGCGGCGCGCGGCGGCGATTCGTGGCAGGGTCGACGGAAGGTGCGGTTGCCCGGAATTCACCTGTGATGGAGGCGAACGAAGCGATCGGCACCCATATGCCCGACCGCGCATGCCGCACTGGCTGTCGGCAGGCATGATCCGTAAAAGGGTGGAAAGTCGAAATACCGTACGCCACCGAGGAGGAGGAACCCGTGACCCGCATCGACAGCGTGCGCGCCGCGACCGGCTCGGCGAAGGACAGCGTGCTGCACGCCGCGGAAGTGGTGGCGCCCTACGCCGACACGGCCAAGGAGCGTGCCGCGTACTACGCGCAGGAGGCACGCGTACGGCTGGCGCCCGTGGTGTCGCAGGCCGCCGAACAGGCCCGCGTGCAGTACGACGCCCGGCTCGCCCCGCGTCTGGAGCAGGCTCGTACCCATGTGCCGACCAAGGTGGACCTGGCCGCGCACGAAGCCGCCGTACGCACCCGCAAGGCGGCCCAGCAGGCCGCCGAGTACTCCCGTCCGAAGATCGAACAGGCCATGGCCGCGGCCGCGCCCGTGTACGACGAGGCAGCGCTGCGCGGTGCCGCCGCGCTGGCCGCGCTGCGCGGTCATGTCTCGGCCGAGGAGATCCAGAAGCTGGCCGAGCGCAATGTCCGCCGGTCCCGGCGCGGCCGGGCGCTGAAGGGGCTGGCGGTGCTCACCGTGCTGGCGGCCGGCGCCTTCGCGGCCTGGAAGTGGTGGGACAAGCAGGCCAACCCCGACTGGCTGGTCGAACCGCCGGCCGCGACGGAGGTCCCGGAGACCGGCCGGCTGAGTTCGGTGGACGGCACCGGACCCTCGGTGCTGGACCCGGAGGTACAGGCCAAGCAGGCGGAGGAGGAAGGGGACGGGGACGACCGGGGGTGAGCCGGCCGGCACCGCGAGAGGGCTCGGCGAGAGGGCGCAGTGAGAGGACTCAGTGCTCGCAGAGGGAGAACTCCCTCTCGTAGAGCTGCTCGTTGTGTTCGTCGACGAAGAACTTGCGTTCCTGCATGAGCTGTTCGCGGTATCCCCTGGCCTCTTCCAGGGTCATGGTCGAGGTGTCGGACCACGGCTGCTGCGGTGGCACATCGGAGGTCGAGACGATCTTCTGATCCGGGTCGACCAGGAAGAACGCGAGGATCTTGCGGTGCCCGGGGCGGCTGGGGTCGGCGAGGCGGAACGGGCCGACCCGGTGTTGCAGGACGTTCGGGAACGCCAGGCAGCGGCCCGCCGGGGTCGCTGCCGATCCCAGTACCTGGTTGAGCGCGTCCTCGTTCTCCAGGCCGTAGACCTCGCGCATGCCGTTGTCGTCGTTCTGCTCGTACTCCGGGTCGTCGAGCGCGGTCCGGAAGCTCAGCCGGCTCTCGGTGATGTTCTCGCTGTCCCAGTAGTAGAGCGCGGTCGAGACGATCCGCTCGTTCAGCATCCCCTCGACATGCCAGGAACCGCCGGGGTACTCGGGCTTGTCCGGGGTGAGATGGATCGTGGCGAGCTTGACGATGACCTGGAGACCGCGGCCGCGCAGATCGACCCGGGCACCGTCCCCGGGCGGCTCCGGCGGCGTGAAGGCCGGGGCGTCCGGGACGACCGGGCGGCGGTTCTCCCACCACTCGTCGCGGGCCGTCTCCCAGGCACGGATGGCTTCGCCGTAGTCCTCCTTGTCACTGTAGGAGGATTTGTCCGGATACTCGGGCTCCGAGGCGTACCAGCCGTAGGGATCGACCTCGATCCGCAGCGGCCGCGGATGGCGCAGATCGGTGAGCACGTTCTCCAGGAGCGGGCGCATGCGCGCGAACACGTCCGGCAGGACGGCGGCCAGGTCCCGGTGGTTCTCCGGGTGGACGTTGTTGACGTACGACCGGAAGGTGACGTCACCGTCGTCACTGACGTCGACGTCCGTGGGCAGCCACTGGAACCGCTCCGAGAACTCGTACCGCGCATGCCGGTCCGTCGGGTTCCGCCAGGCCCGCTCCGGCTCGCCGCTCACCCCTCTGACCAGGCAGAACAGCGACGGATGCACCAGGTCCAGCACCAGGCCGCCGGAGCCGGGATGCCAGTCCCGTTCCGCTTCGGGGACCTCTTCCAGAACCCGGACCGCCTCGCGCAGCCGGGCCCTGAGCCCGTCGTCGACCAGCGTGTCCGACTGCCACACCCCGTCGACGGCGGACACCTCGACGCCGGTCCGAGCGTCCCGCAGCGCCGCGTAGTGCCCGAGCTCGTCGAGCACATAGCGGACCTGCGCCTCGGTGAGGCCCTGGGCGAGCGCTTCCCGCGTCCACCGGGCGACGATGCCGACGTCGTGCATCTTGTCGAACCACCCCGGCTTGGCCCGGATGTGGGCGCTGCACTCCATGATCTCGAGCTCCCGCAGCGTCCGGGGTGTCGCGTACGGCAGGGAACGGGAAGCGTGAAAGGGGAGCGGGAAGGCAGGCAGGCCGGTCAAGTCTCTTGTTCCTCCGGGGCGATGTGCGGTGACCGGAAGGCTACGGGAGGGCACTGACACCGCGGCCCGGGCGGGGCACGGCGGGGACAAGAACACCCCCCTGCCAGCGTTTCCGCAGGTCAGGGGGGTGTAAGGGAGTGGAGCCTAGGGGAGTCGAACCCCTGACATCCGCCATGCAAAGACGGCGCTCTACCAACTGAGCTAAGGCCCCGGGAAGGAGCGGCCGACCGGAGGAAGCGGGTTCCGGTGGCGCCGCAGACCAGAGTACCGGGTGACCCCGGGTATCCCGCAAAAAGATTGGGGGTCCCCGCCGATGACCACTCTCCGTAAGATGCTCGACGTGGTTCGCGTGAGCGAACCGCGGTTTTTTTAGGGGAAGCGATGGGGAGACGCAATGGACGCCGCACAGCAGGAAGCCACCGCCAGAGCGCGGGAGCTCCAGCGGAACTGGTACGGGGAGCCGTTGGGGGCGCTCTTCCGTAAGCTCATCGACGATCTCGGGCTCAACCAGGCCCGTCTCGCGGCGGTCCTCGGCCTGTCCGCTCCGATGCTGTCGCAGCTGATGAGCGGCCAGCGGGCGAAGATCGGCAATCCTGCGGTGGTCCAGCGGGTGCAGCTGCTCCAGGAGCTGGCGGCCCAGGTCGCGGACGGCAGCGTCAGCGCCGCCGAGGCGACCGAGCGGATGGACGAGATCAAGAAGTCACAGGGGGGCTCCGTGCTCAGCAACACCACGCAGACCACGAGCAGCTCGGGGGCGCCCACGGTCAAGCGGGTGGTCCGGGAGATCCAGTCGCTGCTGCGCTCGGTCGCGGCCGCCGGCGACATCATCGAGGCCGCCGACAGCCTCGCCCCCGCCCACCCCGAACTCGCCGAGTTCCTGCGGGTGTACGGCGCCGGGCGCACCTCGGACGCGGTCGCGCACTACCAGTCCCACCAGAACTGACCCGAGGCGGCCGCGCGGGGCTCGGGGGGAAGAGCACCGGGGCGCGACGCCACGGGCGTACCGCCCGTCACGGGGGCGTTCGTATCGCTCATCACCGGGGAAGCAAGGGGTAACCGCACGGGGGACCGGGGTGAGCCGAGGGGGAGGAGCGTCGGGCTGTCATGGGTGAGGTCTTCGCCGGCCGGTACGAGCTGGCCGACCCGATCGGACGCGGCGGCGTGGGGGCCGTATGGCGCGCCTGGGACCACCGCCGACGCCGTTATGTGGCCGCAAAGGTGCTCCAGCAGCGCGATGCCCACTCCCTGCTGCGCTTCGTCCGCGAGCAGGCGCTGCGGATCGACCACCCCCATGTCCTCGCCCCGGCCAGCTGGGCCGCCGACGACGACCAGGTGCTGTTCACCATGGACCTGGTCGGCGGCGGTTCGCTGGTCCACCTGGTCGGCGACTACGGCCCGCTCCCCCCGGCCTATGTGTGCACCCTGCTCGACCAGCTGCTGTCCGGCCTCGCCGCCGTCCACGCCGAGGGCGTCGTCCACCGTGACATCAAGCCCGCCAACCTGCTGCTCGAAGCCACCGGCACCGGCCGGCCGCGGCTGCGGCTGTCCGACTTCGGCATCGCCATGCGGCTCGGCGAACCCCGGCTGACGGAGACCAACCTCGTCGTGGGAACGCCGGGCTATCTCGCCCCCGAGCAGATGCTGGGCGCCGACCCCGACTACCCGGCGGACCTGTTCGCCGTGGGCCTGGTCGCCCTGTATCTCCTTCAGGGCGCCAAGCCGGACGCCAAGGCGCTGGTGGAGTACTTCGTGGAGCAGGGCACGCCCGGTCCGCCCAAGGGCGTCCCCGAACCGCTCTGGCAGGTCGTCGCCGGCCTGCTCCAGCCCGACCCCGCGGCCCGGTTCCGCACCGCCACCGGCGCGCGCAAGGCCCTCGCCGCCGCCGCGGAACTCCTGCCGGAGCCCGGCCCGGACGACGAGCTGATCGAGGTCTTCGACCAACTCGGCCCGCTGCCGCCCGGTTTCGGACCCGAGGGCCCGCTCAAACCGGCCCGCGGGGTGCACGCGTTCAGGGACCGTGCCGAGGACGCGGGCAGCGGCACGGGAAGCAGTACGGGGTCCGGCGCGGCCGGGTCCGCGGTTTCCGAGCGGGTCTCCGACGTGCCGACCCCCTCCGACACCGGCAGCTTCCGGCTGCCGCCGCCCCCGGAGGAGCGGGCCGCTTCCTTCGGGCCGTACACCCCGCCGCCCGCCTCCCAATCCCCCTACGGGCACCCGGCGTTCGATCCGGCGCAGCACCCGGCCTGGCCCCCCGCGACTCCCCCCACCGCGACTCCCTCCTCCCCGACTCCCCCCACCGCCGCGTACACCGCCCGGGACCCGCGGACCCCGCCTCCCTTCGCCCCGCCGATACCGATGCCGGCGGCGGCTCCGGTGCGGGCGGTGGCTCCGGTGCGGGCGGTGGCTCCGGTGCGCGGCCGGCGAGCGCGCCGGAGCCGCCGCCGGGCCGGGCCTCCGGCCAGGGCCGCGATCCCGATCCTGCTGCTGGCGCTGGCCTGTTACGCGGTCGGCTTCTGGGCGCTGGCCCGGGTCTGAGCCCGCCGGGCGGCCAGCGTCCACACCGCGAGCACCAGCAGCAGCGCGGTCCCGAGCCCGATCCCGGTGGCCGCGACCAGCTTCATCCGGGTGCCGCCCCCGGTGGCCCCGACAAGCGCCACCTCACGGTCCCGGGCCGTGACCGTGAAGACGCCGGCCGGCTCCGGCCGCCCGGCGTACTCCGGCCCGGCCTGCGCCGCCCCGGACAGCCGGACCCGCAGCGTCACGGCGAACGGCCCCTGCCCGAAGGTGGCCGCCACCCGCTCGCTGAGGTGCAGCACCAGGTAGTAGTCCCCGGCGAAGCGGACCGAGGTCACCGCGGCGGGGACGGCGTACCGGTTGGCGTACGCCACCGGCGGGAGCGGGGGGAGGGCGGCCGACTTCGGGGTGCCGGTGTAGCCCAGGGAGGTGTCGTCGACGAGGCCGCGCACCGGGTTGTGCAGGGAGAGGGTCAGGGCGCCGCCGACATAGCCGTGGCCGGGGGAGCCGGCCAGCTCGGCGGAGGCGTGCAGCTGCCGCCCCCAGTCCAGCGGCACCTTGTAGAACTGGGTCGCGCCGGGCACCAGGGCGGTACGCCAGACGCCCGGGCCGAGGGAGCGGGCCCAGGCGAAGCCGGCGCCGCCGGAGCGGTCGCGGGGCTCGCCGCCGAGCGGTTCCGGTGTGGCGGAGTCCCAGGTCCGCGGCGCGCCGGTGGGTCCGGGGCGGGCCAGGCGCGGTTCCGTGACGGGCGCGATCTCCAGATCCCAGGGCCGCGCCGCCGCCCCGTTCCCGCCGACCGCTCCGGTAACGGCGGTGCCGAGGCGTTCGACCACCACGTAGTACGTCCCGGCGCCCTGGCACACCGTCCTGTCCGTCTCCCGCCGCCCCAGTGCGGTGACCGGCCGCGGGCTGATCGCGGCGCCGAAGCGGGCGGCGGAGTAGGAGCACGGCGTGCCGCGCGCGTCCTGCACGGACACCCGGATGCCGTCGGTGGCGGAGACGGTGGCGTCCGCCGGGGGTACGGCGGTGACCGGGACGTAGGCCGTGTCGGCGGCGGTGAGGTCCAGGCGGTAGGAGAGGGTGCCGTGCGCCGGGAGGCGGCTGCGGTAGGTGCGGCCGGGGGCGAGTTGCCCGGCGTCCGCCCGTCCGGCCGCGCCCTCGACACTCCGGGCGCCGGGCGCGAAGGCGTACGGCCCCGGTCCGGACGGCGCGGCGACGGCAGGCCCGGCCGACACCCCGACGAGCAGTCCGGTCAGCACGGTAAGCACAGCCAGAACGGCCGGAACGGCGCGAGTGGTCGAACGCCGGCCGCCCCGCCTCGACCACGCTGTACGCCCCCGCACGCGCCACCCCCTGTCGCTCACCGCCCGGCCGCCGCAGTCACCGGCCCATCCTGCCCCGTGTGTCACTGCGCCATCCGGACAACGCACACGTCCGTCCGAAACACCCCGCGAGCACGTTGCCCCGCACACCGCCCCCGATCACCGCCGTACCCCACCCTCCGCGACCTCGCAACGCGAGCCGCGAGCCGCCAGCCCGGAACAGCACAGGACCCCGGCCGCGACGGCGGCCGGGGTCCTGGTCAGATTCTGGTGTCGGTACTCACGAACCCGTGGGCACGGAGTCAGTCGCCTCCGTCCACAGGTCCTGCTCGGCGCGATCCGCCTGGATCTGGCGGTACACGAGGAGACCGCCGATGGCGGCCAGTGCGACCAGGAGCAGCTTCTTCACCGCGCGACCTCGTCTTTCGTTGACGTAGGGGACCTCTGGCGCCCGACTATACACACCGACCGATATCGATCGGTGACCTACGTCGGGCCCCAACTCCCGCCCGCGGGAGCCCAGTAGGCACGCCCCGCACCGTTCCGATCGGAGGGTGATCACACCCCCACGGACGGTCACTTTTGCTCCCCCTTCGCTCACTCTCGCCAGCTTTCAGGGGTTTTGCGGGCCTCTTACGGCCATCCGAGTGGTGTTCATCTGAACATCGCCGCGCCACGGGCGTCGGTCCACCACTTCGCGATCCGCATACACATCATGAGGAAAGTACGCAAATCGCCCAACCCGAAAGTGAGGGGCCATGACCCAGAACAAGGTCATGAAGCTGTGGACCGCCATCGTCACCGCCTTCCTCGCGCTGTGCACGGCGCTCGGACTCGCCTCCGCCACGACCGCCACGGCCGCGGCGGCCACACCCCGGACCGAGAACACCGGCACCGGAACGAGCACCGCGACGAAGACCGCGACCAGGACCGTCCCGACGATCCCGGCACCACGCCACTGGGCCTGGTCCCACGGCAAGGCCCTGCCCCCCACGATGAAGCAGCGGATCCGGGCCGAGGCCCACGGCAAGACCCCCCGCTGCCGGCGCCGGGGACTGCCCGGCACGCAGGAGAACGCCCAGGACGACCCGCAGGAGCCCGCCCATCCCTCCGCGACCGGGACCGGACACCGGACGGACGACCAGCGGTCGGCACCCCTGGCCTGCTGACCCCCGGCTCACCCGCAGTACCGCAACGTCTCGACCCAGGCGACTTGCGTACGCACCAGTCGACACGGAAAGACCCCCGGCCGGGCTCGGCCGGGGGTCTCGCGCTGTACCGGGCACCCCGGACCGGACGCCATGCCCGGACGCCATGCCCGGACGCCATGCCCGGACGCCATGCCCCCGAGGAGCCCTCGGCTCACTCCGTCAGCAGGATCGCCTGCGAGGGGCACCGCTCGGCCGCCTCCAACACCTCCGGCGCGCCGCCCGACTCCTCCCGTCCGGGCCGTACGACGCCGTACCCGTCCTCGAACGCGAACACGGCCGGCACCCGGTGCGCGCACTCGGCGGAGCCGTAGCACAGCGAGCGGTCGACGGAGACCTTCATGCATCCTCCAGCCCTCAGCGGTGACTTCCTGACTGCCTGACTTCCAGGACGTCACTGCCCGGCGGAGGACACACCGAACCGAGCGGCCCCGCGCGGTCCTTCCCGCCCTCCGGCTACCGCTCCCCGCCCGCGGCCGACAGCCAGTGGGCCACCCGGCGGACCGTGGGCTCGTCGAGCCGGTCGGCCAGCGCCCGGACCGCCGCCTCGTCCTCGGGCCCCAGCTCGTACAGGCCCGCCTTGGCCAGCCCGGCGACGAGCACCTGGTGCCGACGGCCCGCCATGCGCTCCGCGAACCGGGCGGGTGCCGGGGCGGAGCCTGGGGCTGGGGCGTGCGGAGCGGGCGGCCCGGACCGATGGGCGGCGGCGGCCTGGGCGTCGTAGCGGTGCCAGGCGCCCTCGCGCGGCCCCCACAGCGCGACCGTCACCTCCTCCCCCCGCGCGCGCAGGGTCCGGGTCATGTCCCCCACCGCGTACAGCACGGGAGCCCGGTACGGCGACTGCGCGCCCACGTTCCAGGAACCATCGCCGGATCCCCGGGCGGGCCGGTGGAACAGCGCGACCCAGCGCGGCTCGCCGGACGGTCGCGGGCAGGCAGGACTGCTCTCCATCCCTCACTCACCCCTTCTCTCCCCGGCACACAGGCTCTGGGGGGACGGCCGGAGGGCGACCGTAGCTGACATACCGTCAGATAGCCATGGCGTTCTTCTGGCCTCTTCACGGCCGGCGTGACACCCTGCCCGCGCCCACGCCCGCCCCGGGACGGACCGAGAGGGAGGCCGAGGATGAGCTCAGAGACAACGGAAGAGAGCGCGGGGGCCGCGAGCGAGGCCGCCGTGTGCGCGGCCCACCGGGCCCGGGCGCACAGCGCCTACGCCCGTGCCGTCGCCGCGTGCCGGTACGCCGGAGTCGGCCGGGAAGCCGCCGAGACCGTGCCCAGGGACCTGGCCGCCAGGGCCGCGAGCGCGCTGCGGCTGACGGAACGGTCGCTCGCCGCGCTGGCCGCGGCCGCACCGGACCCCGCGGCCGACGCCCGCTGCGCTCGCAACGCCGCCGCCGGCGCGGCCCTGGCCGCCCAACTGGCCGCGTCGGGGCACGAACCCGGTTCGGTCGGAGCATCCGGGGCATCCGGTCCGGGCGGGGCATCCGAGGCGGCGGCGGCCCTGCGGGCGGCGCTGGCGGCCTCCCTGGCGGCCGCGGCCGCGGCGGGCGGCAGTGCGCCGGGCCAGGATCCGACGCGGAACGCCGCCGCCGAGCGAGCCGAGCACGACGCCCGTACGGCGGCACGCGCGGCGGGCTGGCCGGAGCCTCGCCCCTAGCGGGACTCAGTGGTTTCTCCCGCCCGTCCGGTACCGGTCCCTCCCCTCGTGGGGACCGGTACCGAACGGTGCAGGAGCGTCGGCCCGTGCCTGGTCGGCGAAACGGCACGGGTCGAAGCAAAGGGGGCGAAACATCTCCGG
Organism: Streptomyces sp. NPDC001606; assembly: GCF_053596835.1. Classification (NCBI taxonomy): domain Bacteria; kingdom Bacillati; phylum Actinomycetota; class Actinomycetes; order Kitasatosporales; family Streptomycetaceae; genus Streptomyces; species Streptomyces sp. NPDC001606. Next base: position 269,054 of record NZ_JBSFHC010000010.1, read on the forward strand.
GCGACCCCCATGGGCTCACCCCATGGAGCGGTCGTCGCTCCCCGCGTTCGGCATCGACAGAAGTTGACCGAGAACATTCGGCGCCATGGGCTGCCTCTTTCGAGCACTGAGCCGGTGGCCTGTTCGGACGGTCCGTGACCGTCCCGCTACCGGGGTTGCGATCCTGCCATCTGTTCCGGCCCACGAGGAGATTCCGGTGTCCGGTCCAGGCCTTATCCGCAGGTCAGGCGTATAAGGTGAGTTTTCCGGTCCGGACGTCCAGATGCGGGGGGAAGTAAGGGGTGGGACCTTGGGTTCCGACTCAGGGGCACGCACAGCTTTCGCCGAGCGCCTCGCGCTGCTGTACAAGGAGGCCGGAAACCCTCCCCTCAAGAGCGTCGCGGAGTCGGTCGTACGGCTCCAGCGTGTCGACGAGCGCGGCCGGCCCGTACGGGTGTCGGCCCAGCGGATCAGCGACTGGCGCCGTGCCAAGAACGTGCCGGCCCAGTTCGCCGCCCTGGCGGCCGTCCTCCAGATCCTGATCCCGGAGGCCCGGCGCGCCCGGCCCACCCCGGTCTCCAGCGGGCTCTACGACATCGGCCACTGGCAGCGGCTGTGGGAACGCGCCCTGGCCGACCCGGTCGGCGACCGTCCGGTGGCCGCCGGATCGGCCGAGGAGCAGAACCAGCCGCCACCGGCCCAGGCGCCGCCCCTCAGCGGAGGCGTGTGCCCGTACCGCGGGCTGGCCCCGTACCGGCAGGAGGACGCCCGCTGGTTCTTCGGCCGCGAACGCAGCACCAACGCGCTCGTCGAGCAGCTCCGCGCCGCCGCGCGCACCGGCGGGCTGGTGATGCTGGTCGGCGCCTCGGGCGCCGGCAAGTCCTCCCTGCTGAACGCCGGTCTGGTCCCCGTGGTCCGGGACGGCTGCCTGAACGGCATCACCGGCACCGGCCGCCCCGATCCGGCGGGCACCGCACCGGCCGGGGGCGGAGGCGGGACCTCCGCGGACGCCGGAACGGCCGCCGAAGCCCCCGCCGCCGCCCCGGGCGGCACCACCACAACAGCACCCCCCGCCCCGCACGGCCTGGTCGTCCAGCTGGTCCCCGGCGCCGACCCGCTCGCCGAGCTGGTGCGCCGTATCCCCGACCTCGGCCCGGTCGCCACGAAGGCACGCGAAGCGGAGCGGGAGGCATCCCGGAACCCGGCCGTGCCGGGCTGTGACGCCCCGGAGATCGCCGCCGCCGTACGCGAGGCCGTCACCGCATGGGCGGACCGGGAAACCTCGTCCGCCTGCCGACCGGTCGTGGTGGTGGACCAGTTCGAGGAGGCCTTCACCCTCTGCCCGGACGAGGCGGACCGCCGTACCTTCATCCAGCTTCTGCACGCCGCCTGCACCCCGCCCGCCGACGCCTCCGCGGACGCCCCCGTCCTGGTCGTCCTCGGCATCCGCGCCGACTTCTACGAGCAGTGCCTCGGCTATCCGGAGCTGTCCGACGCGCTCCAGCACCGGCACATGGTGCTCGGCCCGCTGACCAGCGGCGAGCTGCGCGAGGCGGTGACCGGCCCGGCCAAGGCGGTGGGCCTGGAGCTGGAGCCGGGGCTCGCCGAGCTGATCGTGCGCGAGGTCAGCGCCGACGGCCCGCGCGGGGCGCACGACGCCGGTGTGCTCCCGCTGCTCTCGCACGCCCTGCTGGCCACCTGGCAGCGCCGCAAGGCCGGAAAGCTGACGCTGGCCGGCTACCGCGCGGCGGGCGGCATCCAGGGCGCGGTGGCCGCCACCGCCGAGCGCGCCTGGTCCGGCCTGGACCCGGCCGCCCGGTCCGCCGCCCGGCTGCTGCTGCTGCGCCTGGTCCGGCTCGGCGAGGACACCCAGGCCACCCGGCGGCGCGGCACCCGGCGCCAGCTGGCCGAGGAGTCGGCGGACCCCGGCAAGACGGAGGAGTCCCTCGAGGCGCTGGTCCAGGCCCGGCTGGTGACCCTGGACGCGGACACCGTGGAGATCACCCACGAGGCGCTGCTGCACGCCTGGCCGCGGCTGCGCCACTGGATCGACGACAACCGCAACGACCATCTGCTGCGCCAGCGGCTGGAGGAGGACGGCCGGGCCTGGGAGGACTCGGGCCGGGACTCCTCGCTGCTGTACCGGGGCTCCCGGCTGGAGCAGGCCCGCAGCTGGGCGCGGTCGGCCGGGGACACCTATCTGACCCGCAGCGCGGTGGAGTTCCTCGCCGCCTCGGTACGGCTGCGCAAGCGCACGGTGTGGATCAGCCGGGCCGCGGTGGCGGCGCTGGTGGTGCTGGCGATCCTCGCCGGCGGTACGGCCGTGATCGCCTGGCAGCAGCGGGACGACGCCGTGTTCGAACAGGTGCTCGCGGAAGCCGACCGGGCGCAGCGCACGGACCCCTCGCTCGCCGCCCAGCTGGACCTGGTCGCCCACCGGCTGCGCCCCGACGACGAGGGCACGTACAGCAGGCTGATCTCCATCGTGAACGCCCCGCTGGCCACCCCGCTGTCCGGGCACACCGGCGCGGTCTACCTGACCTCCTTCAGCCCCGACGGCCACACGCTGGCCACCGCCAGCTACGACCGGACCGTCCGGCTGTGGAACGTCACCGACCCGAGCCGCCCCAAGCCCCTCGGTATCCCGCTCACCGGCCACACCAGCTGGGTGAGCAGCGCGGTCTTCAGCCCGGACGGCCACACGCTGGCCAGCGCCGGCGACGACGGCACCATCCGGCTGTGGGACGTGACCGACCCCGCCCACCCGTCCCCCGTCGGCCGGCCGCTCACCGGTCACAAGGGCACGATCTACCTGGTCGCCTTCAGCCCCGACGGCCACACCCTGGCCTCGGTCGGCGAGGACAGCACGGTACGGCTGTGGGACGTGGCCGACCCGCACCGGGCGCGGCAGCTCCAGGCGCTGCACGGGCACACCGCCGCCGTGCGCTCGGTGGCGTTCAGCCCCGACGGGCGGCTCCTCGCCGCGGGCAGCGACGACGACACGATCCTGCTGTGGAACACGGCCGACCCGCGCCACCCCAAGGCGCTGCCGGCCGTCCTCCGGGGCCACACCGACATCGTGCACTCGGTGGCCTTCAGCCCGGACGGCCACACCCTGGCCAGCGGCAGCGCCGACGACACCATCCGGCTGTGGGACCTCACCGACCCCGCGCACCCGGCCCCGCTCGGCCAGCCGCTGACCGGGCACACCGGCCCCATCTGGTCGGTGGCGTTCAGCCCCGACGGCGGACGGCTGGCCGCGGCGAGCGCCGACTCCACGGCCAGCCTGTGGAACGTCAGCGACCCGTCGTCCCCCTCGCAGATCGGCGAGCCGCTCACCGGCAGCAGCGGGGAGATGTACGCGCTGGGCTTCAGCCCGGACGGCCGCACCCTCGCCACCGGCAGCGGTGACAGCAAGGTGCGCCTGTGGTCGGTCCCGGCCTCGGACATGATCGGCCGCAGTGCCGCCTTCCGGCCGGACGGGCGGGTCCTCGCCACGGCCGCCCGGGACGGCAGGCTCCGGCTGTGGAACGTGACGCGGTCCGGCCGGCCGGTGGCGCTGGGCAAGCCCTTCATGCGGGCCGACGACGGCTCGCGCGACCTGCGCTTCTCGCCGGACGGCCGCACCCTCGCCGTCCTCACCGGCGCCCGCCGGATCTATCTGTGGAACGTCACCGACCCGGCCCACCCGGTCGTCGCCGGACCGCCGCTGGTCCTGGCGACCCGCTTCATGGGCCCGGACGCGCTCGCGTTCAGCCCGGACGGCCGCACCCTCGCCACCGCCTGGGACGACCACACGCTACGGCTGTGGAACGTCTCCGACCCGGCCCGCCCCGCACCCCTCGGCGCCCCGCTCACCGGGCACCGCGGCTATGTCAACGCCCTGGTCTTCAGCCCGGACGGCCGCACCCTGGCCAGCGGCAGCGCGGACAGCACCATCCGGCTCTGGCGGGTCACCGACCCGGCCCGCCCGGTGCCGCTCGGCCGGCCGCTCGCCGAACACTCCGGCCCCGTCAACTCGCTCGCCTTCACCCCGGACGGGCACACCCTGGCCAGCGGCAGCGACGACGACACGGTCCGGCTGTGGAACGTCACCGACCCGACCGCCGCGAGCGCGCTCGGCGCCCCGCTCACCGGGCACACCGAGGCCGTCACCTCGCTGACTTTCAGCCAGAGTGGCAGCACGCTGGCGAGCGGCGGCAACGACAACACGGTCCGGCTGTGGAACGTCACCGACCCCGCCGCGGCCGCCCCGATCGGCCAGTCGATGACCCCCAACGCCAAGACGGGCAACTTCCTGGCGTTCAGCCCCGGCAGCCGCGTCCTGGGCGTGTCCAGCGGCACCGACACGGTCCGGCTGTGGAGCCTGGACGACGAGGCGGCGATCCGGCACATCTGCTCGGTGACCCGCGGCGTCCTCACCCCGGAGAAGTGGCACGAGTACCTCCCGCGCCTCTCCTACGACCCTCCGTGTGGTCGATGATCGGCCAACCCGCCTTATTTCCCTCCGACTTGGCCCCGCGGACCGCCCAAAGTTGTTACCCTTGGCCATAGCCCGATCGCTGGTGCATCCCCCGTCGCCAGCGGTCGGGTCTTTTCATGCCCCGGTCACCACGACTCGGCCTCGACGAACAGCAGGTCGGGTAAGCAGTGTCCCAGCGGGAACCCGGATCAGCGGCGGCCCAGGCAATCTCCGGGGCGGGAGTCCGGCGGGAGTCTCTGGTGACGGGAGGCGGCGATGACGGGCCCGGTCGGTTCACAGGAAGCGGTTGCGCGGGCACTCGACAGCCTCGGCACGGGTGCTTACCTGACGGACGAGCAGGGGGTGATCGTCGCCGTCAACACGCGTGGCGAACAGCTCCTGGCCCGGCCCGCCGATCATCTGGTCGGCCGGGACGCCCACGATCTGCTGCACCGCACCGGTTGCGGGGAGCCCGTGCCGCTGGTCCAGTGCCGCCTCAGGCAGAGCGCGCTCGGCGGGCACACGGAGCAGGGTGAGGACGAGTGGTTCGAGCGCGGAGACGGCACGCTGTTGCCGGTGGGATGGCTGGTCACGCCCGTCCGCCCGGCGGCCACGCTCGTCCTCTTCCACTCCCCGGGGCGCCCCACGCGCCCCGCCCAGCGGCCACCGGCCGGCGGACGCCTCTCCGAACTGGAACGGCTCGCGCTGCTCGCCGAGACGACCACCCTGCTCACCTCCACCCTGGACATCCACGAGGCGCTGCGCCGCCTGATCAGCCTCGTGGTGCCCCGGATCGCCGACTGGAGCGTCATCGACCTGATCGGCGAACGGGACGAAGTCCGGCGCTTCGCGGTCGCCCACGCCGAGAACGGCACCGTGGTGTTCCGGGAGGACCTCCAGGGGCCCATGCCGCCGGTGCCGCAGGAGTCCTCGATGCCCCTTTCCCTCGCCCTGCGCGGCGTCGCGTCCTCCATGGCCGGCCCCGAGACCTATCAGGGCCCGCCCGACTCCGGGATCGCGGTGGAACAGCGGCGCCTGTTCGAGGTGACCGGCATGCACTCGGCCACCGTGGTCCCGCTGCGCAGCCTGCACGAGGTGATGGGCGCCCTCACGCTGGGCCGCGCCGACCAGCCCGAGCGGTTCACCGCGGCGGAGACCGCCCTGCTGGAGGACATCGCCCGGCGGGCCGGCCTCGCTCTGGAGAACGCCCGCCTCTACCAGCGCCAGCGCCAGGTCGCCGAGACCATGCAGCGCCATCTGCTGCCGAAGCTGCCGCGTTCGCCCGGCCGCAGCATGAGCGCCCGCTACCTGCCCGCGCCGGACGCCTCCCACGTCGGCGGCGACTGGTACGACGCGTTCACCCTGACGGACGGCACCACCGCACTCGCCGTGGGGGACGTCGTCGGCCACGACCTGGAGGCCGCGGCCGGCATGGCCCAGCTGCGCAACATGCTCCGGGCGTACGCCGTGTCCCAGCAGAAACCACCGAGCAAGATCGTGGAATGGCTCGACCAGGCGACCCTGCACATCGCCGAGGTCTCCATGGCCACGCTGATCTTCGCCCGCATGAGCGAGACACCCGACGGCCGGTGCGAGCTGTCCTGGACCAACGCGGGCCATCCGCCTCCCCTGCTGGTCACCAGCGAGGGTGAGGCCCACTATCTGACCGACGGCCACGGGATCCTCCTGGGCGTCACCCCCGAGCAACCCCGCCCCGACGCAACGGCGGAACTGCCACCCGGCTCGACCCTGGTCCTCTACACCGACGGTCTGATCGAGTCCCCGGGCCACACCCTGGACGAGGGCCTGGACCGGCTGCGCCGGCACGCCGCAGCCCTGGCCGGTCGCCCCCTGGACCCCTTCACCGACGAACTCCTGGCCCGGGCCCGCCCACCGGACAACGACGACGACGTGGCCCTCCTGGCCGTCCGCCACGGCACGGACACGGCTTGCTGACGTGAACGTCCCGCCGTTCAAGCATGGGTGTCAAAAACCCCCGGCCCAATGGACCGGGGGTCTTTTCGTTGGTGGGGCTAACAGGATTTGAACCTGTGGCCTCATCCTTATCAGGTCGATCAAGGGGAGCCGACGACACCGGCTAACTCCCTGCCGTCCTGGGTCGGGTGTCCGCTGAGAACCGGATCCGGTCGCCGCTGTCCGCGCCTGTTGGTGTCAGCCGTTGGTGTCATACTCAGGCTCCCTCTTGACAGGGCGACCCAGCGCACCCTCAAGTCACACGTGTACCGTTGGTGGAGATGTCGCTACACAGGGTACTCATCGGGCAGTTGCATCCCGGGGCGACCGTTCACCAAATTTGGTTTTAGATGCACACGACAGCCGGCTTCCCGGGCTTGCGCCACTAGACGAGTCACCCAGTCGAAGGGCGGAGCGAAGGCAGGAACCTGCTTGCGATCCACACCTTCCCCCTGCCAGGTCTCTGTCTGCGCGCCGATGACCACCCAGTCGAACATGGAGAGGTCGCTGAACTCCAGAGGCTCCTTGAGCGGCTCCAAGGACAACCACTTGACCTTGACGCCTTCAATCTGCCGGAAGGCATCCTCGGCGATCCGTACGCGCTTCTGCTCGTCAACACTCGTGCCGACCCAGGCTGACGGTGGGAGGTCGACCTTGTTGTACCGGGCAGGGAACTTCGTCAGCAGCAGGTACTCCCACATCGGGTTACTGAGCATGGCCGAGTGCACCTCCAAGAGCCACTCCTCAGGAACCCAACGCCCGTAGAGGTCCGCCATGGAGCACACGAAGACTCGTCGCCAGGAAGGATCATCAAGATGCTGCTCTGGGATCTTCGTGTTAGCGGGCGCCAGCAGGCGTTCGTGATGGAACAACGGCGTGAAGCCGGCAGGATTCACCTGCTTGAAGCGCAGAGTGATCTCCCGCGCATAGCAGTAGTCACACCCGTGCAGGCAGCCGGTGATGGGGTTCCACGACCACCGTGCCCACGAGATTCCGTCCCCGTCGGTTTGGTTGAAGGTCGCCTTACCTTCGGGCTTGGCGTACTCGACTTCCCTGCCGTCATGTGTACGGAGAGTGAGCATCATGGAGGTGGGCTTCTCAACCGGAGCCTTCTCCGCCATCTCTTTGCGTCGTTGCCGAGCCTGCTTTTCTGCTTGGTCCAGCGGCATGGCCCCTGAGCGAACCTTCTCCACCAGCTCCGGCGCGTACGTCTCGACGGACTTGGCGCGCTGCACTGCGCGTGGAGAAGCACCGACCGCTCGTGCGGCCTTGGTGCGGGACTTGGCCTCTTCTCGGTCTGCCGCTTGTGGCGGATCCGCCACAAGCGGCGAATCTTCGTCGTCTCCTTGCCGCTGCTTCAACGCCTGGAGGGTCTGGCGGCCAGCTTCGCGCTGTTGCTCCTTCGCCTCTTCAGCGAACGCCTTCTCGTACTCAAGTGCCAAGAAGGCCCGCTGTCCCGCAGTCAACTGGCGCCGCGCGATGTTCTTGGAGACGATCAGGTCCAGGATCTCAGCTTCTGAGCAGCCCGCCGGCAGGGTCTCGAACTCTGCTTCCACTCCTGCGGCGTCGCAGGCGCGGTATCGGTTCCGGCCATCAATGAGAACTGTACGATCATGGTTGAGCAGGATCGGATCCCGGAGGCCATTGCGCTTCACATCCAGGACCATGTCGTCGAACTCTTCCCCTTCAATTAGAGGGAAGACGTCGGCGAAGGGGTGGACCTCGAAGGGGCCAAGGGTGCTCATGCAGGAGTGTCCTCAACATCGGTAGGCCAGAGGCCCATCTGTACGGGAGCCTCTGGCACTGGGGCCTCTTCGGACGCCCCGATCATTTCGATTCGTTGAACAAGGGGAGCAGTCAGCCAGCGGTCCTCATGGCCGCGGATGCCTTCGCGTTCGGCCTTGGTCAGGAACAGTCGGAGCATGTCTCCACGGAACTGCCCTGCCGCCGTCCGGTACCAGCTGATCGATGTCCCCCGGTCGTACTTCTTGAACGCGCCCCTCACAAGCTGCTCAGTCTTCTCTCTCCACTTGTCAGACGTCTCGATGAGGTACGCCCACTGGGCGTCGTCACGGATGATCGCAGCGAAGCATAGGTCTCGAAAACGAGGGACGCTCCTCTGGAAGGCACCCACCCGGTCAACACATTCAATACGGGTGCGCCGCGTTTCCTTGTTTCGTTTCAAGCCGCTAGCGTTGCACCCCATGGTCGTGAGGCTCCGGAAGAAGGTCACGTTGCGGCTGCTGATCTCACGGGAGAAAGACATCCTCATGGCCCACTCCGTGATCGAGTTTGGGTCATTGATCACAAAGACAGCGTCATACGAACGGACGTCGCCGATGTCCGCGTCTACGCCGCTCTGATTGAAGACCTGTAGGACCGACCGTCCGCACCGCCAGCGGTTCGGTTCCTCCTTCCGGTAGCCGAACTCGGGCAGCTTCACGGCAAGGTTCGCCAGCAGACGCCCGTAAGTCTCTGGGTTGATCTCGTACAGGTTCACCACTACGGGGAGCTGCGACTTCGAGGCGTGATAGGCGAGGATGCCTGGCGAGCAGGAACGGCGCCACTCTTCGTCGCCGGGGACCGCTGCGTCACCAGCTGTGAGATCGAACCACACAAGTCTTCGAGGCGCCTTCGGCAGGCGCGGGCTGGCCCCGACCTCCTGGCCGATCAGCTGATTCAGCATGTTGTGCTTGGCGTTGGTTCGCCAGCCACTACGACCAACATCCATCCGCTTGGCCACGCCGCGATTCCTCCCCCTGCGAGGCCCGCAGCATGAAGCGGGCCGTACCAATGGTGCGGAGTGCTGATGACGGTTATAGCGGTTTAGGGGCGTGATGAGATGACGAGTGGCAATTCGTGCTCACTCCTGACCGTTCATGACCGAAACACTTCCTTCTTTGGTGTGCCACGGCGGCCGGCGATGGGCCCGGAACGATCACGGGGCGTGGACTAGGACCAGAACTTGGACCACTCCCCCTCGGTGAGGAAGCGCCGGAAGGCGTCCTCGTCCATCTCCTCCAGCCACTGAGGTGCTTGGTCCTGGACCAGGAGGTCAGCCGGGTAACCCGGAGCCGCACGCTCGATGATCTCTGGTGTGTCGAGCGCGATGGTCATGACGCTCGGGTTGGATGACCCGACGGCCCGGGACACTGCGCTGCTTGAGAACCCCGAGTACGAGTAGAGAATCCCTCGGTCGGCTCCAATATCCAGAATCTTGCCTATGAACTGGTCCACGACCTCGATGCTGGACGGCCGCTGGTGGCGCTTACATTCAACGGCAACAGTGATCTCCAGGCCCAGTACTTTCCCAGTCACCAGAACATCCACCTGTCGTCGCGTCCCGCTCAAGCGCCCCATGACATGTTCGTCGTGGACAACCGTGGCGTCAGGGTCCAACGCCTTCAGCATCTCGCGAACGGACAGTTCATAACGCTGCCAGAGCGGGTTCGATGTTGAGGTCACGAAGGCAAGCTAGCCCCTCCGCACCGACGCTCGCTCCAAGTTGGAGTGGCCCGCTGGGGCGGTAGCGTCCCAAGTGGAGAGATCACGTACGTTGTGGGCGGCCTCACCTGGTCAGCAAGGCAGACTGGCGTCCGTGAATGACACCGTAGCTGTCGCCTTGATCACGGCAATTTCCACCTTGTCTGCGGGGGCAGTCACCGGCGGGTTCGCCTTCTGGGGCGTTCGTCGGCAGACCCGGGAACAGGCGCAACAAGCCCGAGAAGAGCGCTCTGAGCAACGCGCTGTCCGACATCGCGAGGTCCGACGTGAGGCCTATGTCCGCTTCCTCGATCTCGCTGTTCAGGTCGACCAGACAGCGACTGCCCTCTGGATTGACGAACCTTCGTCGCTCGACTCTGACCGTATCCGGCGTATACATGATCTGACTGATCAACTCTGGAGGGCGCTACCCGGCGTCTTACTCGAAGGACCGCCTGATGTTGCTGAGGCAGCCAGGGAACTGAGTGGCCTCGCTGCCGAGGAATGCGACTACCTAGCTGAGGTCACAGGGTAGACCGGCGATCTGCCACTCTTTGTCCGCCTAAGTGATGGGTTCGCGACCTTCTCTGGTCGTCGAGGTGATCTCCAACGTCGGTTCATCGACGGAGCGCGGGAGACGCTCGGGGGCCATCTTCCGACTGCTGAATGATCAGTCTGGAGGCGAATCGGTGGAGACTCGTGTGTCCTTCCCAAGCCACCACTACCTCAGCTCCCATCCCGTACGCCGTCGACCCACACACCGTGGAGCAGGCGTGGTTCCTGGCGTCCAGGTGGAGCGCGCCACTGTACGAACGACCTGGA